>DATHZS010000102.1:0-2684 GCA_035458505.1 Anaerolineales bacterium | reverse complement strand
AAATCGGGAGGGTGTGCCTTCATTGCAAAACGTCCTGGCGCGCTATCACACAGGCATTCACCGCTGGCAGTTGGAGATCAAGACCGACGCTCCCAGGCGCCTGGAGGTCGTTTGCAAGATTCTTGCCCGGCAAATCGATCATTTTGATATCTACGAGAGGGTTAAAGTGACTTCATTCGACCCGGCAGCGCTCCAAATCATGCGTCGTACTGCTCCTCATCTAAGCCTAGGTCTGATCCGCAGCCCGATGCTATTAGAAGATATTGATCTCGCGCAAACCCTGGGTTGTTCAGAAGTATGTATGCCTGTGGAAAGCGGCGGTGCTTGGCTGGTTTCCGCTGCTCACGAGGCGGGCTTGGAGGTAACCGGCTGGCTAGGCAACAACCCAACACAGATGGAACGCTTACTGGCTTGGGGCGTAGATGCCATAACAACAGATGTGCCCTCATTTGCACAGCAATATATGAACAATCGATCGAATTTAGAATAAAGGAGATGAGATCAGCCTGCAAATCCCTTGAGCTGCAGAGAATCGGCGAAGTGGCAGGCGACGAAATGCTCCGGCTGCTGCTCTACCCACTCCGGCTTGGTCGTTGAGCAGACCTCCTGGGCATACTGGCAGCGGGGATGGAAGGAACAGCCGCTTGGTGGATCAATAGGGCTGGGTATTTCACCAGTGAGCTTAATAGGCTGCATCACAATACTGGGGTCAGCCTCGGGAATAGCGGACATGAGGGCTTCGGTGTAGGGGTGCAGGGGATGGTGGAACAGTTCCTGTGTATCTGCCATTTCGAACAGGTTCCCCAGGTACATCACACCCACCCGGTTGCAGATGTGTTCCACCACGCTCAGGTCGTGGGCGATGAACAGGTAAGTCAGGTTCAATTCGGCTTGCAGGTCTTTCAGCAGGTTGAGTATTTGCGCCTGTATGGATACATCCAACGCCGATACCGGCTCGTCGCAAACGATGAAATCTGGTCGCAACACCAGGGCGCGGGCAATGCCAATGCGCTGGCGCTGGCCGCCGCTGAAGGCGTGCGGGTAGCGCCGAAGGTGCTCGATGCTGAGCTGGCAGCGCCTGGCAGTCTCGCTGACGCGTTTGGTGACCTGCTCTCCCCTGGCTGAGTTGGTGGCTACCAGCGGTTCGGCGATGATATCCCGCACCGTCATGCGTGGATTGAGTGAGGAGTAAGGGTCCTGGAAGATCATCTGGGCGTGTTTACGAAACTGCCAGAGCTCTTTTTTGGTCAATTTCGCCACGTCCATAGGCTCCTGCCCGGCCAGGTGATATATTGTCGAGCCAGAGGTGGGTTCATAAGCCCGCAATACCAGCCGGCCGGTGGTGGTCTTGCCGGAACCACTCTCTCCCACCAACCCAAAGGTCTCGCCTCGATAGATGAAAAAGCTGATATCATCCACCGCTTTGACCACCTTTTTGGAAGCGCCAAAAGCGCCGCGGCGGATGGGGAAATATTTGCGCAAGTTTCTAACTTCGATGAGTTTTTGTCTTTCGTCAGCCATTCATACACTCCCAGAGGTTCGATGAGGGAAGCTGCCCGGTTATGGATAAAGGTGGCAGAAAGCTGTATGCCCCTTGCCAAAGTCGGTCATCACCGGTACCTGGACTTCGCAAACGCCCGGGATGGCCTGGTTGCAACGCGGATGGAAAGGGCAACCTCCCACTCGCTCGAAGGGGCTGGGGATGCCGCCCTCGATGGCAACCAGCCGCTCTTTGGCTTTGCCGGTGATCTTGGGGATGGCGTGCAGCAGGTCCACCGTATACGGGTGTTTCGGGTTGTGAAAGATATCGGCGACGGTCCCGTGCTCAACGATCTTCCCCAGGTACATGATGTAGACTTCGTCAGCGATCTGGGCAATCACCCCCAGATTGTGGGTGATGAACATGACGCTCGAGCCGAAGTCCTTGCGCAAGTCTCTCATCAGCTCGAGCATTTGCGCCTGGATGGTCACATCCAGGGAGGTGGTTGGCTCGTCTGCGATCAGCAAGGAGGGATTGCAGATCAACGCCATGGCGATCATCGCCCGCTGGCGCATGCCGCCAGAAAATTCGTGGGGGTACTGGTTGGCGCGGGTTGAGGCGTTCGGGATGCCCACACGATCCAGCATGTGGATGGTGAGCTCGCTGGCTTCCTTTCTTGTGGTTTTACGGTGCTCCAGGACAGCTTCGCCGATCTGGCTTCCGATGGTATGGTACGAGGAGAAGGAGGTCATGGGTTCCTGGAAGATCATCGAAATTTCGCCCCAGCGGATCTGGCGCATCAGGTCGCTGTCGGGATCAATTTTAGCCAGGTCGATCTCGCGTTCGATGTTCTCAGGCACGCCAATCCTGGTCCTGAGCAAGATTTCACCCTCGTCGATCTTGCCGGGTGGCGGGATAATTCTCAGAATACTGCGTGCCGTGACGCTCTTGCCGCAACCGCTTTCCCCAACCACGCCGATGACTTTCCCTTTTTTGATGCTCAGCTCAATCCCATCCAGCGCCTGGACGGTGCCCTCCTCCAACGAGAAAGTTACCTTGAGGTTGCTGATGCGGATCAGTTCGTCTGTGTCCAGTGGCATAACATACCTCTTATTGAGAATATGGATCTGCGGCATCGCGCATGCCGTCCCCCATCAGGCTGAAAGCCAGCACACTGATCACCACAAAGATGGCCGGGATGAAC
>DATHZS010000101.1:0-4797 GCA_035458505.1 Anaerolineales bacterium | reverse complement strand
CAGTCCCCGCTCCCGATGAGAGGCAGCCCATGCACGCCACACCGATCAGCCCGTGTAATCGCCCTGCAGCAATGCTCATACAGATTGACAGGCTCGTCTGCGGGTTTAAAATCGCTGTATCGCTCGATTTCATCATCTGCCAGTGGAGGAGCCTGGAGGAAAGGAAGCGCCTCGTATAGGATCGTCTCATCCTGTGTGAAGACCAGGTATTCCGCTGTTACGTAAGGAAGCCACAGCAGGTCATCACTGACGCGGGTCCGAACTCCCCTGCCGGACGGAGGGTGCCACCAGTGAAGGACATCACCTTCCTCGAACTGCCTTCCGGCAGCCCTCAGAATCAGCTGCCGGGCTTCCTCAGGAGCAACATGCAGCACGCCCATCCCATCCTGCAGCTGATCTCTGAAACCATAGGCACCGCTTGATTGATAATATCCCGAACGGCCCCAGATGCGGCACGAAAGCGTCTGATACAGTAGCCAACGATTGAGCATCAGGTCCATCTGTTTGTCGGGAGTCTCCACCTGTACGACACCTAACCGGTCATCCCACTGTTCCAGCACTGCCTGCCAGGCGATTTCCAAATAGTGCGGATCTTTGAAGCGCCGGATCAAATCCAGCGCTTCTGTGCGATGCTTTCCCTGACCTAGCACAAAATGGATATTTCGGGTCTCTCCAGCACCAAGATAAACAAATATCTGAAGAACAGCGCATGGATCTGTCCCCGCCTTTACCTGCCCGGTCAGGCCGACCCGCCCCAGTGCTGCAGGATTGGAAAGCTCACCCAACCGCCCTATAAATTCGGCCCGATCCGCAGTCAGGCTGTCTGGATGCTGGCAGGCAGCCAAAAAGGCTACACCCTGACCAAATTCTTCCTGGTAGGGCTGCGTAGCCAGCAAAGCGCCTGTCTCGCCATCATATTCGGGGATCAGGTACTGCTGCGCCTGGTCTCGGTTGACTCCAAGCACCCATTCACAGTAATAGGTCGCTGTCAGCACCCTTGGCTGGGACCATGTATTTTCCAGCCGGAGATCGACCAGCTTCACAGGCTCTGCCGCATCTGCAAAGACTCGGAGGGTTTGCTTCAAGCCATGGGAATGGTGTTCGAAGATTGTATATCCAGCGCCATGACGGACCAAATATGGTTCGTCCGCCGGGATTGGCTGCGGTGTTGGAGACCAGATATAACCTGTTGTTTCATCTCGCAAATATAAAGCCTCTCCCGTGAGATCGCGGATCGGATCGTTTTGCCAGGGAGACAGGCGATTTTCTCCGCTGTTAACGGCCCAGGAAAAACAGCTGCCCATTTCAGAAACCAGAAACCCAAAACCCGGGTTGCTGATGACGTTAACCCATGGTGCTGGTGTCCACTCCCCTGGACGTAGATAGATGACAAATTCCCGACCGTCAGCGTCAAATCCACCCCAGCCATTATCGTACAACAATCCTGACGGCCGGTGTAATTGCGGTGTCGGTTCAACTTCTCGCTGCATGCGTGGAGGTACGAATTGCGGTAACCAGGCATCAACTATAAATTCTCGGGCCAGTATTTGATCCAGATTGCCGGTCTCTCTGTGCAGGACCAACCTGGCGGCGGAGGCAAATAGTGTCAAGTCAGCCTGACTTAACCGGCCTGCCTGCAAAACAAAGATGCCTGCTCGCTGATTGAGCCACTGTTCGGTATGTGTGAGTTCCAGCAGTTCTAACAGTTTGTCATGAAACGCCTGATCATAGCTGATTTCTTTTTCATTCAGGATAACCAGGTCAATTTTCATGCCGCGCAACCGCCAATACTGATAAGCCCAAAGCAATTCACGCAGCAGTTCCAATTCTTCATCGACAGCCACCGTAACCAGCAAGATTGGAAAATCACCGGAAACCGCAAAAGGCCACAGGCTGGACTGGCCTAAACGATTTCTGGCCAAAATTTGTGAGGGTGCTCTCAGCCTGGCATGTGGATATAGAAGCAAGGATAGCAGTTGCTGATACCGAGAAATTTTGGTCGAATCCAGATTGAGATGGTGGAGTTGCAGTTCGCTTTGTATCCGGGCCCTGCGAAATGCGTCCGCAACCTGGCCCGGTCGTTGATAGCGAGCTATCAGGGTAGACAACTGCCGGCTCGAACTCCCTGCTACCGTGAGAAAAGTAATCTCGGCAGTGCTGTGCGGCTCGATCTCCAGTTGAATTTGCAGGCTCATGATTGGATCCAGAACGGCCCCAGCAGATCCGCTCAATTCACCATCACCGGAGATCAGCGCAGCTGGCCGACGCGGAGAACCGCCGCGTTTCAGGAATTTTTCCCGGTCCGACTCGAACTTTACAACAATGGATGGATCCGGTTCTACCACGACGGCATGAGCCATGAACAGCGGCTGCTCGGTAGCTTCCCGCAGTCTGCGGCTGAACATCAGAATATGGTTTTGCGGATAATATTCGCTCTCAATAAACAGCTTGTTGAAAGCAGGGTGGCGCCGGTCGTTATTTTGGTCTCCCAGCACCAGTTCACCAAAGCTGGTAATTGCCAGGCGGCGGGTATGCGGGCTGTAATTGGTCAGGCGCAACCTTCTGACTTCTACATCATCATCTGGGGGTACTGTGATCTGCAGGTCACTGTCGATATTGGAAAATTTGCTATGAAATTCCGTCTGGTTGGGAGAAAAATTTACCTTCCAATTGATCTGTGGATGGTTACATGGTTGGGGAGATGCAGACCATAATTCGCCGCTCTCTTGGTCCCGGATATAAATCCAGGTACCCCAATCGTCAAGGGTTGTGTCTGCGCGCCAGCGTGTGAGGTCTATATCCCGCCAGCGGCTGAAACCGGACCCGGAATTGGTGATCATCACTCCATATTGACCGTTAGACAGATAATGGACCCAAGGATAAACAGTATCCGACGGCACCTGCCACGAAGCCGCCATCTTTTTTGGCTGTATTGGGCGAGCCATGGCTGTCTCTTCACCGGGCAGATCAATCGCAGGGATTGCAGAGGGCAGGTGTTCCTGTAGCAAAAGTTCAACACTGCGCACTTGCGGATCCGTGTGAAAGCGCCGAACCATCGGCTTATCCAAAAGTGTATTGATTAAAGATACCATGATCATGCCCTGGTGGTGGATCATAAATGAGCGTATGATTGCCCTTTTTTCACCCATCATCAGCCGTTTGGGAGTAAAGTCAACCGCCTCATAAAAACCATAGTCGCCAAGCATCTGCATCCTGATCAAATGAGCAATGTTATCCATCACCTCACCAGGCTCGAACGGCAGTGCCAGCAGCGAGGCATAAGGACTAATCACAAGCTCATCTCCAAGCCCAGGTTTAAGACCCAGTCCCGGTACGCCAAAAGCCCGGTACTGATAATTCATGGCCGAGTCAAACCGGAAATAACCCGATTCGGAAATCCCCCAGGGTATCCCTTTCTGACGCGCAAAGTCTATCTGGCGGTCGATGCTGTTATACATGCTCTGGGTAAGCAATGTATCAGGGTATTGCTTTACCAAGAGACCTGGCATCAGGTACTCAAACATTGTACCGCTCCACGAGAGTAAAACAGATCCCCATCTGGAGCGCGTCAGAGGTCGGCTTAGATTGAGCCAGTGTGTTTCGGGGACATCTCCTTTTGCAATGGCGATCAGACTGGCCAGGCGGGATTCAGATGCAAGCAGGTCATAGAAATTTTCATCGCGGGCATCACGATCAACATTGTAGCCAATGTGAAATACGCCTCGCTTTTGATTGTAGAGGAATTTAAAATCCATTTCTCTGATCAAGCGTTCCATCTTCCTGCCCAGTTCATCGAAAGCAGTCAATAGTTTACCGACCTCTATCGCTGCTTCGGCCAACGAATGGCTGAAGCTGGCACACCATTGGGCTGCCTCTTCCTTTTCAATTGGATCAGCCGGACTTGCCTGGAGTAATTCTGCCAGCTTCACGAGCTGTTTTTCAGCGGCCTCGCATGTTCCGGGTATCAGCTTACACGGGATATTATCCAATGGAAATATGCCTTTCAATTCTTGCCAGGCGGCAGAAACTGCCGGGCCAGCCATGGGCGATTGGAGCAAGCGAGGCGTATCGGGCAAAAACGTCAGCCAGGGCATCATCAGGTGCAATTTGCGCTGCATATCAAATAGTTGATAACGCGCCCGATCAGTCCAGATTCGCACACTGCGAAGTAATGCCGGGTCTAATTGCTGGATATTCAATAAAGAGGTTAATTCTTTGTCAACCTCCTGCCACTCAACCTCAGCAAATCGGTTCAACAGGAGGGACCAACTTTGCGGGTTATCGTCCAGAGACTCTAACTGAGTCACCATCGAATCCACACATTTCTGCAAGGCTCGGATGGGCGTTGGGGCAGCATGAACTGATTCAGCCAGGATTTCACTCAGGATCGAAAGGGTATCGAGAAAGCCTTGCCGCCTGATACGGCGCGGCAGGCTGATATCGGGAACATCCAGGCAGCTCTGGCGAAGGGCAACCAGACAGCATGCCAGATTTCCACTGTCCACCGTCGAAACATAGCGTGGCGGAAGCGGCGCCAGGTTGGACGTATCATACCAGTTCAGAAAATGCCCCTGGAATCGCTCCAGTTTCTGCAGGTTGTCTAGCGTGTTTGTCAGCCTAACCTTCAGTTCTGGCAGCCCCAGATAGCCCATGTCATAAGCAGCGAGAGTAGACAGCAGCAACAATCCGATATTGGTCGGAGACGTGCGATGAGCTACAAGCCCTCTGGGATTTTCCTGAAAATGATCGGGAGCCAGCCAGTGATCTTCAGGCCCGACAAACTGCTCGAAAAACAAC
>DATHZS010000100.1:0-76214 GCA_035458505.1 Anaerolineales bacterium | reverse complement strand
TCAGAAAAACATCAAAAGGGAATTCGCGGTGCGAGAGCGGAAATCGGTAGCTGCTCAGTGCCACGGGAATCTCCCCCAGCCCCTGCCGCAGCCGGGTCATGTAAGCCTCGGCTACCTGGTCCATATTGGGAAACTTGAACTCCTTCTCAGCGTTGACCACAAACCCTTCCAGCCCAAGGCTATGCACCCGCTGGATGGCTTTATCCGCTTCGGCGGCAGCATCCCTGCCATATACATACTGCCACCCCCACACGGTAATCCCAGCCTGGTTGAAGCGGTCCAGCAGAGGCGGGACCAGGTCGGCACCCGTGTTAGGATCCCGGTTGTAATCATCGTCGCCATCAGCGATCTTGATCAAAACATGTCCCAGATTGGCCTCTTGTGCCAGTCTGATGATCGTGTCCAGGTTCCCGCTGTCCGTCCACGGGATGCGCCAGATGTAATATCCTTTTCCTTTGAGGGCCATCGTTACCTCCGATTGAGCAGTAATCCTACTCTCTTTATAGCGGAAATTGAGATGTGGAGCAAGCACATCCACAAGAATCGGGGGATTGGTCTACGAGTTAGTCAAGACCAACACCCAGGTTTTGGCTTCCACAGGCTATGGCTGTGGTTTTTAGTTTAGGGTATTCTATCTTCAGCATACTAAAGGGGTAACAAAATAAACTGCTGTCCAGGAAATCCTGATGGACAGCAGTTTTAATCTCATCTTTTCTAATCGCGCTTACCGCTTTTTCCGCGTGCTTGACCGGCGCGTCGTGGTTTTTCGGGTGGTTGTCTTGCGCTGGCTGGTCTTTCGAGACGGAGCTTTACGCGCGGTCGATTTTCGGCTGGTTGAAGTTTTGCTCTTCGCCGCTGGTTCTTTTTTGGCTGCAGCCTTGTTTTTGGCTACTGGCTTCTGTTTCGCAGCCGCCTTCTTCTCTGCGGCCGGTTTGGTTTTCTCCTGCCCGCCAAGATCCATCACGATCTGCTCCGGCATTTTCTGCTTCGGCGCTTCCGGCTCAGCTTTTTTCACTTTTTGGGCTTCTTCCCCCAAAATTCCTTCCGGCGCTTCCCAGGGGATCGTCAATCCCACCACCCCTTCTTTCATATTATCAATCACCGAATTTCCATTCGCCGGACGTGTGCGGATTTTTGCATCATCCAGACGCACCCGCTTGGCCGCCAGTTTTGCCAGGTGGACACTGACTTCAAAATTCGGCTTATGATGCGCCATCCCGACCACCTGCTCATCCCCGCTGAGCTTCCATGAGATCACTCCCTGCCCATAGCGTCCCTGGATCGGGAACTGGTTGAGCTTCACCCGTTTTGCAATCCCGCTGCTCGTCAGCAGGAAAATATCATATTTTTTATTCACCACTGCTGCTCCGACGACCTGATCCCCCCCTTTGAGCTTGATCCCATTGACCCCGGCCGCCAGCAAACCCATCGGGCGGACAGACTCTTCTGTAAAACGGATCGTCATTCCTGATGCTGTGGTGAGCATGATCTCATCGCTGCCGTTGGTGATCAGCACCCAACCAATTTCATCATCACCTTTGGTTTTTGCCAGCTCAAACGTTTGGGCGGCTGGTCCTGGCAGTTCCGAAAGCGCACTTTTCTTCACCATGCCCTGCCGTGAAACGGTCATCACATACCAACCTTCGGTCTGTTCCGCTTCGGGCGGCAGGCTGAAGATGGCATTGATCGTTGCGCCTTCCCTTAAGGGGCAAACGGATGCCACCCGAACACCCTGGTCGGCTAATTCGGCTTCCGGCAGGGAATGCATGCCAATTGCCGCGGTCTCACCGCTGCTGGAGACCAGGTACAGTGTATCCCGGGTATTCCCCTGCAAGACCAGCCTGGCCGCAGTACTGCCCCACAGTCGCGCGTCTTTCCCCTCAGGCGTGCGTGAGATGCGCCCGTTCGGATCCAGGTTGACCCAGGTGGAATGCTCCGGTACCAGATCACTGACGGTCAGTAAATCTGTGAGTTTGACGCCTTCCTCCACTTCAACAATCTGGGTCCGGCGCCGGTCGCCGTATTTTTCCTTGACTGCAGTGAGTTCATCAGCAACCACCATCCGCATCTTTTTCGGGGATTTCAGCAACCCTTCCAGGTCCTTAATCAACCGTGCAACTTCTTTATACTCGTCTTCAATCTTTTTACGCTCCAGGGCTGCCAGGCGGCGCAGAGGCATATCCAGGATGGCGGTTGCCTGTTCCTCACTCAGCTTAAAGGTGCGCATCAGGTTGCTGTGCGCCGATTCAGCCGTGCGGGAACGCCGGATCAGATCGATCACCTCATCCAGGTTTTCCAGGGCAATCTGCAACCCTTCCAGGATATGCAGGCGGCGGCGAGCTTTCTCCAGGTCAAATTCACTGCGTCGGCGTACAATCTCAAGCCGGTGATTGATATATACCATCAAAGCGTTCTTCAGGCTGAGCATTCGCGGTTCGCCATCTACCAGGGCCAGCATGATGATACTGAACGTACCCTGCATCTGGGTGCGCTTATACAAACCTTCCAGCACCTTTTCGGTATCCGCCGTCTTGCTCAGCTCAATCACGATCCGCATTCCCTGGCGGTCGGATTCGTCCCGCAGGTCGGAGATTCCCTCCAACTGCCCGTCGCGCGCCAGCTTGGCAATCCGCTCGATCAGGGAGGTTTTATTCGTCATATAAGGGAGCTCGGTAACGATGATCCGGTTGCGCCCGCGGGCCATTTCTTCCACATGGGCGCGCGCCTGGACAGTCACCCGCCCCCGGCCTGAACCATAAGCTTTGGTTAGCCCGCCATCTTCACGAATCCCGCCGATGATCACACCTCCGGTGGGAAAATCCGGGCCTTTGACAAACTGCATCAATTCATCGACATCGATCTTTTCGACGCGGGCCCAGTTTTGCAGCAGATACACCACGGCATCCGCCACTTCGCCGAGGTTGTGCGGCGGGATGCTCGTGGACATCCCCACCGCGATCCCGGTAGCCCCATTCACCAGCATATTGGGAATGGTCGAAGGCATCACGCTGGGTTCTTGCAGCGAAGCATCAAAATTATCGTTAAAATCAACCGTATCTTTTTGAATATCCGACATGATATCCATGGCGGTCGCAGCCAGCTTGGCCTCAGTGTAACGCATCGCCGCCGGAGGATCACCATCTACGCTGCCAAAGTTTCCCTGCCCATCCACCAGCGGATAACGCATGGAAAAATCCTGCACCATCCGAGCCATCGCGTCGTAGACCGCCGCGTCACTATGCGGGTGGTATTTACCCAGTACTTCCCCTACCACGCGGGCAGATTTTTTATAGCTGCTATTCGGGCGCAAGCCCATATCATACATGGCATATAAAATGCGGCGGTGAACCGGTTTCAGGCCGTCCCTTGCATCTGGCAGGGCGCGTGAAACGATTACGCTCATCGCGTAATCAAGGTATGCCTGCTGCATCTCTTCATCAATATCGATCTTTCGAACTAAACCGATTTCCATTCACAATCTCCTACTTGTCCGTATTAGAACATGTGTACTATAATTATTTTACGATTAAATGTTACATCCGTCAAAGGGTACGTCCAAATTCCAGCTATGCACAGCCCGATCCCTCGATCTCAATTGTATTCCAGACGGACGATTATATCAAAATTGGGAAGTACCGTGCCTTAAAATTTGCCACTAGAAATATAGCATCATTTTCCCAACCGCGAAAACAGAAAAGTCTTAAAGTTTTTTCCGAACTGTGCCAGATAGCTGTGCGCCTGCCTTGGCCATCCTGGAAAAAACAGGGGCAGAATGTGAATCAAAAAGCCCGCGACGGCTCGTCGCGGGCTTTTCAGTAACTTATAAACTGGCTAGCCCAGCTTAGTCTCCAGCGACTTCCACTGCTTCAGTATCTGCCGCAGTGTCCAGGCCGTCTTCCAGCTCATCAAGAACTTCGCCCTCACCGTTTTCGGTGGATGCGGCCAGCGCTTCTTCGGCTGCAATCACTGCTAACTGCTCTACATGCACATTATAGCCCGTTCCAGCCGGGATGAGCTTGCCTAAGATCACATTCTCTTTCAGGCCCAACAAACTATCTTCTGTACCTGCAATCGCTGCTCCCGCCAACACCTTAATCGTATGCTGGAAGGAAGCCGCAGACAGGAAGGAGTCCGTATTCAAAGAAGCCTTCGTGATGCCAAGCAGTTCATCCATATAACGGGCTGGCTGCTTGCCTTTTTGCAGTAATGCATTATTGATCTCCATCATCTCGAGGCGGGTGACATAATCACCAGGCAGCAATTCGGTATCACCCGGGCTGGTCACGATCACCTTCGACATCATCTTCCGGATGATGACTTCAAAATGTTTGTCATGAATGTTCTGTCCCTGAGACCGGTACACTTTCTGCACTTCAGTCAGCAGGTATTTCTGGCAAGCTTCACGTCCCTGAATACGCAGGATGGAATGAGGGTTAAGCGAACCTTCCGTCAGGGCCTGGCCGGGAGAAACATCATCGCCAGTCTTGACAATCAGGCGGGTGTTGGATGGGATTTCATACTCCCGTTCTTCACCCACTTCGTAAGACACGATGATCTTATTGTCTTCAATCCGGACCCGACCGCCATTTTCGGCGGTTAGCGTCGCGTCTTCGTGAGTGGCCAATTCGCCGCCGTCTTTGACTTTGCCGCCATCTTTCACCTTTAATTCCCAGCCTTTACCAATCTCGTATTCATCACTGGTCATTTCGCTGTGAACCACATTCACCACGCGCATATCGCTGTATTTATCCGACTGGAGAACTTCAGCCTTTCCGGCAATCTCGGTCACCACGGCCTCACCTTTGGGGGCCTTGCGGGCTTCAAACAGTTCTTCCACGCGGGGCAGACCGGTCGTAATATCCGAACCGGCAGCAACACCACCGGTGTGGAAGGTCCGCAGCGTAAGCTGGGTTCCTGGCTCACCAATCGACTGGGCGGCAACAATGCCAACTGCGGTCCCGGGCTTGACCAGTTTTCCGCGGCCAAGGTCCAAACCATAACAGTTCACACAGATCCCCTGCTTGCTCTCACAGGTCAACGGAGAACGCACATATACATCTTCCACGCCAGATTGAACGACCTTGCGCATCAGGTCCTTATCCACCAGCGCATTCCGATCGACAACCACTTCACCCGTTTCGGGATGTACCACACGCTTGGCCGTCAGCCGGCCATAAATGCGCGTTCCAAGCGTTTGCCCGGCGATATCATCTTTCGAGCGGATCCATACACCATTTTCGGTTCCGCAGTCATCCTCCATGGTGATCACGTCTTGTGCAACATCCACCAGGCGGCGAGTAAGATATCCGGCATCCGCCGTTCGGAGAGCCGTATCCGCCAGACCCTTCCGGGAACCGTGCGTTGAAATGAAATACTCCAGGGTGTTCAACCCTTCACGGAAGTTTGACCGGATCGGCAGCGGGATAATTCGTCCGGACGGGTCAGCCATCATCCCGCGCATCCCCGCAAGCTGAGAGATCGTGCTGAAGCCACCCTTACCGGCGCCAGAATTCGCCTGGATCGCCAGGTTGCTCAACGGATCCATTGTACCTTTCACAGCTTCACCAATATCATCGGTGGCTTTCTGCCAGATCTTGATCACCTGGTCAGTCTTTTCTTGTTCTGTAAGCAAGCCGCGGCGGAAACTGCGCTCAACCGACTGCTCCGATTCCATTGCATCGGAGACAATAATTTCCTTGCTCTCCGGTATGGTAATATCGGAAACCGCGACCGTAATTCCGGAACGGGTTGCGTACTTGAAGCCAATGTCTTTGATCCGGTCGGCCACTTCAGTGGTAATTTTCTCATCAGTCAGTTCCAGCACCTCAGCAATCAGGTCTTTCACGCCGCCCTTATCCAGGGTGTTGTTCATGAACTGCACTTCTGAGGTCAACACTCGGTTAAAGAGCACCCTGCCTACCGTGGTCTCAATTAATCGGGGCTGCATTTCATCAAACCGATTGCCCTGATCATCGTACCATGTGTCTACTTTGACGCGAATCTTGGCGTGAACATCCAGCTGATCGAGCTGATAGGCCATGCTGACCTCGTTCATATTGGCGAACACGCGCCCGTGGCCTTTGTGCTCACGGTCGCTGGCCATCGTCAGGTAATACACACCCAACACCATGTCCTTGGACGGGCCAATAATCGGTTCGCCGTCTGCCGGTTTCAGCAAGTTGCGAGAGGAGAGCATCAATTCCCGGGCCTCAGTAACAGCCTTCTGAGACAGCGGTACATGGACAGCCATCTGGTCACCATCAAAGTCCGCGTTGAAGGCGGTAGTGACCAATGGGTGAAGCTGAATCGCACTCCCCTCGATCAAGATCGGTTCAAACGCCTGGATACCAAGGCGGTGCAGGGTAGGTGCACGGTTCAGCAGTACCGGGCGTTCTTTGATCACCTCTTCAAGTACTTCCCAAACCTCAGGCCGGTTGCGTTCAATAAAGCGGCGAGCGCCCTTCACATTGGCAGCATAATTGTTCTGCACCAGGCGTGAAATCACAAACGGGCGGTAGAGCTCCAAAGCCATCGTTTTTGGCAGACCACACTGATACAGTTTAAGCTGCGGGCCAACCACAATCACAGAACGGCCGGAATAATCCACGCGTTTACCCAACAGGTTTCGGCGGAAGCGGCCCTTCTTGCCTTTCAACAAATCGCTCAGCGATTTCAGTTCGCGGCGTCCCCGGCGGGAAAGTGCTTTTCCGCGCTGAGAGTTATCAATCAGGGAGTCAACGGCTTCCTGAAGCATACGTTTTTCATTGCGCACGATAACATCCGGCGCACCAAGTTCCAGCAAGCGTTTCAAACGGTTGTTGCGGTTGATCACCCGGCGGTAGAGGTCATTCATATCTGATGTCGCAAAGCGGCCACCGTCGAGCTGAACCATCGGGCGAAGGTCTGGGGGGATGACCGGCAAAATGGTCAACACCATCCACTCGGGACGGTTTCCAGACCGCAAGAATGCTTCAACAACTTTCAGCCGCTTGGTGGCTTTTCGTCGGCGCTGCTTGCTGCGAGAGGTTCGGGCTTCGTGCCACAGCGACTTGGCCAGGGTTTCCAGGTCCAAGCGCTTCAAGATATCATGGAACGCTTCAGCGCCCATATCGGCTCGGAACACCTGACCCCAGCGGGAGCGCAGCTCCCGGTACCGGTGTTCACCCAGGAACATCATCGGTTTCAGGTCGAGTAATTCATCCCGCATGGACTGCTTTTCGTTGCGTACAACCATCGATTCTTCGTCAATGTTGGCACGCAGTTCTGTAATCGCCAGGTCTGTTTCAGCGTTTGTGCTGGCAACATTTACCTTGATATGTTCCAATTCACGCTGCTTGCTTGAATTGATGTCTTTTTCCAGCTCTTCCAGGTACTTTTTCACCACATCCTGCACATCTGCCAGGTGTTGGTTGCTGATCTCTTGTCCTTTTTCCACAATCACAGTATCGGTGGCAGAAAAAGTGATCACTCGTTTGGCAGGTTTGCCCATCTCATCCTGGAGCTGTTCTTCCAGCCGCTGGCCTTCCTTGATGACCGGGTCGAGCCTCGCTGCCAGGTCCTCTTCGTATCGTTTTTCGATCTGTTCAGCCTGGGTTTCCAACTCGGCCAGCCGCTCGTCACGCCCGCTCTCGATCTCACCAATCTGAGCAGTGAGCTGGTTTGAATAATCTGTCTCTGCTTCAGCAATTTCTTCATCCAACCGGGCCAAGGCCTTTTCCCGGGCTTCTTCATCTACATAGGTCACAATGTACTGAGCGAAATACAGCACCCGGTCCAGGTTTCGGCGGGAGATATCCAACAATTGTCCCAGATAAGATGGGATCCGGCGGGTATACCAGACATGCGCCACAGGGGCGGCAAGTTCAATATGGCCCATGCGTTCTCGACGCACAGACGAACGCGTAACCTCTACACCACACTTATCACAAACAATCCCCTTATAACGGATATTTTTATACTTCCCACAATAACATTGCCAATCGCGTTGAGGGCCGAAGATAGCCTCGCAAAACAACCCGTCTTTCTCAGGTCGAAGTCGTCGATAGTTGATCGTTTCCGGTTTCAGAACCTCACCATAAGACCAACTTCTGATCGTCTCGGGTGAAGCTAAACTTACACGCAATGCCCGCAATCCCTTTGCTTCCATTAAAAGCGCCTCCTGAGTACATGAGTAACTGATGCGTTTCGATCAAGTTTTCTTTGTTTCCGCCCTGTTTTTGCTTTGTACATTCTTTCCATATAATTCCCAAAATAGGATAATTTTTTCAAGGATGTCACCGATCATCTGTGTTATTAAGCACACAAAACGAAGCAAGCACCCGGGGAAGTTTTTTCTCCAGTGCTCGCTCGTCATTTCACGGCTTTTATTAGCCCAGATTGATTATTATAAGAACCCTTACCAATTAAGTCAAGAAACTCGAGGAGGATTCCAACCGTATTTTAGCAAAAAAAGGAAAAATGTTACGATTTTGGCTGCTGAATCGGAATTCGGAAGGTGAATACGCTGCCTTTACCCAACTGGCTCTTAGCTGTCACCTCGCCATGATGCCGCTCCGCGATCGACCTGACAATCGCCAGGCCCAAGCCGCTGCCACGTTCCTTCAATGAGGTTCTGGATGCCCCGCGGTAAAAACGTTCAAACAGTCGGGGCATATCTACCGATGAGATTCCCACACCAGTATCCCTAACCTCAACCGAAACGATCTGGTCTTGCTCCATTTTCAGGTTTATGGCTACTTCCCCACCCGGGTCGGTGTACTTGATGGCATTTTCAATCAAATTCTGGATCGCTCGTTCGAGCAAGGCATGATCTCCCTCAATTGCCGGGAAAGTGATTTCGGGCAGATGCACATGGAACTTGATCTGCTTCTGGACAGCTTCCATTCTGAGTGCTTCGGCTACCTGCCCTACGACATCTGAGATCGCCAGTTTTTCCAATTTAAGCCCGACCCCAGCTTCAATTCTGCCCAAATCCAGCAAGGTGTTTACCAGGCGAGACATCTTCTCCACCCCTTGCACAATTTTTTCCACATATCTGGCTTGTTGCTCATTCAGATCACCGACCATTTCCAGCATCGTGGCATACCCGCGCATGGTTGTCAGCGGAGAACGAAGGTCGTGATTAACAGTATCCACAAACTCAGATTTCATCGCGTCCAGTTCTTTGTAATGGGTAATATCCCGCAGCAGGCACACCCGGCCCATTTTCTTTCCTTCCATCAGAACCGGAGAAGCCGTAGCAAAATAAATCTGGCTGCCAAAATTCACTTCAACCGGGGTACTCCCGCCGTCCTTTTCATCGGAGGTCAACAATTTTCGAAGCACATCTTGCTTGATGATCCGGCTGACTGGTTGTCCCACAAGATCTTCTTGCTCCTTGCCTAGTAACCTTTGCCCGGCAGGGTTGACTAACAAGAGCCGGTCCAGGTGATCGGTAACCAACAGCGGTTCCTGGGTAGATTCCAGGATCGCCTCCATTCGTTCTCGGCCAAGCTGGGCAGAGAGGTACAGCCGGGCATTTGAAGCGGCCAAAGCTGCCTGGCTGCCGACCGCACTGAGGAAATGGCGTTCCTCCATTGTGAATTTATGGGGCTGGTCATAGGCGATCCACAGCGCACCATATTGAGTATTTTCATGCACCAGGGCAACAGCCAAAACAGCCTGGGGAAGCGGCTTATTGAGATTTTGCAGCCGCACCCGGGCCGGATTGGTCAGAACCACTTCCGGCTGATGCTCGGTCAATGACAAGATCTGGTTATCGAGGTTTTTATAAGTTCCGGCGGAGGGGCCGTACCCAAAATGTCTCTGCATATCGGAATCGTATTCGGGAATTGCCGATTCAGACAACACCAGGCGAGCGGCTGACGCTCCGGTAGAGAGTGCCCCTTTCAAAATCGGCTGGGCTGTGCCTTCCATCTCAAGTGCAGAAGCAACCCCTTCACTCACCATCAGCAGGCGATTAATTTCGTCCATTCGAGATTTTAGGTTTACCCGCATGGTATCCAAAACATTGGCCAGCTGTCCCACTTCATCCACGCGCTCCGTCCTGAGAGAATGGTCCAGATCACCTGCCGAAACGAGCTGAGACTCATCGGCCAAAGCGCTGATCGATCGCGTTACCGAACGCACCGCCAGCCTCAACCCGCCATACATGACCAACATCAGGAGCATCAGCATCAGGAACAAAGGCAAGGTCATCTCCAATGCCAGCTGCTGTGCCTCTGCCACCGGGACGGATGTCACTACGGCCCAGGAACGACCAGGAACCGGTTTGACATACAGGATTTCTCGAATCCCGCTGGGAGAAATATATTGGTTATCATAAATGGGTTCGCGCAGCCCCACGAATGTCTCAACATTGTAATACGTCCCTACCAGGTCTGACTCCGGATGGTAGAGCACCATACCAGTCTCGTCCACCAGCACTCCTACCCCACCAATCTCAGTCAGGGTTTCCAGGTTATCCAATACAGGGATAAAGAAAGGATTTTGATCAAGCACCGTGCGTCCCAGGATGACCCGGGTTTGGCCGGAAGGAGTCTGCACAGACATAATAAAGACCATCCGCGCCGCCCGATCCCCCGTTTCTGGCATCAGGCTGTAAGACTGAAAACCAATCCCGCGCAGTGCCAGCTCAATCGCCTCCCTCTCTTCAATTGAAACAAACAGGTGGTCAAGATCATCTCCCGGATACCCGGCGATCAATTCCTGGTCCTGATCCAGGTAAATAAATTGAGTAAAGAAAGGCACCCGGTAAAGATATTCCACCAGGAGTTCCCTAAGTTGATCTGGATCATCCGTGGCAAATAACCGTTCATCTTCTGCAAGCTGGCCGATGATATTCTGCCCCGTCTCTAACGAGAACGGGATCGATGAAGCAGACGAAATTGCCACATTCCGCATCTGTCCTGCCAGGCGCTGTACATTCGTCGAGACCGTTGAAAAGCCAATCCCCAGCAGCATCAGCAGGGCAAAAGCTCCCACCAGCGGCACCAGCCGATAAATCAACCCGGATTCCAGGCTGGCTTCTGTGGGAGACGGCAATTCTTCCTTTTTCCCATGCCAGAGCTCTGATGCGACCATGGAGACAACCTGGGCAAAGATCAACCCCATCAAAAGCTGCCCGACAAAGGCCAAGGTATATCCAGGCAGGATCGAAAGGGCATAATCCAGGCGTACCGTCAGATCATCTCCCGCCACCAACATTGCAGAAAACAATAACAACGTCGGGAATAAGATGACCAGCACAATCCCCGCAACGAACGGTATCCGCAGCAAGCGGTAAGTGAGCGTGCGGAAATTCTGCCGCATAAACCAGCCGAACAGCAGCCCCGCCAGCAGGTAAATCAGGGGGACAAATATATTATGGCTGTCGTAATAGGTGATCATCAAGCCGCTGACGAAAGCCAGGAAACCAGACCAGGTCGGCCCCAACAAACCTGCGGCCAAAATCCAGGGGATAGCCGAGAAGAACATCAGGGCTGCCCCGGAAGGCAAGGCTGTCTTGCCAGGCATGGGTAACGCGTCACCCGGAGGGATACGCAGTCCGATAAAGAGGGCTGCCAAAGGTGTCAGGATCAGAAAACTCACCAGAATGGCCTGGCGAACGCGGTTCTGTTTATGCTGATATTTCAGCCAGCGGAACCCCAGCCAGAGGTTAAAACCAAAAAACGCCACCCAAACAATCCAACCCATTGCCCCCCGCGGCATATCGAAGTATCCGATTGGATCAAGCAAGCTGTCGACAAAGTTCATGTGAATACCAGTTAGTAAAATTATAGCATCGAGGTTTTTTTTATGCAGTTAAAAGATGCAGGACATATGCACTCAGTCGGATCTTGATATAGGCTGCAAGATACGTGCCAAAAACACTGCGCCCTCCACACAGCCAGCCTGCAATCATGATCACCTACCCCAAAACACCAGCCAATCCTCTGAACGGTATTGTTTAACCGGAGAACCCCGCGACCTGTCCTGCGTACACCCCATGATATTCTTCAGGCATCAATGCCGCGATCCGCAGCATAACTTCATCCGCATTTTTTTGCCGCGCTTCCCGGCGCGCTTCTCCCCGGGCTGTGATCGGCGGGAGACGGAATGGTTTACCAATGCGGATGATGATCTCAGGGCGTTTCTTCTTGAACGCTTCTTTCAGCAGGTCGTCGTGGGTCCCAATCACAGCCACCGGCAGCACCACCGATTGGGCTTTTTCAACCAGGTAAGCAACCCCGGGCATCGCACGCTGCATACCGATATGATGCGAACGCCCTCCTTCCGGGTAGATCATCATTGGCTTGCCGGAACTTAACACGGACAGCATACTTTCAATCACCTGCCGGTCATACTCTCCCCGCCGGACAGGGATGGCACCATATAATTTCACCAGCACATTCTGCCCGGGACGTTCCCACACATCATGTCCGGCAACCACTTCCGGTAGTTCAGGCCAAAAGCCCAACAAGAGCGGAGGCTCGAATAATGAAATGTGATTGGCAGCAAGGATATACGCTGACCCTAATGGGATATTCTCCCAACCCTCAATCCGGATACGGAACAGGAGCCGCATAATCGGACGGAAAACAAATCTCAACAGCCTGCGCTTGAGCACAACCCAGAAAGGGACCGAATAGGTACCGCTCATCGAATCCCCCTATCCGCGACCAGGGCCAAAATCAGGTCAAAGACCTGCTGGACACTCAATACATCCGAATCAACCACCACGGCATCGTCAGCCGGGCGTAAAGGGGCCACATCTCGGTTCGAATCGATTTCATCCCTCTGAAGGAGCAAAGCCAACACCTGCTGAAAATCCGCTTCCTCTCCTCGGTCAACCCGCTCCTGAAAGCGTCGGCGGGCGCGTTCTTCCACTGATGCATCCAAAAATATTTTTAGCCTTGCATCAGGCATCACCACAGTGCCGATGTCCCGGCCAACCATCACAACTTTCCCGCGTTTCCCGATCTCGCGCTGCTTTTCAGTCAAGGCACGCCGAACTCCCGGATATGCCGAGACCACAGACACGTGCGAGTCGACTTTGGGTGTCCTGATCTCCCAGGTCTTATCTTTCCCTTCGATCAGGATATCATTCAGCCGCCCATCGTCGTTTGAGGCTGGCTGCACATCGATTTTGGTTTGTTCTGCCAGAAGCGTGCAGGCTTGCTCATCCTCCACAGAGATCCCGGCTTCAATTGCCGCCAGGGTGATCGCCCGGTACATCACACCGGTATCAAAAAATAAAAAATCAAGATGTTCTGCGAGCTTTTCGCCCACAGTCGATTTTCCTGAGGCTGCCGGGCCATCCAGGGCTATTGTCATCACCATCATCTATTCCTATTTCTAATATTTAGTCCACCGGGGTTGAATTATACAGCGGAAACACGTCGACGCGCGTCCAAAGGAACACCCAATCCTTGACCAGAGGGGTATTTCGGTACACCAGCCAGCGGTCAAAGTCCGGCGGCAGAGGATTGCCTTCCCAACTGCGTTCCAGTTGCAACACAAGGTGTTGCCCGCTGTAAAACTGCCCCTGCGGGCCAACCTCAAACTCAAAGCTCTGGTTCAATACGACATCCGGGAGCTGATTTGGGTTCAGCACCGGCTGATACTCGGCATTGGGGAAGTTGCGCAGCAGCCAATGAACCAGAGGTGAATCCACCTGGTAAGCCAGCTCTAATTGATCGCGCGAACCGGTCGTCTGAATAGAGACATCCTCGATGGCTTGCCTCAGTTCGGCAGCATATCCCGATGAAGGCCCTTGCACCCACAGCTCTCCAGCAACCTGTTCCGGTTCAGCTGTAAAGCCGAACCCGGCAGTCACCAGATAAAACACCAGAAAAACACCTACACCCCAGGTGGCTCCCTGGAGCGAAGCATTCCCCGACCAGCCGCGATGGATGATCAATGTCATCAAACCGATCACTGCCGGAATTAAAAATGTCACAAGTAGGCGCACCAGGTATACCTTGCTGCTGGAGTCAAGTTCAGCGAAGTTGAAAATCGTCGATTCAGGGGGGAGAAAATAGCCAAACAGACGGGTCATCCTCGCCAGGTTGAACCACCAGTAAAACAACAACACCAGGTAGAATACTGCTTCGCTCCACACCAATATCCGGTCTCGCTCTTCTGGTGAATGGATGAAATCTCCAATCACCGTACCGGCCAACATCCATAACGGGACGAGCGCCCACACCAGCATCCACACCTGGCGCCCCGGATTCACCAGGATCAACACCAAAGCAGCCAGAAAAACGCACATCAGAAAGACCCGTTCCGGCCGCTGAAAATTCCGTTTACCGAACAACACAACCAGCCCGAACAACAGGGCAAGCGGCTGGTACACCGGGAGTGCCAGCAGCACCTGCACCATCGGAACCCCCTGGCCGGCACCTGCGCCGTCAGACCATCCGGCAAAATAATCCGGGATAGCCTGCATCATGAAAGAGAGACCTTCCGGATAAAACATAAAGAGCGTGCCAAAGACAAACAGCGCAACCAGAACACCTGCTCCAAACGAGGGCAATTGCCCGCGCCAGGCAGGAATCGCAATCCGGTAGCCCCCAATCAGCGAATACAGCCCCCAGCCCGCCAGCACAGCCAGCAGGCCGAACACCAGCGACAGCCCGGAGAGCAGCAGCAGCCCGGCAAACACACCAGCGATCAGCGTTCTACCCTTCTGCCAGAAATACCAGCTCAAAGCCAGGAAACCCAATGCCATCATCGGGCTGCCTGCCTGGCGGGAATACGCCATCAGGAGTGGATCGAGCGCCAGGCCAAAGGCGGCCACCAGGGCTGCTTTACGTCCCAAATGAGAGCGCAGCAGGTAAGGGAACAAGACCACTGCGCTCCCCACCAGCGCCGGCAGCAGCCGCGCTCCAACTTCCCCGCTGCTGAACAAATAAAAAAACGCTCCTGTGATCAAAACATATGCCGGATGGTTGGTCAACCCAACTTCCGCACCCTGGGAAACCTGGTATGCCTGCCAGGCATAGCCGGCTTCCTGGCTGGTCAGCATCAATCTGCCCAGAACAATCACCCGCACCAGCAGCGCCAATCCCAGCGCTGCCAGGTAGAGCATATCTTCCATGCGGAACTGAGGTTTTCGGACAACATCCTGATCCATCGGTTCTTCCATAATCCTATCCTGAATCTTTCTATAATATATTATTCATTACTGGCCTGCACCTGATAGATTGCCACCGAACCCTGCTGGAATACCAGGGTCAGGTTCTGAGAGAATTTATCCTCATCAACCTGATAGGTGGAACGCTCCAGATTCCCAACCACGATATACACAATTTTATACTGCTCAATGACCTGAGCAGCTTCCCACCAGTTGCTGGCATTGTACAAACGGGCAATATCATCCTGGCGGGTTCCCATTTCCTCACCACCGCCGCGCCACTGCCCTTCATGCCCGATCCAGCCCAGTAAGGCTGGCTGGCCGCTGTTCATGGAAATACGCGCGTACTGGGAATAACTGCCCCCAGAGGGAGACACGGCTTCCACCAGTGTGCCAGTCGGGGCCTGCTTCAGCCAGGCGACTGCGGCGTGTTCATCCGGGTTGAGATAAAAATAATTATCCGCGCCATCCAGCTCAATGGCTGGTTCTTGCTGGGCCTGAAAAGATGCAATCCGGGTTTGCAGTCCCATCACAGGGTAAACCAACCCCACGAAGATCACCATGACCAATACAGCAATGTAACCCACAAACAGGCGGGGTTTGATCTTACCAGAAGACAAGATCACCGCACTGCCATACGCCGCTGCCAACGCCCATAAAATCCATGCCTGATAATAAAACTTGAAGATCGTATTCATCCGGTTGAGGAAAAGGTCCCGGAGGAAGAAAAATTCAGGGATCAATACCAGAGCCGTGCCCACGACCACCAAAGCCGCGGCAAAGGTGTGCGAAGATAACTGCCGGACAGGTTCGAAGAGTTCATCGAACTGCCTGCGTTTCGGCCACAGTACAGCCAGGGCCGCGCCTAACAGCATCACAAGCGTGATCGTACTGAATATGGAAGAAGCCCGCCGTGAGAGGCCTTCTTGCAGCAAAGCTCCCAGGCTTTGTCCTCCATTCATCCCCAAAAACTGGTTCGGTTCCTGCGCCAGGGGGCCAAATGGAAGACCTCCTGCCAACAAGAAAGCAAACAACACCGATAACCCGAACAGGACCACGGCTGCTGCCGCCGCGAGGATGAATCCTTTTCGCCATTCCGTGCTTTCCCGCCGTGTGTAGACCTGGTAGAACAAATACAGAAACAGGGGGATGAACAGGGTCCCAAACATGATCCACAAATGGGCCCCGCGGGTCGGGTTGATCACATTTGGCAGAATCCCGCCAGCCTGTGAGGAAAAGCTGATATAGAACGGCAGGTAGGCGACGACTCCGCTGATTCCAAACGCCATCACCAGGGCAAAAAATTCATACAAACGGTATCGCGACCAACCTTCCAGGTCGACCTTTACCAGCAAATGCACTCCTGCAAAGATCACCACGTACCAGGGAAAATCCCACACGTTGAGGAAGCCAAGCGCCCCAAAGACGAGTGCCCCCAACACGAAAACCCGGGTGGAGAACGTATACTCCAATCCAAAGAGGCGGAACCGCCGCCCTGCTTCCGGAGGGCTGAAAAACAGGTTCAGACTGAGTGCCAGGGCGACAAACACAAACGGTAGCACCAACACGTGCGGGTGCAGGTCGCCGAGATAAAACGAGAAGAAAGGAAACTCATCAATCACTTCCCTGAAATTCCCAAATATATCGTAATCCGCCACCACGCGGGATGCCCGCCACCACCACCAATGGCGCAGTTCGCCGGGGGCCGTATTGCCGGGTGGAGGAAGGCGCAAATTCTCCAGATTGATCCATTCCCAGAACGTGGAAGACCATTGGCCGTTGCTGGCCTGCCGCCAAAATGCGCCCTGCCCGTGAATGAATTCCAGGAACCCTTCCACATTACTGAGAACCAGTACGAACAGCGGCCCGAGCAAAGGCAGTCCCGTCAGGGTCTTTTTCGCGTCCGGGCGCAAGGAGGCCAGCAGGTTGTAGACCACTCCATACGCCCCTATTGCCGCCAGGGCAAACACCATCGATAAGCCGAGATTGAATCCCACACCGCTGCTCACCCCGCTGAATTTGATCAGCATGCCGACCATCACATAGCCAAAATAATAATAAGAGATGGCGTAGTCGGCCAGCCAGGGATCCAACGGCGGCATCATGTCGGAGCGCAGAAAAGCGTTGATGAAGGCAAACTCCATCGGCTTTTCTGTCCCAAAGATGGCCGGTTCCATCCCGCGCATCAGCAGCAGGAAAACGAACGCCAATAAAAAGAGCAGTTCAACAACCAGGACCGTCTTTTGCTTCTCAGCAAACCAGGCCCTGAATTCTTGCCAGCCGACCCGTTTCCAGGCCCACACACTGCCTGCCAGGACCAGGGACAGCGCGACCAGGTAGCCGCCGATGGAATTGGTCAAAACCCCCAGTGAACTCAGCAGCCAGAACAGATAGCTCCAGGCCAGCAATCCGAAGGCACGGCTGATCGTGTAGCCGCGGTCGTGAAGCGCAGGAAAAAAGGAATAGACCAGCGGAAAACTTGCCAGTCCCAAAACGCTCACAATCAGATACCAACTCAACGGACCCATCCACATATCCTTCTCCTAGTTACCAACCAATCCGGCAGTAAAAGGTTCCAGCACCCGGTAGATCACCGTTTGCCTGTCCCGATAGACTTCTTCCCAGAGCACTCCATCCAGATTCTCAAACTCGTTGAGGCCCGCACCCGGAAAATAATTGCGCTCCAGCTGTCCGACCACTATATATTCCACTTTGTATTTCCTCAGGAAGGATTCGGAAAACTCCCGATCATCTATCAGGTAAAACATCCGGATATCCTGCATCCGGTTGGCAATCTCCGAGACCGGGCTGAAGCCGCGCTGCTGGGTTTGGTGCCAATCCCACCCCAACACGGTCGGCAGCCCTGTATAAATGCTGAAACGCGCCCCCCAGCGGTAGAGTGGTGTATTTGCCTCAACGATCACAGGTGTTCCTGGGATATTTTCCTGCATCCAGCGGATCGCCTGGTAATCCTGCTCCAAATCCACGATTCCCCCCTCGTCCGGGTACTCAGAGGTGAGCATATACGCCATCCCATCCAGGGTACGCGGTGCTTCCTCAGACATCCTGTCCTGGATTTTTGCCGTTGTGGCCGTCAGCGGGAACATGGCCGCCCCCAACACCAGCATCACGACCCCGATCCGCCAGGCAGACTGCCAGGAAGAATTCCATTGGGACATTTCGCCCAGTGTCCAGGCAAAGGCTGCCGCACTGCTGGCCGCAAGCAGCACCCAGGCCTGAAGATAAAACTTGAACACGGTATTCATCCGCGCAATATCACCCGAGAGCACAACCACTTCCACGAAAATCGTCAGGAACAAAGCCGTTCCGACCATGAACAGCACAATCCGCTTGCTGTCGCCAATTTCCGGGCGAAACAACAGCAGGGCTGCCCAGATTGCCAGTGGGATCGCCAGGAAATGAACCCGGACTTTCAAAACCACTGCCATCAACACCATCACGAAGAGCACGGACCCCACTCCCGCCCAGATCAGGGTCTGGAAGCGTTCCAGTTTCCGCAGGGCAGACAAAGGAGTGGTTGCCATCCACTGCCGGGTCTCCCAACCCATCCAGAACACCAGGAGCAACAGGAACAGCCCCCAATGGACAAAATACGAAGACAGAGGTGTATGGGTGCCTTTCCAGATCGCCACCTCGCTGTAAGGCAAACCATACCATTGCGCAAACGGCTGGAAGAGCAGCAGGCTCAGGGCCGCCAGGGAAAAGACAGCGGCACCAGCCTGGAGCACCTTGGCAAAGCCTGCTCCAACCCGCTCCGCGAGCCAGCCAGGCGGATTGCCATACCTCGTAAGCGCATACACCACCGCCACCACGCTCAAAGCCAGGTACGTCGGCAGGTCCCAGGTATTGGTCGGCCGCAGCACGCCGATCGAAATCCCGGCGAACACAAAGCTCCACCCAACCTGCCAGCGCCCAGCCCCGCGCCATGCTTTGGACAACACCACCGATACCGCCCAGCCCAAAGCCAGGAACACCAGGGCCAAAGCCATAAAGTGAGCATGCAGGTCAGCATAGATCGTGGTAAACCAGGGGAACTCGGTGATCGGTTCCACCTCGTTCAAGGCGGGGATCACCCGGCTGGGCTGCCAGTAAAATTCTGCCGTTCCGAACGGGAGACCAATCCCTCGCAACATCTGGGTAAAGCCGGTAAACGTCCATGAGACTTTCGTAAAGAAGCCGATTTCCCGGGTATAGGCGTCTTGCGCTGCCAGCCGCTGCATCCCCTCGACCACCATTTTCACCGTGCCCTGGTTGCCCAACACGGCAGTCAGCAGCACCCCGCTGACCCCCGCGATCCAGGCAGGCACCTTCCAGCGGTTGGCGTTTTCTTCTCCCTCCGGCCTGATTCGCTTCCAGGCCTGATAAATATTTGATGTCGTTGAGTAAGCCCCGGCAGCGATCATCGCAAATACTGTTGGGAGCACAAGGTTATACGCCAGCGCAGGAACAATCCCCAACATCTTCACCAGCGTGCCTACAAACACGAAGCCAAAATAATAATAGTTGATATATCCCCCGGCATACCAGGGATCATACGCCGGGAAGGAAACCGTCTTCAGGATCGCGTTCAAATATGCAAAATCCATCGGCTTCTCGCCCCCTTTAAAGGGGTGCCACAGATCCGGGTTCCCGAAGCGCACCAGCAGCACCAGGAGGAATGCTCCCAGAAAGACCAGTTCGGCAGACAGGTACGTGCGCCAGTTTTGGCGCAAACTCTCTGCCAGCCATTTGCGCTGCACAAATAATTGCCACAGTCCAATCCCTGCCAACACGACGTAAAATGCAAGGATCACCTGGCGTGAATATGCCAGGCCCAGGGACCCGGCCAGCCAGCTGAGGTACGCCAGCAGGAGCAAGGCAGCCGTCCGCGCCAGCGGATACCCATGATCCGGCAGCCCCGGCAGGGCGCGGCGCACCAATGGGAAGACCACCCACCCCAAAACAGACAGTGCCAGATACCAGACCAACACCGCGCCCAGGCCGGATTGGTTGTACCAGGCATTCGTGTTGAACAGCTCAGACCAGGTCCCGGCCTGCCGCTGTCTTTCCTGGGCATCTTCTGAAAGCAGCAGGGATTTGAACTCACCCGCTTGCCTGGGAGTCAGCCGGATCACGTTCTCCAGGTCCACTTCGCTGAGAATGTCCGTCACCTTGTCATGATCATAGCCGGGCTGCTTCTGGAAGACGAACACCTTCGGGTGGTCGTACACTGTGAAAGCCTCTTCGGCGAACTGGTCATTGATCCGCAGGCTGCCAAGAGATGGGTCAGACTGGAACACTTTCACCAGTTCGAAACCAAAGTCCCCTTCGAACATACCGGGTTCGGCCACGTTGTAGCACCACTCAATCGTCTTCCCTTCGGGGCAGCCCAGCAAATTGCGGTAGTAGGCAATATTCAGCGGGAAGCGTTCCGGGATGCGGGTCGTGCTGGCCCATTGGCGGCTGGAAGAGATCGTCATATATTCAGCAATGTCCAACAGTTCCAGGAAGCGTTCTAATTTTTGCGGGTTATCGTCGGCATACAGGTCAAAATTCAGGTCAAGCTGATAGTTGCCGTTGTACCCGCTGTATCCATTCACGCTCATCGGCAGCCCATCATCCCAGGGGCCTTCCACCGTAAGAGCCGCACCGAGAAAATTCGCCGATTCGCCTGGCGTCAGGTTATCGATCCGGATAAAGTAAAGCTGCTCCTGTTCCAATTCCACGGGTTTACTAAACTGGAACACGCCTCCCTCAGAACTCATTCCATCCTCAAGGCCTGAGACGACAACATCAGCCACAGCCAGCGGGATATTCATCTCGGGTTCCGTCCCCAATGTGAGGCGGAAAACCTGTTGATCAGTTGGCTCCGTGGCCGCGGAGTGGAAATCCAAATATACTTCCATCAAGGTGAGCGTTTCGACCGTAGTAAAGGAATACTCAAACCTGGCGGTCTGGAAGTCAAATGTTTCAGATAGTTTGGTCAGGGGGATCGAGAGGTCTCCTGAAGGGCCGCTGAGCTGAACGAACCCGCCCAGCAAAACCGGGTCAGATTGTTGGGAGACCACATGCACACTGATCAGAAATTCTCTTTCTCCCGGCAGAATTGGCGGCGGGTCGGCCATGAAAGACAGGCTGCGGAAAGTCTCCCCGACCTCGAAGGCAAGTTCCTTTTCCATCGCCAGCAGCGGCACGTTCAGACCTTGCGCTTCGGTCACCATCAGCGACACCCGATATTCTTCTCCTTCGGAGATCACATTCTTATACGTGATCTGCTCCAGGCTTCCGGATTGCTTGGCGATAAAGCTGCTGAAGAAAGGTTCATCAGTGGATATGTACTGGTGATATGGAAATGGCAGCGGCTGGCTGTACACGCCCTCCCCGGTCTCAATCTTCAGGTTCAGCGGCCCGGGCACATTCTGGTAGATCCATTCCGAGGCCTCCACCCGAGTGATCGGCCGGGAATAGATTTGGGTAAACGCCACTGCCCAGACGGCAGTCAGGACCAGCGCCGATCCACCCACTACGGCCGCACCTGTCCGGAGCAGGGTTCTCGCCCGGCCAGACCTTCCGGCTGCATCCCAAAGAGCCATCACAGCCCACCCGGCAAAGATCGCCAGCGTTGGATAAACGGGGATCTGGTAGCGCATGGTGGGATTAAATGCCAACGACTGCCAGCCAAAATAGAAGGCGGTCCACGCCCACAGGATCAGATGCGTGCGCCATGCGCCTTTCAGCATCTTCCACCCTGCGGCCAGGAAACCTCCCCAGGCCATCACGGCCATCGGCAGTCCCATTCCCCACATCACCATATTCCGGAAGGAGAACCAGATTGGGCGGCGAGCCCATTGGATCGATGGTGGCCAGTCAAAATCGCCAGTCTGCTGGTTCATCAGTTCCCTGATGTTATCCACCCAGCGTTGGTTTGGGAGCATGCCAAAAAAGCCGGGTCCGCTGAAAGCATACGGCTGGAAGACACGGAAAGATAGTACGCTGACGACCGCAGCCAGGAAAACATATCCAGCGGCCTGCCAGGCCGCATCAGCCCGGATCGACCTGTCCATCCTGGAGAGGCGCACCCACACCGCCAGCGGCAACACAATCGCCACCGGCACGGTATTCAGCTTCGAGGCCACTGCCATCCCTAACGCGATCCCGAAAAGAACAAACAGATGCGGACGGAACGGCGGCCCGTCGGGTCTGGTTGGCTCGGTTGCCAGGCGCACCGCCAGATAGATCGACAGCATCGTAAACAGGGTCAGGTAGGTATCCACCGCAAAAAAGTGTGAAATCTGGATCTGCAACACGGTGAACGCGCTGAAGGATGCGGCAATCAGCCCAACCCGCCGGTCAAAGACGCGGGAGGCCGTCAGGTAGACCAGGAACACTACCAGCAGATCGGCGATGGCTGACAGCTGGCGGCCAACCAGCATAACTTCGCTGTAACCGGTTTGCCCGATCCATTCAGCCACATACCGCACCAGGAAGATCGGCAGCGTGCCGTAGACAAAAAAGGTATAGCCGACATTGTGCGGGTTGAGGGTCGAATTGGCGGTGTCCCAATATTCACTGAAACTGCGTACGGTTTTCAGAGCGGTTTCCACATTGACCAGATGACGTTCATCCGGATGCAGGTACTGCTCAGTCGCCCAATCAATCCCATTAAAACGAATAATCGCCGCCGCGAACAGCAGAAGCAACAGCAGCAAATCGTACACCAACTGGTGATTTTTGCGTTTATCCATCTTGGATGGTTGTGATCCAGTTTCGGTCATAAATCCGGTTCTCCCTCGTTACGGGACATAATATATAAAAAAGCTCTGGGCAGGATTTTTGGCCTCATAGAGTGAAGCAGCGCCCTGAGGATAATATGTTTCCAAAGCATCCATGCCCTGGGTATCATCAATCTTAACCAGGAACAGTTTCGGGGTTGGGATTTCCAGAGTGGTCTCCAGGTCCTCGGGCCAGATGGCAAAATCTTTCGTTGGGAACCCCGCCTGAATGCCAACCAGACGCGTATCCACCCAGTGCGGATACGCGATCACCCAGGCCTGGTTGGAGGATCCGACAGTATCGGTAAACTGTTCGACCACCCCCCCGAGTTCAGAGGTATTCCAGACATTCGAATTGCGGTACTGCGTTGGGAATGTCTCGAAGGTCAGCACGTAGTTTTGTCCGGCGGAAATGAATAACAGCAGGACTCCGATCAGCAGGGCCACCCGTTTGCCCGTCTGGCCGCCGGTATGCTTTCGTACGGCTCGAAGCACAGCTTCAATTCCCAGTGCCGCAATCACAAACACAACCACCGCAGCACCACCGGCGCGGTTCGGTGCCGGGTTCTCGTTCGGGTACGCCAATGCCAGGATGGACGGCAACATCAACACCGGGATTCCATACAGCAGGAAACCATCTTCCCAGCGCTTGTTTTTCAGATACCTGAATAAGATCAGGGACACTCCCAGGAAAAAGGCCGTCCCGGCAATCAGGTCCAAACTGGGCGCGTGGGTAATCGTATTGACCCAGATTCCCCCGCTGTCCCAATTGAACATCAGCAGGCCGTTCCACAGATTGCCAAAGAAGACCCCAGCCAGGTCCAGGCCTGTTGGCATTTCGCTGCCGACCTCGGCATTCGTCAGGCGGGTCAGGGTGCGCTGAGAGAAAATATCTGGCATCTGAATCCATACCCTAAGCAGCGGCAGGAAGATGATCAAAGAAATCAGAACCACCAGCCCCAACCGGATGAACGCGGTCTGAAAGTTGACCCGATCGCGGTTATGCAGCCAATAGAGCAAAAAGGTGACCACAACCAGGATTGGCACCGCGCGAAACGGGGTGTAGCCATGCAGCCCAATCCCAAGAAAAATCCCGCTCAGGATGAAATATTTACGCTGGCCGGTGCGCAAGCCGCGCACCAGATAATACAGTGTTGGGGCCGCAAATGCCGGATACAGGATAAAACGCAGTGCCACCCTGGCAAGGATATTCGGCCAGTAGGACACCCCGGCAAAAAACACCGCCAGCAGCCCGACCCTGGGGTTGCCCAATTCCTTGCCCAGGAGATAAAGATAAGGCAGCATCACAATTCCCAGAAAGATCGTCCCGATCTTCATGCTGAGAAAGCTAAACCCGGTGTTGAACAGCTTGATCGTCCAGGCAATCAGGTAAAACTGCAATCCCTCCCGGCCTGTATTCCTTGGGAAGAAAATCCGGGTCTGGCCCTGGGTCACATCGTACACATCCCACAGTTTTTCTGCCTGGTCGCTGAACATCTCCGGCACCACCTCGCCCACCTTATTCACGCGGAAAAAGATGGCCACTGCCATCACGATCACCAACAGGACCACCTGGCGGGAGATCGAAACGTCCCACTTCGGCTGCCGGAAGAAGCCCACAATCCGCCCAGCCCACTCGCCCAGATTCGGCCGTGGGAACCACAGCGCCCAAACGACCAAACCCAATCCAATCAGCCAGAGCGAAACATTCAGGTCTGTATACAGGTTGTTGGAAAAAGCAAAGAACGCGACCAGCGAGAGTACCATTCCTGCCAGCATCAGCCGGAGGTCAAATCTGAAATCGTCCTGCTGCTGTTCTTCATCATTCGGGCTCGCCAGGGCCAGTTCACCAGCACTTGCAGCCCAAACCGCCATACCGGCGGCAGCTGCAAAAAACACCGCTCCCATCACCCCGCTGTGCAGGGTCGGCATCAGAGCAAACTGGCCGATCAGCGCCAGGATCAAAGCTGCCAGAGAACGCCAGGGCAGCCTGTCGATTAACGTTGCCTCACCCTCAGTTGGCTTTGAGATCACCTGGCTTTGGGTGGCTTCTGACAGGGTATGATACCCTGAACTGTCTGCTTCTGCCGGAATTTCCGGAGCCGGGCCGCGCCAGGGCATCAGCTTGGCACGTACATAATCCAATACGGATGGTTCAGTTTGCGGTTGTTGTTCTGGTTGTTGGTCTGGTTTTTGTTCAGTCATCATGTTCAGTTGTATTCTTTAAACTCGCTACCAGTCACCTAGTATACCCGCGGGCTTAAAATGCGGCAACCGGCTATATCCCAGCCCTGCAATGCCCAGGCCAGGGAAATCACGACTTCCATCATTATAGTGAAAGTTTCTCAATTCAGATAGCTGAATTAGCGTTTGCGTGCGATAAAAAATGTGTAGGTTCCGTGCGGATGAGGTTCGGTGGCAGCATAAGGGCGGATGAGCTTTTCCGTCAGCCACAGGTTCCAGCGCGTTGGTGCAAGGATCCAGCGCCTGAACAGCTTCATCGGCAGCAAAGTTGGCGCGCCCAGGAAATGCCCCCATTCCAACACATGCAGCGAACGGGGAGAAAAATAATGCCAATAGCGCTCCAGGCTGAAACCGGCGCGTTCCAACCGCTCCTGCCAAACCTCAACCGGATCGGCGTGCTCGGTACGGGACATGCGCATGAACCAATCCTGGTATTTTTGTGCCAGGCTGTTTAACCCAAGCGAACGCAGCACTGCCGGGAATGACAGCTTGTGGTAATACTCTGAGTTGGGGCAGCAGAACACAAACGGAGCACCCGGACGCAGCACCCGGGCCGTTTCGGCCAGCACATCATCCAGGTGCGGGATATGCTCGAGAACAGAATTGCTCAAGCTGCTGGCGAAAGTATCATCCGGGAAAGGCATCTCCGCCCCATCGGCCTGCACCAGCCCATCATAAGACTCAGGATAACTTTTCGACTCGACCAGGGGGTCCCACCACGGGTCCAGGCCGACATCAATCTGGAAATCGAACGCCAGGCTGGCAAAATGACCATCGCCGCTCCCAAGGTCCAATACCGGCTCGGGCAGGTTCAGGTCCTGATAATAGCTGGCTTCAACTGAGCGCAGCAGGGAGCGGAAATAAGGCAGCGTTTTCAGGTGTGGCCAGAGAAAATCTTTATCGTCCATCATCTCGACCTGGGCCAGGGTTTCATTATCTTCATTAAAGGAAAACTTGCCCAAAATTTGCCGGCCGCCGAAGATCTCCGGCAGCCATTCTGCGCTGTCTGCCCACATCTCCTCGTAGGGAATCTCATCCAGGCTCACCCAGAACGGGTCAATTTCCCGGCTGGGGCTGGGAGTGCCCTGCCAGCGTTCCACCAGGTAGACATACACCACCCGGTCCCATTCAGGTTTTGCGGGGAAGAGAAAGGTCAGCTTGGCCGCTCGCTGCAGGTCTTTCTCCCGGATCTTGACATCCAGTTCTTCCTGCACCTCGCGTACGGCGGCCTGAAAAACAGTCTCCCCCGCCTCAACTGTGCCGCCAACCCCGACCACCTTGCCTTCCCCAAACCCGGTCTTCTTGCGCGCAAGCAGGACTTCAGCAATTTGCCCAGACCGGGGAGCCTTTTTAACCAGCAAACAGATCGTATTGAGCAGCATCAGGATCGTCTCACCAGGTCTTCAAAAATTTTCTCATACGCAGCGGCGGTCGATTCAGGAGCATAGTGCGCCGTGATGCCCGGCACATCGCCGATAAACTCTTTTGGCTGATCCAAGACATCAATCAGCGACTGGGCCAGCGATCCGGCATCCATCAGGGTGAACAACTTTCCCATCCCTGTATGCAGCACCGGCTGGCGTACGCCAGGCATATCACTGGCAACCACCGGGGTCCCGCAAGTCATAGCCTCTACCTGCACCATGCCGAACGCTTCGGTGCTGTTCGTGCTGGGGAGTACCAGGACATCGCATAAATGGTAGAAAGCCGTCAGCTCATCATCCGGGATCAGACCCAAAAACTTCCATCGATCTCCGAGTTCCTCAATTAGGGGAGCCAGCATGGCGGCATACGCCTCTTCACCCATCACATTTTTGTGCTGACCGGCATACAATACCCGGGCTTGTGGATGTTTTTCCAGCACGTTGGGCAAAGCCCGGACAAGGAATTCCACCCCTTTTTCTGCAGCCAGCCGCGCCACCATCCCGATCACCTTATCCTCTGGTCGGATCCCATACTGATCGCGCACCTTGGCGATAAATTCTTCTTCCACCTGGTCAAGTACGACCGGCGGTGAAACCGCCTCGATCTTGTTCCGGTAGCGCATCAGGAACTTGCTGTTTTCCGCGTAATCCCTGGAAGTAGAGACGATCACATTCGCCATGCCGGCAGAGACCCGGTTGGCCAGGTTGGATCCCAGATTCGCCAGCCAGTTGATGAACCCGCCGGGCAGCCTCAAATCACATTGGTACGTCAGCACAACCGGCCGCCCGAGCAGCCGCGAGATGACAGAAATCGGGGCCGCATCGAGCTGCGGCACATGCAGGTTGACCACATCCGCCTGCCGGATCTCTTTCCAGGCACGGAACGGGATCGAAGGCATGATCACCCCCTTGCTGAGCCGCATCAGCACCGGCATCCGCACCACCCGGACACCATCCACGATCTCTTCCTCGGGCAAATCCGGTTCAAACTGGGAGGTGAGGACAGTCACCTGGTGTCCGCGCGCGGCCAACGCTTTGGCAAGTCGTTCAGAATAAATCGTCAGGCCAGAATAATGCGGACGGTAATAGGTTAAGGCAATTAAAACACGCATAAATCTCCAGAAAACATCACATCTTTTCCTCTATTCGGAAAGGGTCTGGCGGTTCTGGGCGAGGGAATAGACTTCCCGGATCGAGATTTTTTCTCTGGCAAGAGAGATAAACCCCAGGGCAACGACCACCAACAAATACAGGCCGTGGGTTACCAAACCGTGTGCCAGGCCATTGGCCGGGTCTGCCGAGAGAGCGACGAATGCGCTGACGATGGCCGCCTCGTACACACCCAAATTTCCCTGAGTGGAAGGCGCAGCAACCCCAATGGCAGCCACCCCGACCACAAATCCCGCTTCAATAAAACTGGGAGAAGGGTAAAAAGTGGTAAGCACAATCGAATTCCAGGCAACGGACAGCACCCAGGTCATCGCGATCCAGAAAAAGAACAGCAGGAATCGTTTTGGGCTGCGCAATACCGCCAGGCCGCGCAGGAAAAGATCAATCTTATCGCCACCAAAAGCCTTCAACCGGGGCCACCTGCCCGCCAGCGTGCCAAACAACTTCTGGACCCAATCAGGGTTGAGCACCATCAAGTAGAGCACCGCGAAGCCCATCACGAACAGCACCGCGGCAACGACCGCCGCAGTGGTCGCCCAATCTGCTCCCACCACAAAAGGCAGCGTGCCTAGCAGCAGTCCAGCCATAAATCCGAGATCAAAAATGCGCTCGACCACAACCGTCGGGAAAGCCTCCCAAAAAGAAAGCGGGGAGCGAATGCCCAACACCAGGGCGCGTCCCAACTCTCCTAACCGGAACGGCAGCAATGTATTCAGCAGGTAGCCGATCGTCTCTGCAGAAAATGCCAGTTTCAGGGACACCTTTTCCTGCAGCAGCACCCGCCAGCCCATCGCCCGGGTAATGAATGCCACCACCAGGATCAACGTGGCAATCAGAATCCGGTTGAGCTTCACCTTCTGAAATTCTTCAACCGTTTGGCCCAGATCGATCTGAGAAAGCAGGATCACAATCGCAATCCCGCTGACCACGATTCCGGGCAGTATGCGCAAAAAGGTATTTTTCGCTTCGGCGGGTTGGTTCAGCTCAGTCATCGCTTATCTGCAGGACAGCCAGGAACGCCTCTTGCGGAATCTCCACGCTCCCGACCATTTTCATGCGCTTCTTCCCCTTCTTTTGCTTTTCCAACAACTTGCGCTTACGAGACACATCTCCGCCGTAACATTTCGCCAGCACATCTTTGCGGAGCGCTTTGACATTGGCGCGGGAAATCACCCGGTTGCCAGCAACCGCCTGGATCGGGACGACAAACAGCTGGCGCGGGATCAGGTCTTTTAATTTTGTGATCAGCGCCTGTCCGCGGTGGTAAGCATGGTCCTTATGAACGATCGAAGCCAGTGCATCCACCGGTTCCCCATTGACCAATATTTCGAGCTTGGTCAAGTTCTCGGCGCGGTATTGGTCAAACTGATAATCGAGGGAGGCGTACCCGCGCGAGCGGGACTTGAGCACATCAAAGAAATCCACAATCAGTTCCGACAGCGGAATTTGATAATTCAGCTGCACCCTGCCCGGTGCAGGATACTCCTCGCTGGAGTACACGCCGCGCCGTTTCGTGGTCATATCCATCACAGCACCATAATATTCGGTGGGGGTGAAAATTTGAATATTCATCCACGGTTCGCGAATTTCTTCAATCAACCCTTCATCCGGCAGGAAAGCAGGGGATTCGATGCGCAGGCCGGGGCCATCCCGCATCACAACTTCGTATTCCACAGATGGCGCGGTGATGATGATGTCCAAATCATACTCGCGCTCCAGGCGTTCCTGGATGATCTCCATATGGAACATCCCCAGGAAACCACAACGGAAACCGAAATTAAGCGCCTGAGATGTCTCAGGCTCAAAGATCAGGGAAGCATCGTTCAGTTGAAGTTTTTCCAGTGCCTCTTTCAGATCGTTGTAGTCTTCCCCTTCAATCGGGTAGATCCCGGCAAAGACCATCGGCTTGGCCTCTTTGTATCCCGGCAGCGGGATGGGCTTTTGCTTCGATTTGAGTGTAACGGTGTCCCCTACCCGGCTTTCTGAGACCGTCTTCAGGCCGGTGGCAATGTAGCCAACTTCGCCAGCCTTCAGCATTCCGGTCGATTTAAGGTGAGGGGCAAATACGCCAATCTCCACCGGGCGGAAATCTACTCCGGTTGCCATCATGTGCAGGTCATCGGTTTTTTCCAGCTTGCCGTCCACCATCCGCACATACGCCACCACTCCCTTGAATGAATCGTAATGAGAATCGAACACCAGGGCACGCGGCAGACCTTCCGGTTCACCTTTGGGCGGGGGCACCTGCTTGACAACCGCTTCGAGCACTGCAATCACATTCTGGCCTTCCTTGGCCGAAATACGCAAAATATCTTCTTTGGGGGTTCCGATCAGGTTGCTGATCTCTTCGGCCACCTGGTCGGGCTGTGCAGAGAGCATATCGATCTTGTTGATCACCGGGATGATCTCCAGGTCTGCTTCCAATGCCAGGTACAAGTTGGCGATGGTCTGCGCTTCCATACCCTGGCTGGCATCCACCACCAGCAGCGCACCTTCACAGGCATTCAGAGCACGGCTGACCTCGTAGCCGAAGTCAACATGTCCGGGGGTGTCGATCAGGTTCAACTGGTAGGTCTTACCATCCTCGGCGGTATAGTTCATCCGCACAGCCGAAGCCTTGATCGTGACGCCCTTCTCGCGCTCCAGGTCCATGCTGTCCAGCACCTGGTTCATCATCTCACGGTCAGAGATCGTATGCGTAACCTGCAGCATCCGGTCTGCCAAGGTGGACTTGCCGTGATCGATGTGGGCAATAATACAGAAATTTCGTATATGGTCAAACATAGTCGCAGGAAGTATACCAGTAATTGTCTCGTAGTTGGATAGCTGAAATCAAAGATTGATGAGCAAAAAACAGCCAGGTTAAACGCTGGTCACCTCTAGAATGAGTGCTTCCCGCTCAGGATTTGCCACCCCGGGATAGGCCAGGTAGGCCAAGAACTCCACATTCCCCTTCGGCCCGGTGATCGGGGAGCGCGCCAACCCCAGCACTCCAAACTCTTCTGCTTCTGCAAAAGTGAGGGTGTCTTCCAGCACCAGCCGGTGTACCTCTGCATCTTTGATGACCCCCTTGCCGCGGGTTACTTCCTTTCGCCCTGCCTCAAATTGCGGCTTGATCAGCAGTACAGCCATTCCGCCAGAGTCTCCAAACCAATGTTTGAAGACCGGCAGCAGGATTTTCAACGAGATGAAGGATGCGTCCACCGTCACCAGGTCCACCGGCTCCGGCAGCCTTTCAATCGACCGGGCATTGGTGCCTTCCATTACCTCAACGCGTGCATCCTGGCGGAGGTTCCAGTGTAAAATCCCTTTGCCCACATCAATCGCAAACACTTTGCAGGCCCCGTTCTGCAGCAGGCAGTCGGTAAACCCACCCGTTGAAGCGCCAATGTCGGCGCACACCAGGCCGCTGACATCCAGCTGGAACGCCTCCATCGCACCTTCCAGTTTTTCCCCACCGCGCGAGACATACTTCGGTCCCAAATCAACCGTCAATTCCACATCTGGCTGGACGCTGACCGATGGTTTGGCCACCACCTGGCCATTGGCGCGCACCTGCCCGGCCATCACCAGCCGCTGGGCAAGCGAACGGCTCTCTGCCAAACCGCGCTCTACCAGAAGAAGATCCACACGCACTTTTTTCATGTCCTGATTGTATCAAGAATTAATCTATTCTTAACCAAATACGTTGAAGTCGTAATAGTACATCATATATAATAGTTGTATTCCCATCTTTACCAAAACCATGATCATGAATGGAGGAGCAATGAAACACAAGATCAGTTTGATGTCCCTTTTGATCCTTTCTTTCGTCATCACTGCCTGCCGCACCCAGGATTCGACTGTCCCCACGTTAACTTTAATGGAACCCACCAGCATACCAGAAGACACCGAACTTGATCTCCCAGACAATACCCCAACCTCAACCCTGGCACCTACCGATACAATGGCACCTACCGATACAATGGTACCTGCCACGGCGACCAATACACCACAGCCAACGGCGACAACCGACCTTCGAAATGTCACAGACAATCCTGCAGTGAATGCCACAATCACCGCCCTGCTGGAGCAGGATTCTGAGACCTTGATGGATGCGCTCCTGCTGAATTCACGGCCCTGCACGACGCAGGACAGCCTGGGCGGGCCGCCAAAATGCCCGCAAGGGGTCAACGAGGGAACCGTCCTGGCTTTCTTTCCCGTACTCGGTCCCGGAGAAGGCTCACAGCTGAACCCCGATGAGGTCAGCAGGGTCTTTGATTACGAGCAACCAGATCTGTTTGCCGTGGTGCTGGTAAAACCGCCGGATTACAGTGACCCATCATTTCCGCCGGGGACCTATGCCGTCATCCTGGATACTGAACCCATGGGATTCGCCCGTACCTTCCGGTTGAACGAGCAAGGAGAGATTGTGCGGGTAGATTACACCATGTGGTCTGCCGAAGAGGAGACGCAGGGAATCGCGGGTAATATTCTTTATCAAAAATAAACTGAGCGCGCTTTAGATCAGTTTTAGGATCGAAAAATAATGTGTGATGCTCCCTGCCATCACAAACACATGCCAGATGGCATGGTTGTACGGCAGTTTACGCCAGAGGTAGAATATCACTCCCACGGTATAGCACATCCCGCCCACCCCCAGCAGAACCAGGCTGGTCGTTCCCACATGTTGGATCAATTCACCCACCGCGAGCACGGCCAGCCATCCCATCGCGAGGTACAACACCACTGAGGCACCTTCCCAACGGGAGATAATCCAGAATTTCAGCACCAAACCCAAGAGCGTCAGTCCCCAAATCACGCCAAACAAACTCCATCCCCAGGGGCCGCGCAAAACGGTGAGCAGGAAAGGAGTGTAAGTCCCTGCGATCAGCAGGAAGATGGCAGAGTGATCAAACTTCTTCAGCAACTGCTTCCATTCCAAGACAGAAGCAGCATGGTAGAGTGTCGACGCCAGGTATAAAAGGATCAACGAAATCCCATAGATGGCAAAACTGACAATATGCCAGGTATTCCCATACCGCACTGCCCGTACCAGCAGAAATACCAACCCCAGCAAGCTGAGCACCACACCGGTGCCATGGGTCAGGCTGTTGAGCAGTTCCTCTCTGCTGGTAAAGTACCAAGCTCTTTTTTGATGTGCATTTTTCATTACATTCTCTCCATCCAAACGGTGGATAAATTTTCATTGATCATAATTCAAGCATAAACCAACTTTGAGTAAACTTCAACCAGCCCGTTCGCTTTGCTTTTTCCCCAAAAAACCAGAGCTCCTTGACAAACCTGACAAACTGTGCCAAGCAAGTTTCAAAAATTATTGACAGGATCGGAAAAATCTGGGTGGACATCCATCCCAACAGCCACCAGAAAGGGGTGCCTGGTCAGGAAATCATTTTCCAGGATGGCTACCCTTCCCCATCAGTTTATGCTATGATTCCGGTATGCTGATTGCCCTGATCAAAGCCATGCGCCCCAGGCAGTGGATCAAGAATGTGCTGATCTTTGCTGCTGTTGTCTTCGACCGCAAAATCGGTTTCCCACCTGCACTGCTGTCCACAATTGCCGGGGTTGGATTGTTCAGCCTGATTGCCAGCGCGATCTACCTGATCAACGACATTTCCGACCTGGAAGCAGACCGCAATCACCCGACCAAGAAAAACAGGCCAATTGCTTCAGGGATGCTGCCAATCCCAATCGCCCGGTTTACCGCGATTTTGCTCCTGGCAGTTGCCCTGCCGCTGGCCTATCTGTTAGCGCCAGAATTCGCGCTCATCTGCCTGGGATATTTTATCCTCAACATTTCGTACTCGCTGTGGCTCAAACACATCCCCCTGATCGACGTGCTGGTTTTGGCAAGCTTCTATGTCCTCCGGGTCGCCGCCGGGGTCACGATCATTCACGTGGAGCGCTTCTCCCCGTGGTTGTATATTGCCACCACTTTCCTGGCTCTTTTCCTGGGAATCGGCAAACGCCGTGCGGAACTGCTCAATGGGCAAAAGAGCAACAACACCCGAAGAGTTCTCTCCAGCTATACGCTCACCTACCTGGATCAACTAATCATGATCGTCCTGACGATCACGATTGTCACGTACAGCCTGTATACATTCTTCGCTCCCAACTTGCCGGAGAACCAGGTCACCATGCTCACCATCCCATTCGTGATCTACGGCGTCTTCCGCTATTTGTTCCTGATCCAGGTTGAAGGACGCGGCGAGGCACCGGAGGAGATCATTCTGACAGACCGGCCGTTCCAGGTCAATCTCATTCTTTGGACAATAGCAATCCTGCTCATCTTTTATTTTTACTAGTTCGATGCCTGCGATTACCTCCTCAGCTCCTGGCAAGATCATTCTCTTTGGGGAACATGCGGTGGTCTATGGACAGCCGGCAATTGCCGTTCCAGTCCACCAGGTACAGGCCCGCGCCGTCGTCAAGCCACAACCCGGTGGAGAGGGGATCAAAATCCTGGCGCCCGATATCTCCCTGAACAGCACTTTGGCCAACCTCCCCCTAGAAGATGCAGTCTCCCTGGCCATCCGCCTGACCCTGGAAGCACTCGGGGTCAAAAATCCCCCCGCCTGCTCCCTGCTGATCACCTCGACGATTCCATTGGCGGCCGGCATGGGCTCGGGTGCTGCGGTTTCAGTGGCCATCATCCGGGCTGTATCCGGCTTTATGGGGCACCTGCTGCCAGATGAAACTGTCAACCAGATTGCCTTTGAGGTCGAAAAACTTCACCACGGCACACCCTCCGGGATCGATAACACCGTCGTCACCTACGCGAAACCCGTGTACTTCGTCAAGGGGCAGAAACCAGAAACCATCGAGATCAGCGAACCCTTTACCCTGGTGATCGGGGATACCGGGATTGCCACACCCACTTCTGAAACGGTGGGAGATGTGCGCAACTCTTATCAAGCACAGCCTGGCCTCTTCCAGAATTATTTTAATACCTGTGGAATGATCGCCAAAAATGCTGCCTATTCAATCCAGCATCACCGGATCAGTTCGCTCGGCCCGTTGATGAATGACAACCATAATATTTTGATCGAGATGGGAGTCTCCTGCCCGGAATTGGACTTGCTGACCACAGCAGCCCGAAATGCCGGAGCCTTAGGAGCCAAACTCTCAGGCGGCGGCAGGGGCGGAAATATGATCGCCCTGGTCGAACCAGGACGCGCCGCGGCTGTCGAAGAAGCCCTGCTCCAGGCCGGAGCCGTCCAGACCATCACCACCTCTGTGCGCTAGCAGGTTCCCTAGGTCAGTAAAATTGTGGATGGGTAAAAAATCAGGCCAAGAATTAAAACGATAATCCCCACAATTAAAACCGCACTCACCCCCACCAATGCTCCGGAATTGAGGGCTTCACCCCGCTCAATTTTTTGCAGAGTCCTTCTCCATTGAACTGTCTGCTGAGCCCAATCCCGACTCAGCCAGAAAAACGACATCCAGCCGAAAATCACCAGAACTACAAACAGCAAGTCAGCCGCATTACCCTGCCGGATCAGGCCATTCAACGTCAGCCAACCCCCATGAACCAGCAACAGCCCGTTGATCCGGATATAATCCATCAGACTTTCAGCCATTTGCCCACTCCCCGCCTGCACAAAGAAGAACAGGTTCCCGACCAGGATGGCATAGAACGAGATCAATGAGGTAAACCCGGCAACCATCCGGCCAACCCAGTGACTGGTGATCAGGGTGCGTTCCAACATCCAGCGGACAAAACGCGCCAGCACAAAACCGCCAAAAAAGAGCATCAGCAACAGCGGAATGTAACTAAAAATGATCACCAGCACAGAAATCTGCCCCTGAAGGTCTACAAACGGGGTGCTGATCATCCCATCGATAAGACCAATCAGAAAGCCCAACAGCCAGGCTGCGGAAAATCCGCCCAACAATGAAAATACCTGAACGAGGAACTCAGGCTTGTCGAACACGACCAAAGCAGGCAAATCCGGTGAGGAGTCGACCTGCCTGGATTCTTTACCATTAAGCCACAGAGATTCCTGGTAAAAGACTGCAGCCTCGCGCGTGTGTCCTTTTTCTTGTTTCGCTTTGGCAATCTCCAGCAGCAGTTTCGCATTCGCAGGTCGGAGGCGTTTATCAGAGTTATAGAGGTTGAATAACGTAACCGGGGTAAAGATCAATCCAAATGGAATCCCCATCCACCCCACCGTCATCGTGATCAGGGTTGCTAAAAAGAAATACCGGTTCGCATGCCGGGAGCAATAGACCCCATGGAACATGCGGCGAAAGGTAATGATCACCAAGCTGAATACAAACGGGTAGCTGACAAGCCGTAGGGTTTCATCCTGGCCATTGCAGACCTGGCAGGAAATCTGCTCAGCGCTGTATTCTTCATGGAGTGCCCCTACCCTTGGCGTTGGGATGGGGGGGGCTTCTTGGCGGCTGCGCTCCGCGGTGGATGTGTCTCGGCGCCAGGTGTACAGTTCTTCTTTCACCTCGGCAGCTAAAAAAGAATTTGTTCTGAATACCAGCGCGAGCTGATTAGACAGAGACACCCGGTTCTTTGAAGAATCATCCTCGACCAGTTTTTTGGCCGCGAGAATCACCTTGGAACGCAGGGCAACTTTAGGATAGATCACCTTCCAGAGAGCATACGCTTGCTTCTCATGCGGGTCAGCTTCAGATGGCATGGGGTATTTCGCCAATAATTGGCCCATGAATGGCGCAATCTGCTTGACCACATCATATGCCAGGTGAATATCTTCCATAAAAAATGTACTCCTGAGATATTCTACCGCGTGAATTCTTCTATGCGGACTCTTTGCAGCAGTTTCCCGTATTTTACCCGATTGTTGTACTATAATGGGGCAGTACATTCCAACAGCCACATCATTTGACACCTGTTTTATCCTCGAGTAGACTACCGAATATTTGGATCAAGGAAAGTTGCATGATTTACAACCGTGAGAAACTTCAAACCATAGAGGACAACACCCTCGCACCGTATGGTGTTCGCAGCAGCCAGACAAAAGGCCGCCACTACCCGGATCACGAACCCAACTACCGGACCTCGTTTCAGCGCGACCGAGACCGCATCCTGCATACAACTGCCTTCCGCCGCTTGGAGTATAAAACTCAGGTGTTCATTAATTACGAAGGTGATTACTTCCGCACCCGCCTGACCCACACCTTAGAGGTCGCCCAGATCGGGCGCACCCTGGCGCGGGCTTTGGGTGCCAACGAAGACCTGGTAGAAACCATCTGCCTCGCCCACGACCTCGGGCATCCTCCCTTTGGACATTCTGGCGAAGTCGCCCTCCACCGCCTGATGAAAGACTACAGCGGGTTCGACCATAACAAACAATCGTTCCGGATCATCACTAAACTGGAAAGACGCTACGAAGATTTCCCCGGGCTGAACCTCACCTGGGAAGTGCTGGAAGGGATCGTCAAGCACGAAACCGAGTACGATGTTTCGGATGCACGCGAATACGACCCTGATCTGCGCGGGCATCTGGAAGCCCAGCTCGCCAATGTTGCCGATGAACTGGCCTATACGGCTCACGACCTTGACGATGGTCTGCGTTCAGGCATGATCTCCCCAGCCATGCTGGCGGGAATCGAGATTTGGGAAATCCTGCGCGAGGGAATTAAATGGAAAGACGACCATCTTTCCGATCTCAACCGCCACCGCCTGATCCGGCAGTTGATCGGATTGCTGGTATCTGATGTCGTCACAGCAACAGAAGAAAAGATCAGGACAGGTAAGGTTAAGTCTGTTCTGGACATCCAAAAACTGGACTATAACGTGGCCGGTCATACCACCGATATGCATCGAAGAAACCGCGAGCTGAAAGATTTCCTGTATAATAAGCTTTATCGGCATCACCGGGTGGTGCGGATGGCAGTAAAAGCCGAAAAAACCATCACAGAGCTGTTCAATGCCTACCATGACGAGCCATCCATGCTGGATGACACTTTCCAGGCATTGATTGAGCAGCGCGGCCTGGAACGCACGATTTGTGATTATATCGCCGGCATGACGGATCGATATGCCGTAGAAGAGCACCAGAAATTGTTCGATCCATTAACCTTACCGTAGAATTTAGTAGAGTTTAAATAATGAATAATAAAGAATATTTAATTACCGAAGAAGGTCTGCAAAAAATAAAAGTAGAACTGGAAGATATGAAAACCCGCCAGAGAGAAGAACTCTCCAAAAGGCTGCGGTTTGCCATCCAGCAAGGTGATCTGAGCGAAAATGCAGATTACCACAAGGCCAAGGAAGACCAGGCCTTTCTGGAAGGGAAAATCAGGGAATATGAAGAAACGATTGCAGGAGCCAAGCTGATCAACTCGAACAACAACAAAGGCGTGGTCGATGTTGGCTCTCATGTCACCATTCGTGAAGGCACCTACCCTGAAGAACGCTACCATGTTGTCGGCGCTCGCGAAGCCAATCCGGCAGAAGGGCGCATCTCAAACGAATCGCCGATCGGCAGCGCCCTGCTTGGTCGCAAGACCGGAGATACTGTAGTTGTAAAAACCCCCGGCGGCAAGATGGAATTTAAGATCCTGAAAGTGGAATAACCCTAACGGTTTGCCAACCATCATGCTCAACCTAAAAAAACTAAAAGAGCGCACCGTAGTGCGCTCTTTTTGCTTGGTATACTCAAACAGAAAGATCAATCCTGTGGCAGCCAGCCGGTAAACCTGCCGATGAAGCGCATGCAGACATGCCCAAAATCAACCGGCTTCACGAACATCATCGGGCAGCCCCCACCAATCACCTGGATCCCGTTGTCCTTACAAAACTGAACCGCCTCGTCTGAGACGCTGTTGCCAATCGAGCGGTGCATCCACACATGTGTGATGCCCGCCTCTGCACATTCCCGGACCACCTTCTCAGTCACTTCCGGCTTGAGCACCAGCACTGCGGCTTGTGCCCCGCCTGGAATGTCCTTCACGGATGGGTAGCAAGGGTCTCCTTTGAAAACCTCTGTGGTGGGATTCACGGCAAACACTTCGTAACCTGCGCCTTTGAACTTTTTATATATCATGTTTGCAGCCTCTTCATTCTTGGTGCTTACACCAACCACCGCAATCCGGTCCTGGGCAACAAAATCATCCACCAGGCTTTGTAAATTGCTCATCAATTCCTCCTCGATATGGGTCTCTAAAAAATATTCTAGCACTAGTATACAGCACAATCTACTGCATTGTCCAAACGGCTTTCTCCAAAGTCAATCCTGATTTCTGTATAATTAAGTGAGACCAATCGCCAAGACATCGTCCCTACATTTAGTTGAGTGGTGAGATATTCTGGAGGATTCGTATGCACTGGCAGGATCAACTGAATGGAGACACACTCACGTGGTTATTGGAGCCTGAGTCTCCTGGTATCCGGTACCTGGCTCTGAGAGACCTGGTGGGGAGTCCCCCGGAAGATGCCGAACTCAAAGCCGCGGCAGAAATCGCCCACCGCGCTGGGCCGATCCAAACCATCCTCCAAGAAATGAACCCAGGTGGATACTGGGAAAGGCCTGGGCCGGGGTATAACCCAAAATATCGCAGTACGGTCTGGTCCATCATTCTTCTGAGCCAGTTGGGAGGGTCGGTCACGTTGGACGAACGCATCGACACGGCCTGTCATTATGTGCTGGACCAGGCCCTGACAGAAGATGGATTGTTCACAATGAACGGTGCCCCATCCGGCACGATTGACTGCCTGCAGGGCAATCTGTGTGCGGCCTTGCAAAACCTCGGGGTTGAAGACCCACGCCTGGATCAGGCCTTTGAATGGATGGCCCGCAGCGTGACCGGCGATGGCATAGCCCCATTGGAAAACAAACAAGCCTTCCCGCGGTATTATGCTTACCAGTGCGGGCCAGGGTTTGCCTGTGGCGTCAACGCCTCGCAAACCTGCGCCTGGGGTGGGGTTAAGGTCATGCTGGCTTTCAGCAAACTTCCAATCGAAAAGCGCACTCCGCTGATCGAAAAAGCGATCCGGATGGGCATAGAGATTTTATTCAGCGTCGATCCGGCGGAGGCCGCCTATCCGACCAGGTTGGGAACCAAACCCAACCGGAGCTGGTGGACATTCGGTTTTCCGGTGTTCTATGTCACCGATATATTGCAAAATGCAGAAGTTTTGGCACGGTTGGGATACGGGTCTGACCCCAGGCTCTCCAACGCATTGGACCTCATCCGTGGCAAACAGGATGGCAGTGGCCGGTGGGTGTTAGAGTATACCTATGCAGGAAAAACATGGGGCGATTTTGGAGAAAAGAAGCAGCCCAACAAATGGGTGACCCTGAGAGCCGCCAGGGTGCTGAAACTTTCCACTGAAATCCATCAACCCGGCACCGATTAGAGGCTCAGCGCGGGTTGCTGGCCCTGGAAGATAGAGAGGGGTCGGTTTACGTTTTCAAGGCCGCGGTGGATCATAAAAAAACTCTCGGAGTTCATCCGAGAGTTTTTATTGTTGAGGATCAGTAATTTAATCGGGCTGGTTCCAGATGGCCAATTCCAGGGTAACCCTTTGGAAGAAGCTGTTCTCCGGCATATGACCGGTACCGTAATCCATGTCCATCACCCGCACGGCCATGCGCAGGGTTTTGGTTTCCAGAACCACGGTGCCCCCTGGGGTCGCCAGGACTGGCTCGCCCTTCGCTTCCAACCGGGCATAGGTGCTCTCATCATTGATGGCATGACCGCTCATCAAAACCTTCGTAACGGTTTGAATATCATTTTTATCGAACAACCAGACCTCAAATGCAGATACCCGCTTGGGTTCTCCCACGCCGATGGTATCGGCAATCCCAACACCACACTCACCCAAAAACTCACCGCTCAAAGAATCAATGCTGAATGAGTCATCGAAAAGGTCGTCACCGATGAGATAAGTGGTCATCCATTGGGCAATCGGAGAGTCTTCTCCCATCGCCTCATAATCAGTTTGCATTGCCTGACGGGTAATTTCCTGGGCACGTGATGCTGCAGTCCTGCCTCCCGGAAGGCTATTGCGCTGGCGAAGGAAAAAGAACACACCAAACGCCACCAGCAACACACCCGTCACGCCGCAAGCAGCCAGGAGCATTGTCCGGGAACCGGATCCAGCATCGCTAGTTTGTTCCTCTCCTGCTGCCTGGCCAACGGGCATCGTAGAAACCGCGGTTTCACCACCCGTATCCGGGACCGTCCCTGCGCCGATTTGATACATCAGCAAAAACCCTTCAACATCCTGGGTTCCGGGGTTCGCTCTCACTTGTTGCAGGATGCTATCTCCAGCATCACCCAGAAGGGAAATCCGCTGAGTAGCCAGGTTGTTATCCGGACGCAGGTTATACGAATCAATCACCATCCGCATATAGTCAACCTGATAATTCTCATGCAAATGCTCTGGTGCGGCATCCACATATTTTACCGGCCACACACCCCAGGCAAGGATCAACCCAAAAATCAAACCCACAACCAGGGCGGCAACCCCAAAATAGATCGGATTGGCTGTCAGTTGGGCAAAAAGTTCAGAAACCTGAAAACCACCCGCTGATTGGTCTTCTTCGTCCTCTACAATCTCAAGGGGACGATTGAAAACATCATCGCCTTCCTCATCATAGTCGTAATCCATATTCTCAAAATCCATCATTCACTCCAAATTGGTGAGCTAGTGCACCGGATTCTATATTGGGGCCTCGTCCGGTATGCTTCTATGACGGTGGTTCTGGTGCAGAACCGCCAACAATAAAACCTTAAACTAATTGTAGACTAGGGTCAGTTTTTGTGCAACTGAAAGCTACATTCGAAAAAGATGCAAGGTTTATGCCGTTCACCAAGCGGGTTACGACTAATCTGACCTCACGCGGGAGTCTTCCTGCGGCTGGACCTCTTCCAATGGAAATTCCGTTTCACATGCCAGACATTTGGCGTGTCTCTTATTGGCGATCACCAACGTGCCTTGGCAATGCGGACACGGAGTCGGCAGCGGTCGTTTCCAGGAGGTAAATTCGCACTCCGGGTAATTCGCACAGCCATAGAAGATGCGGCCTTTGCGGGTGCGTCGTTCCACGATCTCTCCCCCGTCTTCCGGGCAGGAGACGCCGATCTTTTCCAGGAAAGGTTCGGTATGGCGGCAGTCGGGGAAGCGCTCGCAGCTAATGAACTTGCCAAACCGCCCCCAGCGCAGGATCAGCTGACCTTCTCCACATTTGGGGCATTCCCTCCCGACATATTCAGGTTCAGCCTTGACCTCGGGCATTTCAACTTTCGCCCGCTCCACCTGTTCGGAGAATGGCTGGTAAAACTCACGGATCACATCCACCCAATCCTCGTTTTCATGGGCAATCCGATCCAGTTCCTCTTCCATTCGGGCGCTGAAACCAAGATCCACAATGTTGGGGAAGTGCTCCATCAGCAAATCATTCACAATCAACCCCGTCTCAGTCGGAAACAGCCTGCGCCCTTCCCGGTAAACGTACCCGCGGTTCTGCAGGGTGCTGAGCGTGGGGGCGTAGGTAGACGGTCTCCCAATCCCGTTCTCTTCCATGGCTTTCACCAGAGAGGCCTCGCTGAAACGCGGTGGCGGCTGGGTGAAATGCTGTTCTGGGAGCACCTTTACCAAATGCTGGCGCTGGCCTTCTTCCAATTCAGTCGGGATGTTGGTAATATCACCATTTTCGTCCTGGTCATACTCCCCACGCGCCTCTTCATAAACGATCAGGTAACCAGGAAATCGGATGGCAGAGCCTGTCGCTCGCAGCATATACTGGTGTGCGCTGCTTTTACCGAGAACATCAACCGCCAGGGTATCATATTCAGCGGCTGTCATTTGTGAAGCGACAAACCGCTGCCAGATCATGTTGTATAACCGGTACTGGTCGCCCGTCAGGTGGTCTTTCACTGACTTTGGCGTACGCATCACCGAGGTTGGCCGGATGGCTTCATGGGCTTCCTGGGCACTCTTCGCCTTGGTGGTAAACACCGGCGGCTCTGCCGGCAGGAATTTCTTGCCATGCTTTTTCTCAATAAAATCCCGTGCTTCTGCCTGAGCCGTGGATGAAACGTTGGTTGAATCAGTACGCATATACGTGATCAGACCCACAGTTTCCTCATCGCCGATACTAATTCCCTCATACAACTGCTGCGCCAGGACCATCGTTCTCCGGGCGGTGAAGCGCATCCTGCGGGAGGCTTCCTGCTGCATGGTTGAGGTTGTATAGGGTGCCGGGGCGTTCCGTTTGCGCGTACCGCGCTTGATTCCCTCAATCGTATATGCCGCTGTTTCCATATCAGCCACAACTGGCATGACTTCAGCTTCAGAATTCAAGACCGGATTTTCACCATCCACTTTGATCAACTTTGCCACAAAAGTATTGTCACTTACCTCGGGATGCAGTTCAGCGGCGATGGACCAGTATTCTACCGGCTCAAAGTCTTCAATCTCACGCTCGCGCTCAACGATCAGGCGCAGGGCCACAGACTGCACGCGCCCCGCAGAGAGGCGGTTGCGCACCTTTCGCCACAAAATCGGGCTTAACGAATACCCAACCAGCCGGTCTAATATCCGACGTGCCTGCTGGGCATCTACCAGATGCATATCAATCTCGCGCGGCTGAGAAAACGCTTCCTCGATGGCTGGTTTGGTAATCTCCTGGAAAACCACCCGTTTGGCGCGGTCAGGGTCAATTTCTGCCGCTTCCATCAGGTGCCAGGCAATCGCTTCTCCTTCCCGGTCAAGATCGGTTGCCAGGTAAATCTGTTCGGCCTGGCTGGCGAGTTTTTTCAATTCCTTCACCACCGGTCGCTTCTCATTCGGCACCCTGTATTTGGGTTGGAATTGGTTTTCAACATCTACCGATAATTGAGAACGCAGCAAGTCGCGCACGTGCCCCACCGAGGCCTCCACCCGGTAGCCTTTCCCCAGGTAGCGGCCAATCGTCCGGGCTTTCGCCGGGGATTCCACAATCACCAGTTTCCCTTTTCGGGGCTGACTTTTACGCTTGCGTGCAGGTCGTTCCGGGACAGGCATCCCTTCATGGGCGTCTGTCCGCCCCATCCGGAACATGGTCGTACCGCAAACCGGACACGTTCCACGCGTCCCCGGCGCGCCAGAAGCGGTAAATTCCGCTTTGGCATCCTGCATCTCTCGTTTCTCTTTACATTTCACACAATAAGCTTCCAAAAAAAACCTCCAAATCAATCTCCATCAATAATGGCTCTCTTACTATACTGGTTATAGATAATGATTCTTACCTTTTTCGTTCAATAGGCTTACAACCTGCTTTACGTTTTGCGCGTAGGATTTCTCACACACCATCAGCACATCTTTGGTGTCCACAATCACCAGGTCAGATACACCCAGCGTCACAATCAGACGATCACTCTCCCCATTGGCAAAGATCAGGGAATCGGTCGTGTCGGATGCAATGTTATCTTTGCAGTTGATCACGTTTCCTTCAGCACTTTTCGGCAGCACATCGTACACTGCGTTCCAACTGCCTACATCGCTCCACCCCAAACCACGAGCCGGGATTACAGCGACATCCTGTGCACCTTCCATGATGCCAAAATCGATCGAGACCTTGTCCAGGTTATCCCACACCTTGTTAAGCACAGTCTGGTAATCCGGTGTATCCCAGGCTGCAGAGATTTTTTCCAATGCCTCATTCAGTTGCGGCATCTGTCGCTTGATCTCGCCCAGCACTTTGTCCACCTGCCAGATAAACATGCCAGAGTTCCAGGAATGGTCCTCGCCTTCGAGGAATTCGATGGCCTTACGCTCATCCGGTTTTTCTTTAAAGCTCTCCGCTAAGAACACCACAATGTTTTCATACGTACCCAGGTAGCTACCCTGCTGAATGTATCCAAATCCGGTTGAAGGGAAGGTGGGCTGAATGCCCAAAGTGACCAGATAGCCTTCCGCAGCGACCTGGTTCGCCGCCCGAAGCACATGCAGGAAGCGTCCCTCTCGCTCGATATAGTGATCCGCAGTGACAACAGCCATGATCGCCTCAGGATCACGCATCTTCAGGAAAACTGCCGCCAGGCCAATCGCCGCAGCAGTATCCCGTCCGGATGGTTCGATAATGTAGTTCTCGGCCGGAATTTCAGGCAGCTCTTGCTGGAAGATCTCGGCCTGGAATCCAGAAGTAACCACCAGGATCCGTTCTGCCGGAAACAAACCCAGCAAGCGATCTACGGCAATTTCAAACAACGTTCGTTCGCTATCCAGCTGGATCATTTGCTTCGGTTTATCTCTGCGGGAAAGCGGCCACAGCCGTGTCCCGCCGCCCCCAGCCATGATAACTGCATAATAATGATCGTTCATCTTTCATCCTTTATTTCATCAACATTGTATGCCGCGCGTGCCTCACGTACGGCCACGTAGCGCATCCCGCCAACCTGGCGCACCATCCCCTTGAGCTCCATCATCGTCAGGGTGGCCGAGATCTGCTCAATCGGGAGCTTTGCTTCCAGCCCGATCTGGTCCACATGGATTGGTTCGTGTCCCAGAACGTTGAAGATCGCAGCCTCAACCGCATTGGCCGGCAGAACAACCCTCGCCTTCTGGTGCTCGGTGACCATCGAAAGGTTCAGCACCTCCAGCAAGTCCTCCGGAGCAAGCAAAGGATGCGCACCATTCCGGATCAGCCGGTTGGTCCCTTTGCTTTGCGGGGAGAATATATTGCCAGGCACAGCAAACACCTCTCGGCCTTGCTCGAGGGCAAAACCAGCCGTGATGCTGGCCCCAGAGCGTTCTCCCGCTTCAACCACTACCACGGCGATCGATAACCCGGCAATAATCCGGTTGCGAGGCGGGAAATTACCAGCTTCGGGCGGGGTGCCCAGGGCATAATCGCTGAGAATTGCTCCTTTGACGGTCATCTCGGCTGCCAGGCTGCGGTTTTCAGCCGGGTAGATCTTGTCCACTCCGCTGCCCAATACAGCAATCGTACGTCCACCTGCTTCCAGGGCAGCCCGGTGGGCGATCGAATCGACCCCGCGTGCCAAACCGCTGACCACGGTAATCCCATTTTGTGCCAGAAATGCGGCAATTTCTTCCGCTGCCTGCTGGCCGTAATGCGTGACCCTGCGGGTACCGACAATCGCCACAGCCCATTCATCCTGCGGGGTCAGGTCTCCCAGGGCGTACAGCACTGGCGGCGGCTGGTCGATCTGCTTCAAGCGCGTCGGGTAGGCTGAATCTTCCAGGGTGATCAGGTTGATCCCCTTGGACTCAATCTGTGTCCAAATATGTTCAAGGTTCACTTCAACGCGTACTGTGAGCAGGGCTTCAACGACCGGAGCAGGCAGTCCGATGGATTTCAACTGCTGGGCAGGTGCTTCCCAGGCGGCTCGCGGGCTTCCAAAATGGGCGATGATTGTCTCAAACCGCGCCGCCCCGATTCCTTTCACCAGGTTCAGTCCTACCCAATACGCTCGCTCGTCCACACCTAGCTCCTCTTCAATTTCTAACACCAACTCTTGAGAGCGGATGCTTTTCTCCCAATTCGCGTCACATACTCATTCAATATCATACCTTTAAATGAAGAAAGAGTACTCCTAAACGGGCTAGAGAATACCACAGCGGATTTAGAGATGTCAAGTGCAGAGAGAGATTTGTCGATAACCATCCCTGCCTAAAGGGATTTGGTATGTCAAACTGGCAAGATAAGAAAAACTTCCTTTATTTCTGCCAATTCGGGCAGACACAGCAGGCTCAAACCAAATGATTAAGTTTTTCCGCAGCCCTCCCGCATTATAGATTGGGTACCCGCTCAAAGCGTCCGTCCAGCCCCAGTGGAAATTCCTCCACCGCCACGACGGCGTGTTTTTCTATCGGTCCATACACATGCGGGAACAGCTGTCCATCTCCCCCATCTTCATACTTGATTTGGGCTGATAACATGCTGGGGTCAATCTTCAGCAGGAGCAGGTCATCTCTGCCCGGGAACCAGTGATTGGCAACACCTAGAAGCTGCTCCCATGTCGAGCAGTGAATAAAACCTTCAGTTTCCAGGGAGTCTCCACGGTAATCCTTGGCATCCAGCACTGTCTCCCAGTCCACCCTAGGCACAAGGTGATAAATCATCAAACCCGCTTAGCCCAGCAATCCCTCGAGCAAATGGACAATCATCTGCTGATTGTCCAGATCGATCTTGAGCACCACATCGTCAATATCCGGCAGCAGGACTTCATTACCTTCCTCATCGCGCACAAGGTAGACACCATTGGCGCCGGTTTCGATCCACTCTGCCACCCAGCCCAACTCCTGGCCCTGATCAGTGACCACCTGTAATCCGATGATCTGGTGCAGGTAATACTCGCCATCCGGCAAAGGCGGCCGGTCGGCCGCGCTGACAAACAGTTCATAATTGCGCAAATGGCCGACCGCTTCTCGGGAGTCATAGCCTTCAAGGGCGATCAGCTGGCCGCGGTTATGATGACGCAGGCTTTTGATCGTGACCAGTTCGTGTTCCACTCCCAGGTACAATTGCGTGCCGGGCTTGAGCCGCTCCGGAAAATCCGTCAGCACCGACATGATCATTTCGCCCCGCACACCATGCGGGCGATGAAGGATGCCAACCAAAAGAAAAGCAGGCGGCACCACTTCAGGTGCCCCTGCTTCTTTCTTTAAGTGTTTTTCTTTTCTTCGCGCTGCAGTGTCACGGCGCCGAGAGGTCATTCTGGCTCCACGATCTCGAGCTTGACGCGCTTGGCTTTGCTGGCAGCTGCTACTCGCAGCAAAATGCGCATGGCATTCGCAACGCGGCCACCTCGGCCAATCACTCTGCCCATGTCTTCTTTCGCCACACGCAGGCGAACATTGGTGGTGGAACCATAGCGGCGCTGGTTTACTTCCACCTGAGTCGGGTCATCAACCAACGAACGAGCAATATATTCAATCAATTCGTGCATCAAATCCTCTCAGTTTCCGAAGAACTATTCAGTTTCTTCTTCTTCTTCAGCAGGGTCTTCTGTTTCTTCGGCGGGTGCTTCGGCTTCGGCTGCTGGTTCTTCTTCAGCGGCGGGTTCTTCCACAACCTCTTCAGCCTCTTCCACTTCAGCGACCGGTTCTTCGGCAGGTGCTTCAACTTCGGCAGCAGGTTCTTCTTCAGCAGTGGGTTCTTCTACAACCTCTTCAGCCTCTTCCACTTCAGCGACTGGTTCTTCGGCAGGTGCTTCAGCTTTGGCAGGTTTCTTTTTGACTTCTTCAGTGCGGGTTTTCGAAGTGACATTGCGGCTGTCTTCCACCACCTGATACTCTTCAAGCAGCGTCTCGATCGCTTCGCCAGCTTTGAATCGTTCAAAGCGGTCGCGTGTACCCATCTGGCGGAACAGACTTTCCACAGCATCGCTCGGCTGAGCACCTTTGCTCAACCAGTCAAAAACCCGGTCTTCCTTCAAATTAATTGTTGAAGGTTCTGTGCGGGGGTTGTAAAATCCCACAACTTCCAGGAAGCGGCCATCGCGTGGTGCTTCTTTCTCGGCAGCTACCACCCGGTAGCTGGGTTGTTTCTTACGGCCTACTCGGCGCAAACGTAAACGAACCATATTTTTTTACTACTCCTGTTTTTTTATAATTTTATGTGTGCGCTGCTTTCCGACCGGTAGAAGGGAGCGCCCTGAAGGAGGGGCGCGCACCGGGTTCTAGCCGGGCATCTTCAGGTTGGAGGTGGCCGACGGTGAGGGGACCTTCGGCAAGAAACCTGTGTGCCACACACTAACCAAACATAGGCGGAAGCCCGCGCATGCCTGATTTTTTAATTTTTTTCATCATCCGCTGCATCTCCTGAAACTGGCGAAGCAGGCGGTTGACATCCATAACTTCTGTACCCGAACCCTTGGCAATCCGCCGCTTTCGGCTGGCGTTGATCACCTTCGGTTTCCGGCGTTCTTCCGGCGTCATCGAATTGATGATTGCCTCGATGCGCACAAAGCCTTTTTCTGCCTCACGCGGATCCACTTTGGCCATCATGCCGCCGCCCATATTACCCGGCAGCATTCCCATCAACTGTCCAATCGGTCCCATCTTGCGCACCTGACTCAATTGATTGCGAAAGTCATCGAGGGTGAACTCGCCGGACAGCATTTTCTCGGCCGATTTGGCAGCCTCAGCGGCATCCAGCTCAGCCTCTGCTTTTTCAATCAGCCCAATCATATCACCCATTCCCAAAATGCGGGAGGATAATCTTTCCGGGTCAAACCGTTCCAGGCCGTCCATGTTCTCGCTGACGCCCAGGTATTTGATCGGTACGCCGGTCACAGAGCGGATCGAGATGGCTGCGCCACCACGGGCATCACCGTCCATCTTGCTCAGGATCAACCCAGTGATCGGTACCGTTTTGCGGAAACCCTGGGCAATGTTGACGGATTCCTGACCGATCATCGAGTCAACCACCAGCAGCACTTCGTTGGGGGTCACATTTCGGGTGATCGCGCTGAGCTCATCCATCAGAGCATCATCAAGCTGCGAACGTCCTGCAGTATCCAGGATAAAGACCGAATACCCACCCTGCCGGGCCTTGATGTGGGCCGCTCCCGCCAGATCGGGGGGGGTCAGGTTGGGTTGAGAGAAAACCTCAACGCCCAGGTCTGTTCCCAAAGTCTGCAGCTGCTGAATGGCCGCCGGACGGTAAGGGTCGGCGGCAACCAGCATCACGCGTTCCCCCTGGCCGCGCAGCATTTTTGCCAGCTTGCCGGCAGTTGTCGTTTTACCCGAACCTTGCAGCCCGACCAGCATGATCATATGCGGTTTTGGGCCAGTTAGGTTCAATACTTCCGGCTCCCCCAACGTGGCAATCAATTCTTCGTTGACGATCTTGATTACCTGCTGGGCTGGATTCAGGGCACGCGAGACTTCTTGTCCGATGGAGCGTTCTTTCACCCTGCTGACAAAGGTTTTCACGACTGAATAATGCACATCGGCTTCAAGCAAGGCCATCCGCACATCACGCATGGCGGCATCGACCTGCTTTTCAGACAGCTTGCCGTGCCTGCGCAGTTCCTTAAAAACCTCATTCAATCGTTCGGTCAGTGTCTCAAACATCGCTTTTGTTCCTGGTCAGCCCGATAGATCAACGTAAGGGCCGACATGTGATTTTAATGGGGAGTTGGGTTATGGTCAAGACTGAATTTTTCAAGTGTGCACATGATGGCCTGTCTCAGCCATAAATTCCCTAACCATTCCCGGCCAACTGTGGTTTAATGAGGCGCTGTCTTAAGTCATTTTTATCTATGAGGCATCACTATGGATCCTTCCATTCAGGCGGAAATCGACAGGAACTACAAATTTAATTTCACCGTCAATGTACTCGATGGTACCCTCTTCTGGTTTGGAGCAAGCTTTTTTGCTTCCCGGACCATCGCCCCCCTGTTCCTCAGCTACCTGACAGACAACACACTGGTTTTCGGGTTGCTGGCAACCATCGTCTCTACCGGTTGGATGCTGCCCCAGTTGTTTACTGCCAATTGGGTGCAGCAGCTTCCGATCAAAAAATTCCTGCCGGTCAAGATTGGTTTCTTCACCGAGCGGCTTCCGATCATTTTGCTGCCCCTGGCCGCCTGGGCGGTCCTTCGATCTCACAACCTGGCGATTGGTTTGTTCATTTTTTTGTTCGCCTGGCATATCATCGGCGCAGGTGTGACCGCCGTTGGCTGGCAGGATATGCTGGCAAAGATTTTCTCTGTTGAACGGCGCGGGCGTTTCTTTGGGGCTGCCAATTTTGGCGGGAATGCCACCGGAATCTTAGGTGCCGCCGCCGCGGCCTGGATGCTGGAGTATTTCGAATTCCCCTACAATTTTATGGCGCTGTTCGGCACCGGAGCTGTATTTATTTTCCTCTCCTGGGTTTCCCTGGCGCTTACCCGCGAACCCGCTGTCCCACCCAAGAAGGCGCCATTATCCTCAAAAAATTACTGGCGCAGCCTGCCCCGGATCATCAAAACCGATACCAACTACCGGCACTTTCTTTACAGCCAGATCGTCCTCTCAGCGGGCGCGATGGGACTGGGGTTCTTTACAATCTACACCGTTCGCCAATGGCAGGTCAGCGACGGCATGGTTGGACTCTTTACCACTTCCCTGCTGTTTGGCACAGCTGTGAGCAACCTCATCTTTGGGTGGCTGGCAGATAAATACGGGCACAAGCTCGTGATCGAGATCAGCAATCTCGCCCTGATCCTGACGTCAGTGTTTGCCGTGCTGGCCCCCGCGCCTGAATACTTCTACCTTGTCTTTGGTTTGCAAGGAATTTATTCGGCCGGTCTGATCCTGTCAGGGATCATGATCATCTTTGAGTTCTGTAAGGAAGATATCCGGCCAACCTACATTGGGCTGACCAACTCAATCGTAGGGGTTTTCGCCGGAGCAACCCCGCTGGTCGGCGGCTGGCTTGCGGATGCAGCTGGTTTTTCCTGGTTGTTCGGTGCATCGCTCGTATTCAGCATCATCGCACTGTGGTTGCTGCACTTCACGGTGACAGAACCAAGAAAAATGGATTTGGATGCCAACAGTTAAATTTATCTGAACCAGGATCGCTTCTATGCCAGCCAATTCCAGGAAAAGAATAAGGCAGCACAAAACAGCCACAAAAAGATGGATACCACCAGAATGAGCCGGTCGTATTTGATCTGCTTCCCCCATTCAGCCAGCATCAGGTAGATCGGGAATAGTGGGATGATGAATCTTGATACACTTCCAAGCATTCCCGCATCGGTTATTTTTGTTACCGAAATCAGAATGACAACTGCCATGAACGATACTTCTGGATAGGCTTTTTTCCTCAACCAATACATAATTGAGATCACCGCAATAAGTACAGCCAAAATATCTAGAGCTGCTGAAAACGACTCAGATGCAGGGCTAGAAAAAATTCTCTTTAAACTTCCGAAAATCCCAACCCACGGCCAATCAAAATGAGAAGACCAGCCCTGGGTCTGGATAAGATACGGCTGAGTTTGATATGAAAGCCTCACAAACAGATCCCAACCGAAATACGCCAGCGGGATTGGAAAGAATGCCAACAAAGCTTGTACCCTGTGTTCTCGCCAGTTCCTCAGCCACATCAGGCCAAAAGGAAGGATTAATAAGACCCCCTGAAAGCGAGTTAACGTTGCCAATCCACCCAAAATCCCCGCCAGCAGCCAATTCCCTTTCTCAGCAAAACGCCAGGCTAGCAACACCAACAAAAGGAACAGGCTCTCTGTATAGCCGGCAAAGAAGAATATCGCGGTGGGAAAGAATAACAAGTTCCGAATGCCTCTGACGGCAGTTTTGGGGTGCGCCTGACGATAAAAACGCTCTTCGAGCAATAAACAAATTCCAAAGACAGCGCTCCAGGAAACAATCAGAGAAGCCAATAAATATTGTCCTCCAAGCAGCTTACCTAAGAGCCTGGTCACCATAGGATAACCAGGCAGAAATGCCAATTCTCTCCCAAACGCACTGTATCCATCTTTGGCAATCAACAAATACCAGGCTGCATCCCAACGCAGCCACGGTTCAAGAATTGAGCGGGGGGTATCTTGGCTGGCCCAGCCTGGCGCGATCTGTTCATAGCTCAGTTCAGCAGGTAACCGACTGTTCGCCTCAACAATCGGAAGAAATCTGGTCGTGATCACACCCCAAGCCAGCAAGGTAAACAGGGTGACGAAATACAACCAGACCCAAGGGTGTTTCTTGTGTACCGATCTGACCTTTTGAACGAGTGTGTTGGATTGTAAGGATGCCATGATGTTTTCCTGTACGAAGTATCTTAAGACCACAGGGATAAAACATGCAGAATTATTTTATTTTCCTCCCATCGCCTATGCGCACTGTGATCCCCTGGCGGTCGAGATACTCCAGCAAATCCTGCACATACCGGCGGGTCGTGTTCCAATGATCCCGCGCCTGGGCAAGGGTGAACGAGCCGTGTTGTTCAGCAAGTCCCTTCACATCTGACACCGCCCGGTCAAGATCCTCTGCGCGGAACACCACTTCTGCCGAGACCGGCACCAGAATGCCCAATGCCACCAATGCCTGGTAGAGATCTTCCCCGATCTCCTGCACACTATCTTTGATCGTTGGAGGAGAAAAAGGAGCGCTGGAAAATCGTTCAAGCAAACGATCCACCTTGGCCTGGTCCTTGGGAGCAAACTCCACCTGGTGATCGGGCAGCCTGGCCAGTGCACCTGCTACAACCACCTCTCCTTTCTCAGAAAGGCGATCTGCCACCGCAGAAAACAAACGCGGCGTGATTTTGATGCGGCTCTTGATTTCCTCAGTCGGCATCCCCAACCGCAGCGGATTCTTTTTATGGAAATCTGAGAGAATCTCCAGATATTTGAGTTTTCCTTGCTCCCAATCGGCGCGTGAGGCTACCCAGGATTTAGGCCGCAGTTGGTGGGCATCCCCATCCAGCACGACCATCTGCCCCGATGCCAGCAACGCTTCAACCGCCTGATCGATGATCGATGCCTCCAGATTGGCGACTTTCTTGAGCTGCTCAAAGGGCGCTGCTCCAAGGGTGATCAAAGCCTGCAGAAGGACTTCTTCAGGGCTGCCTTTAGACAAAGCCTTCAGCCGATCCAAGACAGACGCTGAAAAGCGCTTATAGCGTCGTTTGGGTTGGGGGTCTAACACCACGCCACCGCCGAGGGTTTCACCGGGTGAAGGACGCCGGAGGATATAGCGGTCTCCCCTTGCGGCTACAACCGGCTGAACCAATTCCAACTGCAGCCAGCCAGTCTCACCCGGAAGAAGCTTCTCAACTCCAATCAGCCTTACCCGGGCAATCATCTCCGCCGCGCCGACGAATAATTTTACTTCCGTATTATGTTCCAGCGGCCGAGACACATCGGCCAATAGCCTGAACTCCACATCCATCCGGCGGGTCTCAACGAAAGTGTCCGGATAGGCAACCACCTGGCCGCGCTGCACATCTTGCAGGTCAATCCCGGAAATATTCACCGCCGTACGGGAACCAGGCAATGCGCGTTCTTCTTTCCGCTTATGGGTTTGCAGGCCGCGCACCCGCCCTTTCATCGTTCCGGGGATCACAACCACCTCATCCCCGATGGACAGATGCCCGTCCACCAGGGTCCCTGTGACCACGGTGCCAAATCCGGCGATGGTAAATACCCGGTCAATCGGCAGTCGCGGGCGCCCGAGGTCTGGGCGGTGTGGAGAGCGAGAAAGCACTTCTTGCAGGGCGGTCTGGAGTGCCTCAATGTTTTTCCCGGTTTTCGCCGACACACGCACAATCGGGGCATTCTCCAGCACTGTGCCAGAAAACACCTGGATCAATTCTTCTTCGACCAGATCCAGCCATTCTTCATCCGCAACCGTATCAATTTTGGTCAGAGCAACCACGCCCGACTGGATTTGTAAAATATCAAGGATCGCCAGGTGTTCCCGGGTCTGGGGCATCACGCCTTCGTCTGCCGCCACCACAAACAGCGCCGCGTCAATGCCGCCTACACCAGCAAGCATATTTTCAATAAAATCTCGGTGTCCGGGCACATCTACTACCCCCACTTCCTCGCCGTCGGGCAAAGACCACCAGGCGAATCCCAGATCAATTGTCATTTCACGTTCTTGTTCTTCTTTCAGCCTATCCGGGTGCGTACCGGTCAATGCCTGGATCAGAGTTGATTTACCATGATCCACATGTCCGGCTGTCCCAATCACGCGCATAGGGTTGATCCTTTCTCTAGCAAATCAGCTCACAGACTGCCTGAAAAACGTTCGTTGTTGGCCACCCAATCCCGGAACACCCCCAGTAAATTATTCAGCAAGGTCTCAATCTGCTCATTGGACTGCTGAACAGCATCTTGCAGGTCTTGCAGCAGTTCTTCCTGGGTGGTTGTCCGGTCATTCAGCCGGTCAAATTTGCGTCCGCTTTCCTTGGTTTGCTCCTCTTGAGAGAGCGTATAGTTGACCCAGCGTTTCTGATCATCTGACTTGAAGGTGGTCCACTCCTGGCGGAACCGTTCCTCTCCGAGGCGCTGGATCTCCGTGATCTCATGAATCCGGCGCGAGATCTGTTCAGTGATCGTATCAAACTCACCTTGCGCTTTTCGCAGGGAGCGCTCAATCTCAGAATAAGACTGGAGTGCAGTCGTGAGTGTCTCGGCGCGCTCTTCGATCGAATCAAAGCGTTTCGTCCATTCATTGAAGGCTTTCTCCACATCCAGCTCTCTGCGCGAAACCTCCTCAAGGAAAGCTCTCTGTTTGTCACGGCGTTCATCCTCAGATACCAGCAGTTCATTCACGCGGTTGTCGATCTTTTTATACGTCTCACCCACCATCTCATACTGCGCCCGCTGCTCATCAATTCGTTTGCGCAGAGCCGATATTTCGCCGCGCAGATCTGCCATACGTTGGTCAACCGGGGCCAGGTTTTCTTCCAGCACCCGAACTTTTTGGACAAGGTTTTGATGTGCATCCTTATTTTCCCGGATCCCAACCTCAAGCTCATCAAAAACCGTATTGATGCGAGCAGTTTCTTTCTTGTTGACCTCAATCGAATCTCTCAAACCAGGAAGGACGGTCAGCTTTCCACTGAACTCTTCCAGATCTTTTTTCAACTTGGCAAATTCGTCATCATATTTCGATTTTGCGTATTTTTCTCGGGATTTGATGCGTCTGTCTTGTGCTGTAAGTTCCTTGTTCACCTCTGAGCGATGAAGGGCCAGCGCGTCGTCAAACCCATCAATGCGGGTCAGTTTTACCTTGAGCTTGGTAATGTCAGAATCCAATTCCTGGGTAAAATTATTAGTCCTTTCAATTTTACCTTCGAGTTCTGCCAAACGTTTTTGCAAAGAAGCAATTGTTTGTTTGTCTTCTCTACGTTCTTTTTCAAACCAGTCGAGTTGTTTTTTAAGTTGTTCTTGTTCCATACAAAACTCCAAACATGCCGGTATGAGGCGTAAGGTGTCTGATTATAGCATGAAGCACACCTGATGACGTGAGTTGAATTCTCGGTTCCAAGGTGGGCTTAACCACCGATTCTCTCAAAGATTAACAACAGTTTTTCTATCCACGGCAAATATACCTGCGGAAATAAACCAAACAGGTTGATTGCGATTACCATTGTCAGGTACACCAACCACTCGAATAACCGCTCGGAGGCCAGTGTTCCTTCCCGGGCAAAGATACCACCCGATGTATCGACTTGGTGCGGGTCGCGGCCGGAAAATGGAACGAACAATGCACTCAACGAACGCCCGGCGCTGATCAGCAAACCGATATTCCCCAGGAAAGCAATAGCCGCGATCAGAGGAGCAACACCCGCCAGTACCCGCCAGAGGGCCAATCGTGCAGGAAAACTGACCAGGAGAGGAATCCCAACCATTGAGAACTGGCCAATCACCACCAGGCCCGCGATGAGTGGGAACTGGTGCCCTTTTCCCCAAAGACGCTCCAGATTCAGTTCCCGATCATTGATTTCCCAGATCATCGAGATCCCGGCTGCCAATGGCACATACGCCACCAGCCTTGCGACCATCAGCCAGAAGAAGATCAGCACCCCAGCCGGAGACCCGATCCCAACTGCCAACAAGCTGATGCCAGTTTCTGCAATCGAGAGATGCCCCAGGGTACGCCCGAGATGCTTTTCCACCGCTCCCCACGCGCCTCCCACCAGCAGCATCAACGTTCCTACCACTCTAAGACCAAAATAGACTGTTTCCGATTCCCTCAGCCAGATGAACCGGTCCAAAAAGCCCAATCCGAAGATCGAGATCATCGATGACAGCATGAACAATAAGAAGGCTGCCGTATACGGATGGCTCTCTTCTGCCAACTGCGGCACCCAGCTGTGAAACGGGACCAGAGCCAGTAAAAATGACAACCCGATCCCAATCAACAAACCAGCCCGCAGGACCAGATCGGACTGTCCAGGGCTGGCTTCAAGTCCTGTGAGGAACCATCCGGCCAGCAGGATAAATGGCATCCCCAGGGTTTGAAATGCCAGGAAGCGGAAGATACCCCTGCCTGGTGTTTGCTGTGGGGGGGACAACATCGGCACTGAGATCAAAACGCTGAGCTCAATCAGCAGGGCCGCATACAAAAAAGGTTCAACCGCCAGGGCGCCGATCAGTAAGGCTGAAATTGTAAAAGCAAACGGGATAAATCCAGCGCCAGGTCGGGCAAACCAGGACCCGATAATCCAAACCATCAGGGCAAAGTACACCAAAACCAGCAATCCGCGATCCGAATCGAGCAGGATAAACTCGCGTCCCAGAATAGAAAAACTTTCGCTGATCCGAAAAGTTCTGCCGCCCAGTGTTACCGCCTCTCCAATTGGCAGCAGCCAGGCAGCGATCCACAACCAGGAACTTAGCAAAAGCCCGCTAATAAACGTCAGGGTGTGCAGTCCTCGCAGGACATACAGCACCCCCGCAATGGCAACCGGTATTCCAATCCAGATCAATGGTGCGCTCATTCCAGCATCACCTCTTCGGATAAATTGCTCAACAGATACGCTCCCACCAGGGCGATCCCGAGGGTGACCGTTGCCAGCAGTCCTGCCACCAGGGTGGAATTCTCAACCACTGCGTAGAGGATCTCAAAGCCAGAAAGAGCGGTCAACAGGCTGACGATCACCCGCAGCCCCCTTGATGCAACCCCCAGGTGAATTAAACCGCTCCCGATCAACAGCAGGCCTCCCCAGATCTGGGCAGAATGGTTTGCCGGCAGCCATCCTTCAATCCTTGGAGCGATGGTGGATACCGAAAAAAATACGAGCATCATCACCAAACCCAAAAACATCCATTCTGTCGGCCAGCGTCTCCGGTCGCTTGGAAGCTGGTCAATCCGGGACACGCCTAATATTGCACCTGCCATCCAGCCCACAACAAGTTTGATCGATGCCAATCCAACCGGCCAGGAAAGCGCTACAAGCCAAAACACGCCCACATATTGCAAAGCCAATGCACCCACACGCCAGCGCCAGCTGCGCGTCAGCAGAATCACAGCACTGACCAACCCCAGGATTCCCACTGCTATAAACGCATATTGGTCCAACAGCAGGTTCATAATCCCCCACCTCCTGAAAGCTGCCCTAAGATCGAAACCAGCATGGCCAGAAACACCAGCGCCCACAGCACACCGCCATCCCCTTCAAGCAGCAGGGTGATCCCAGCAACCAGTTGCTCCAAGGCCTTGCCGGACCAATCAATCAAGCGATCGATCCAGCGAAGCGAGAAAACCTTATCCAGCTGGATAAAAACGGTTGCAGGGATGCGCACTTTGCGCCAGTATGCCAATGCTCCCAGCCCAGCGAATCCGGCAATCGCCAGCAAAGGCCATACTGGCACAATCCCTTCAACAGCAGTCTGTGGACCTAAGAACGTTGAAACAAAATGGCTGAGTGGAAGAATGCTTAAGCCAATCACATACACGGCCTTTACCCACGGCTCAACGCCAGTCAGCGGTTCTGTTTCCTGGATCATATGTCGAACATACCCAACCAGCAGCACCAACTGAGCCAACGGGAGCAGGAAAACCAATGGATGAGGATCCTGGTATATACGCAGCCCGGCAAAAGTAGGAGAAAACGGGAGAGCACTTAAAGCCAGCACGCTCAGCAGCCCAATCGGCAGCATGGCTCTGGTGCGAACCGAAGCAAGGAAGAGAAATGCCCCAGGATACAATAACGCCAATCCCCAGGCCAAAGCGGCAGCTTGCTCAGACTGGACTGCGGCTGTGAAGGCCATCCCGGCCATCGCAATGATCCAGAACAGGCGCCCTCTCAATTCATTGACCACTCGCACCCAGGCAATCGCCCCATACAACGCTGCCAGCACGGCAAACGCCATCAGAATGGTTTTCCAATTGGCTGGTACCTGCGAAGCAGACACGTGCACCAGCAAGGAGAGACTGGCTGCCGGGGGAATAAGGCGAAGCAAAGTGCCCTGCCCGCGCTGGTCCTGCTGATCGCTCAAAAATGAAACTTGAAGCGGAAATACGCCCATCCGTAAACCAACAGCCAGGATCAGGTAAACTTCCACTTGATTCGGGATACTGTCAAGCGGCACCACGGATCCTATCTCACCGGCGGCGATAAACGACGCCACAACAGCCATGGAGCCAAGCAGGTTGGTGAAAAAGAAGATCAGGATCCTGCGGCGCCGTTCCTCCAGGCGGATTTGCCGGAAGAGAATCCCAATCTCAACGACATCCACCAATGTCCACACCAGGAGCATCGTTACGAAGTTACCCGCCAGGACGGCCGCAATCCCCATCGCGGTGAGACCTAAATCTCCTGCCCAAATATCCCAGCTGGTCTCTGCTGCCCGGCTTACATCTGTCAGCAAAACAGCCAACCCAAGGGTCGCCACGGCAACCGCCAGCGGCCAGGTAATCGCATCGACTCCAAGAGAAAACGAGGGCAATGGGATTCCCTGGTAACTGCTCTCCGGAGTGCCATAGAATATCGGCACCTGGGCCCGCATGACCCAAATCGCTACCCAGGCGATCAGCGCGCCAAACACCGCGATTAACCAATGATAGGCAAATTTGGGCCTGACGATACGGAGCAGGCCGATCAAAGCTGCTGTCAATAATAATGAGAGAATGGGTACAAGTGTCAGCACAATATACTTATATCACAGCTGCACCTGCAGCGCGCCTCAAAAATTTTCCTTCGCCCGGGCTGCCCATCCAGCGGTCCCCATCCACAATCAGCTTCCCGCGCAGGAAAACCTTCTCCGGGAACCCGGTAAGCGCCCAGCCCTCAAACAGGTTGTAATCGGTCCGGTGGTGGCTGGCTGCAACGCCATAGGTCACCTCTCGGTTGGGGTCCCAGATCAGAATGTCGGCATCGGAACCAGGAGCGATCACACCTTTTTGCGGATACAGGCCAAAAATCCTGGCGGCATTGGTACTGGTATACGCCACGAATTGATTCTCAGTCAGGCGCCCTTTCCGCACACCATAGCTCCATAAGATCGGAAGTCGGTCTCCGACACACGGCAGGCCATTGGGAATCTTCGTAAAATCATGCGCGCCGAGTTCTTTACCGGGAATGGCAACCGGTTTGCCCTCATACCGAATCGGCGTTGTGCCGTCATAAAAGAACGGGCAGTGGTCTGTGCCGATCACCTGCAACTGATTTTCAGACAGCGCCTGCCACAGTGCCGCCTGGTCGTCCTCGGTGCGCATGGGTGGAGAGCAGATCCATTTTGCCCCATCCTGCTTTTCGAGGTCGGCCTGGCTGAAGAACAGGTACTGCGGGCAGGTTTCCCCCATCATCGGAACATGATACTCCCGGGCATAACGCAGCATATCTGCCTCGCCCGCAGTGTTCATGTGCACGAGGTACAAGGGAGCCTCTGCCTGAGCCGCCAGTGCGGCTGCCCGCAACGCGGCATCCACCGCACCCCAGGCCGGGCGCGTCCAGGCATGCCAGATCGGAGCGGTATGCCCGGCGGCCAACGCCTCATCCACCAGGACATCAATCACATCTCCGTTTTCTCCATGGAGCATCGTCAGCATGCCGTGTTCTTTGGCAAGCCTCAGCACCCGGAAGATTTCGCCATCCTGCAGGCGTAAACGCCCGTTATAGGCCATGAACACCTTCAACGTCGGGATTCCAAGATCGAGCAAGCGCGGAATCTCAAATTCCACCTGCGCATCCAGGCGGGTGATATTCATGTGAAAACTGAAATCGATGGCGGCTTTGTGGTCTGCCTTGGCGTGCCATTCTGCCACGCTCTCAGCTAAACTGCCGTCTTCCAGTTGGGGAACAAAATCCATCACGGTGGTCGTACCGCCGAATGCCGCTGCTTTGTGCCCGGTGTAATGGTCGTCCGAGGAAACGGTATCGAACATCGGCAGATCAAAATGGGTGTGCGGGTCAATCCCCCCCGGCATGACCAGCTTACCGCGGGCATCGATCACCTGCATCTCAGATCCTTCCAGCCCGGTGCCAACGGCTTTGATCTTTTCCCCATCGATGAGAACATCGGCGACATAAGAACGGTCTGCAGCAACCACCTTGCCCGATTTGATTAAGATCATGTTTGCTCCTTTTCCGGATACTCTACCCATCACGAACGTTCATTTATCAATTTTAACCCAAAACACATTTATAATTCCTTTATGGATAGATCACGATTTCGCAGGATCAATTTTTTCTTCGCACGAGTCTTATTCAGCGTCTTTATCTGGGAAATCTTATTCCCGTTGATTGGACTTAAAAAGCTCTCTGGCAAAACCCGTTCACGCAGATTGAGACAAATCTCCAGGAATTACCACGACCTCGCAGTAAAACTTGGCGGTGTGCTGATCAAGGTCGGCCAGTTCCTGTCTGCCCGGATGGATGTTTTCCCAGAAGAGATCACCGAGGAACTTGCCGGACTTCAGGACGAAGTTCCGCCTGAGACTTTTGAGAATATCCGCAAGCTTGCCGAGAGAGAATTGAACAGTCCCCTGGAAGAGATTTTTGCAAAATTTGAGGAAGCGCCCCTCGCGGCGGCTTCTTTGGGACAGGTGCACCGTGCCCAGCTCAAACCCGAGGACCAGCAAGCCTTTGGCACTGAGGTGGTGGTCAAAATCCAGCGGCCCGAGATTGAAACCATCATCGCCACCGATCTGAGCGCCCTGCGCTGGGTTGGAGATATTGTCATGAGGTACCGCCCTGTCCGTAAACGGATTGACATTCCCTCCTTGCTGGCTGAATTCACCAAAGTGCTGTACGAAGAGATCGATTACATTGCGGAAGGGCGTAACGCCAGCACATTTGCAGAGAATTTTGCCGATGTGCCCGGTGTACGAGTGCCTGAGGTGGTCTGGTCTCACACCACCAAAAGGGTGCTGACCCTGGAAGATGTGTTTGCGATCAAGATCACCGACTATCAGGAGATGGACGACGCCGGTATCGACCGGGCGGAAGTGGCCAACCGCCTCTTTGATACCTATATGCGCCAGATCTTTGAGGATGGGTTCTTCCATGCAGACCCGCACCCGGGCAACCTGTTCGTAGACACCAATGGACCGGACGGTCCCTGGCTGCTGACATTCATTGATTTTGGCATGGTGGGGCACATCCCGCCTAATACCCGCGCCGGCCTGAAAGAGTTTGCCATCGGCATGGGAACCAAAGATGCCAACCGGATCATCAGCGCCTACAGGATGCTGAACATCCTTCTCCCCAATGCCGACCTGGACCTGATCATCCAGGCCGAATCGGCCATGTTCGACCGGTTCTGGGGCAAGAGCATGGACGAACTCCGCAATATCCCGTTCGAAGAAATGCACGATTTTGCAAAAGAATTCCGCGAACTGGTCTATGAAATGCCTTTCCAGGTGCCGCAAGACCTGGTTTTCTTATTCCGGACGGTCGCCATCCTGGCAGGGATCTGCACCGGCTTGCACCCGGACTTTAACCTCTGGACAGTGATGGCTCCCTACACCGAGAAGATGATCTCCGAGGAAGCCGGTACCTCCACCTGGCTGAAAGAAGCCGGGCTGATTTTGCAAACCCTGGTGGCCCTGCCTCGCAAGACCGAGAATGTTCTCGACCGGTTAAACCGGGGTGGTTTGTCCGTCCAGATTCCGGCCGGGGAACGGCAGCTTAAACAAATCAACCAGACGCTCAGGCGTCTGGTTTACGCTGTGATTTTCCTGGCTTTCCTGACCAGCGGAACGCAGGTCTATCTCAACCGCGCAGGGTGGCTGGCGTATGTCCTGCTGGGCATGGCCGGGCTGGCATTGCTCGCGGCCATCATCCCGCGCAGACCTCCCCGCTAGCCAGCAGATCAATCGTTTAGGTTAAGCCTCTTTCTTTTCGATCCGTTCAATCGCATGCTGGATCAGCGACTGGGCTGCCAGCAGCATCTCTTTCCTGGCAGCTCGGCGGCGCTCGATAAATTCCGGCGGGAAGAGTGCCCGAACGCTTTCTCGCATTTCCCTGTGTGCTTGCTTATAATGCTCCCGAGCTTCTTCAGGGATGTAGTCTTTCTTGTGAGTTTTCTTTTCTTCAGCCATCTATACCTCTTTATCTATTCAATCGCTTCACCTTAATTATTGCACAGGGTGTTTGGTGCGTCAAGAATGATCGGATTCGATTCTAAAAAACATCTTGACATGATGTAACTTTTTTGTTATATTATGAGTAATTAAGGTTACTTTTTGTTTACAAAAGGTTACACAAATCATAGGGAGTTTGCAATGACTACAAAAATCGAACGGGTTGACCAACAACGCGGGAAAAACCGTCAGGGTTTTCTGGTTTGGTCGACCATATTCTTTATCTCCTGGTTTATTCGCTCGGGGCTAAAGATCGCTGAAGTTGAGAATGATACCGTCTTCACAGTCTTGCTGGTTGTGCTGATCATCTCACTTGTCCTTCAGGTTGTCTATATGTTCAAAGACCATCGCCTGGATGTCGAAATGAAACAAGACCCCCGGCTCAAAGAAGCCATGAATGACGAACGGATCCAATTGAATGAACTGCGCGCCTGGAAGGTCGGGTTCTTTGCCCTGATCGGGTTCATCATCTTTGCTGCGATTGTGTCGCTATTGATAGAGATCAACGACATGATGCTCGTGTACCTGACCGCCCTCCTGATCGGGTTTGGCGCTCGCAATACTGCAGTCTATCTCTTGGACAGGTAAGCCGATGGGAGATAAAAAATTACACAACACACTGAAGGTCCAGCGAGCCAAGCATAACCTGACCCAGGGACAGCTGGCAGAACTGATCGGCGTTACCCGGAAAACGATCAACACCATCGAGAACGGGGTGTACACCCCCTCCACCTACCTGGCGCTGAAACTGTCCCAGGTCTTCAGTGTTCCGGTGGAAGAGCTTTTCCAGCTGGACGAGTGACACGCAAGGTTTATATCTCCCCAAGTAGTCAACCCCCTGTCTTTTGGCTATTCCTCTGAATCGCCACCTTTGCTCAGCATGCCAAACAAAGCCAGGATATCAGGAGACAGCGGCAGTTCCGGCAGGTCCTGCACCTGGTATTCCTGAGCCTGCATGGCGCGATCCCGCAGCGCCTGCCAAAGGACGACCCGTTCTTCATCATGCACGGTGAGCTGACTGATCTGTTCTGAGGTCAGCAGGCGTTCGCCGGTCGTGTATAAAAACGTCACCCGCTTCCAGGTGCCCGCTTGCACCGGGTTCGGCAGCGAGACCAACGGCCCAAGCTGAATTTTGAAATATTCCTCAGCCGCCCGTGGGTGGTCCCGCTGGTCTTTAAATAATTCGGCGCGGGTGGTCAGTTCGTGGCCGCGCACTGGGGCCGCCCACTCAATGCACCATTTATGATCCTGGCCAAAACTTGCCGGCTGGTAGAACGCCAGCCAGTCCACCGCGATCACTTTGGGAGCAGTGCGCAGAGGAACCCGGTACCAGCCCAGCACCCGCGCAATCTCCAGGTCCTTCGGTTGTGGCAAAAATGCCACCAATACAAGGTCGCCCGGGTTTGGTAAGGTCTGCATGACGCTTCTCAACCTGCCTTTCTCAATCTGGTTATGGGAAAAATCATCACCCCAGTCGTTCTTGTCGCGGTCATCACTTACGATTACATTTTACCCCAAGACTTCTTTCGCTTTTTCCCAACCGGCATCCATCCGCCGGTGGATCATCTCAGGAGAGAAATCCAGAGTATCTCCAAGATTCTCATCAGGTTCAATCAATTTGTACTGGTACGCCTTATACACCTTGCCTTTATCATTGTGCAGCTGAACATTCCCCGCTGCTGCTTCCTGCACATTGCGGTTGATCCGGATAAACTCCCGGACATCATTGACCAGAATCTCGTTCATCATCAACCCAAGGGTATGGATGCCAATATCGATCGCATTCCGAAACGATTCGATGCGCACCGGCGGATGGCTGGGATCGCAGTTGATGATCACGATCTCATCCGGCTCTGAATCGAGCACATCGCCCATCGGGCTGATATCCCGCACCCCCCCATCCACCATATCCGGGTACATCGGTGACACTTTCACCGGCTTCCAGTACACCGGGATGGCTGTAGACGCCAGCACCGCCCGGGCAAACCCGGGGTCGGTAGGGACAAAACGGGTCAGCCGGCCTTGCGAAAGCGAGACGGCTCCTACCCGCAGGTCTGCCCTGATCTTATCCGGCTCATACTCCTCCTGGATGAGCTTCCATAGCGGTGCGTTATTGTAGATGGATTTGGCACCCAGGGCGACTTTCAGGATCGCCCAGAAATTCAGCCTCCCGGTAAATATCTGCTCGCGGGAGATATTGGTCCACAATTCTTCCAGCCGGAGATACTTCTCCATCGCCAGCATCATCCCATTCAGCGCCCCCACGGACACCCCGGAGATGATCTGCCAGCGGTAACCCTTCACTTCGCGGGCGTATTTCTCTGCCATGAACTGGAAAGCCCCTTTCGCGCCCCCTCCACTCAGCACCAGGGCGGTTTTCTTCTGCATTTGTACACCTTTTCGAATGATTGGTGCTTTCATTCTACAATAGAACTCCCTGCCTTGTGGAAATATTATTCGCTCGATCCAAACCCATGCCAGCATTTCCCCAGGACAAAAAAACACTCCAGCATGAAAACTGGAGTGTTTTAACTGCTTGATATTAATTTCAGTTAGAGGGAAGCCACGCGTTCGTTGAACGCCACGATCAGTTCGTCGATCTCACCAACCTGGCTCTGAATATTCGTCCAGTAATCCCTCTGGTACCACTGCGCCTGGATCTCTTCGTAGGTTTTGCCTTGCTGCTCAACCCAGGTGAAGTACTTCAGGTTGTGGACGCGCTTCTGGTCCGGGTAGCGCAGTTCCAGCATGTTGTCGGTCGTCTGGCCAACCAGGTAGCGGGCATGGTCCGCTGAGGCATCCACTTCGGTATACTCACCGAATTCAGCGTGCATCTCTTTGAGGCGGCTCTGGTACAGGTCCATCGAGTCGGTCAGCATGGTCAGGACAACATCATTCTCACCCATCTCATAGTACTTGGCAAACTTGATCGCCGTCAACACGTTGGAAATACCGGAGAATCCCAACAGGTCCAGCTTCTCGACAAACTCGGCCGGGACACCTTTCCGCACCAGGTACTTGCGCCCTTCCGGCTCATTGAACAGGCGGGAAATATTGACGACCGCATTGTCATCAATTGCCACCACCAGGTCGGTATTCTTGACATTGTGCACCCAGGGGACATGCTTATCGCCGATCCCTTCAATGCGGTGTTCACCGAAACCGTTGTACAGCAGGGTCGGGCACTGGACGGCCTCGCTGGCGACGATCTTGCTGGACGGAAAGACCTGCTTGAGGTAATCCCCGCTGGCGATCGTCCCGGCCGAACCGGTGGCAGAGGTCAGGCCGCGGTACACATCATTCGGCCCCATCACCTGCTCCAGGGCTTCAACCATCGCATGCCCGGTGATCTCGTAGTGCCAGAGGTAGTTGCCGTACTCATCAAACTGGTTGAAGATCATCAAATCTTCACCGGAGTTGCGCAGTTCCCAGCATTTATCGAAGATCTCTTTTACGTTTGATTCGCTACCCGGGGTCTTGATCGTCTCGCCCGCGATCGTCGCCAGCCAGTCAAACCGCTCCTGGCTCATGCCTTCCGGCAGGATAGCGATCGATTCACAGCCCAGCAAAGCCGAGTCGTATGCCCCACCCCGGCAGTAGTTGCCGGTGGACGGCCAGACAGCCTTCTGGGTGGTTGGGTCAAACTGACCAGTCACCAGCCGCGGTACCAGACAGCCAAACGCAGCCCCTACCTTGTGTGCTCCGGTTGGGAACCATTTGCCCACCATGGCGATGATGCGCGCCGGGGTGCCGGTCAGGCTGCTGGGCAGCTCGATGAAATTCACCCCACCAAACCCGCCGCCGCTGGCTTTAGGTTCGTTCTTCCAGCTGATCCGGAACAGGTTTAATGGATCTACATCCCACAACCCGATCCCTTTCAGTTGTGCTTTGATGTCATCCGGGATCAGGCCCGGGGTTTTCATCTGAGCATAGGTCGGGATGGTGATCCCGCGCTCTTTGGTACGCTTTGCCGCACGCACCAATCGGTCTTCCATTATGGTTAAATCAATCATTGGTTACTCCTATAACGTTGATAAATTATTCATTCTCTGCAACGAAGAAACCCGTTGCGCTTGCGTAAGACCTGGCTGCCTGTTTGGGCTGCCGGATGATTGACTGTATCATTCTTCTTCAGGTGCTTCGCGCACTATATACAGCGGGCGGTTGCGCACCTCATCATAGATCCGGCCAATATATTCGCCCAGAACGCCTAAAAAGATTAACTGCACCCCGCCCAGGAACAGCACCGAGATCAGGGTCGATGCTTGCCCAAGGAACTGCTGGTTGCCCATCAAACGCATCACCACCACCACCGGGATCGTGATAATACTGATCCCTGAAGCGATAAATCCGATGTAGGTTGCCGCCTGAAGCGGAAAGAAAGAGAACCCTGTGATCGCTGTGGTTGCCAATTTGACCATCTTCCTCAGCGGGTAATGGGTCTCCCCGGCAAAGCGAGCCGCCCGCTTGTACTTGACGCCGGTTTGTTTGAACCCAACCCACACCGACATCCCTCTCAGGAAGCGGTGGTGTTCTCGCATCTGGTTGAGCACATCCACCACTTTCCGGTCAATCAGGCGGAAATCTCCGGTATCCACCGGGATTTTCATCGAGGTGATCCGGTTGATCAGGCGGTAAAAGAGGCGAGCTGTCCACAGCTTAAAGAATGTTTCACCTTCCCGTGTCTCCCGGATAGCATAGACAACCTCAAATCCTTCGCGCCATTGTTCGATCAGTTCGAGGATCACTTCCGGCGGGTCTTGCAGATCAGCATCAATGATCACGATTGCGTCTCCCCGGGTATGGTCCAGGCCGGCAGTCACCGCGATCTGATGCCCGAAGTTGCGCGCCAGGATCACCGGGCGCACGCGTTTATCCCCTGCCGCCAGTTCCCGGATCATCTCAGCCGATCGATCCTGCGAACCATCATCCACCAGCACCATTTCCCACGGTTCTCCGGTTGAGTCCATCACATTCACCATGCGCTCGTAGAGCACGGGCAGCGTTTCCTGCTCGTTATAAATCGGGACAACAATCGAAATCACCGGTTTCTCTTTCATACTTCTCCTCCCCTACTGGTTAAAATAATCGTTCAGTGCCTGCAAATTCGGTTCAATCACCGGAGCTTCACCCGCAGCCCGCATGGCGGCCTTCACATCTTTCAGTCCGCTGCCGGTCAGAAGTACCAACGCAGGGTCATCCGCCCCAAGCAAATTGTCTGCCAGGGCCTTTTGCAGGCCCGCAAAGGCCGTTGAGGCAGCCGGCTCTGAAAACACGCCCACACTACCCAGCGTTGCAATCCCTTCCAGGATCGCTTCATCTTCCACAATCACGTAACCTCCGCCGGTGTGGGTGGCGGCCCGTAAAGCCCTCAAACCGTCGCTGGGCATATCCACCGAGATGCTGTCTGCCAGTGTGGACGCCGAAACAGGTTTGATCTCCTCTGTGCCAGAGAAATACGCATTGGCGATCGCCGCAGAGCCGGCGGACTGCACGCCAAAAATGCGCGGCATATGTTCCAGCCATCCCAGGGCATACAGGTCCCGGAAACCTTTGTGCACGCCAGAGATGATATTGCCATCCCCGACAGACACAAACACATTCAGCGGACGGTCGAGCTGGTTCGCCATCAAAACCTGTTCCCAGATCTCTAAGGCGGCCGTTTTCTTGCCCTCTGCGGTAAATGGGTTGTAGCCCGTATTGCGGCAATACCAGCCATACTCGTTGGCGGCCGCTACCGCCAGGGCAACCGCATCATCGTAGTTGCCATCCACCAGGATCACCTGCGAGCCGTACACCAGCAGCTGAGCAATCTTGGCTGGAGGAGCAGTTTTCGGTGCAAAAATGACCGCTTTGTGACCGGCGGCTGCGGCCATGCCAGCCAGGGCTGCCCCGGCATTCCCGGTGGATGCAGTCACGATCACCTCTGCTCCAATCTCCAACGCGCGCGCCACCAGCAGTGCGCTGGCCCGGTCTTTGAACGAAGCGCTGGGGTTGCTGCTCTCATCTTTCAGCCAGAGCGCGCTCATCCCAAGCTGGTTGGCTAAGCGCTCAGGCCGGTAGATCGGAGTCCATCCCACCGACCGAAGCGCGGTCTGGAAAAATCCAGGGTCGCTCACCGGCAGCAGCGGGAGATAGCGCCACATCGAGAAATCGGCAGACGCCAAAATATCCTCCGGACGAACTGAATTCCTGATGACATCTGTGTCCAGGACCACATCCAGAACACCACCATCCTTGGGGCAGGTATATGTCACTTCTTCAAGCGTGTATTCCGAGCCGCAGACACTGCATTGATAGCCTTTAACTTTTTCCATACCATACCTCTTCGAGTGTCAGGGTACCCTGCTGAAACCGCAACGATTGACCGTTCGCACAGCAGGGCATCCTGACATGTCCTTCGCTTGCGTTATTTTACAATCCAGGTTCCGGTTTCGCCGTTCAGGGCGCGCGGAATATTTTCCGGATCGGTGATCAGGGCTTTCTCGCCACCTTTTTCCAGGAAATCGATACAAGCCTGAACCTTGGGCAGCATACTCCCGGGGGCAAAGTGTCCTTCGGCAATGTACTGCCGCGCCTCTGCAACCGTCATTTTATCCAGCCACCTGACATCCGGTTTGTTGAAATTGATCGCCACCTTTTCCACTGCGGTTGAGATCAGCAGCAGGTCAGCTTTGATCGTTTCCGCCAGCAGGGCTGAGGCAAAGTCCTTGTCGATCACGGCTTCGATCCCGATCAGGCCGCCACTGTCTTTCTCAACCACCGGGATACCGCCGCCACCCGAGGCAACCACCACAAACCCCGCATCAACCAGGGTTTTGATCGCATCCACCTCAACTATTCGCATCGGTTTCGGGGAGGGCACCACCTGCCGCCAACCTCGGCCAGCGTCTTCCACAAAGGTCTTCCCGGTCTTCATCCGTTCCTTTGCGGTCTCTTCATCCAGGAAAGAGCCGATCGGCTTGGTCGGGTTTTGAAACGCCGGATCATTTTTGTCTACCTCAACCATGGTCACCACGGTCAGGGCTTTTTTGTCCATGCCCTTCTCTTCAAAATGATTGTTAAGGGATTTCTGGAACATATAGCCAATCGCTCCCTGGGTATCTGCACCACAGTAATCCAATGGGACTGGATGGAGTTCATGGAGGGATAGTTCGGAACGGCGCAGAATAAACCCGACCTGCGGGCCATTCCCGTGCGAGAGGACAACATTCCAGCCCGCCTTAATCATCTCAGCGATGTGTCCCATGGTGTCACGGGCGGCATCGAACTGATCTTCTACGGTTTGTTTGTTTTTATCTTTTACCAGTGCGTTACCGCCAACGGCAACGACAGCAATTTTTGAATCTGCCATGATCTTTTCTCTCGTCCTTGTTATCGCATGGTCAAAGCCATGACGGCTTTCTGGGCATGCATCCGGTTTTCAGCCTGATCGAAGACAACCGAATGGCGGCCATCGATCACTGAATTCGATACCTCGATCTCGCGATCCGCAGGCAGGGGGTGCATATAGATCACATCATCTTTACCGAGCGCCATCTTGGCATCATCGGCGATCCAATGCTTGTACTGATCCTGGATCTTTTTGCCTTCTTCAGGATCCATGGTGGTCAGCAGCGGACCCCAGGATTTGGCATAGATGATGTCAGCATCTTTGCAGGCCTCTTCCATGTCATCCACAATCTCAAAACCGGTGTTGAATTTGCGGGCCTGCTCCTGGGCCTGGTCCATGATCTCCGGCATCAGCTTGAACTCGGGCGGATGGGCCAGCACCACATCCAGGCCAAAGCGGGGCATCTGCAGGATCAGCGATTGCGGGACCGAGATTGGCTTGAGGTAGGAGGATGCATACGCCCAGGAGACAACCATCTTCTTGCGGCGCAGGTCACGGCCTTTTTTCTCAATGATCGTCATGATATCTGCCAGGCATTGGTGCGGGTGGTAAATCTCGCACTGCATGTTCAGCACCGGCACGCGGGAAGCTTCCGCAACCAGGTTCAGGTAGCGGTTGCCGATTCCCCAATCCACGTGGCGGATGGCGATGCCGTCAAAATACCGGCCAAAGATCTCGCCCATTTCCTTTTCGGTATCGCCGTGGGAAATCTGGGTAGTGCGGGATTCGATAAACGCGGCATGCCCGCCCAATTGGGCCATACCGGCTTCGAAAGATCCGCGGGTGCGGGTGCTGGAGAAGAAGAACAGCATCGCCAGCACTTTGTCGCGCAGGTAGGCATGTTCCTCACCCAAAGCGCGCTTTCGCTTCAGGTCCCAGGCCACATCCAGAATGGTTTCTACTTCTTCTTTACTAAAATCAAGGTCGCCGATCAAATCTCGGCCGCTCAAATCAGATTGCATGATTTTCTCCTTTTTTGGTTAGATCGTTGCTGGTTGAACTACTTCACCAACAACGATCAAACGATCTATTCCATCTTGCCCATGATCAAAGCAATCAGGGCCATGCGCATCACAACGCCGTTGAAGGCTTCCTGCCAGTAGCGAGACCATTTGGTGATGTCCACATCGGCCGGGATTTCGTCCATGCGCGGCAGTGAATGCAGCAGAATCGCATCTGATTTGGCTTTATTGAACAGCAGGTCCCGGGTGATCTTGTAATTGGCGGGGGTCAGGCCGACATCACCTTCGCGCTCATCGCGGGATTTGGTGTAGTCTGGCTGTACCACCGGCTCTACCAGGATCACGTCTGCATCTGCGATGGCTTCTTCCACATGCTCTGCTTCTTTATAATCCAGGCTGTAATTCTTCAGGTCGGCTTTCATTTCCTCGGTCAGAGACATATCGGGCGGGGAAACAAAGGTGATCGGGCAGTCGAACTGGCTGAGACCGTAAGCCAGGGAATGCATGGTGCGCATGCGCATATCGCCAACGGCCAGCCATTTCAGACCATCCATGCGGCCTTTCTCGCGCATCACGGTATAAAAATCGGTCAGGATCTGGGTCGGGTGTTCACCCCAGCCGTCACCACCGTTGATCACCGGGATACTGGCCCATTTGGCTGCTTCGTGCGGGGCACCCTGCTGGAAGTGGCGCATCACGATCACGTCGCCATAAAACTCCAGCATCTTGACGGTGTCTTTGATCGACTCCTGGTAGAAGTCTCCTGCCCGGGTCATCTTTGCATCAGCAAAACCGGTCACCTGCCCGCCCAAACGGATCATCGCGGCTTCGTGGGCCAGGCGGGTGCGGGTGCTGGGCTGGTAAAAAGCAGTCACCAGGGTCTTTTCTTTCAGCATATCCGAATTCCGGCGGTTGCGGGCAATTGGCTCCAACCATTCCGCTGCTTCAAATACGCGGAAAAATTCATTTCGTTCAAAATCCTTCAGTGAGAGAATATCTCGTCCAGCAAAACTACGCATTTTGTACCTCCAAAAATTTGTTTAGATTTAGATTTATCTTTGTGTATCAAGCGCGTGCATACCGCGCCAATCACCAACTCAGCCTACCCGGCGCACAACATGAAAGCGGAAATATCCGGGCAGATAATAGCTGTGCGAATAATCGACCACCCTGCCTTCAGCAGTGTATAAAGTGGCTTCAAAACACAGCACCACATCCCCGCGCTGGATGCCCAGAGATTTCGCGATCTCGGGGGGCGCGGCCACCGCACCCAGTTCGGTGCGGGATGTTGTCAGGTTCAGCGAAGGACTGTTCATCAGCAAGTCCAGCACGGACCCATTGAAATTTTGGCGGGCTTCTTTCAGGCTCAATACTCCCGCCGGAAGGACATCGACCAGATACGCCACCGGTCGATCTGGTGTTTCCATCACCCAGGAAATCTGGAGCACACTGCTTCCAGGTTTAATATTTAACAGCTCGACTTCATTTTCTGTTGCAGGGCGTTCAATCAACGAGGTTGGCCCAACCCGGATCGGCAGGTCCTTGCGCTTGGCCTGGGTCAGGATGCTTTCCAGCACTTCCAACCCCGTCTCAATCACCTGTGAAGGTGGGATCACAAACGTTCCGACGCCTTGCCGCCGGTGGATGACCCCCTGGGTTTCAAAGATGCGCATTGCTTCTCGCAGCGTCGCCCGGGAAACACCCAATTGCTTAGCGAGCTTTGGCTCGGAAGGCAGGCGTCCACCTGGTTCAGTCTCAGAGATTAATTTTCGCAGCCGTTCATGCAATTGCTGCGGCAGTGTTTTTCCAATTTCAACCATCAATCTTCACCAACTTTACAAAATTCTTAAATAATTCCAACGCGTCCATTCTTCTCCGTTAAAGCTGCCAGCTGTCTCCCCAGGAGGCCAACGCAGCCTGGTAATCGGCATCCTGGTAGCGGCGGAGATCGAAAGCAGGCGCATACGCTGGCAGGTCGCTTCCCACAATCTGGGCGGCGAGCAGTTCGCCTAACCCTGCCGCGGCCATAATCCCAAACCCGGACATGGCCCCAAAGAGATATGCCCCGGGAACCTCCAGCGGACAAGCCAGAGGACGGTTTTCCTCCGTCTTGGTGTAGTAGCCGCTGTCCAGATAAGGTTTCGGCATCCGCTCCAGGTACTGTGCCAAGCCGGGCAGCATCTTGCACAAGCCCCGCACGGCCACTTCAGGATACATCACGTCCGCGGGCGCCGGAAGCACAGGATCTACCCGGTGGGTTCGCGTATCCCAAAGCATCAGGATACTGTCGGCGTCTCCTGCACCTTCCGGGCGGACATGAGCCCCTGAGGGCAGTTCATCCAACAGCCAGCGGGTATCTTCATCGTCCAACAGCCATGCCCGCTCCTCATCCGTCCAACAGAGAAACTGGGGGTCCACATCGATCAATAAAGGCGCGTCCCGGCCGACCACAACTGAAGTGTCATTGATGGAAGCCTTCATATGCAGTTCGTGGTGCACCGGAAGTGAGAGCCCCAACATCTGGCCAACTTCCGCCAGCAGCGGACCTGCCGCATTCACAAACACCCCGGTCTGGATCTCTGACCCGCTGGCCAGGTGAACCCGTTCCACACGGCCGGCGGCCGTCCCGACCCCCACAACCCGGTCTTCAATCAGGGTTGCCCCATGTGCTTTTGCCTGCTCAAGCAGCAGCATGCCGTATTGCTGGGCGCTCAGCCATCCAGCCCGGCGCACATGCAGCACAGCCACCACATCCCGGGATAGGTACGGAAAAATTCTCACGATTAACGTTGAATCGGTGATCAGGTCGGCACCTTCTGGGGCATCCCGGTAGCCTTCAGGGTGGTGCGGCTGATAGCTGGACGCGCTCCCCGGAGTATGCCGGCGCAGTTCACCCGCCCCCAAAGAAGAAGCCTCCAGGCCAAACCCCTCCAGGTCGGAAATTTTCTCCGGTTGGGTAGTAGTATACAGATACCCGCGGCGGTTAAGATGAAAGACATTACGATGTTGGTCTGCCAGGGAGTCCATCAGATCGATGCTGCGGTTCATCATTTGCACCATTGCGTCCCCCGGGCCAGGCCACCAATTGCGGTAGCACTCGGTAGATTTGTCGCTGGTCAGCGAAAGCGGCGGGCGTTCATCTACCAGCACCACCTCGCGCATACCATGGTGAACAGTGAGGAAATACGCCGCAGCTGCCCCTCCAATTCCCGCACCACAAATCACAACCTGAGCAGAGTCAACCATCGGGGAGTTCCAGCCGTAATCTTCCTACGCTGCCAGCCTTTGGGCAGCAGCGTTGTGTTTTTCAATCAATGCCGGTAAGTCAATCGTGGTCAGATGACCTTCGCTGACCACCACCTTACCGCCTACCACCGTGTAGCTGGCTTTCACAGGTGCGCAGAACACCGCGGCCGCCACCGGGTCGTGCAGCCCTCCGGCAAATTCCAGCTGGCGAAGATCCAGGGCAAAGAAATCCGCGCATTTACCTGCCTCCAACGAGCCGATATCGGTGCGTCCCAAAACCGCGGCACCGCCGCGTGTGGCGAGCTCCAATGCGGTTCGGGCGGTCATCAGCGGGGGTAAGCCTTCGCTGGAAAGCGAGAAGCCTGCTTCGCCCGCGCCTACTCTGGAAAGCAGCATCGCCATTCGGGCTTCAGCGAGCATATGAGACCCATCGTTGCTCGCCGATCCATCCACGCCCAGCCCAACCTTCACCCCTGCGGTCAGCATCTGGACAATTGGGGCAATCCCTGAAGCCAGGCGCATATTCGACGTGGGGCAGTGTGCGACACCACAGCCGGTCCGGGCATAGAGATCAATCTCATCCTGATTGACATGCACGGAATGGGCAAACCAGACATCCTCACCAATCCAATCGACCGATTCCATATAGGCAACGGGTTTATAGCCAAACTTGTCCAGGCAGAACTGGTCTTCATCTTCAGTTTCAGCCAGGTGGGTATGCAGGTGCAGGCCGTACTCCCGGGCCAGTTTGGCACTCTCGCGCATCAGGTCACCGGTCACAGAGAAAGGCGAGCACGGCGCTAATACGATCTGGGTCATCGCCCCGGGGTTGGGATCATGGTAGGTTTGGATCAGGCGCAGGCTTTCCTTGAGGATTGCATTCTCATCCTCCACCACCCCGTCTGGCGGCAGGCCGCCTTGGCTCTCGCCCAGGCTCATCGAGCCGCGCGAGGCTTGCAGCCGCACACCAATCTCCAGGGCTGCATGGATCTCATCATCGAGGCGTGAGCCGTTGGGATAGATGTACAGATGGTCGGAGGCGGTGGTACAGCCCGTCAGGGCCAGTTCGGCCAGGGCGGTTTGGGTTGAGAGGTAAATATCGTCTGGTGTTAGCCCTGCCCAGATCGGATACAGGGTGGTCAGCCATCCAAACAGGTTGGCATCTTGTGCGGCGGGCACCGCCCGGGTGAGCGTTTGGTAAAAATGATGATGGGTATTGACCAGTCCCGGCAGGATGAGATGCCCCGTGAGATTCAGGATTTGATCTGCGTCTTGAGGAAGTTCGCTGGTCGGTCCGACCTGCTCAATGAACCCATCCCGAATAAAAAGACCGCCGTCAGAGATTTCCTGGCGGAGGCCATCCATCGTGACTAAAATATCAGCATGCTTGACTAAAAGGGTCGTCATATTTTGTACTCTATTTCACAAAATTTGTCAGACAACTTAGCCTGCATAGTGTATCAGTGATTGTGTAGAAAGTCAATTGTCTGACAACTGACTTCACCAATTGAATTTTGTAATGTTTGGGCACCAAATTCGTTTTAATACGAAAGCGCAACTGCTTGGATTCTACCCCCCCTGTATGTCGACTTATTATTTTAGAATTTTAACACCACAAAGTCATCGCAAAGGAGTATTTATTGAAAAATATTGTGGTATTCTTTTATAATAGATAAATATTATCAAAATAATCATTATTGGAGGTCACATGAAAACACAGCCCCTTTTAAAATTGATGTTTGTAAGCATGGTCGCACTCCTGGTTCTGACCGCAGCCAGCCCCGCCGTTGGAGCCGCGGATAAAGTGCGCGTCTTTGTCGAATTTGCCCCGGGCAGCAAAGGTGCCGTACAGAACCTGCTGTCGAATTCCGGTGCAGATTTCCACTACACCTTCGACT
>DATHZS010000099.1:0-5554 GCA_035458505.1 Anaerolineales bacterium | reverse complement strand
CAGTCTTCCACGCGAGCACGGTAGAAATCATAGGTACGATAACGGTTGACCTGGTTGCGGGCATGGCAGGTCAGTTCCTTCCCATGCGGACAGCGATACACCTGTTTGTCTGGATCGAAAGAGAAGTCAGCTGTCGTGAAGGGCCTTGGCTTGGCGTCCGGTCGCTGCCTGCCGCCGAAGGTGCCATCCTTGAAACGCTCTTGATCGGCAAAGCGCGGATCGCGTGTGCGGTATTGGATGTCGGGGATGTAGGCATCGAGCTTTTCATCCTGGCAGACCTTCAAGCTGCTGAGCGAGTGATAGTTGGGATCGGCGGTCAGTTGTTTGCCTTGAAACCAGGTTTCATCTTTTCCGATGGCGACGGCGTTTTTTTTGCGCCCTCCAACATCGGCTTGAGATTTTCGTGATCCTGGCTGGCGAAGGCTTCCACCGCATTGCTTTGGATCTCCTTGCCATTGCTGCCCAACTTCGGTTCGCGATCCTTGAGGAATTCATTCAGCCGTTCGACCAGGGCCTGGAAGCGTCGCTCGCGCTTCTGTTGACGTTCGATCTCAACTTGAGGATGTTGATCTGCCTGGGCGTGTTCTTCCATCACGCGCTTGAGTTTCTCCTCAGCAGAGTACTTTTTATGGGTCTTACGGCGGATCTCACGTACCGTTGATTCAACTGATTAATTGTTCTCTTCGGCCATTGTTCACTCCTTGGTTGGTTATATTCTAACCAGAGTTTGGCCGGAATTACCACCTTAACTTTTTACCCTAAACTGTCTCACAGGTTCTGACACACAACAATTTACAATATCCATTCGATTCAAACGGAAGTAATCTCTTGTCAGGAGAATGAAGCACCAAACATATATAGAAGAGAGAAACAGTTGCTTGGCCGGTAACTGTTTCTCTTTGATTAGCGACTTTTGTGAGGGGAGTTTCAATTTGAGGCTTTAATGCATTAAACAGCTACTTTAAAGAACGATTTAGATCTTCATAAACATACCTTGCAGTCAGTTTGATAGTTCCTGAGCCAGGCTCATTGAATGTGCCGGTAGGTGGCACCCGCTTCAAGCCCGCCAAGAGGGTTAACCATCACTACCGTCGCCTGGCCGCGCTTATTGCCCTGTCCAGCATTAATCGTCGTGACTATGATGGAGCCGATTTGCACTGATGTGGGGCCTGTAATAGCGAGCGTAGTGGCTGAAGCAGTGTTGGACCATGCGGAGGGCCCGCTTGCATTTTGGGCGTTGACGCGATACCAGTAGGTGGTATTGGGGCTGAGGCCGGTGCTGCTGCAGCTGTAGTCTAAACCGATGGCTGGGTTGGTGGCGACAATAGTCTGCCCGCCCTTTCCCAAGCGAAATACGAATTGATCGCCCAGTGAGCCGCTGAGGCCCTGGGTGATGAGGTTATTGCAAACTTTGGCCATTTTTGTTACTCACTTTTTGCAATGTAGTTTTCGATGTGTCATACCGCGATTCCGACAATCTCGAATGAATGTGTGAGTGCTTATTCCCCCGGCGCTCCCTCCTTCCTGGTCCTTGCCCTCCGATCAGAGCCAATCCCCGGGTCGGTATACGCCATGCTTGATCGAGATCTAGGCAGGGGTGAGGGCTCTACGATTGGTGGCGCATTACAGACAAGGGTGAGAGTTGATGGGTGTTTCATATGATTCATTTCCTCGCTGGAGCGAGCAAATTACTATGCCCGGAATTGTAATCGTGAAATATGAACAATCGTTTACAGGAATGTTTGGAGGGCATACATATCTGAAAGATTCACAAATCGCTTGAGATGAATTAACAAGCGCCACCAGGAAACCGAAGGCGCTTGCATCATCCATTCGTTCAATCACTTGCCTAGGGCGGTACTGAAAAAGTCGACTAGACTCTGCTCATATTCCTCCGGATAGGCAAATTCGGCTTCCACATGTCCCACCCCATCCGGAATCCAGACCGTGAGATTGGCTCCAGCCTCCTCACCCAGTGCAGCGAGGTCGCGCGTGTGGTGAATGTCGATGCGGGTATCGCCTGTGCCATGCACAATGAAAATGGGGCGGCCAGCATCATTTGTCAAAGCCTCCTGAGGACCGAAGGAGGTCAAGTTGTCCCCGGCGACCACCTGTGCCATAAAGAGGGCGCCGGGCACGAGGAAGGTCGGATAGTCATTGCGGACCAGCTCCTCCATGATGATCACCCGCAGATCGGAGAAGGGCGAATCGACGAACGCGGCAGCCATCTGAGGCTCCTGCCCGAACGCGATCAGCGTGGTTCCGGCACCGAGCGACTGCCCATACACGCCGATGCGGTCCGGAGTATATCCCTTTCCGTGAATGAGCCAATCCCAGGCGCCGAGCAGATCGAGGTATTCCTCCGTGCCGACGGCTGCGCGCCCGTCCTCAATATCGGACTCGCCGTGCTCGCGCATGTCATACATAAACACGGCGAAACCGTTTTGGTTCAGCATGCCCGCCGCAGTGAGTATCCGCGGGGAGCATTTGCAACTGCCAAATCCGTGCGTCAGGATGACGACCGGCGCATCGGGATCGCCAGGTATGTACCAGCCGGCCAGCTCAAGCCCCTCCTGGCGGCTTGGGATACGCACCGCTTCAAACCCGCCCATGAGATAGAGGGAAACATCGAAGTCGGGCCACTCATCGATCGTGTTCTGGAATGAGGCGGGGGTATTCCCTGCGTTTTCCCCTCCGCCTGGCTCAACTTTCGACAATTTGTCGTAGACTACGTAACCGATAATAAAGTACGCCACCACTAAGAGAGTTGCAACGCCGGCTGCAATCCGGACAAGATTTTTCTTCATATCCTGGTTCTCCATTCGAAAGACCGTTTTTGAGGCTGGTATCAGAATACTCTGTTTGACCTGCCGCCAAGGGATCGTGCCAACCGGATACTGCCCTCGATATCAGTGAATAGAAAGGTCACTGTTCCAGACGTTAAGCTGCCCATCTGCTTCTTTTCTACCAGAGTTTGGACACTATGTTCTTATTTGTACCATCATTTCCGCGAAATTCCCTTTTCCTGAGTTATTCGACAAAGATTGTCAGATCAAGACGATTCTGCCTTCAACACATACCTTGCAGTCAGTTTGATAGTGTATGCAGTGTGACTACTTGATGAACGCAATATTGCGCCGGGCTTCAGCAGTTATAGTCCCACCAGGGGATGATATAGTCATAGGGCGATGATACCATCACTAAAATTCAAAATTGGTTATGAACCTGATTTCATGAGGCAAGTAATTCCAAAGCTTTATTAATCTTATCTATGGACGGCTGTGCTTTTAATTCGGTGAATATTTTCAGCGCCCCTTCAAATACCTCTCGTCCCTTTTCTCTGTCCACATTATCATACTGTTTTACATGGACAGATCCCATCTCATATAATGTATTGGCTATATCCCAGGGGTGATTGATGGTGCGATAAATGGCGATCGCCTGCTCGAATTCTGACAGAGCCTCATCATACAGTTTATGAAGGGCATGCATCAGCCCGGCTGCAAAATGACAAATTGCAATACCATAAGGGATGTTTTGATCTTGATATATCGTCAATGATTGAGCTATATGCTGTTGTGCCTGCTTGATTTGACCCGCGTAAATGTATGTTAATGGAAGCATTGAACTCTCCATCCACAACGCGGTAGGCGATCTACCATGTGTTGGATACCCTGCGGTGCGTTTTTTTTCTGCAACCATCCATGCAGCTTTCCATTCCTGCATGAGCACATGACCAAAAAATTCCCAACGCAGCTTACTCGCTGGACCGGGATTGAGCTGGCTTAAAATATTAATCACGCTCTCGAAATATTCATTAGATTTCTCTAAATTGCCCATCTTTGCTTCAATATCGGCCAGATTCCAGAAAATGTACAAGAAACATGCACTACAACCAACTCTATCGAAAAGTGGCAGGACGCGTTTTCCATGCTCCAGTGCTTCCTCCCAGCGGCCCGTATAGTTAAGAGCAAACATAAATCCAGCCAATATGGTTCCCTCCCAACCCGGCGCATTGAATTTCTGGCATAATTTCATGCCTTCCAAATAATATCGCTCCACTTGAGCATAGTCGCCTCGCTGGTTTCCCAGAACTATCATGTGTGTAAAGGCATCGAAAATGGCATACAAATCCCCGCCCTGATCCAGAGCCGCCACCTGTCTCTTGGACGTTTGCGCATATGAATCAAGATCACCTTTAGCTTCGTGCACATTACAGAGTGCGCCGCATCCGCTGGCGATCCCCTCGGAATATTCTAGCTTTTCTGCAAGATCCACTGCGTTTTGTGCGTATGTCTGTGCTTCATCCAACGAGCCTTCGTGAACCAGGCAAACGGCCAGCGTAGCCAGGCATTTTGCCCGCTGTGGACTTTCTGGTGCAGCAATCGGACTGGAAAGTGCGTGTTCCAGAAATTCACGTGCACGTTTTGGATCATTCTGTTCCCGGATGATCAATTCTCCCATCTTATAAGAGAGGCGGCAGTATTCTTGAGACTCTGTCAATTCATTCTTTTCGAGTACACTCACCGCGTTTTCATAGGCTGCAAGTGCTTCCTTGGCGTAATAGAGTCTCATTTTGGCATCGCCCATCAATTCCCATGCCTGTGCCTCGGTCAGCGGGTCGTCAAGGTCGTGCAGTGCTTCCAATACTTCAGCGTAGTGCTGAATGGCCTGGTCATGGGCATAAACAGCAACTGCTTTTTCCGCTGCGCGCAGGCCGTAGGTGACGGCTTTGTCAGCGACCCTCAGCGGTGCCCGTGCGAAATGGTATGCCAGCGGCTCGATCTGTTCGTCCAACCTTTTTGCATGGACGGTCTCCAGTGCCTCCCCAGCCTGTTGATGGAAGCGCGCCCGCCGCCGTGTGTTGATGCCCTCGTAGATCACCTGTGACAGTAGCGCGTGCGCGAAACGAAATATTTCCCTGCCGTGCCCTCGGGTTTCCGAAATCAGCTGTGCTTCGATGGCTTCGTCCAGCGCGTCGAGCAGACGATCTTCATCCCACTTGGAAATTACCAGCAGGATATCCATATCGAATTCTCGTCCCAGTATGGATGCAAATGAGAGAGCCGCCTGTCCATCCTCAGAGAGTGAATCGAGTCTTTTCCCCAACGCGATCTGGATACTTTGCGGGATGAACGTGTCTATGCCATCCGACAGCTTCCATTCGTCCTTTTCACGTTTCAACAGATCCCGTTCGACGAGACCTTTGACCACTTCCTCAATGAAAAACGGATTCCCTTCTGTATCGCGCGTGATCGCCTCGACCAAATTTCCCTCCACGGGGGCACCGAGCAGCGCTGATATCAATTTGGCAACTCTCTCGTCGTCCAGCCCCTGCAACGCCACCCTTGTGTATAACCGTTCACGATTCATTCCCAGCAGTGTTTCGTAAAATGGGCGAACCGGCTCGAGCTCGGTCTCACGATAAGTGCCCAATACCAAAACAGGGAGTTGACGGGTGTTGCGTAGAAGGAAATGCAGGAACATCAGACTCGGGCCGTCTGCCCAATGCAGATCCTCCAACACAAACAGGATCGGTGTCTTCCTCGTCAGG
>DATHZS010000098.1:0-2296 GCA_035458505.1 Anaerolineales bacterium | reverse complement strand
GCTGGGAATGTTCGTGTTTATCAGGGGAATGAGCGAATCCGGCAATGTCGGCTTGTGGGCCGCCATCGGCATCGGCACCATCGTCTTGATTTCCTGGGGCTCCTGGGCGCTCTCCGCGAAACTGTTCAACAAGCAAATGGAAGTCGTAGAAGACGTCAAAGAACCGCAGTTGGACTGATCTTTGTCTGAATCAAACTACTGCCAGGCATTTGTGTTTTCCGCGTTGCGTGTGATCAAGCAGTCCGCAACCGCCTCCACAGCTCACCGGCTGACGCACCGAACCCTCCCGCAATCGCCAACCCGGAAACAGTACCGCCCACAAAGGGAATGATGGTGATAACTCCCAAGAGGACAGCACCCGCGATCACCCAACCCATCTGGCTGGCAATCTTCATGTTGGCCGAGGCTTTCTTCCCGCGTCTGATCAGCAGCCCCAAATAATTACACACCGTCACCAGACCCAGCAACCATACAACGGCAATTGCCAAAAGCAGAGCCAACCCAATCGGAATGGCGAGAATGGAGGCAAATAAGAGACCTATCAGAGCGATGGTGAGCAGTAAACCCGTAATGCCGCGCCCGAGACTCGACCAAAGATTCGTCTGGAGTTGCCCGACTGCAGCGGCCATGAGGTTTGGAAAAGCCAGTTGGATGATGACAACAAGTAACAGCATGGCGATGATCCAGGAAAGCGTGATGAACATACCGATTCCAAGAATGCTGAAACCAATCACACGGAGGTCGGACTTGTCGATCTCGATCCGGCGTATTTTTCCTCCTATTGTCGCACCTTCAGCGATTTCAGGCTTTGTATCGCTGCGGTAAATCAGGTCACCGGCGATAGCAGCACCGGATGCTATAATAATCCGTTCTGCGAGGAGATCCGCCTTGCCGGATATCTTTCCCGTAATGGTGATGCGCGCCGCCGCGGCCCTCATGTTTCCACCAATACGTCCTTCCATATCGATTGTTTCGGAAGCAAAACGGGCATCACCGCCGACCGTTCCACTGGAAGAAATCCAAATCGACCGCGCTGCAGCAACAAGATCATCCTCAATGGTACCCGCAATTTTGACGTTGGCGGCCGCTGTGATCATATCCGCCACGTTACCACTGCGCAGTTCGACATCATAGCCAGCGACAATAGCGTTCTTTACTGTGGCGGAATCGAAGGTAACATCCCGACCGGCTGCAAATACATCGTCGGCGACGTTGGCACTGATGCGGACTGACTGCCCGGCGAGGAACTGCATGTCTGTGTGACTGCCCTTGAGGGTAACATTCTCGCGCTCAAACCTTTCCGGTTCTGCCAAAGTTTTTGGTTCAGGTATACAGGATAGAAACATGACCATCCCAAGGACGACCACCCTTCTCAGCAGGGCGCGCCATAATGCAGGCGCCCCGACGATACTACCAACAGGGATCATCTTATTGACCGCAGATGAGATATATCCGGCTTTGCGGTGATCCCTCATAACATGTTTCATGGGATTCATATCTGTGACCTCCGAGCTTGGAGATTTACCGAATAACTAAATCTTTCAAAACATTAACTCCTCAATCAATTATTCTCTGTTTTTCTCTCCATATATATTGAGATGAAATAAAATCACAGTTTATTCCTCTTTATTATTAAACAAGAGGCATGAATTATCATGAAACAACAATTGACCAGGGACGGTTTCAAAACGATTCTCATGCCCTTTGGATGGAAAGCCTTGTTTTTTATATGTTTTTTTCTGGCGGCGGGCCGAATGGACATTCCCAGGGCATGGTTTTTTCTAGGTATGGATTATCTGGGGGCTATCGTGGTCTCAGTCGTATTTTGGAAATTGGCACCCGAACTCGCCAACCAAAGAGCCACGATCAAGGAGGGGACCAAGCCTTGGGATAAGGTATTCCTGGTATTCTATTTTACGATCTCGCTGATTGCGTTCCCGATTATCGCTGGACTGGATGTGGGAAGATATCATTGGTCCGAGCTTCATATAAATTACGCAATTACCGGCATCCTTCTTTTTGTCATGTGTTACGCCTTCGGTTCCTGGGCTATTGTAGTCAACCAGTTTTTTGAAACCACTGTGCGAATTCAGAAAGATCGCGGGCATCATGTCATAACCAACGGCCCCTACCATTTTGTTCGGCATCCGGGTTATCTATCCATGATCATAGGGGCGCTTTCTGCTTCTATGATTATCGGCTCATTATATTCTCTGATTCCCGGCGGACTTGGCATTATCGCGGTAGTGATCCGGACCTATCTTGAAGACCGGACTTTAAAGGAGGAACTCGAAGG
>DATHZS010000097.1:0-2055 GCA_035458505.1 Anaerolineales bacterium | reverse complement strand
AGGATTCCCCGTAGATCTGCCCGGAGAAGAACAGCGATGCGTAATAGTATCGGCTCCCCTCCGACCATCCCAGTGAAAGAGGGTAATCCGTTACATAAGTGTATCGAAAGAATATCTCGAATGCCAGCCCAAGCAATACCAGCGTCGATGCAAAGCCTCCCTGCCAGGTCGTTTTGAAGGAAATTTTTAATGCTGTCGCCGCAAGCATAACCAGCCACCAGCACATCCAGTAGTAAAACAATAACAGCAGGACAGGGTCGTAGACCGGCTGTTTGACCTCCTGACCGACCTTGTATGCAAATTTGACATATGGGATGAGATACAAGACCCCAATGAATACCAACCCACCAAGAATGCGCCAGGATAATTTGCTAGAAGCAATTTTCTCGATCTGTCCGATAAACCTGGATTTTTTACCAACGATGCGAGCCATCAACCAGGCACAGGATACTGCAATTGCCAGGTTCAATACCAGCATCCAACTCCAGGAGGCGCGCATCAGGTCTGCTTTGATTTCGACGAGGTGCAGGTAGGTCAACCACATCATCGTCAGGTTGACGATGATCGTGAAGGCAAGAATGGTCAGCCAGAAGGGACGGGAAGCGTTTGAGGATTTTTCCATCGAAGCCCAATTTTACAGCAGGTTACCGCCGGGCGATGGTTCCCTTTTTTGTTCAGAGATGGCAGACATGATGGATGGGAGAAACAATGCCCCGGGCAGACTGGAAAGGATAAAAAACGCGCGAATCAGAATCGCCACACTTAAACTGACCGCTGGGGTCAATCCAGCCACATTGGACATGAAAAAAGTGAAGGACAGTTCCTGCAAGCCGTATCCGTTGATAGAGATCGGGACCAATGTGATGAAGTATGTCAGGCTCCATAAGCCAGCAATCATCCAAAAAGAAACGTGACTCCCGAGATCGTCCACGAATAAGTATATCGAGCCGAACAGGCAAAGCATGTGAATCCATGTGAAGGACAGCGAGCCGAACAATGCGCCTGGTCTCCTAAGCCAGAGGGTGAAGACGGAAAATGTCCGTTTGAGAAAGGTGAGGGGTCTGTGGAACCAGGCTGCGGCTGAGAAAGAGGCGGGAGCGGTTGTCCCCAAAAGACTCCATGAATGAGCTACTCCAATGGGAAACGTCATGGTCATGCCCACCATTCCGACCAGCCTGTCTGCGGCGATGGAAGCGAGACAGACCGCCCGGTCAAATCCCATTTGCATTGCGCCCGCCAGCCTCACTACATCGCCCCCAATGGTGGATGGCAGGAAATTCGAAGCAAAAAGACCGGTGAAGGTCAATGACATGCTATCTTTGAAGCGGATGTCAATCCCGCCGGAACGCAATAAGATGTGCCATCTCCATACCATCGCAATGCGGGAGATCGAAAACAAGAGTGCGACCCAAAGCAGGTCTGAAGTTTTGATTTTTCTGAAAGCGCTTAGAATCTCATCCCACCCATTTTCTCTCAACAAAACAACCAGCAGGACCACTGCCAGGATCGTCCCTGCCAGTTGCAGGATTCGCTGACGGTTCTTCAACCACCACGCAGACATTTATTTTTTCTTCCCCATCACCGCCCGGATGGTATAGGTTGGCTTGCTCTGTGATTCGTGATAGGTGCGCGCCAACAGTTCGGCGATCAGACCCATCAGGATGGATTGAAACCCAAGGATAAGAAGCATGACACCGATCTGAAAGAACGGTGAACTCAAGACGGGAATGAGGAAAACCATTTTACGAATGAACAGATACGCCAACAAAAGGATACTCACGCCGATCAAACCGACGCCCGCTCCGCCGAACAGACGCATCGGCTTGTGGGAATAATCGAGCAGGAATTTCACCGTGAACAGGTCGAGGACAACCTTTACGGTTCTTTCCAAGCCGTATTTTGCTTCGCCAAATTTTCTTGGGTGGTGGCGGACGGGGATTTCTGCGATCTTCGCCCCGACAGAGTGCGCGAAAACCGGGATAAAGCGATGCATCTCGCCATACAAACGGAATCCCTCAAGCGTTTCACGGCGATAGACTTTGAGCGTGCATCCAT
>DATHZS010000096.1:0-8248 GCA_035458505.1 Anaerolineales bacterium | reverse complement strand
TCTGTCGCGCTGGTCGGGTTGCCTTTGAGTTCAAAGCCGACGGCGATGTCACCGGGAGAGCGAGTGGGGCCGCCGACATGTGGCAGGGGGCCGACTCCCCAGGGAATCTGGTTGAACTCGAAGTCAAGCGCGAAGGTGCCGGACTTCTTGACGCGTTCCATGCCCATGATCAGCCAGGAATCGGTCTGTGATTCACCCAGTTCACCTGGTGCGAGCGCCCAGACGAAGACGTTGGTCAATTCATTCTGTCCAGGTCCAACGCTGCCTAGTTTGATTGACCAACCAGCCGGGTCATCGAACTTGCCCGAGGGGCTGAAGTAGTTATCATTCTCATTTTTTGAGTGTACGTCGGCGATCAGGATGGCCGGGGGATATCCGGGTCGATTTGCTACACCATCCCACCAGTCGTACTGAGCGCCTTCCAGAGGATCAAAAGCGATATTGCCTTCGATTTCGAATCCGGTCTGAGTTTCGACTCTTGAATCAGCTCCCGATACTGTCCCAACGATTAGGCCCATCATCAGGGCCAAAATAGTCACCGGGATGAGGAGCTTTCGATCAAATTTTGTTTTCATTTTTTCCCTCCAAAGGAAATCGTAAATAAAAATTAACTACGGTTGGAAAATAAGTTTTGAGATTTGCTTACCTCCTTTTTCAATTGGCTGGAATGTGGGTTGGGATGGATGCTCAGGGGGCAAAAAAAGCCGGCCCTGAGTTGGGCCGGTTTCGCTACTTGCTCCCCAAGGGCCTTACCACCGAAGCGGTAAAGCGACCATGACTGGCCCCTGGATCACAGCATCCCTGTGATTAGATATTCAGTTTTTCGGATGAGACCGCTAGCCTTGGCAAATAGGACTTAAGTCCTATATACTACATTAGCATATAAAAATGGTCACGATTTCAAAAATAGTACAAAAATAGTACAAAACAGTGCCTGCTGGATTAGTTACGTTGAAATGTTCAGTCGAAAACATTGCCTCCTATTTGGTTGCTGCGATGGAAGCAACCCAGGTATAAATCGTGTTCAAATTGTGATGGTAGATCCCCTCCAAGAGACAACCCATCCAGACAGGACTGGTACTAAGTCCTATTCATCCGTACCTGTAAATAAGAATTTGTTCCATTTTTTTACAAAATTGACCCACCAATTCATAAAAAATAAAAAACCGACCATACCCAGGCCGGTTTCGCCATTGGCTCCCCAAAGAATACCCCAGAGTTGCAAAATTGATTGTGTGAAGGATTCAGGAGCAAGCGACCAGTACATTTCTTTGGATCGATGCCTCCAATTGGTACTTATATCATACAGAAAACTCGGCCCGATTGCAAGCTTTTCGTGTGAAATTTTGTGTAAAATTTCACGAATTGAGGATGGGGTAGCTCAAACCGCCTCATCCGGCAAGGATTGGGTTTATATTGAGGGGAGCAAATGGGTCTTGCCGCGTATGCGTGCCAATGGGTATGGCGTGATCGTCAACCACGCCTCCGATTGGGGGGTGGCTGCGGCTGAGGAAATTGCGCGTGCGGTTCTCTTCCTGGCCAGCGAGGACGCCCCAGACGTTACTGGAACCTGTTTGCTGGTGGATAGTGGGAATACGGCCCGGTAATTCACACCCGGCAAACAAATAGGAGAAAAAAAACCGGGGAGCCAGCTCCCCGGTTTTGTGGTTAGGTCATGGCAAGATGTTCAAATTGGCTCTGGTAGAGTACGGCATAGAAGCCGCCTTTTTCCAGCAGTTCTTCATGGTTGCCCTTTTCTACGATGTCCCCTTCGTTCATCACGAGGATCAGATCGGCGTTGCGGATGGTGGAGAGACGGTGGGCGATGATAAAGCTCGTCCGGCCCTGCATCAGGGCATCCATTGCCTTTTGGATCAACACTTCCGTCCGGGTATCCACCGAACTGGTGGCCTCATCCAGGATCAGGATTTGAGGGTCAGCGAGGATCGCCCGGGCGATGGTCATCAGCTGTTTTTGTCCCTGCGAGATGTTGGTGATCTCCTCGTTGAGCACCATCTGGTACCCGTCTGGCAAAGTGCGCACAAAGTGATCTACATGGGCCGCCCTGGCAGCCTGGATCACTTCTTCATCCGTCGCGTCAGCCCGTCCATAACGGATGTTTTCCATGATCGTATCGTTAAAGAGCCAGGTGTCTTGCAGCACCATGGCAAACATTTTGCGCAGGTCCTGCCGGCGAAACTCGCGGATATTGTGTCCATCGACGAGAATGCCGCCTTCGTTCAAGTCGTAAAAGCGCATCAGCAGCTTGACCATGGTGGTTTTACCGGCACCGGTTGGGCCGACGATCGCGATTTTTTGACCGGGCTGGATATCGGCAGAAAAATCCCGGATCACGATTTTGTCTTCTTCGTAGCCAAACTGCACATTGTTGAATTCCACGTGACCTTCGACCTTTTCCACGGTGACGGAGGTTTCCGTTTCGGGTGCCTCTTCCGCTTCCTCCAGGAATTCAAAGACCCGTTCTGCCGCCGCGGCAGTTTGCTGCAGCACGTTGGAGATGGTTGCAATCTGGGTGATGGGTTGGGTGAAGGAGCGGACATATTGGATAAAGGCCTGGATATCTCCCACGGTGATCAGATTGCGGACTGCGAGCCAGCCACCGAGGATGCTGACCGCCACATAGCCGAGGTTGCCGACAAATCCCATGATCGGCATCATCAGGCCAGAGAAGAACTGGGATTTCCAGGCAGAACTGAAGAGAACGTCGTTGAAACCGTTGAATTTCTCCAGGCTTTCTTCTTCCCCGTTGAAGGCCTTCATGACGATGTGTCCGCCAAACATTTCCTCTACATGTCCGTTGACATGCCCCAGGTAGTCTTGCTGCTGTTTGAAGTATTTCTGTGATTGTTTGATCACCAGGCCAACGACCATCCCTGAGAGCGGGACAATCAGCAGGGCGACCAGGGTCATTTGCCAGCTGATGGAGATCATCATGATCAGCACACCGATCACGCTGGTCACGGAGGTGATCATTTGTGAGAGGCTCTGGTTGAGAGTCTGACTGACGGTGTCCACATCGTTGGTGATGCGGGAGAGCACCTCTCCCTGGCTGGTGCGGTCGAAATACTGAAGCGGCATGCGGTTGATCTTTGTCGCAATGTCGTTTCGGAATTTGTAGGTAATGTCCATCGAGATGCCGGACATGATCCAGCCTTGAACATAGCTGAACACTGCCGAAGTGACGTACAGGCCCAGGGTGAGCAGGATGATGTTGCCGATGTAGTCAAAATCAATGCCCTGGCCGGTGCCGGAGATCTGCCCCATCACGCCTTCGAATAATTTGGTGGTGGCCTGCCCCAGGAGTTTGGGGCCGACAATCGTGAAGATGGTGGAGGCAATCGCCACGATCATGACAATGACGATCAGCTTGTTGTAGGCTCCGAGGTATTTAATCAGCTTGCCGATGGTGCCGCGAAAATCCCGGGCTTTCTCGGCGCGCAGCATGGCCATGTGACCAGGTCTCATCGGGCCGCGCCCTCCCATGGAACTGCTTTCTCTTTTGGCAGGAGGACCGTTAGATTTGTGATCGTTACGAGGCGTGTTCATTCTAATTCCTCCCTGCTGAGCTGCGAATATGCAATTTCCTGGTAGGGCTCGCAGGTTTGCATCAGATTATGATGGGTGCCTTTGCCAACGACCTTGCCTTCGTCAAGGACAATGATCTGGTCCGCATTCTTGATCGTTGCCACCCGCTGGGTGACGATCAGCACGGTGCTCTCGCCGGTCTTTTCTTTCAGTGCCTTGCGCAGAGCTGAATCGGTTTTGTAATCCAGGGAAGAAAAACTGTCATCGAAGATGTAGATCGGCGGTTTCTTTACCAGGGCGCGGGCAATCGCAAGCCGCTGTTTCTGACCTCCGGAGACATTCGAACCACCCTGAGAGATGGGGGTTGAAAACCCGTCAGGACCGTCCAGGACAAATTCGCTGGCTTGCGCAATCTCTACCGCTTCTTCCAGGGTATCCTGGTCGGCATCCTGGTCGGCATAGCGCAGGTTGCTTTCGATGGTCCCAGAGAACAGCATGCCTTTTTGCGGGACATATCCGATCTTGTCCCTCAGATCGGTTTGCCTGACCTGGCGGATGTCTGTGCCGTTGACCAGGATGTTCCCTTCGGTGGCATCATAAAACCGCGGGATCAGGTTTACGACTGTCGATTTACCGCACCCGGTGGAACCGATGAAGGCCGTTGTTTCTCCCGGCCGGGCCGTAAATGTGATATCGTGGAGGACATTGTCGGGGGCATCCGGATATTTGAAAGAGACATTGCGGAACTCGATGGTCGCGTTGAAGGGTTGGGAGAAGGGGATGGGAGTTTCCGGGTCTCTGATCTCGGTTTCTGTCTCCAGTACATCCGCAATCCGTTCGCCTGACACAGCTGCCCGGGGGATGAAGATGAACATCATCGAGAGCATCAGGAAGGCGAACACGATCTGCATGGCATATTGGAGGAAAGCGATCATATCCCCGACCTGCATGGATGCCGCTGCGACCTGTTGGGAGCCAACCCAGATGATTGCCAGGGATAGCCCGTTCATGATAAGCATCATGATTGGGAACATGGTTACCATGACCCTGGCAACAAACAGGCTGTTATCAGTCAGGTTGCGGTTGGCTTTTTCGAACCTTTTCTCTTCATACTCCTGTTTGTTGAATGCCCGGATCACCATCATTCCTGAGAGGCTCTCCCGGGTGACCAGGTTAAGTTTGTCGATCAGGGATTGAATGATTTTAAACTTTGGCAATGCGATCACAAAAACGATCAAAATCAAGGCCAGCAAAGCCGCCACAGCAGCAGCAATGATCCACCACATGGACGCACCTTTGCTGATGGCCCGGATGATCCCCCCGATCCCAATGATCGGGGCATAGAACACCATTCGCATGACCATAAATATAACCATCTGAACCTGGGTGACGTCATTGGTGGATCGGGTGATGAGGGACGCGGTGGAGAATTTGTTGAATTCCGCGCTGGAAAAACTTTCGATTTTCTCAAATACAGCTTTTCTCAGGTCACGGGCAACCCCGGCCGCCGTTCTTGAGGCGAAGAATCCGACAATAATGGTACATACCCCGGCAAGCAATGAGATGAGGAGCATCGTTCCGCCTGTGCTAAGAATATAGTCCGATTGGAGTTTTGAGCTGTCTACGCCAAGCGCTTCATATTCCTGCTTGACTGCCCCCACAGCCATCTGGCTGACCATGCTGTCTCCGAGGGCGTCAAATTGCTGGTCGATCGTGACCAGCATTTGATCCAGTTGAGCAGCGGGCAGGCTGGAGAGAAGCTGGAAAACATCCATCCCAGACGGGACCATGGACAGGTCGAAGGATAGTCCTTCACCAAAGACTGGGGCCTGGTCAGGATTATCGATGGCTTGCTGGATCCCAAAAACCACCATTTGCGACCTTGCCATGACCGGTTCCAGGCGGTCGAGATCCTCTTTGGTTACCTCCCCAAGGAAATATACATTTTCAGTTTCTATCCCAGGAAATTCCTGGACCAGTTTTGCGTAGTTGGACGCCTCTGGCTCCAATAATTGGTAGGAACCCCGGGCAAGGTCTTGGTCGTCATCATCCATGAAGATCATCAGCTTATCGAAGGTGCTCTGGCGGATGACCTCTGGAATGGGGCTTTCAATACCGTTTTGCTGAATGCCGTTGTTGACGATCCTGGACATATAATCCGGAAGCGCGAGTTCCGCATTGGCCTGAACGAACAGCAAGGCCACGGTCAGGACAAAGATTGGGAGATAGGGGGTTAAGTATTTTCTAAGTCTTAGCATATTTCATGTGTCCTACTTGGTGGGATGGTGAGGGAGCTGTTCAGTTGTTTTGTCAAATTCCAGCCCTCTGCCTTTTTCAATTAACAAATCCAGGGTGTTGATGATCCGGGTTTTCTCGTCTTCCATTAAGGTGTCTTTTAACTCATGGAACCAGCTGTACCTGGCAACCAGGCTATCTTTGATGAGTTGAATTCCTTTCTCGGTGAGGGAAATCTGTTTGCTGCGCCTGTCTTCGGGGTCTTCTATGCGTTGGATCATGTTCTGATGAACAAGTTTGTCAATCAATTGGCTGGCAGCAGCATTGCTCACGCCTAAGCCTTCACCGATATCCGATACACCACAGGTGCCCTGATGGTGGACATAGGTTAAGGCAAAGATCTGGGACATGGAAATCCCTCTTTCCTTGGAGAACCTGTTCAGGTTTTGCATCGAACGGTGCATGAATACCGCAATCCACTGGTTGAGAACTGGAATAAATTGATCCTCAGAGTTCATATTTCATTTTCCTTAATAGTTAAGTTTGCTTAATATAATTCCCGATGAGCGAATTGTCAAGGAAAATTTGTCCATTGATATCCTGTGAAAACCCGACGCTAGACAAAGCCCGCGAGTAAATTGGGTTTCGCATCATCTGGACAAGTTAGGTATACTAGGCTGTAAAAAAGCATGTTTGAGACAAGTTCCTGGAACGCCTGTGAATTTGTAGATTGGTTTTTCAGGTTGGTTAGGCTGGTTACCGCTATAATGAAAACAGGCAACATGGAATTGTCATTTTCATGTTCCGGTTTTGAATCCTTTATCGGAAATAGTTAACGGTATAACTAATCAGTGAATATGCTCTCTGTCTTCCAGTATTTCGCATTTCCATTCTGAAATTGGTGTACGAATGGACGAGTTGAACATTCCCGGCAGCCGGGTGTTTTGGCCTGTAAGACCGAAGCCAGCTACGGCGACTAAAAAATATGTTTTGGAGTAGTGAATGAACAATCTTGACAATGTTTCAGACCTGGCTGAACAACCTGCGTTTGAACCTTCACCTGAGACAGACTTGATTCCTGCAAAAGGAAATGATCTGGTCCTCTACCTGTTTGGTGGGGTTGGGTTGTATTTTCTGGCCAGCATCGTTGCAGGGTTTTTTATCAATGAGATTAACCTTGGGACAACCCTGATCATATCGGTCTTGAATTTCGTGTGTTTGACCGGGAGTGTGTATTTCTTTGGGGTCAAACGTAAAAAGATCTCCTGGGAGAGTATGGGACTCAAACCGCCCCGAAACATTCTCAAGTATGCCCTGCTTGGCGGGGGATTAGCGATTGGTATTTTGCCTGTGAGGCTTCTGATTGGCGCTATCGGGTTGTGGATCGAAAATATGGTCGGTGGGGATTTGACCAGTTTGGATTTCAGGGGCGAACTTCTTTCGGTTGGTTTTGACACATGGTATGGTATAGTTTTAATGGTGGTTGGTGTGGGAATCTTGGCACCAATTGCTGAAGAGTTGTTCTTCCGCGGCTTGTTGTATGACTGGTTTCGTCAGAAAACTGGCGTGGTTGGGGGGATCTTGATCAGCTCAGGGCTATTTGGTCTGGCGCACTACGATTCACTTGCTGTGGTTGGTTCAAGTTTTGTGATGGGACTGGCAATGGCCTTCGCTGTTGAAAAAACTCGCTCTCTTTGGATTTCGATTTTCATGCACATCGCAACCAACACTGGGGCGGTATTAATGATGGCAGTTGCCATGCAGCTGCAGGACCTTCTGCCAATTACATTACAGTATTGATAGGAGATGGCAAACATTACTCTAGTCCTGTTGCATCTTTGCGAATATTTGTTATTCTTAAATGGAGAGGGAAGGCCAAAAGCCTGAATTCTGTTGCGTCAATTTGCCCTCACTTGATGAAGGTATGAAGGTGACCTATGGTAAGGAAGAGATTACGGTTTAGTGGTGAACAACCCCGCGGCCAGGGGATCGTTGAATTTGCGATCGTTCTGCCGGTGGTTTTGATGGTCGTGTTTGGGATCATTGAAGTGGGATTCCTGATTTTTTCATACTCTTCGGTTAACAGTGCCAGCCGAGAAGCGGCCCGCTACGGGATTGCTATCGGCGATGTTGGTGCGGGGCAGCGGTATTATGACTGCACCGGTATAGTGACTGCCGGTATGAGGATCGGCCGGTTCGCGGGTATGGACACCAGCGATTTTACAATTGTCTATGACAACGGCCCGGATGAAGGCGATGGGTCTTACATGCAAAAGTATTCGAGCTGTGCTGACCTGGCATCCCATAACGGGGCAGACACAATCCGGTTTGGGGACAGGATTGTGGTGACGGTCAATCATGACTATCATCCTATCGTCAGCATCATGGGATTGAATATCAATCCTTTCACCATGACCTCGACCTCCAGCCGGACGATTGTGAAAAATGCCGAGGTGATCCCTGGTGG
>DATHZS010000095.1:0-4073 GCA_035458505.1 Anaerolineales bacterium | reverse complement strand
GGTTCCGGTAGTCTACCTGCTCCATGGTGACGATGATTTTGGCATGGCAGAGTTCATCCATTCGATGATCGAGAAAATGGGGGATCGCTCGATGGCAGAGATGAATACCACCCGGTTTGACCAGGGGAGTTTCAGCCTCGAAAGTCTTCAGGCCGCGGTATCTGCGATGCCTTTCCTGGCTGCCCGCCGGCTGGTGATCGTTGAGGATGTCTCTCGCCACCTGACGAAAAAAGCTGATCAAGAGAAGTTCACCGCCCTGGTTAAGAATCTGCCTCCGACAACTGCCCTTGTGCTGAGAGAGAGCAGGTCGCTGAAAGATAAAAAGAATAAGGATAAGGATCACTGGTTAGTGAAATGGGCCGACAAGGCTGGCGATAGAGCTTACGAGCGCAGTTTCAGCATTCCCAAAAACGGGATAACAGACTGGATTCGCAAATATGTCGCCGAACAGGGAGGAGAGATCAGCCACCAGGCAGCCGCCCTGCTGGCAGAAAGCGTGCAGGATGTGCCACGCATGGCAGTCATGGAAGTGGATAAATTGCTGGCCTATGTCAATTATGCCCGCCCGGTGGATGTGGACGATGTGGAGATGGCGGCCGCTTTTGTTGGCGGACAGGGCGATTACTTCACCTTCATGGATGCGATCGCCGCCCGCAACGGGCGCAAAGCGATGGATATGCTTCAGAAACTGCTCGAAGAACAGGACGCCATCCCGCTGTTCTTTAGCCTGGTGGGGCATTTCCGCCTGGTGCTGCAAGCACGCGAGATCTATGAAAATGGGGGGCAGGAAGATGCTCTTGCCAAACAGTTGGGCATCCACCCATTTCGGGCGAAGAAGATCATGCTGCAAGCCCGTACGCTCTCACAGGCAGATTTGGAGCAGATGTATCTGCGCATGCAGCAGATCGACCTTGAGATTAAAACCGGAAAAATTGATGGGGAATTAGCGTTGGAAACTCTGGTGCTGGAACTGACCGGGGTGAGGTAACCGTGGTAGGCTTGGCGGGCCTGGAAAATCTTTACCTGTCCGATCCAATCACGATCATCGTAACATCATCATATTGGGCGGTATTTCCCTGGAAGGTCGAGAGCTGATCCCAGAGATGATTGCAAATTTCCTGGGGGTCCTCATGATCAGCGTGGGCAAAAGTCTCGATTAACCGATCCATCCCAAATTGATCGCCATCTTCGCTGCGGACATCCAACAGACCATCCGTATAAAGGAGAAAAGATGTCCCCGGGAGCAGGCTGATTTCCTGGATATCGAACACAGGGTCTTCGAATAACCCCAGCGGTTGTCCCTGATGATAGGAAATGAGTTCCGGCAGGCGATCGCCTGTTTTCATCAACAATATCTCATGACCCGCCCGCGCAAACTTGAAAACTCTCTTTTGTATATCAACGATCCCATAAATCGCTGTCACAAATAAGCCGGATCGGTTGATCTCCAGGATATGCTCGTTGACTTTTTGGAGCACCTCGTCCGGGGATTGATCGCGGCAGGCTTCAGCAAAGATCAGGGCATGCGTCTGGGCCATCACCAGTGCAGAAGGGACACCTTTATCGGCAACATCGCCGATCATCACACCATAAGTATGCTCTTCCAATTGGAAAATATCATAAAAATCTCCGCCAACAAATCTGGCAGGCTGTAAGATGGCCCCAAATTTAATCTTACCATATGGAGGAATAGATTCTGGCAAGATGCTTTTTTGAATCTCTTTTGCTACTTCCAATTCCTTTTCAAGGCGCTCCTTGATGATGATCTGGTCCTGCGCTTCTTTCAGGTCATGGTAAGCAATCGTAAGTTCGTGGTTTTTTTTATGCAGGTCTCTGATGGTGGTTTCGTGGGCAGTGGTCAGGCGTTTGCTCAATTCCCGCACCATCTCATAGGCTAACAACGGATTCTGGTGGATGACGGAGTCGAAATCCTTGCGGGAAAGCTGCCACAAGCGGGCCCCGCCAGACGTGCTCACACTGGCCATCCGGATGCCTTCAGAGTTGATCAGGCTCAATTCTCCAATGAACTCGCCCTGTCTTCGGACAGCAATCAACCGCTCATCTGGCGTTCCAGCGGCTTTGATCACCTCAAGCGCGCCTTCGGCCACAACATACAAAATATCGCCGGAGTCCCCCTCAGAAAAAAGCACAGTGCCAGCCGGAATTTCCACGGGTGACATGCGATCTGCGATCTTTTTCAGCTCGGAGCTGGGTAAATTCTTAAACAGTTGCACATTTGAGAGAAGTTCTGGATCCATACCGTTCACCCTTCTGGCGCAAATGCCTGCGCTCAGCAATTGAATTATCCCTTCAGATCGTTCTGATAGTTCTGATAATACTGAAGGATTTCCTGGTGCCAGGGCACATTGTTCAGAAAAGACCGGCGCAAGGCTTCATCCTGGATTCGCTCGGCCTGATCCTGAAGGCTTGCATGCATCTCTTCCAGGAAGGCGCCAGCTCCGGGGTCAGCCAGGGCAGCCAACACTTTGTAGCAAACCACCCTGACAAAATTGGGATGGTCAATCCGTTCCAGGGTACCGCCTTTCTCCAAATGTGCAAGGATTTCCTTCGCCGATTGCTCGGCCGCGACCAGGTCCGACTCAAGCAAGCCAATCTGAGCCAGCCCTGCTATCGGTTCACAGCACAAGTTGGATAGCTCCATACACTCATTCAGTTCCAGTGCATCTTGGTAAGCAGCTTTCGCTTCTGGAAGGTCACCCAGACCGGTTAAAGCATGTCCCAGAAATGTCAGGCCAATCGCTTCGCCTGACCGGTACTGGATCTCACGCACCAGGGCAATGCTTTCTTCCGCATACGATTTTGCCAGCGGGAAATTTCCCTGTGCACCGGTAAACAGGCTTAGGTTGAAGAGCGCCGTGGCCTCTCCATACCCATGCCTGATTTCCCTCTGGATGCGGTAGCTTTTCTCAAGGTACTCGATCGAGGCGGGGTAATCTCCCATAATGCCTGCCAGCCAGCCAAGGTTGGTGTTTAACACTGCTTCTCCCTGGCGGGTGCCAATTCTCTGAGCGATTTCCAACGAACGCTGATAATAATCAGCCGCAGAGGAATAATCGCCCTGCTCACTGGCTGCGACTCCCAGGTTGTTCAGGGATTGAGCGAGCAGGAAGGGAATGTTGAGTTGTTGTGCAATCCGTAAACTGTCTTCATGATAAGCCCGAGCCTGGGTAAAATTCGCCTGGTCCATCTCCACCAGGCCAAGATTGACCAATGTTGAACCTTCTCCGCGCAGATCCCCAATCTCCTGGGCAAGTGTCCGGTTCAGCAATAATCGCTGGCGCGCCTGATCATATTCCCCCAATACCCGGAGCACATGCGCCCAGGCAATATTGAGCGATATGATTAAATCCGGGCGTTGGGATTGTTCAAGGAAATCCATTACCGCTGGAGAGTCCGCAATCACTTTTTCAAATTCATTGGTCGTCGAACTCAGACTGATTTTCTTTACCGCGATATCCGCCAATTGGTGGAGATATTGACCTTGCTCGGCAAGCATTTCGGCTTGGTCGAGATCGGCCTGTTGTTCCTGGCGCTTTCCCATTATATTGTATACATACTCCCGCTTGAGCAGCAGCTTAATCTGGGTTTCCGGGTCATCCGGTTCGGTGTGAAGAAGTGCCCTGCTGAAATAATCGACGGCCTGGTTGTTTTGGTAATTTTCACTAGCTGTCTCCCCAGCCAGGGTTAGATAATGACAGGCTTTCTGCCCCAGCTTTCCCTCTTCAGCATGATGGGCCAACTCGTAGTAATGAGGTTTCAGGTCTTCGGCATACACTTCTTCCAGCGCGTTGGTGGCAACTGCATGCAGCCGCTGGCGCCGGGTGTGCACCTGCATCCGGTAGGCAGTTTCCCTCAGGAGGTTGCTTCGAAACAGGTGCTTGCCCAATGAAATTTCCGTCCAGATCAAGGCATTTTCAAGCAGTTTAATTTTTTGTGCAACAGATTGATCATTCCCAACCATCTGCAGCAAGACAGACTTGTCAAATTCACGGCCCAGCACAGAAGCTGTAAGCATAATCTCTTTGACATCACTGGGGAATTGATCGATACGG
>DATHZS010000094.1:0-13260 GCA_035458505.1 Anaerolineales bacterium | reverse complement strand
CCCCATCGCCAGCTGCCCTTCCAGCATCTCCGCCGGGTCTGACAGGGCCTCAGCCAGCCCGAGTGCGTCCCTGTAATCGCCTTCGGCCTTTTCCCACTCACCGATCAAAATATAGAGTTCGCCGCGTTCGTGAAGCATCTTAAGCTGCTCCCTCTCGGTTTCCAGGAGCGGTAACAGCCGGGCGTAATATTCAAGCGCCGCCTGATTGGCGAAACTTTTCCGGGCTGTCCTGGCAGCTTTATAAAAGTATTCACGCTGCTTGGCGGTGTTTTCACTCAGGCCATAATGCTGTGCCAGAGTCACCACCGATGCATCAATCCGTTCAAGATAATGCGCCAGCTGCTCATGCAGGCTGGCGCGCCTGGCATAAGACAGGCTCTCATAAGCAACTTCATGAGTCACGATGTGCTTGAAGAGATAAGCCAATTCGGGCTCGGGAGTATCCAGGGGGGTGATATCCAGAGTCGCAAGCTCATTTAGATCAGCTTGAATTTGAGGCACCCCCCCAACTCAGGGAAGCAGTTTGTCAGCCACTCGACCGGAAACAGCCGCCCGATGATACTGGCCACACGTAAGGTGGTCTGCTCCCGCGCACTCAGCTGGTCGATGCGGCTTAGGACCAGGGTGTGCAGGCTGTCAGGCAGTTCAATCTTTTCCAGGTCTGCCGGATCGCGCGGGTCCAATCCTCGATCACGGAGGAAGTTGAGCAGTTCTTCCAGATAAAAGGGGTTGCCCTGGGCGCGGGCATATTATGGGCAGCCTGCGCCTGAGAGTGGAAACGGGCGAGCGGCATATCCAAACCTCCAGCTTGGTCGGTGCGGCGGGGTTGGCCTTGCAGGAAGGGGAGCCGGGATTCGCTGCACAATTGCTGGGTGCGGTCGCGTCCGCCCTCAAAGCGCTCAAGGCAGTGGCCGAACCCGATTTGAAACTTTTACACGAGCATATACTGGCGAAGGTAAGGGAAGCGCTGGGGGACGCGGCGTTCCAATCCGCGTGGGAAGAGGGAGAGGGCTGGTCGCTGGAAGAGGCGGTCAGGAAAGCACTGGGAGAAAACTAGGTGCGCCCTGGCACCGGGAAGCAATCACTGGTGTTCCAACAGCAGCAGACCTGATTTACAGAGAAAAAATACCCCAGAAAACGGGGGGACAGGCCAGCAAGAGGCCATCTCATTCACGATGTCGATATCTGGAGGATGGAAAGGGACGGGTCAGTCCCCCCTCTCAGTCAATATTTTCAACATCTTGGGGCAAGTTTTCTCTAAGTTCGGAAACAAGATCCTTTAGCTGTGAGCTCGCAGGCGTTACGGCTTGCTCAGTTTTTGGTGGGGCGGAAGGCTTCCAGGTTTCGGCATCCAAGGTTTCAGCATATTTTTCTTCCCCCAGTACTTCCACTGCCTGCTTGATCACATCCGGCCCTAAATAATTCATCAAACGCAATCCGATGAGATGTTTCTTGACATCAGTATCCAGGTCTTTCATCGTTAAGATCACGGCGTCAATGTCTTTTTTAAGCATATCCTTTTCAGATTGTGGCAGATTCTGCATCAGGTAAGTCCCCAGCATATGCAATTCTCTATAGGCTTTGAAAGGAATGTTTTGCATCAATTTCCGCACCAGTTTGGCCCTCTGCTGAGCCCGGAAACGATCGACAGCTTTATCAATTGTATTAAGTAAGATATCAAGTACAGCGCTTGGACCCACGGAGACTTTTGTGTCGCCCATGCCCAGATTGAACAGGGAACTGCGGAAAAACGCCATTGCGCCCAGACCAGATATCATCACTTGCGACCAACGCTCAATATTTGGAGTGGGTGTGTCCAATGTGGTTGGTAAGAAATTCCAACCAAACAAGCGGATCAGCCACAGAGCTGAGGCGGCAACCAATCCATTTAACAACATATAGATCAAACCCGGCCAGGATTTTACAGTTTGAAAGGGTTCATCCTGGTAACGAGAGATGATCTCCACCAACCCTACCGACATTCCCAATGCCACCACAATCAAGTAATCATAAAGATTGTTCGCTTGATCGGCAGTAAATGGGATATTTAGGACCTTCAATATATTCGGTAAGAAAAAAGCAACCAGTAACACAATAAACAACAACCCAGGGATAAAGCTTTCAATAGCCCATTCTTTGAAGCGTTGCCAACGGGTTCGAGGCTTGAACAGTTCTTTTTCACTGCGAAAGCTAGGGGCTATTTGAATGTCCACTGGTACGCCATCTAGTTTTTCTTCAATCAAATCATCAACAAACAGTTTTTTTGGGGAAACCTTTTTGTCTACATATACAACAATGGCAATTTCGCCTGTGTGTTTGCCTTTGCTCTCTTTAAGACCAATAGTCACATCCACTACATTGGCCTTTTCCATTATGGAAGTGCGGTGCTTCTTAAGAACCTGTAGAAAATGGTCTAGATTAATGGAGGAATCTGTTGAAGTACTGTTCATCATTCATCCCTTTGAAAAAATTATAAAATTGTTCTTTTAGGCTTCATCCAGATCCTGCAGATACTCTGACATTACCTTGCCGCGTTCAGTAAGACAAATAGTTTCGTCATCCAGAAGGTCAAGAATATCTTCTCGCTGAAGATTATCGATCATCTCCAACAATAGTTTGATCTCAGCGTCAAAATCCTCTTGGTTTTCAAGGTTCTGGTAAACAACTTCCTTTACCAGGCGACGAAAGCTAATTGTCTGGAAATTCATAATCATTTTTAAACTGGCTTTGAGGATGGGATGGTCGCTGGTTAGTTTAAGAATCCGTCTAATCTCTTCTTCAAGTTGTTTGGATAGATATTCGTGATCTTGATCCTGGCTATACGATTTCTCTTTCATTTTTACCTCAGCAATACAGTTAGAAACTGATGGAAAGTAGTAGAATTTGAAGTAATTAATTATATCGTAAAAATGACCTCTATAGCTGAAAGAGCAATTATTTAAGAAAAATTAAATTTTCATAGGCCACCTCTCATAAAGCCAGCAGCACATTCGGATCAGGGCTGTGTTGATCGTACCCTCCAAATGTTTTTCAAACGTGATGGCAGGGGGTATCTTTACTGAGAAGCGGGATGCTTTGCTTATGGAGTTCTAAATTAAATTGACGCGTGGATGCAGAGAGGTTATGATCTGAATTATCATGCTAAATCGAATTGGCTACCCTTGTGTTTCCCGTTTGCTTGACAAGTCCACCAACCATACCTGCCGGCTGACTTCCGTAACACCGGAGCGGTTGAAAGGGCTAATTGAACAGAATCTGGATGATATGGAAGCCATCCTGGCGCACAATCTGGTACATGGCTGGCGGCTGTTTCGGATCGGATCGAGTGTGATCCCATTTGGGTCTCATCCGGTCAACCAGCTGGCCTGGTGGGAGGAATACGGTGGGCGGCTGAGGAAGATTGGTAAATATGCCCGCGAGCATGACATCCGGTTTTCGTTCCATCCTGGGCAATTCACCGTGCTAAACTCTCCTGATCCTGATGTCGTCGCCAGGGCGGTAGATGAACTTATTTACTCTGCCCGGTTTTTGGAAACAATGGAGATGGATGATTCTCACAAGATCGTGATCCACCTGGGCGGTGTCTATGGGGATAAAGCTGCTGCCTTGATGAGACTGATCGAGTCGATTGACCGGCTGCACCCGAAGGTACGTGCCAGACTGGTGATCGAAAATGATGAACGCAATTATGCACCTGCCGAAGCCTTGTTTGTCTCTGAAAAGGCCGGCGTGCCGGTGGTATTCGACAACCTTCATTTCAGCGTGTTGCCCGGCGAGGGGACACTCGAAGAAATCCTGGCCGGAGTGTTTGGTACGTGGGGGGCTGCAGATGGGATTCCCAAAGTACATTTTTCCTCCCAAGAAATAAAGGGGCGGATTGGCAATCATGCTGAGTTTGCTGATCCGATCGAGTACCAGGAATGGGTTTCATGCTGGTCAAAATTTGGGGTGTTTGATCTCATGCTGGAGGCGAAGGCTAAGGATAAAGCATTGATTGCGCTCAATATTGATTAGGTACGGCCTTCAGTTTCCTGCTGTGAGGGAGGGAATTAAGAAAAAACCCCCAGGTGTGGGGGGATAGTGAGCGCGGCAGGACTCGTACCTGCACCAATGGCTCAAAAGGCCAGCAATTCGAGTCTGCTTCTCCTATCCAAAAGTCTGCTGTTTTCGCCAAGTACATTGGATGGTACTCACGAAAGGGCTCTGTGATACTTATGTAAGGTGAGTCAGCATTCCTGCGTCCAATGGACTACCTTACCAGCAGATGAGTTGACGATTATCCGGGAAGCTGGATACACACAAATTATAATGTATATGGTGAGGTGGCTAAAACCTTCTAGCAAAAAAATTAAAATACATTTGGGTCAATTTCAAACATTCAGGAAGTTTGCATCTTTTGAATAAGACGAATAATGATGAACTCTCCAGGACGAACTAATGCCAATCCAATTTCAGCAATCATTCTCCCTTCTAAAATATCTTGAGCAGACATTGTCTGGTTCAACCCGATGCGAACAAAGAAGGCTGCCTCCGGTTTTTTACCAGCTAATGCACCTTCACGCCACATATTGATCAGGAAATTCTCGATCATGGATTTTACTTTAGTCCAGTTGTTCGCATCATTCGGTTCGAAGACAAACTTACCGATGGATTTCCTTATTGACTCCTCAGCAAAGATCAAAAACCGACAGACTGATATATAACGATATTCGTTATCGTTTCCTGCTAATGTCCTGGCACCCCAAATTAGGGTTCCTTTGCCAGCAAAATGGCGTATTACGTTCACAGATTTTCCTGAGTTTGGATCAATACTAAGGCTTGAAGTTAACTCATCAGTGATCTTGACTGCAGGTGTAATCACATTGTTCAAGCTTACGTTGGCAGGCGCTTTCCATACACCACGACTATTATCAATGCTTGTATACACACCTGCAACGCCTCCACTAGGCGGCAGTTGAAGAAATTCTTTTGATATTTTTGCTTTCACCGCAGAGTAGATAGCAGGTCGTTCCTTCTTTATTATTGAATTGCCAATTTCTAAATCGGTAATGTCAGGAATGATATTACCATCTACTGACAATGTATGAATCTTAATATGCTCATCTGTGGTGTGGAATTTGAGATTCGTACTCAAATAGGGGAAATACGCTGCACCGTATTTCCTTTCTCCCAAATCATCGCTTACTTTGTTGCGGAAGTTGGAGGTCACAAGGGCATTGGTATCTGTTTTGGTTGGCAACGCATTGGGTATATCAATGATGGTGAATCGATCCCGCATTTTATTACAATGTTTCAAAGCATTATTGACAACACTGCAATACGCATCGGGAGTTGGCAGCAGACATGCATCGGGGAAAACTATCAGGGTTGGTTCATCGATTTGTTCCAAAATAGAGAATGCCTGAGTGATGTTACTTTTATCTACATTGGTTGCTAAATTCCCAACACTAATAATATAGCACGGTCCACCGCCATTAGAATAGAATAATTGTAGGCTGTAGTACAGGTATTTCTTTGGTGTGATTGGTCTGGATTCCACTTTAATCTCAATGTCTGTCCCTCTCTGCTCCACAGAAACCAAGAAATCTTCACTGAATGCTTTGCCAAAAAACCTCTCAAATTCTAGCAAGGATGAAATGCGTTTAGGTTTGTTTGTCAGATTGTTGCCATGATTATCCTTTGCGAATGCTGTGTAACCAATGAAAGCCGGAATTGCCGTCTCGACCGGTGCGACTGATGCAGGAAATTTAGATATTTCTTCAATGTAGGTATCTGGAGTTTTGTATTCAGGCATTGAGGAGCTCCTTAAGTACCCTCCAATTGTAGCAGAATTGGAGGAGTCTAAGAATATTTAATTAAACAAGGATTTTTTAAATTCCTGTATTGAAGAGTTATCCAAATATTCACATAGCATCTGTATCATTTTTCGGGGTTCAGGTCATTAGCGGATCCCCCCTACCTAACCCTAACCAGAAAATCCAGCTGATGAGCGATGTACACCAATTCGCCTTTGGCAATCTGGTTGCGGCGGGTATGGAGCCATCGGGAGAATTTTCCCGCATCCAGGTCGGGGTGAGCGGTCAGCGATTCCTCAAAAAATCCCAGGACATATTGCAGGAAGGCCGCTTCATCCGCTGTGTACTTCCCCTGCTGGGGATAAACCACCCAGTCGGAAGAGCCCGCCTCGAGGATCTCTGCCTTGGCCTGATCCAGATAAGCGAACAGGTTTCGCCCGGATTGGCTGTCCCCTCCGCCGGGACGCCTGTCCATCGTTTTGTGGTACAGCAATTCGATCCTGCGGTCCAATGCCGGGTCAATGGCCGGCTCCAGGATGCTAGACCCGTCAAAATTGATGGTCAGCCAGGCCAGGTCTTTTGTTAGGGAGAACAGTTTGGGCAGGCTTTCGGGCAGCGGCAGAAGGTCCAGCACGGCATGGGCGATCAGCAGGTCGGCTGGGGATGGCCGGCTGGAAATGAAATCAAACATATTGGCATGGATGAATTTTGCCGTGATCGAGCGTGATGGGTTGGAGAGGTGCAAAGTATCTGAGCCTAAAGAGAGGACTCTGAAGCCGTTTTCTTCAGCCCATTTGGAAACAAACCCCATTCCAAAAGCCACATTGTCTGCCATCTCGTCGATCAGCAGGTACTCGACATCAGAAAGAATCTCCCACCGCAGCAAACGCACCAGCATCGTCCCGATCCCGGCTCCGACTTCCACGATTGAAAACGGCGCTGGAGGCAGATGCGCCTTCAGCGTTGCCAGCACGTCCTTGTTGAGGGCGCGGTCATCCACACTTTGTTTGGTAAGCAGATACCCCTGGAAGTTGTCGGTATTCATTTTGATTCCTTTTCGCCAGCCCCACTATGTTTGGGGAAAATTTCTGCCTGAGCGTATAAAAATTCCCGGATCCTGGCCGCAGATTCTGCCCAGGACGGCTGCTGTCGGTACCAATCCAATGCATTCAGGGACATTTCCACCAGCAAAGTCCGGTCACCGGCCAACCGGTCAAGGTGATTGGCCAGCTTTCCGGCATCCTCAGGCGAGATCAGAAAGCCTGTCTTTCCTTCCCGGATCACCTCTCTGGCTGCCCCCGCATCGGTGCCAATCGCCGGCAGTCCAAACCCCATGCCTTCAAGGTAGGCGATGCCGTACCCCTCATAAGAGGATGGCACCGCCAGCAGGTGTGCCGCGCCCAAAAGCGAATGCAGCTTCTGGTCTGAAACGGAACCATGGAAGGTAATCCGGGAAGAAAGCCCAAACTCGAGGACCGCTTGCTGCATTTTCTCCACGTAGGGTGGGTCCGTCTTCAGCGATCCGGCAACATCCAGAGTTACCTCCCGGTGGGCGATCCGGACCGCTTCCAGCAAGGTGTGCATCCCTTTGCGCGGGATGACATTCCCCAAGAACAGGATCCGGAGCGGCCCTGCTGCCGCCCGTTCCTCGACCTGCTGCTTGGTGATCTGGGTGGAAAACTTATCCACTGGCGGATGGGCAACCACATGTGGCAGATTCCTTCCCGCGATATTTTCCACATTGGCTCTGGTCGTTTCTGAGTTAAAAATGAACCCATCTACCGAACGAAGGTAGCGGGCCTCGATCCAGCGGTAGATCGCATTTGGCAGCGGATGGCGTTTTTCAGAGCAGCGCAGGTGGTGCACCAGGCTGATTACAGGGTATGGGTGCGGTTGGAGGTTGGAAGCGATCAATGAGGGATGGTTCAGCTCGTCCTGGATGAGGAGTTCCAACCCATTCGGAAGGCGGAAATGGAAGTTGTCGGTCAGATGGGCGGCGTAATTCCGCCAGGGGAGGCTAATGATCTCAACCGAATCCCCTTGCTCCCTGAGATAGTCCACCAGTTTCCGGTCGTAGAGGTAACCACCGCTGACCGTGGAAAGCGTGCCGTAGATCACCAGCCCAATTTTCATGGTGCCCGTTCACCGCTCAATCCGGTAAGAAGCCCAGGCCTGTTCGTTTTCCCACAGCACCACTTCCAGGGCAGTGATGTTTGCTGCCGTGATTCTATCGTTTAACGCGGAGGCCAGGATGCGGGCAAAATTTTCAATTGAGGGATTGAGCCCATCAAATTCGGGCTTCTCATTCAGCATTTGGTCCCGATAATCATCCAATATTGTTTCCAGATAGTGTTCCACATCCACGATATCGCACAGATAGCCATGCTGGTCGAGGGCCGTTCCAAACAGGCGCAGCTCCAGGATGAAATGATGCGAGTTAGGCAGGTTTTCCTCTCCCCAATCTCCTCCGATCAGGTAATGCCTGGCAATAAAATCTCGACGAACCGCAAGTCTATACATAACCACTCCATTTTAAGTTAGTCATACTCAAAGATAATTTGAATACAGTCCTGGGGGGACTGATCTAACAATCGGTAAGCCCTGTCCGCCTCCTCCAGCCTGAACCGCTGGGTGATCCACCGTTCAGGCCGAACCCTGGCCAATGCCGACCAGGCTGTGTCGAACCGCCTTGCTTTGTTCCAACGGGCTGAAAGGGATGCCGCGATCGTGCTGACCTGCGAGGAAATGAGTTTCAGGCGGGATCGGTGGAAAGTACCCCCAAGGTCCAGTGTGGCAGGGCGCCCTCCATACCACGAGCCTACCACGATCCGCCCGCCAAACCCGGCGAGGGCGATGGCGGCATTAAGCGCGGCGGGAGAACCGGAAAGCTCCAGGGACAAATCTGCCCCATCGGGGAGGATTTCCCTTACATTTTGCTGGAAATGCTCGTCCACCGGATCGAAGCTCGCAGTGATCCCAAGACTTAGGGAAACCTCACGCCGGGAAGGATAGCGATCCGCAGTTAGCGTGGCCTGCAAAGGGAATTCAGCCAGTAGCGCCGTGGTCAGCAGGCCGACGATGCCCTGGCCAAAAACCATTGCAGACTCTCCCAGAATTGGCGCCGCATCTTGGATCAGGTTGACGGCGGTTTCCATATTGGCGAGGAAACACGCCCTTTCCAGAGGACACCCTTCCGGGACGAGATGCAGGCTCTCTGGCGAGGCAAAGAAATGCGAACCGTGCGACTGGAAGGCAAACACCCGCTGATCCAACCAACCCGGGTCCACGTTTTTCCCCACCTCTATCACTTTGCCGACACAGGCGTAACCAAATTTCAGCGGGTAGTTAAGGTTGCTGCTGAACGGATCGTTTGGGTCGGCAAGCCCCCTGGGAAACTGCCCGCGGTAGATCAGCATCTCCGTCCCAGGACTGATCAGAGAAAAAATGGTTTGTACAAGCACCTGATCCTCTCCCATCTTGGGAAGGGATTGCTCCTGAATGGAAACTTGGCTGGGGGAAGTAAAAACCAGTGACCTTGCCTTCATTTTTTCACTATACCATAATTATGATTAAGACCGGAAGCGAAGAGATCGATCGGAACGATTAAGTCCCTTTCCCGCAACCAGCAGGCCTAGACCTCCGTTGAGGATATCCCGGGCACGCTGCAAAAGAGTCAGACTGATGGCCGCTGAGGCCGGCTGGCCGAATGCTCCCAGCGCAAACACCTGGCTGGCTTCCAGTGCACCCAGTCCTCCAGGGAGCGGGACCAGAAAAGCCAGCTGGAGCAAGGTGAGGGCAGCAATGATCTCGATGACGTTCAAACGGATCCCCAGGAAGACGGACATCAAAAAGTATTCTGCCGTGATGCCAGCCAGTGACAGGATGGAGACTCCGATGGTTACCAACAATACGCGTGGGTGACGCTGGCAGAAGGTAGCGGCTAGCTTTTCGGATAGGATGACCATCCGCGCGGCTTTGGATTTCTGATGGATAAATGGCAAAAATTTCAGAACCTGTGAAACTGGGAGGATGTTCCGGTAAAGCAGGGAGATATGCAGGATCGGCCAGAACAGCAGGATGCCCAATCCGGGCAGCCAGGCTGCGGAACGGTTTTCAATGATCGAGAGCAAATCTGTCTGAAAAACTGCCCAAAGGCCAACCGCCAGCAGGATGAAATTTGCCAGGAACTCGATCAGTTTATCCATGATCACGGTCGAGGTGGCATGGACATAGGTAAAGCCGTGGTTCTGCTGCAGGTAGATCACTTGCAGGGGTTCGCCGCCTACCTGCGGGCCGGGCGTAAAGTAGCTCAGGCCAAATACCGACATCCGGTACCAGACCAGTGGCAGAAAGGGGGTGCCACTTTTTCCTGCTCTGGCGATCAGCCACCAGCGGGCGGTGATCAGGATGATGACCGCTACATTGATCGCCAGTAAAATCCCGATCTGTGCGATGGTCAGCTGCTTAAGTGTTGACCCAATCTCTTCCAGCGGCGCTTTTTGCAATGCCCACCACAGCAACCCGGACAGGATGAGTACGATCAGCAGGCTGCGCAGAGGCTGAAACGTTTTCCTTTTGCTGGAAGTGACCCTGCCTTCGATCTTGGGCTCAGAATACATTATCATACCCGCCCTGACTGGGCACTTCCAGCATTCGCCGCATCTCCGAGATGACTGCAGCATGAAGCGTATCTTTATCCACGAATCCCAGCTGACCCGCTGAAACCGGCGTCCCGATCTGGACGGTCACATCCAGCGACCTGTTGTTAAACACTGTGTGAGCCAACACCTGCAGCGCCGCTGACAGTTTTTCCTTCTCAAATCGGGTCTTCTTTAAGGCAGTAAGGGGGTGGCGGGCGGTTCGCGCCAAAATTACCCCGCGAACCAGGACAGGCACAATCACAGCTTCAGGAACTACCCGCAGAAAGACTCCTGCGCTCCGGGTCCATTCGCTCAAAGCTTGCACTGCACCCGGGAACACATCCGGGTCCGGCTCGATCTTTCCTGATGGGAAGGTGAGCACCGCCCCGCCGGATTTTAAATGGCGGCTGACATGCCTGATCAATGAGACACTCTCCCTGGGGTCATCCTTTACATAAAGCAGCCTTCGGTCTACGTTCGGCATGACCTGCAGAAACGGGCGGGGAACGGCAATGATTCGCAGGTCCGGGCGGTTAAGCGCCGCAAATAGTGCCAGGGTATCGATCATGCCGGGATGGTTCGAGAGAGCGATGAATGCCCCTTGCGGCAAGTTCTCCCGCCCAATGACCCTGAGGCGCTGCGCATAATGCTGCATGAGCACTATGGAAGCGTCCATCAACCCATGCGAACCGACCTGTTCGTCGAAGGTAGCCATATTGCGGGCTAACTTCCTGGCTGGACGGCGGCAGACGGCCCGCAAGGACGGCTCCAGAATTGGCCAACCCTCCCAGCCAAAAGAGGAGACCAGGTCATCCAGATTGATTTCTGTCAGCGCTTCGAGGACTTTTGTCATTTAATACCCATTCTGATCAAGTAATAATTAACACACTGAACATTGCGCGGCTATCGAAAATTAAACTCTTCGTAGTGAATCTGGTCCGCCGGGACCGATAATCTCATAAACTGGTCGGTAAAACTTTTCACCATGGGGATAGGCCCACACAGATAAAGATCGTAACTGCGGATGTCCTCACCAACATTCCTGACGATTTCCGCAACGCTGAGAGCGCCGTCCACGGCTGAAAAACGAACATGCAGATTCAAATAGGGATTTAACGCAGCGGCTTCTTCCAACTCGTCCAGGAACAAAGCTTCCTCCGGATGCCGGACCGTATAAAAGAACTCCACATGGTGCTTCAGGTTTTGGTCCAGATCCCGGATGAACGCCAGGAAAGGGGTCAAGCCGATCCCGCCGGCAATCCAGATCTGATCTGGCCGGCCTGTTTTATACTCGAACATGCCATAAGCACCCATCACGATCGCCTCATCCCCCGCCTTCAATGTTTGGTGAAGTGCCCGAGTAAAATCTCCACTGGCTTTGATTGTCAGGCGGAGGACATCTTCGGCGGGAGCGCTGGAGATGGTGAACGGGTGGGACTCGTTCAGGATTTTAATTCCGGGGAACCACACAAATAAAAACTGCCCGGCGCGCGGCTTTTTGATCGGGACATTTTTCGCCCGCAGTGTCACCTGGCTAACGGAACCATTCAGGGCATCCACTGCTTCGACAATATAAGGCAGGGACTGCCTGAAATAGCGGCCAAAAATTTCGGTATATAAGTAGGAAGCCGTCCCGATGATAAAGAAGATCTGAACCCAGGATATTGCAATCAGGGCGTCCAGGCTGTTGACGGTCAGCGAATGGATGAACCCGATGATAAAGAAGATTCCAATATACCGGTGCACCTTCCTCCAGCCTTCATAGGTCTCTCCGGTAAGCTTGTTCAGGAAAGGGATGCGCGGTGCAAGGGTGACCAGCACGATGAGGACGATCCCGGTAAAGGCGATTATTCCAAGGTAATTGCCGAGACGGAGGTTTTCGGTGGTGATCGGCACGGTGAGGACGTGCACAAAGATCAGGAGAAAGGCGGCGGTAGAGTTGCGGCGGTGGGTCTGGTACATCTTGTCCAGTCCGCCAAAGAACGGCTCGGCCCATTTGGGGCGGGTCGCCAAAAATAGTGAGACTGAGATCAGGATGATGACGGTGGAGCCGATCACTTCACCGGCATAAGTCCGTAAAAAGCGCACCCGGGAGATTTGTCCATCATCAACGGGCGAGAAGATCACCCAAACGAGGACGTTCAGCACCACCAGAAGAATGATAGCGAAATTGCCTGCTTTGTTTTTCATATTTACCTGTTTCTTAGATTGTGAGTGTGTTTATAATTCTAACAAAAAAGATGAATTTTAACCTAATTAAAATTGACCTGACCCCAAAATATGTAACAGTCTTAATGATAGTCCAATCGACTGGATTTGGGTAGACTGGACCAGTATAGTAGCTGGCACTGGGGAACGATAACCAAGAGCGTAGTGGGCCTGACTGTCTTGTACTCTTTTCTCCACATCTCGATCAAGACTGCGACTTCTTCAAAGTATAAAATTTCTCTCCATTCAACAGCTCATCCCTCATTCTGCCATTGAAATACTCAATGTAACCATTCTCCCAAAGACTGCCTGGTTCAAACGATAAGCGACAAAGAACAAGCGGAAGGAATTTTACCAGGCATTGAAGTCGCTACACAAAAGACTGAAAAAGACCAAAGTGGTCAGCATTGGGCTCTTGTTCTCGTTAAGGATTTCGACCGCCTGTAATTCTCTCACAAATTTTCCGACCAAATTAATGTATAATTTAAAAAACAGGTCGGTAAGGGTTAGCGTTGAATCTGGCCAAACGCTAGCATCTTGCATAACAATACTGTATTGGATCTTTGATAATTAAGGGAGCGATTATCGCACGTTGAACACGATCTCGTGTCGCGACC
>DATHZS010000093.1:0-7037 GCA_035458505.1 Anaerolineales bacterium | reverse complement strand
CTGTCAGGAGTGCGATCAATCCGAACAGCAAAATAATTTTAGAACTTTTCTTCATTTCATTTTCCCTTTATTTAATCGTTGAATAGTTGATTGAACCCTTAGCAGATCGGTTTATTTGTCTCTGACATTTACCTCCTTTGTTCAATAAACTGAGAACAATATGGTTCGCTATAGTGAAGGATAGCGAACAGGGATATTCAGTTTTTTTGTGGGCAGTGATGAGGCTGATGACGGTTGTCTTAAGAAAAAAATTAAAATAAATCCAACAGTACTCTGGTACTATATTCAATATACACTAATTTGATCAACAAAGTCAATAATCGGACAAAATTTGTAAGGATTAATTTAAGACTATTTACAAAAAAGCGGCGGTGGAATTTCCACCGCCGCTTTTTTAATATTGTTTTTTCTTTTGAGAATTTATTGATTAATTTCGGCATTACCGGCGCTGATCGGGCAGTCGCCGTCCGGGTTGCCGAAGTGGTTGTTGGCAGCATCCAGCAGGGTGTGGAGTGACAGGAAGGCCGCATCTGAACCGTCAGCAACGGCTGCATCCCACATATCTAAGAGTTCATCAATGCTGTAGGCGTAATAAATGCCGAAAGATGCGTTGAGATAGGCCGCGGTCATCGAGCGGGCAGCTTTTTGTGCGTCGAGTGAGCCGCCACCCGTGTTGACCAGGGAGTGCATATCCCATCCACCCAGCGACGCTACAGGAGTGAAGTACTCGTTGAAGGATGTCGTCCAGATATATGGGTTCCATCCCTGACCGCCAACAAGTTGCCAGTTAAGGTCTTCAACATTATTCCACAGCCACTGTCCACCAGCCTGCCCGTCATCTGAACCGCCACCCCAGAAGCCGGGGGTGCAGCCCTGTGCCGGGTAGTTGACAAAGGTGTGAGAGAAGGGGCCGTCGCCGGACAGCACGAAGCCGAAGTCTACGAAGGCTTCACCAGCCGGTACCCACTCAAGCGGGTCATATTCGCCAACGGTGTAGGTATACCCAGGCATCAGGTCTTCCCAGGTGTAGCAGCCATCTTCGCCAGTTAGCTGGGTGTCAAAGAGTTCCCCATCCCGGTACAGGTATACTTCCCAACCCTCAAAGAGGATTGTGGTGGAATCGTTGTGATTGCCAATTTCTTTGCAGACCGTGATATCCACCGGCATATAGTTGCCGAAATTGAGCTCGCCAACAAACCCAACACCACTGGGGTCAACTGTGACGTCATAGCATTCAGGGTCGGCCGGGAAGGACTGCACCCATCCATCCTGCAGTACTTCACAAATCGTCAGTTCCGCGGCTTGCGGTTTAGCGCTGCCGGTGAATGTATACAGCTCGGACTCATAGAACCAGTATCCGCCTTCGCCTGTGGTGAGGGTCACATCGATGTCTTCACCCAGATACCCTGTCCCGCTGATCGTAATTTCCCAATCCGGCAGGCCGGGTTCTTCAGCTTCCCAGGCGCCATCGGCATCCAGATCATGGAATTTATAGCCTTCCAGCATGAACTGGTAGGTCACCCGGCCTTCTTTGACCTTGAAAGCATCGTACTTGCAGTCGCGCGGTTCAACTGGATATCCGTCTTCCAGCGAACAAATTGCAAGGATATAGACACCACCAGGGTTGGTCGTATCCGAGTAGGGGAAGAGTCGGATATAAGGCGGCAAATCATCCGGGCCATCACAGGCTTGCGGGCCATTGCCATTTTTACAACCATCCGGTGCCTGGGTGTTGCTGTCCAGCCAGTGGTCTCCAGCATAAACGCTGACTTCACCATCGGTAATTGTAAATTGTCGGTTGGTGTAATCATCAAAATCGTCTGAGAGATTTTTATCCGGGACGCCGCCCTGGTCGTTGGGGTTGGGCTGCCCGCCCGGCTCCAACACAGCAAAGAAGTATTCGCCATCCGGTTTGAGGTGGTTGGCATCCGGCCCGCCGTTCAGCCAGACGTATTCTTTGGCCCCGTAAATATTACAATTGATAATGCTGTTCTTGCACACGTCCTTACTGGAGCCGTCTACAGAGGGGTTGAAGGTGGTGAAGGCAGCGCCACCAACGGCATTGGCAGTGATCACGAGCGCAGTGGACAGGACGGTGATCAGTGCTAACAAAATAATAATTTTTGTGTTTTTTTTCATTTCGTGTTCCCTTTCTTATTCTTTGAAGTGATGTAGGTTTGAATGTTTTGTGAACAAAGAATTACTGACCTGCTTCATCTATTTCTCTTTTTTATCAGGCCTCCTTTGCTGATATGTGAGAAATAAAAACCGGCCCAAGGGCCGGTTTCGCCTCCGCTCCCCAAAGACCTTCTCTGTGGTGATGCTTTCACCGGTTCAGAGAGTGCGACCAGATAAAGTCTTTGGATCTTCGCGTCCCTGTTCGAGGATGCCAGTTCTATTCTCAAGGGCTAAATCGATCATCTGCAGTACCTGGGTACTGCATTCATATTCTATTTAACGGGAAATGGTTAAATCCATTACAAAAAAAACGAGTTATTTGGAAATGCGCGCAAAATCATCTCATCTGTAAGACTGCTAGGGAGAAAAAAATTTACTTCCGGGAGGAATTCCGATCCGGGGGCAGTTCTACACCCCCGCATCCGCACGCCTGTGCGGATCAAACTGGGTTTCATACAGTTCGGCATACAAACCGCCGCTGGCGAACAATTCTGCATGGGTGCCCTGCTCCACCAGCTGGCCGTCTGCCAGCACCAGGATCTTGTCCGCGGCCAGGATGGTAGAAAGCCGGTGGGCGATCACCAGGCTGGTGCGCCCCACCATCAGCGGTTCGAGCGCCTGTTGAATGAGGGCTTCATTGGTCGAATCCAGGTGGGAGGTAGCCTCGTCCAGGATCAGGACGCGTGGGTCTTTCAGCACTACCCGGGCGATCGCCAGGCGCTGTTTCTCCCCCCCGCTCAGGCGGTAGCCGCGCTCACCCACCACGGTATCAAACCCGTTCGGAAGCTGCTGGATGACATTGTAGATATTGGCCGCCTTGGCCGCCCAGACCAGTTCTTCCTTGCTGGCGTCTGGCCGGGCATAGGTCAGGTTGCGGCGGATGGTATCGTGAAACAAATAGGTCTCCTGCGTCACCATGCCCAACTGCTCCGCCAAGGATTTTTGGGTCACATCGCGCAGGTCGATCCCATCCAGCAGAATCCGCCCTTCGGTCGGGTCGTACAGGCGCGGCAGCATGTAGGTCAGGGTGGTTTTTCCGGCCCCGCTGGGCCCTACCAGGGCGACCAGTTCCCCGGGTTCGATTTCAAAACTGAGGTCCTTTAAAGCATACCGGCGCGAGGGGATGAAGGCGGGGGTGTCGGCCTCTTTGTCTTCCTGCTGGCCGTTGCCTGTCGTTTCAGCCGTGCGGGCCTGGATGCCGAGCCGCTGGTTGGCTTCCGTATAATCAAAGGATACGTTCTCAAACTGGAGGCGCCCGGCGGCCTTGTCCAGCACAACTGCACCGGGTTTATCCTCAATTTCCACCGGCAGGTCCATATATTCAAAGACGCGCTCAAAGCTGACCATTGAGGTGACGAACTCCACCTGGATATTGCTCAATGCCGAGATCGGCATGTAAAGCCGGATCAGGTAGGCGACAAATGCCACGATCGTACCGGTACTGATCGTCTCCAGGATCGCCAGGTAGCCACCCACGCCGTACACCAGTCCAGTCCCGATGGTCGCCGCGATGCCCAGCCCGACGAAGAACCAGCGCCCGACCAAAGCCCGGCGGATGCCCACCTGGCGCACTTTCCGGTTTACGTCCCGGAAGCGGTCTTTTTCTTCCTGCTGCCGTCCAAACGTTTTGACCAGCAGGGCACCATTGATCGTCAGGGTCTCGGAGATCATGCTGCTCATGTCGGCGTTATATTCCATCGCCTCCCGGCGGATATCGCGCAGCATCCGGGCAATCCGGCGGGCGGGCAGCATGAATAAGGGCAGCACGATCACGGCCAGCAGGGTCAGGCGCCACTCAATCGTAAACATCACGACCAGCGTGCTGACCAGGCTGAAGGAGTTCGTGATCACATTGGGCAGGGTATTGGTCACCGCACTTTGCGCGCCGATCACATCACTGTTCAGCCGGGAAACGATCTCCCCGCGCCGGGTGTGGGTGAAGAAGCGCAGTCCCATGTTCTGCAGGTGGTCGTAGAGGGCCTGGCGCAGGTCATAGATCACCCCTTCGCCCAATTTTGCGCTGAAATAACGCTGCGCCACATCCAAAAAGCTGGCCGCCACCGGGATCCCGACCATGCCTGCGGTCAACCAGATCAGGCGCGAGACATCTTTGTTGGGAATGACTGTATCGAATAGGTCGCGGTACAGCAGCGGGGGGACCAGCTGGATCAGGGAGGTCACTAAAATAATCGCCAGTACCAGGATCATCCAGCGCAGATAGGGGCGCGCATATCCGTACACGCGCTTTAACAAGCCCCGGTCAACGATTGGTTTTGCTTTTGTGTCATCCTGCTGGATTAATGCCCACCAGCCTCTTCCTCCACCATGAAACATATGCGTCTCCTAATCTTTTTATATCTCGTCTCAATTCAGCCAAATGATTCTATTCTTCTGAGTCGGCTGCGTTGCATTGTCTTACAAAAACGAACGTTCTCTGGGATGCCGCAGCGCCAATTGATTCTTTACTTTGTCTCGAAAATCCTGCATAATTTTAACGGAGGTTATTCTATGAAAGATACACCACCTCAGGTTTACTGAAACCCCGGCCATCTTTGTTTATTTGCCGGGGTTTCAGCTTGAAACGCTGGTGGTTTCCCATAACTTTTTCCTGTTGATGGTTTCTTTTGGCGTACTTCAAATTTCCAGCATTCTCATATCGATTGAACCGTTGAAATTGGCGATTTCCGCTCAATTTAACAGATTGACCGCAGGATATTGGATTTTTCAGCGCTACCTCATGTATAATCCAATATTATGACACCAGAAATCATTCTCACCCTGGCCATTTTGGGCGGTGTGATGCTGCTATTCATCACAGAGTGGCTGCGGCCCGATCTGGTCGCCCTCCTGACGCTCTCGGTCTTGGCGGTCACCGGATTGGTCACCGCAGAAGAAGCGCTGTCAGGGTTCAGCAACCCGGCTGTGATCACCGTTTGGGCGGTTTTTATTCTCAGTGCCGGGCTGTCCCGGACGGGGGTGGCAAGCTGGATGGGACGCCAGGTCCTGAAGTTGGGGGGTGAAGGAGATCTGCGCATGCTGTTTGTGCTCATGCTGGTCTCGGCTGTGCTGTCTGGCTTCATGAACAATGTCGGCGTGACGGCTCTGCTGCTGCCGGTGGTGCTGGACATTTGCCGCCAGACAAACCGCCCCCCCTCCCTGATGTTGATCCCGCTGGCGTTTAGCTCGTTATTGGGCGGGATGATGACCCTGATCGGGACGCCTCCCAATATCCTGGTCAGCGATACCCTGGTCAAGTTTGGTTTCGAGCCGCTGGCCCTGTTCGATTTCCTGCCATTTGGTTTCGTGATTACTCTCGTTGGGATTCTTTACCTGATGATTTGGGGGCGAAAATTGCTCCCCCGGCGCGATATGGCGAGAGAATTCTATGAGGATGGACGCGGTAAAGTCGACCCCTTTTCAATCGAAGAGCGCTTGTTTGTCATCACTCTGCCGCAGGATACACCCCTGGACGGCAGTACATTGGGCCAAAGCCGTTTTGGTTCTGTTCTTGGGCTGAACGTGATTGGTTTGATGCGCAAGGGGCATACTGTCCTGAGCCCAACCCCGGAAACCCGCTTACAGGGGGGGGACCGTCTGCTGGTCACTGGGCGGTCGGACCGGCTTCAAACCTGGATAAAGGCACCGCAGTTTCACCTGCTGGAAGATCATATCCCCTCCCACCATCTGGTTTCCGAAGATGTCCGGCTGATTGAAGCCAGCCTGCCCCCCAACTCTGCGATCCTGGGCAAAAACCTGGAGCAGCTCCATTTTCGCCAGCAGTATGGCGGGATTGTGGTGGCCCTCTTCCGCAATTCCGAGCCGATCCATTACAGCCTTGAAACGGTGATCCTGGAGCCCAACGACAAACTGCTGATGTTGGTCCACAAAGGGCAGATCCCATCTCTGCAGAATCGCAAGGATCTGATCCTCTCTGAGACCGATGCGAAGGACTACTGCCTGGATGAAACGCTCAATCTGATCCGGATTCCCCCAGGGTCGCACCTGGTCAATAAAACGATTGCCGAAAGTCATCTTGGAGATGCCTACCACATGGGTGTTTTTGGTATCCAGCGAGACGACACCACGATTTTAATGCCGGTCGCCAACGAAACGATACAGACGGGAGACCAGTTGATCGTCAAGATCAGGCCGGAATCCATCGCAACCCTCCAGTCTCTGCATTATCTCCGGATCGATACGGAGGCACATCCCAGCCAGGCGGATATGGAGTCCGAAAGGGTGGGGATGCTGCAGGTGGTCATCGCACCCCAGTCCACATTGCCGGGAAAAACCCTGCGGGACTCAAACTTCCGAGAAAAATATGGGCTGAGCGTTTTAGCGATCTGGCGGGCAGGCACAACCAAACGGTCTGGCTTGCGTGACATGCAGCTGCGGTTTGGTGATGCACTGCTGGTTTTTGGGCCGCGCGAACGCCTCAACCTGCTGGCCACCGAGCCGGATTTCCTTCCCCTGACAGAAAAAGGTCAGGTGCCTCCCCGCTTAAAGAAAGCGCCGATCGCCGCGGCCCTGATGTTTGCCACGGTCATCTCGGTCGGGTTGGGCTTGATTCCGGTGGCATTGGCCGTCGTGGTTGGCGGCGCGCTGATGGTGCTCTCTGGCAGTCTGAAAATGGATGAGGCGTACCGCTCGATTCAATGGAATGCTGTCTTCCTGATAGCCGGGATGCTTCCCCTGGGGATTGCCATGCAAACCTCCGGCACCGCCCAGTTCCTGGCTACGGAAATGGTTTCACGGCTGGAGCCATACGGCCCCCAGATGATGATTGGCGGCCTGTTCCTGCTGACTGTGCTGGCGTCTCAGGTGATGCCCAATCCGGTCGTGACAGTCTTGCTGGCACC
>DATHZS010000092.1:0-18308 GCA_035458505.1 Anaerolineales bacterium | reverse complement strand
ACGGAGTTTGAGCACGTTCCTTACGGTTTATCTCAAGGGTATCACCGGGAATGCGTCGCATATCTGCTCCTTATTCGGTTTTCTTCTATTGCCTCCCTATTAAAAACTAGACTACCAAACTCGCTCAGTTGCAGATGTCCCGTAAATTGTGGGGCATATGTCCTTTTACTACAATCTTGCCCTAGATTGTACAAATATTTCCCGAGGCAAATATTGCGGAATCCGCGCGTTTTTACACCCTTTTATGGGCAGGACCGTAAATCACACTGAGTTGGCCCAAAAATTGCTATTTTTAGGGTGGAACGAACGATCACCATAGTTTGGTATAAAAAATGCAATTATTGAGATGTGCAAATCAATAAGGAAAGAGAAGCGAAATGGAAACAACTAAGAAGGATCCCTGCAAAAAGTTTTCTCTACGTTTAGAAGCAGTATCGGAAATTCTGTCCGATATCAATACAGAGATTGATTCTGGTTCCAGTTATTACATACTTCTGGACCATGTAACAACTCAATTGGGTGTTACTGCAGTTGCGTTAAGCATCCGCACATCGTTCTCGACACTTGAACCGGTGGCCCGTTTGGGGTTTAAAACGTCCGAGGGAGTGCGTTTCCTGGAAAGTGAGACTGCTTCAATGGCTCAACGGGTGCTGGATTCGAGACAGATCATCCGCTATAACCGTTCTTCAATGAATACCGTGACCGACGCTTTCCGCGGGTTTATGGACCAGGAAGACTTTTACGACTACCTGGGGATGCCGCTGGTGGAAGGCAAGCAGCTTTTGGGCGTTTTGGAAATGTTCTGTACCCAGCCGTTGAACACCACCCTCGATTGGCGTATGCACCTGAGGTTTATCCGCAGCCTGGCTGCGAATACCATCCGGCGCAAAACGCTGGCTGACCAGCAGAAGCATACTGCCACCGAGCTGGAAATTGCTTACAGCGAGACCCTGGAAGCCTGGGTGCGCGCCCTGGAAATCCGTGATCAATATACTGCCGGTCATACGCAGCGGGTGCTGGACCTGACCCTGCGACTGGCGACCAAAATGGGAATCCCGAATGAGATGCTGATCCATATTACCCGAGGTGTCTTGCTGCATGATATCGGGAAACTAGCCATCTCGGATAATATCCTGCGGAAAACCGGCCCGCTGGACAGCCAGGAATGGGCAGCCATGCGGGAACATCCCGTGTTTGCTTATAATCTGCTGAAACCGATCCAATATCTGCAACCAGCGCTGGATATCCCGTATTGCCACCACGAGAAGTGGGATGGCTCGGGATACCCGCAAGGCCTCCAGGGCCCTTCTATCCCCTATCCGGCCCGCATCTTTTCTGTTGTGGATGTATGGGATGCCCTGACGACAGACCGCCCGTATCGCAAAGCCTGGCCGAAAGACGATGCTTTGAATTACATCCAGGCCAAGAGCGGGACTGAATTTGATCCCAAAGTGGTGGATGAATTTGTCGGGTTGATGTCTTCCTCGACCGAGTCGGCAACTCAGCCGATCTATGTTCACGCTGGATGATGGCCGTTCCCCAATGATTGATCGGGAATTGTCACACCGATAGCTGTTTGTGTGTTTGTACCATCGGATTGATTAAATCAAAGAGATGCGGGAGAAACCCGCATCTCTTTTTTGAATGTCCATCTGACCATGGGGCGGTTTACAGCCGCCCGATTAAAATCCCAAATCCTTCAGTTCCTGCTCGGCAGATTTGCGTTTTGTGTGTTTCTCGCCGAGCAGTTCCTCCCAAAACTGGTCATCGTAGCGGCGAGAACGCACCGGCAGCGGCATCGGCACGCCCCAGCCCATCAGCATGACTTCTTCCTTGGGCTGCAGGCGGGCGAGCATCCCTCGCAGTGCCTCGCGCCCGGCCAGGCCGGAGAGCACCGCCCGGATATCATCGTCATCTCCCAGCCAGCCGGAAACGCGCGTCCCCAGCTGCGACATGACTTCGTCGTAGATCTGGGAGGGGCGCTGGTCGATGATCAGCAAGGTGACGTAATATTTGCGCAGCTCACGGGCAATGGTGCTGAACGTGGTTTGGGCGGCCATCTCCCGGTTGAGCAGTTTGTGCGCTTCCTCAACCACGATCACCAGCGGGCGCGGTTCGGTGTTGCCCGAGGAACGGAAGGCGTTGGTGGTCTCTTCCCAGACTTGCTTGATCTTGCGGGTGAGGATATTGGAGACCAGCAGGTAGTCCAGGTCGCTTTCGAACTTGCCAAACGATAGCACCACATGCCGCCCTTTCTGCAGCAGCTGGACGATTTCCTTGATCCCGTCTGCGGCAGGGTTGTCCACGATGTAGGGGGAGCGGAACACGCGCCCCAACTTGGAATGCAAGCCTTCTGCCGCCATCCGGTTGACACCGGCCTCGTCGGCCCAGGCGGCCACCGAGTCCGGATGGGGGGCTTTTTTACCTTCGTCAGTGGTGATCGTTGCACCGAGCTTCATGTCCCGGAAGGTGGAAAACCAGGCGGTACGGCCGAATGTGGCGACCAGCGCTTCGAGGGTGGTGGGGGTGGTTTCCTTCAGATTGAGCTCTTTGGTGAGCATTTCGATATCCTGGGGGAGGATTTCGGCGGTGGGGATTTCCAGGTTGAAATCAGGGGTCTGCCCGCGAATGGTGGCACCCGCGCCGAGACCGATCACCTGCACTTTGGTGCCGAATTTGGTGCGCAGCCCGGTGACCGTCTGGCGGGTATCGGAGGCAACATCATCCAGCCCATACTCGTTGTGCATATCAAAGACCAGCACCGAAGCTTTGTTGTACTGGATCAACCCGGCCAGCACCATGCGGGTGAGGAAGGATTTGCCGGTCCCGGTCGCCCCGAACACGCCGGAAGAGCGCTGGACAAATTTCTCCATGTTGATCACCACCGGGTGACCTTGCTCGCGGGTATAGCCGATGACGAAATTGCCCTTCTCGTCGGCTTTCCCGAAAATTTCGGCAATGTCTCCAGGCTGGGCGAGGCGCACCTGGGCATGGTGCGGGGGGATGGTTTTGACCGGTTTAGGCGCCGGTTCTTCTTTCAGCCCGGCGTCGACAGCCTTGAGCCACTGCTCGTATTCGGGGCTGCCGGGTTCCGGGCCGCGCTCCATCATCAGGGCCGGCAGCACCTGGGCGTTGGTGAACAGGGTCTGGCCGTACAGCTGTTCCGCCAGGTAGGGGGCGACCCGCGTCCCGATCGGTTCATCCGCGAAGCGCGGGTCGGTGGAGCCCAGCTGCAGGTCGGTGACCAGCCCGTGGAAGAGCCAGTCGCCGCTCTCCACGACGACAAACGCGCCTTCCTGCACGTCTTCTGCCGGAACTTCCAGCCGGACTTGCAGGCTCTCTTTCAGTCCGCCGCCCACAATTTTCCCGATAAATTTTTTCTCTTCCATGTGGTCTCCTATCCTTTCACTTCGGGAACCGCATCGGACAGCGCACCAAGCACCGACATCAGGGTGTCATGGTCGTCACGCAGCAGGCTGATCAGCTCACGAGAAGCAGTGACCAACCAGTCTTTATCCGGGTTGGCCTGGTAAACCTGGGAAATATGCGCCGAGAGCAGCTCGCCGATGGGGGTGTCTTCGGAGCGCAGGATGTGCCTGAAATAACCGAAGCGGCCCGCACTGGTAAATTGGACCAATTCATCCGGATCGCAAAGGTAGATCATGTCCAGGCTGAGGGCCGGGCGGGGCGGCAGCAGGTGCCGGATGATCTGCTGCTCCTGGTATCCCACCACCAGGACAGACATTTCCACCGGCACATTCCGGTTCATGCGGTTATCGGCGATGATCGCTTCGTCGATGCCTTCGGTGGTGACCAGCTGGCGGACCAGCCCGTCATCCTCGATGCGGATATCATAGATCAGGCCATAGATCTGGTAGTTGTCGTCTACAGGGACGCGGACCAGGCTGCCAAAGCCGGGGCTGTCCAGTTGTTTTACCTGGCAGCCGACCACAAACTTAGGCGTGCTGGAGCGCAGCAGGCGACCAATTCGGATGTGTGTCATATGTTATATTCCCTTCTTCCTGTGCGGTTTTTGGCGGGCAATCTCTTTGGATTGCTGCTTTTGTGACTTTTCAGCAAACCCCACCCCGCGTTTGTACATTTCCTGGGCAATCATCCGGTCGACTTGTTCCTTTTCATCCATCGAAACGACCGCAGTTTCATCGGCGCGGGTCAGCAGGTAGGGGTATTGTTTTGTCGGCACAATCTGGCACTGCTGCACCAGGATGGCGTGCAGGACATCGACCATAGCCGGGTCCTGGGCGACCCAGGCGGGGACTTCGACGCGCGCCAGCATCGGTTTCCCTTCAATTAAGGATACATTCAGATAAAAGAAGTGCAAACTGAAGACACTGCGGTATTTTTTTGAGGTGGGCGAGAGCAGCCCAAAAATAGCCGAGCGTTCTCCAGGCCGGATGATCTTTTCAAGGATCTCGGTATCGAGGATGCCTCGCAGCCAGCGGTTTTTACGGGCATCTGCTGCATTCTTGGTGTCTGGGGCCAGTTCCAGCAGGCGGATGACCAGGTCGGAACGCGGCCGGTCAACGTACCCAGCAGTGATCGTTTTATGAGTGTAGAGTCTGGACAGGGCATCCTGGTAGCGTTCGAAGAAATTTCGCTCATCCTGAACTTCTTCTTCATCCAGCGCCACCTCACGCCCCCATAATTCGACCGGTCCATCGGTAAACGTGACTACCATCCCTGTAGCACCTTCTGCCAGGTCTGCCAGAATCTCGCGCTCGCGCGTGTCCCGGATCAGGGCAACAATCTTCTCCTGCATGGAGAAAAGCTCTTCTCCATAATACAGGGTCGATTGGATGGTTGTGGCGGGAGCATTGTTCTGCCCCAAAGACATCTGGATAGCACCAACGTTGACCAGGCAGTATTCAATCCCGAGATGGCGGTCTGGATTGATTTGGGAACCGTCTGCGGCGATGAGGGTGGCTTCAGCGGGCATATCTGGCAGGGGGAAGCTGTCGTTCAGGGCTTCGGAGACGGGCACTGCACTGCGGAAATACTGGTCCTGTGCGGCAGCGCGTTCCACTTTTTCCCTAAGGTAGTCGAGGTCCATTGCATGTCTGGTAAGCAGCCGGTCAGCTTCCTCGAGAAGATTGCGCCTTCTCTCTTCTCTGGCGGGGGCACCTTCTGCCAGCTGTTGAATCTGCTGGCGTACTTGTTGAAAATCCAAAGACATTGATTATTCCTCCAGGTGGGCAAAGGATGGGTCTGGTACCTTTCAAACAATCACGGATCATGGGTCGGATGATGCGCCCATCCACGTATTGGATTATACCAGAACATTTGTTTTCTTTTGGCTGTTGGGATAGGATTCTGGGATTTAAAAAAGCAGGGAAGGGGTGAAGTTACCCGGAAAAATTGGAATAGTACTTATATCCCCCTCACTTTTCTGTGACCCTTCAAAACCGTAAGCTGAGCTGCCTCGAAAACCTTCTATAATGATGTCACAATAAGAAAGAGGAAATCATCACTGAGATGAACATTCACGTTCCGAATACAGGATCTTTCCGCAATGCGACTGAGATGGAGATACTCGAGCGCCCATTAGAATGGCTGCGCGAGTTTCAATCCGGTTGGCTCTCGCATTTTGAGAGAACAGGGGTCGCAGACTGGTCCCGATATACATATCCGCAGAATGTCCTGGCACCTGCATCCAGAGGGGTGTCCCTGGCCAACAGCCGCCTGCTGCTGATCTCTACAGCGGGAGGGTATTATCCAGTCAGCCATAAACCGTTTGACTGTCGAAACCCGCTGGGGGATTATTCGATCCGGATTGTCCCAACATCTATCCAGCTTGAAAAGTTGGTCTTCAGCCACCCTGGTTTGAACCAAGAGTATGTGCGAAAAGACCCTCAGGTCCTGTTACCAGTTAAACACCTGAAGGCGATGGTGACTGAAGGAATGATAGGAAGCCTGTCGCCTGTATTCATCAGCTTGTGTGGGGCGCAGCCGCATGTCATCCGGGTCGTCAAAGAAGTGATCCCGAATATTCTAAAGATCGCCAGAGACAACCAGGTCCAGTCCGCCCTGATCGTTCCAGTCGGACACTTGTGTATCCAGACGGCTGGCCTGATCGCCCGGGCGCTTGAGGTGAACAATATTGTCACCACCTTGACCACCTGGGACCCGGATATGGCACACCTGACGGCTCCTCCCCGTCTGACGGCCACACACCTCCCGGAAGGCAGCCCGCTTGGTATGCCGGGAGACCAAGCACAGCAGCGCCGGATTTTAGAGACCACCTTGCGCTTGCTGGAAATGAATTCACCCACCGGGGTCATCTACCTGGAAGAGTCACCGTCTGCCTGATCGGTTTCAGGCTCAAATCACGCAATAAAAAATCGGGAACTCAGTTCCCGATTTTTTTCTTGTAAAGCGATTTTCCAGGGAGGGCTCACGGCCCATAGCCCAAAAAGGGCTGTGTGGCGGTCAGGTACTCTCCTTTTTGTTCAAGCCAGAAGGAGGGGGCGACCACATTGACCCAGGTGCTGCCTACGGCAAGATTGACGCTTTCCTTGGATGCACAATCGTAAAGAAGGAAAGGACGGTAGCGGTTGGAACGGGAGTCGTAGTCATCAAACACGGCGCTCCAGCATACCTTGTGAATGGCGCCATCCCGCAGCAGCCAGGCATACCCGCGTTCATCGGTCAGGTCAAAACTGATGATCGTTCCGGAACGGTTGAGCACTTCATGCGGGACTTGCAGCAGGAGCACATTTTGGCGCACGACCGCTTCACCGGTTAATTGATCTGTGCTCAGGGTGAAGTCCTGAGGGGTCTCAGGGTCGTTCTGGTAGCGGACGTATCCGCCAGCAGCCGGATCATAGATCCAGCGGGTCTGGTTGAGATAGTTGTAATGCATCAAGAATTTTTCTGCCGGCTCGCCTCCTGCCGGCGCAGGACCAAACTGCCACACGTCGAGCTGGGTGTTGCCGCGGGGGTGTTTGCAATTTTCCGCGACGGTTTGCAGGCTGTCAATGTCCAGCCCGGCACTGCCAATGTCTTTGGGGATACCGGTGTTGTCGACCACGCCGCATTGGAAAGAGGAAATCTGGTCATACACTTCGGCGGAAGCACCTCCGAAGATCAGCCCAGCTCCAAACAGCTGAGCCAGTTCTGCGTAGAAAACTCTACCGGATCGCACACCGCGGATGTCAAAACCGGTCTCCTGGGTGCTGGCTCTGAGCTGGTCCTGTGGGTAACCGCAGTAGAACAGGGCTTGCAGCCTGGTTTGTCCTTCGTCGATCAGGGTTTCAAAGACCACCGGGGCTGAATTGAGACCGGTAGACGGGCGGGTTGCCCACGAGGGGAAGTGGGAGATGGAAATGAAGATCGGCCGGTTGTCCAATAGTTCCGCATCCGTGGGCAGCCCGGTCAGCGGGCAGATCGCGGCATGGCCGGGGTAGATCAGCCCGGCATCCAGATCGGATCGCTGCTCACCGGCACCCAGGCTAAACAGGTCCGTTTTGCCATCCGTGTTTGCATCACTATCTTTGGCGGGGTCGCTGCCGCGATGCTGGGGAGCGAAGAGGGTATTCGCAAATGAAAATTCCAGCATATACTCGCCGGCAAACAGATCTTCAAAGAGAAATGCGCCGTGCTCATCGGTTTGAACGGCAGAAATCTCCACTCCCTGCCCTGATAGCAGGCGTACGGATACCCCTGCAACTCCGGGTTCCGAGCCGTCCTGCTGGCCGTTGCCGTTCAGGTCCTCCCAGACATAGTTCCCAATCGAACCGGGTTGGAGTTCCTTGGCAGGGTTGCCGCTTTTTGTCTGAATCTTTTGTTCAGAGGGGCTCGGTTCAAGCACCTGATTGGTGACTGCAGTCGGGGTAGCTGTTGGAGTCTGGCCTGAGCGGGTATTGGTTTCGCCCACATCGGGGTAGCTGCAGCCAGCCAGGATCAGGATCATGACCCACAAGCTGATTTGGAATTTTTTAATCTTTATCTGCATGATTAGTGCTCCCAAAAAACCAAGCATTTTACATCATACCTACATTATAGTTGGTAATTTTTCGAAAAAGTGTACAACTGCGTGGCATATTCGTACATCCCCCAAAGGTACAAAGTCGGCAAGGATAGAGGGGCAGCCAGCTCCTGGCTGAGGGCAATCATCGAACCAATACCGGGAAATGAGGATAAAATAAATCTATGGAACTCTCTCAAATCCGCTTGATTGAAGAACTGGCGGCAAATGCATGGCGGCCTGAGGTTGAACAGCATCTGGGCGGTTGGCGGGCGCGCTACAGCGGGGGGAACAGCCGGCGGGTGAATTCGGTGTGGCCGAATGCCCCCCTGGGTGCCGCGTCTCTCCAGGAAGGGGTGGAATGGGCCGAGGCATTTTATGACCGGCGCGGTGTGTCGCCGTGCTTCCAGCTTTGCCCGGCGGCCCAGCCCGCTGAGCTTCATCAAGTCCTTTCAGAGCGGGGATATCGTTTCTACGCCCACACTCAGGTGCAGGTTCAATCGATCGCAACCCTGTTGGGTATTACTGCACCGTCGGTCGAGCGGGCGATCGCTGCTGATACGCTGACAGATACATGGTTCGAGCTGTATACATCCGCTTCGGGGTACAGCGCTGAAAGTCTGCCAGTCCGCCGGGGAATCCTCTCCAGAATTGGGCCGGCAGCCCATTTTGTTTCGCTGCACCATGCCGGGCAGCTGTCTGCGGTGGGCCTGGGTGTGGTGGAGCGCGGCTGGCTGGGTGTATTCTGCGTGGTGACCAGTCCGATATCCCGTCAGCAGGGATTGGCAACCGGCGTGATGCATGCCCTGGCTGAATGGGGCAGGCAGCAAAACGCTGAACAGATTTATCTGCAAGTGATGGAAGATAATCAGCCTGCTTTGAGTTTATACTCGAAATTGGGGTTTACTCGTTTGTACCAATATTATTATGCAGTAAAGGATGGCAAAGATGAAAAAGCTCACGGAGATCGCCCGGTTTACCGAAAAGTTGGACGAGATGGTTGAGTTTTACCAGGATTTTTTAGGCGCGGAACCTGCGGTCAGATCTGAAGGGATGGCGATCTTCATGCTGGGCGAGACCAAACTGTTTTTGCACCGCAACTATACCCCGGCAGAAGGAGAACTGCCTCCCGAAAATCATTTTGCCTTTACGGTCGATGATGTGGATGCCGCTTGTGCCCAACTGTTGGCGGCTGGCGTGTCCATCGAGGTGCCTGCCAGGGAGTATTACTGGGGTTATTCCGCCTATCTGAGAGATCCGGATGGACAGTTGATCGAGCTGATCCAGGCCGATTAGCACGGAACGATTCTGCCTGTTGGAGGCCGGTGTGAGCCTTGCTCAACGCACATGCAAACGAGGGGGCGATACATGTCCTGCGATATTCATGCACAAGGTCTTTTCGAGAGCAATTTTTTTATATAACACTTACACAGAAATCCAGTGATTGCGATTGGGTGCTGTTATAATACTCCCCCACATGGATATTAAAAAGAACTTCGGAGGAAACGATGCCCGTAGATTTTAAAGCCAAAGACCAATTAACCACTCCCTTTGGTACCTATACTTATTACCGGTTGAACGCTCTTGAGGAAGCAGGTTATACCCGCCTGAGCGAACTTCCGTTTTCCGTTAGGGTGTTGCTGGAAGCAGTGCTGCGACAACAGAATGAAGAAGAGATTACTTCTCAGGATGTGATCAATTTAGCTGGCTGGAAGCCTGTAGTGGAAGAACGCCTGGCAATGCCTTTCAAACCCGGACGGGTTGTGATGCAGGACTTTACCGGTGTGCCCGCCGTGGTGGACCTGGCCGCAATGCGGTCTGCGATGGCCCGGCTGGGCGGCAATCCGGAGGAGATTAATCCGGTGATCCCGGTGGACCTGGTGATTGACCACTCTGTGCAGGTCGATTTCTTTGCTTCGGTGGATGCCCTTCAGCGCAACGCCGAAGTGGAGTTTGTACGCAACCGCGAGCGGTATGAATTCCTGCACTGGGGGCAGAAGAGCTTTGATAATTTCCGCGTGGTTCCCCCGGCGACAGGCATTGTTCACCAGGTGAACCTGGAATATCTGGCAAAAGTTGTCCTGACCCGGGAGGTGGATGGGGAACAGGTTATTTTCCCCGATACCCTGGTGGGTACCGACTCCCACACCACGATGATCAACGGGTTGGGTGTGGTCGGATGGGGCGTTGGCGGGATTGAAGCCGAAGCCGCGATCCTCGGGCAGTCGATCGATATGCTTACCCCGGATGTGGTTGGTTTCCGGCTGAGCGGCAAGCTCAGAGAGGGTGTCACGCCAACCGACCTGACTCTGACGATCACCCAGACGCTGCGCAAGCACGGGGTGGTGGGGAAGTTTGTCGAGTTTTACGGAGAAGGATTGGAGTCTTTCCCGTTAGCAGACCGGGCAATGATCGCCAATATGTCCCCCGAGAATGGGGCCACGATCACCTTCTTCCCGGTGGATGATGAAACCCTGAATTATATGCGCCTGACCGGGCGTACCGAGGCAGAGATTGCCCTGGTAGAAGCCTACTGCAAAGCGCAGGGGCTATTCCGCACCGCAGCCACCCCCAAACCGAATTTCACCAGTGAGCTGGAACTGGATATCAGCACGGTGGAGCCGAGCTTATCAGGGCCAAAACGCCCCCACGACCGGATCGGTTTGGACCAGATGAGCGGCTCTTTCCGGGCTTCGCTGGAAGCTCCGAAAAGCCAACGCGGCTATGAGGTCAAAGCGGAGGATCTGGGCCGGCAGGCCACCTTTGGCTCAAATGGTCACAGTGTGACCATGGGCCACGGGGCGCTGGTGATTGCCGCGATCACTTCCTGCACCAATACCTCAAACCCGACCGTGATGATCGGTGCGGGTCTGGTCGCCAAAAAGGCGGTTGAACGCGGTTTGCAGGTCAAGCCGTATGTTAAGACCAGCCTGGCGCCGGGGTCCCGCGTGGTGACTGAGTACCTGGAGAAAGCCAACCTGCTTGAGCCGCTGGCTGAACTGGGGTTCAACCTGGTCGGGTATGGCTGCACCACCTGTATCGGTAATTCCGGCCCGCTTCCTGGCGAGGTAGTGAAAGCCGTGACCAGTCAAAACCTGGTGGCCGCCTCTGTGCTCTCGGGAAACCGCAACTTTGAAGGCCGCATCCATCCCTATTCTCTGGCTAATTACCTGGCCTCCCCTCCGCTGGTGGTGGCCTTTGCGCTCGCCGGGACGGTTGATATTGACCTGACCAGCCAGCCCCTGGGCACTGGTTCGGATGGTGAGCCGGTCTTCCTGAAAGACATCTGGCCAAGCCAGCAAGAGATCAGCGAGGCTGTTCAGGCCAGTTTGACTCCCGAAATGTTCGTCGAGCGCTATCAGAATGTGTTCTCCGGCAACCAGACCTGGAATGAAATTCCCGGGGCCGAAAGCGAGATCTATAATTGGGACCCGGAATCGACCTATATCCAGGAACCGCCTTTCTTCCTTGACCTGACCCCGAAACTCCCGGAAATTCCCGGGATCCAGGGTGCCAGGGTCATGGCTTTGCTCGCCGACTCGATCACCACGGATCATATTTCTCCGGCAGGGTCGATCACGGCGGACAGCCCGGCAGGAGAATTCCTCCAGGCCAACGGAGTCACCCCCAATCATTTCAACTCGTATGGTTCCCGCCGCGGCAACGACCGGGTGATGACCCGCGGGACGTTTGCCAACATCCGGCTGAAGAACCAGCTGGTGCCGGGCGTGGAAGGTGGGGTAACCCGCTACCTGCCGACTGGCGAGAAGATGTTCATTTATGACGCGGCCATGCGCTATATTCAGGACGGCACGCCTTTGCTGGTGATTGCCGGGAAAGAGTATGGAACCGGCTCGAGCCGTGACTGGGCAGCCAAAGGCACCCTGCTCCTTGGCGTGAGAGCTGTGATCGCTGAATCCTATGAGCGCATCCACCGTTCGAACCTGGTCGGGATGGGCGTCCTGCCGCTCCAGTTCTTGCCAGGGCAGGGCGCTGGCTCACTTGGCCTGGATGGCACGGAAACCTTCAGCATTGAGGGGATGAGCAACGAGATGCCCCCGAATGCTGAGCTGAGTGTGACCGCCACCAAAGCAGATGGGCAGACGATCCAGTTTACCGTGATGACCCGTCTGGATACACCCATGGACGTGCAGGTCTACCGCCATGGCGGGATCCTGCACAAGGTGCTGCGAGAACGCCTGACCCCGGCATAAATTTACACGAAATAAAAAAAACGCCGGCAGTTTCAATGCCGGCGTTTTTTTATGGTTTGGTACAAAGGCAGTTTACATCTCCCCGGCTGGCTCCAGCAAAGCCAGCAGGTTCCCGGTGGGGTCTTTGAAAGTGGCCATCGTGCCCACGGTGGGGATTTCGTAGCTTTCCATCACCACCGTGCCGCCGTTGGCCTTGATTTTTTCCAGGCTTTCTTTGAGGTTAGGCGTGTTGATGTACAGCAGTACATTGCCAACAGGGTTGTCCTCACTGACCGGGTTGAAACCACCGCCCGTGCCGCCTTCGGCCTGGAACATAGTGTAGTTTAATTGTTCATCTTCGATGATGTTCCATTCAAATACGGTTTGATAAAATTTTGCAGCATCTTTGGGATTATTGACGGGAAGTTCTATGTGGGTGATCAGGTGTTTGTGGCTCACATTTGCCTCCTAATTGGACTGGTTTACTCTAATCATAGAATATTTGTTCTATTTTGTCAATTCGCAATTTCCCCTGTTGCTGCTGTACTCTCTTGAAGGCCGCTACTCTTCGGTCAACTGTACTGCTTTGACTTTCCAGGAGCGGTGATTCCTGTGTAGTGTCCATCCCAGGGTTTCGACAGGTCTTCCAGGAATGATGTTTGATTTTGATATTTGGCAGGTGGCAGGGATTATGCTTCTCTCAGGTTCTCGACCAATGAGGTGACGTTATCTTCCCAGTCCTGGTACTCATCGGCTTCAAGCCAGAGCTCTTTCAACTCTGACTCATCCAGGATGACAGCAATCGCCTTAAGTCCGAGCTTGATCAATTCTTCAGAAGGCTCGGGTTTGTCCTCGATCCATTCCAGTACCTCATCGGGCACATCGCTGACCGGGTTGTCGAGCAGACCGGCTAATACTTCAGCAGCACATAGTGCAATACTGCAATCGGTCGCGTCCGGCATGTCGTCTTTTTGGTCGATCACGGTTTCAAAGGCTTCTTCCAGGATGCTGAAGTCGCGTGCTTTCTCCAGCTCAATTACCCAGTCGAGGGCATCATCATTGTCAAAACTGCCAATATCCCACGCTCCCATTGGAATCTCCTATGCGGCCAAAACCATTTTATTGGCCGCATTGAGCAGGAACTGTACCGGGCCTTGCGGAACCAAGCGGTTGATCAGCAGATGACCGGCATCCATGAACTCCCAGATCAGCTGGAATGGCTGTTTGTCTGGCTGCCATTTTTCAGCAATCACGATCCCGTGTCCCGGGAGGATGGTAAAAGCCAGCTTGCGCGGGTCTGCCGGATTAAGGAGGCTTTCTGCCCGTGCAAAGGCGGACTTGATTGCGCGTGCCTGGGCTTCGGTGGCACAGGACACCAGATAGTGATAAAACGGCGGATCGAGCGGGACAAACTCGACCAGTTCAGGGTTGAACATCTCCACCCCGCGGTGCCCATGCAGTTTAGAACGGATGACGGGGAGTTTGCCCGGCAGGCCTTCGATCTCCACCTGGGGTAAGACCATGTCCATATCCATCATTTCCACGGCCTCAGAGGAGGGGGAGATGTTCTCCCGGCCTGCCACATGCCGCACCTGAGCCCCGATCCCGCCCGGGCGCACCCCGACGATGGCGGCCAGGTCGTTAGGAGAAATATTGCCTTTGTCCACCGGTCGGGCGCTGCCGGTGATGGTGGCGATCAGCGCGGAGATGAATGGATCCCAGGTGGCAAAGCACCCTTCACTGTACTGGTCCGCAATCGCATCGCTCACCGCCGGCACCGGGACCAGGTCTACGATCCTCAGCATATCGGTAAAGAACTTCCGTTTTCCCATTTCCCTGCCGGCCTGCTGCATGGCATCGACTGAGGACAGTTCCAGCCAGGTATCTTCCGGGATGGGATCACCGACCACTTCGTGGTTGGTGACTTCGTAGGTAGATTCGTAGGTTGCGGTACGGAAAACGATGTCCTGGTAAAACTCATCCGGATTTCCATTAAATTTGGTGATCGGGTGCGCCCCAACCAGGTCTATATGGTAGACCCTTTCCGGGGTGTCTTCTCCGACAAAGAGCAGCAGCCGAATGCACTTGAGCTGAGCCTGGAGCAGGCGGATCAGTGAGAGGATGGACCCGCCGCGGCGGCCCTGTTCAACGAGTACATCTGGAGCCGTCTCGGCCAGGCCAGGGAACTCGAAATCAGTTCGGTTGAATGGGTCTTTGGCCAGCGCATCCTCAAAATGGGTGATGATCTCGCTGAATTCCTGAGGAGTGATGTGCACCATGGTGATCGTGCGCGGGACATGTTTCAGTTTGAATTTAGACCGCCCGGTGAAAAAGAGCGCTTTTCTCCAGCTGAGCAGTTCCCCGTAGCGGGCAGTGGTCAGCAGGATATCCGTATCCTGATTGGGTTGCTCCTGGTTGGTGTGGCCCAGGGCAGTAAAAGCTTCCTGCAAACGTTTGGCGGCTTTTTCCAGCAAGGGGGTGGTGGTCCCTGGATGGTAGTGGAGATGCAGGCTCCGCAGCCAGTTGTGTACTTCTTTCTTCATCTTAATTTCTGCTCCAAATATCTGTTGCATGCGTGCTGTTCCTGTCAATCGGTTTGGTAAAACTTCGCTGTTCTAAGTATAATAACAAAATCTTCAGGAAATGGTTGCCCTAAATCAGCTAATTTATACCATTTTACTGCAAATTGAACAGGATTGTTATGCATATTTTAGTTACCAATGATGATGGCGTCCAGGCATCCGGGTTGTTAGCGCTGGCACAGGAAATGAAGAAGCTCGGTAAAGTGAGTGTACTGGCTCCGGACCGCAACTGGTCGGCCTCAGGACATGTCAAGACCCTGCACCGCCCGTTGCGGGTACGGCCAACCACCCTGGCAGATGGCACCGAAGCCCTGATGACCGACGGCGCTCCTTCGGACTGCGTGGCGCTGGCATTGCTCGGCCTGATCAAGGATATCGACCTGGTGGTTTCAGGAATCAACCCGCATGCAAACATCGGAGATGATGTGACGTATTCGGGGACGGTCACTGCGGCGATGGAAGCGGCGATTGCCAAAAAACCGGGGATCGCGGTCTCGCTGCACACCACGCCAGACTTCCGCGGCAAGCGCGATTACAGCGCGGCGGCCCGTTTCGCCCGGCGGATTGCAGAACGCGTGATGCAGAATGGATTGCCCTCCCGCCTCACGTTGAGCGTGAATGTTCCACACCTGCCGGAAGACCAGATCAAGGGGATCCGCATCACTCATCAGGGCATGCGCCTCTACAAAGATGAACTGGTCGTGCGCCAGGATCCGGGTGGCTACCCGTATTACTGGATCGGGGGCGAATTCCCCTCCGCTACGATGGATGAAGACAGCGATTTCCATGCGATTGAAACTGGCTATGTGTCGATCACGCCCATTCAGCTGGACCTGACCGACCATAAAGTGATCCCTGATTTGAAAAAGTGGCAATGGTGAAGACCTGAATCACATCTGGATTCAAAAACACCTTTGGAATATGGTTCCAAAGGTGTTTTTTTAGTTGTTTCAGGCCGGGATGAGCATCCCGGCGCTTGGTGATCTGTGCGTTCTCAGATTAGGGCAGGAAAGAAGCATCCACCGAGTCTGCATAGCTCGGGCTGGACAAGATCATGCCCTTGCCAAGTGCCCAGTCGATTGCGTCCTGCCACAAGGCTTCGTTGGGTACCGAGGCGGTCACATACGGGGGGAGCACAAAGGTTTCCATCAGCGGCGGTGGGACCAGGCCCTTATCCGCCAGCAGGGAGGTGAACTGCTCGGGGTTGCTGTTCAGGTCGGTAACAGCTCTTTCCAGGGCGGCCAGGAAGCCGCGCACGGCCTCGGTTTTGTTTTCGATGGCGTCCACACTGAAGGAGATCACGCTGGTACCCACTTCGGGCAGGGTGCTGTCATCAATGATGACTTTGGCCCCGCCAAGAACAGCCAGACCCGTTACAGGATCGGGCAGGGTGGCGGCGGCCAATTCACCGGACTGCAGCAGCGCCAGGCGGTCGGGGATGCGCGGAATGGCGATTGTGTTGATCTCTTCGGGATCCAGGCCGGCATTCTGAAGGACGCGATCAGTCATATAGTCGATCACAGTTGCTTCGGAAATCCCGATCTCTACCCCGGCCAGGTCTGCGACACTTTCGATGCCGGAGTTGGCGGCAGCCACAATGCTGAAGACCGGCGAATCGGCCGTGGCGGTGCGGGCAAAGCGCACCACGACGACCTGGGTTTCTGCCTGGTTGTAGAACAGCACCGAGACGATCTCATTGATCATGGCATCGATCTGCCCGGCCTGCATCAGCTGGTCGCGCTCCGGCCCGGAATTGACCGGCACCAGTTCAACTTCCAGGTTCTCCTCAGTAAAGTATCCCTGTTCCAGGGCAACATGCATGGGAAGCGCGTCAAGGATTGGAAGGACAGCCACGCGGAGGGACTGCGGTTCGGCAGGTGTGCCGCCGCATCCAGCCAGAATGAGGGCTGCCAATAATACAATGGGTGCTACAAATTTTTTCATCAAGGTTCTCCAATTATTTATGCGAATTTAGCGGGCTAGATTGTAAGGGAGGTCACAATGCTTGTAAAGAGAGAATTTGGAGATTTGAATAATAGCGTCTAATACGTTTCTTGGGAAACCGGGATGATCTGATGATCTGAGTTGGCAGGGATCACGTTCAGCGCTTGGAGGTGCTGCCGGTGGGCTTGTGGCGGCGCTTGATTTCCAGTACCTGCTGGTCGTCCAGATCGGGGAGGGTCTCGGTCTCGGTGATCCCGAGGGCTTTGCGCTGCGCTTCGCGCCAGGCCTGCAGGCGGGCATCCACGGTCTGCTCGTAGCCCTGGCTGGAGGGGGTGTAGAAGTAAGTGCCCAGGAGGTCCTTCGGCAGGTACTGCTGGGGCAGGTAATGCTCGGGGTCGTTGTGAGGATACTGGTAGCCTTTGCCGTGACCCAGGGCTTTGGCATCCCGGTTGGCATCCTTTAGATGGTTAGGCACGTTGGTTTTGCCTTCCTGCTCAATGCGCTCGAAGGCTTTGAAATAGGCATTGGCGGTGTTGGACTTGGGCGCAGTGGCCAGGTACAGGGTGGCATGCACGATCGGGTAGACCCCTTCGGGCAGGCCGATGTAATCGAACGCCTGGGCGGCGGCGCTGGCCACCACCATCCCGTTGGGATCGGCCAATCCGATATCTTCCCCGGCCAGGATGATCAGGCGGCGCAGAATGAAGCGCGGGTCTTCCCCGGCATAGAGCATCTTGGCCAGCCAGTACAGGGCGGCATCCGGGTCGGAGCCGCGCACCGATTTGATGAAGGCTGAAATCGTGTCGTAGTGGGCGTCGCCGTCTTTGTCGTAGAGCACGGCCCGCCGCTGGATCGATTCCTGGGCGACTTCCAGGGAGATATGCACCACGCCGCGATCATCCGGCGGAGTGGATTCGACGGCCAGTTCCAGGGCGTTGAGGGCGTTGCGGGCATCACCCCCGGAGATGTTGATCAGGTGCTCGTAGGCATCCTCATCGACTTCGACGGTGTATTTTCCCAGGCCGCGCTCTGTATCCTTCAGGGCAAATTCCAGGATGCGGCGCACATCCGCTTCTTCCAGGGCCCGCAGCTGGAAAACGCGCGAGCGTGAGACCAGTGCAGAGATGACTTCAAAATAGGGGTTCTCGGTAGTCGCCCCGATCAGGGTGACGGTGCCGTTCTCGACGTGCGGCAGCAGGGCGTCTTGCTGGGCTTTGTTCCAGCGGTGGACTTCGTCCACGAACAGGATCGTGCGCAGGTTGTAGAGCTTGCGCCGCTCGACGGCATCCTTGACGACTTCCCGCAGGCGGGCGACCCCGTCCAGCACGGCCGAGAGGGTGACGAAATGGCTCTTGGTGATGTTGGCGATGACCATCGCCAGGGTGGTCTTGCCTGTCCCGGGTGGCCCCCACAGGATGATTGAGGAGAACAACCGGTCGGCTTCGATCGCTCTGCGCAGCAGCTTGCCTTCACCGAGGATGTGTTCCTGCCCGACATACTCTTCCAGGGTGCGCGGCCGCATCCGGGCGGCCAGCGGCGCTTCGGTAGCGAGGGATCGATTCATGGCGTGGTCAAAGAGGTCCATGGGGGTATTATATCGCACTG
>DATHZS010000091.1:0-51979 GCA_035458505.1 Anaerolineales bacterium | reverse complement strand
AGTTCGATGGGAGATTCGCCGGGGACCTCCAGGGTGGGTTTATCTGCCGGGGCGTTCTCCAGGCTCCGGCAGGCGCTGAGAATCAGCACCAGACACAGCAAGAGAAGAATTTTCACTCTGTTCATATCTGTTTTGATTGTACTCCTTAAACCGTGTTTTCTTCATAACGGTTTGAGCCGGCGAAAAGTTCCACAGGTTTCTAGTGCGGGTCATCCGTTCAACCCCCTCCTGCCGTCTGCGCCGGTTTCCTCCCCCTTGAGAAGGGGGAGGAAGAAATCTCAAGATGCTCTCATCATCAGTATCAGGTGGGGGGTCCTGGCGGGCGAGGCGCAGACTGCCCGCACGACCTGACTGCACTCACTCAGGCCGTGCCGCCGGGAACCCAATCGGTATCGCCGGGATACCGGTACCCGCCAGGAGCATTATTCAGTTGTAAGCCCCGTGTCCACTTCTAGACTGTTCCCCCCTATATCATAGGGGCGTCCAAATTTTTTTACCTAAAAATGAAGAGAGAGTTGCATCTGTAATCCCAGAAATGTATACTGAAATGGCATGAGGAGGAAACATGCACATCTTTTCTAAACGCATATTGATAATTGGGTTCTTTATCGCAATCATATGGGCTGTTGGGGGAGAAATCATTCATCCAACCTTTCCGGATGATGTATTTATTGAGATTGATTGTCCAGGTGCGGTTTTATGTTTTCCAGATTGTAGTGGTGAGTGTTATGACCCATATGCTGATATAGAACCTTCAGAAAATGTGAAAGAGCCAATAAAGCCTCCTATCTTCTCAAGGATATTTGACGCCGTAGACAATTACTGGTCTGAGATGATTAGCAAGTGGTGGTTCGAGCCAGCATTTAGTTATCTGTTGCTGGTATTGGCAGTGTTTATGTTTGAAAGTGTTAGGAAGGTGAGGAACCGCCAATCTCCCGAGTAAGCGAGTATGGGCTGGTAGAAGTTCCGAGTGGAGGAGACATGGACGGGAAAAATAAACAGGCCGCCCCAAAACAACGGAGAAGGATTGGGTTTATCCCTATTATCCTCAACCTTTTACAACTGTGTGTGAGTGGGATTGTGTTTGTTGCTATTATGTTCTTGGTCTGGCGTTATGAATCTAGTTCAGCAATTGTTGAAAATTGTATCACTTGCGAGTGTTCAATGGCTTGCACGAGCTGGAATAAAGAAGATTTTCCAACAGGTGAGCTGGTTGTCATCATCCCGAAAACTCTTTTCGCCGGTAAACCTAACCAGATGATTGCTTTTGCCTATTCGCCTGATGTGTTTTCCGAAAATGAAATTGATGAGATAACACAAAGGTTTCTCCGCCGCCTAAACTTGAGAGAGAATGAAGCGGCTATTGAAAGGCTTGAGGTGTCCATGAGCGTTGAAGGATTCCCAAGAATTCCCAAATTGTTCCACAGGTCTACCTGTGGATATGGTTGGTACAGCATTGGAAAAACCATGTACATTGACCCTTACCAATTGACCGTTTGGAACATAACCTTTACACCGATTTATAATAGACAATTTATCATACTTGAGGATTATATGTGCTCAAACCCAATACCTTCTACGTCTTCCTTAATAATCGAGTTTGCTTATCCACAAGGGAACCATGGTTTGGATGGTTGGGTAGAATGGTGCGGGTTGAGTGGTGTAAGTGACTGTGAAACCATAATAGGTGGTAAAGTCTCAACATCTGTAGAAATAAAAGGTTATTTCTGGTCTTATTGGTACTTGCTACCATGGTTGGTAATAATTCTTTTTGTACTTGGGATTGGAATTCGTAGGATGAGGAACCGCCAATCTCTCGAATAAGCAAGAATGGGCCGATTGAGGTTCCAAGAGGAGGAAATGTGACTGAGGAAAATAATGATACCCACAAAAAACAAGAGCGGTACCAAAAGAAGTTTGACCCTGTCGGATTCATCTTAGCGCTTGTTCTGGTGGGGGTAATTGTGGTGATAGCTATGGAGTTTTTTGCGCCAACGATAGGGAATGCCTATCCATATCTAGATGACCTGTCTTATCGGGCTACACAGGCAGCATTAAATTGTGATTGTAGTATTCGCAGAGATGCATGGTGGGATGGATTACCTGAAGGTAAACTCGTAGTCATCACCGCAAAAACACTTGTGCTTGGTAGGCCAAACCAAGCTATTGCTTTGACATACTCAACCGAGAAATTTTCCAATGATGAAATAGATGAGCGTATACAAAATATTCTAAATAGGCTGAACTTATCTGAGGACAAAGCTAACATCATAGAAACTGACATTTTTTTAGATACCTGGGGATATCTTTTACTCAATGTTCCTGCCACCAATTTTTCCTTTGAAATATCCCCACAATTTATTGACCCTCGTAGTGTAACTGAATGGGAAATGAGTTTTAGCCACGGTGATGATTGGCTGGAAGGTTCATATGATTTTTGGTTGAGATTTTTTTATCACGAGGAAAGAAGTGAATCAGCAAGATGTCGGCGGACATGTGGAGGAAATAAACAATCTCTAAAAGTACCTACAGAGACAAAGCACATGGATGTGAATCTTGTTCTTCAAGACCAAACCTCAGAATATCCACTTGTCGAAAATTTCAACTCCAGTCAAGAGTTTGTTTCCACCGACCCTGACTTATCCATAAGAGATGGATATGTATACTGGGAAATTTCAAGAAGCGAAGGTGTTCAGTATATTTATCGAACTATTCCACCATTTAGCGGAGATGTAATACTCACCGTCACTGGTCAAATTGACGGTTATACTGGCAATTGCGAAGTGCGAGTAGGAATTGGAGACGGCATCCCAGAATTAGGTGAAGCTATTCATGATTCTGGAATTTCAATCCATTTAGGTTTTGTTGGTGAAAGTTGCCCAGTCCAACAAGGCCCTGTTGTCCGTGCATCTGGTGCAGAAATTTATGATAAGTATGTAGAAGCAGAATGCTCAAAATCTGGTGCGATATGGGTATATGATGAAACCCCCTTAACTGTAAGTTTGACAGTGGATGGTCATGCAACCACATCTCCGTTTGCCAACTTACTTCTTGAAAATGGGCCAATTATTGGTACTTTAATCGGTTTGGGTGGAGATTTAATATACTTTGGGGAATACAATACGCTCTTTGTGGGGCTAACAGATAACCAAGCTGGGGCTTCGTGCTGGGGAAAAATCGATTCTGTTGTCATACAGCCGCAAAATGATGAGTTATATGAATAAGTTTTTGAAATACTTGTTTGTGCTTATTTTTATTGCCATAATTGTGGTGATTGCTATGCAGTTTATGACCCCCAATATACCGTATTTTTGTACTAACATGTCCCTTGCTGACTTTTGTCATTTACAAAGATTTGAGGAGAGATGTACGAATAACTGGGAAAGATTCCTAACAGGCAAACTCGTCCTAATCCTTCCCAAAACAATGAAAAACCAAATGAAGATTTTAGGATATTACTATTCTCAAATCCAGGTTATAGGATTTGCCTATTCTCCCTCGGTTTATTCCAGAGGTGAAATCAATGACATACAACAGCAATTTCTTCGTGAACTAAATTTACGAGAGTATGAAGTGAAAATTGTCAAATTTGACATTTTGATGGATGTAAATGGATATCCTAGAATACATATTACTTGTGGTCCTCAAACTAATAGGTTTGAAGCTTCGTATTCCAAAGGTGAAAATTTATTTATTGACCCGAGCGGATTGACCGTCTGGCGCTTCCCTTTTGAAATAAAAAATCTAGAACCAGGCTCATTACCCATGAATATCGAATTCGTTCATGATGACCCCGGACTCGAAAATGCTTATAATGACCCATGTGGCTCTGTGTGTGAGAAAGTAGCTGGAATTGTCTCAATCAAATTACAAAATAAATTATCTATTTGGGATAGGATTCAGGCTATCTGGTTTTTTTATCCACCCCTTGGTTCGATATTTTTATTCTCATTGATTGGCTGGATGATAGTTTTACTTGTCAGAAAGAGAATACAGAGGATAAGGGCGAACCAATCTCTCGAATAAGCGAGTATCGGCAGATAGAGGTTCCGAGACGAGGAAATATGGCCGATTTTCTGCGGAAAAAAGGCGAAAGAACTCCCATACTCAGCTGATCGATCACTCAAATGGCTGCCCGATGGTGGAAGGTAGATCCTGAACTGGGTTCCCCCCTCCTGCCGTCTGCGCCGGTGTCCTCCCCCTTCTCAAGGGGGAGGAAAAAGTCTCGAGATGCTCTCATCATCAGTATCAGGTGGGGGTCTGGCTGGCTGATAAATAAGGATAAAAGAGATTGCTTCAGTCGCTGTTCTCCTTCGCAATGACCAAACCAACTTTAGAACGTCATTGCGAGTGCGCGTGGCAATCGGATCCCAATTTCCCTTAGCACACCTCTCCCAATCCCACCCATCACGTGGCAACTCAGGCGAATTATGATAAGATGAGCGGATGAAAATCCCTGCCCGTGTCCGGGCACAGCAAGGAGACCACCAACCATGACCCGCTACCAGCATATCCTGTGGGACTTCAACGGCACGCTGATGGACGATGCCTGGCTGTGCCTGGAGGTGATGAACACCATGCTCGCCCAGCGCGGACTGCCCGCCCTGGAACCTGATTACTATGCCGAGATCTTTGATTTCCCGGTGCAGGACTATTACCGCCGGGCTGGCTGGGACCTGGAGCAGATTCCTTTCTCCCAGCTCAGTGACGAGTTCATGGCCGGGTACCACGCCCGTAAGCTGGAATGCGGCCTGCATGACGGTACGCGGGCGGTGCTGGCCGGATTACAGGCGCGCGGCATCCCCCAATCCGTGATCTCGGCGGCCGAGGAACGCATGGTGCACGACCTGCTCCGGCACTACCAGATCGAGAATTATTTCATCGCCGCCCGCGGGCTGGATAACCACCACGCCGCCGGCAAGACCGCCATCGGGGTGCAGTGGGTGGGGGAACTGGGCCTCGACCCGGGCACGATCCTGATGGTTGGGGACACCGTGCACGACTACGAGGTGGCCCAGGCGATGGGCACCGACTGCGTGCTGGTCGCCAGCGGGCACCACTCCCGGCGGCGGTTGGAAGCCACCGGGGCACCGGTCGTCGAACGGCTGGACCAGATAACATTCTAACGGAGAGCGCAGATGGACAAGGACAAACAGCAGTACAGCGGCGAGCACATCGCCAATTACTACGACCAGTACGGCGACAAGGAATGGGGGCGGCTGGTGGCTGACCCGGTGGGCGAGATCAGCCTGCACATCCACACAAACTATCTGAAAGAATACGTCCCCAGCGGGGCGCGCGTGCTGGAGGTCGGGGCCGGGCCGGGACGCTTTACCCAGGTGCTGGCCGAACTAGGCGCCCAGGTCGTGGTCAGCGACCTCTCCCCCGTTCAGATCGAGCTGAACAAACAGCACGCCGAGGAGGAGGGCTTTGCCGATGCAGTGCTCTCGTGGGAGGTAGCCGACATCTGCGACCTGTCGCAGTTCGAGAATGGGGCCTTCGACCGGGTGGTAGCCTACGGCGGCCCGTTCAGCTATGTGCTCGACCAGCGCGACAAGGCCCTGCGGGAATGTCTGCGCGTGCTGCGGCCGGGCGGCCTGCTGCTGCTGAGCGTGATGAGCCTGTGGGGGACGCTGCACCGCTTCCTGCCGGGGGTGCTGAAGGGTATCCCGCTGGACGAGAACCGCAAAGTAGTCGCCAGCGGTGATTTGGTCCCTGAAACACACAACAATGATGGACACACCATGCACATGTTCCGGGCGGCCGAGCTGCAAAGCTGGCTGGAGAAGTCCGGCACCCAGCTGCTGGCAATTTCGTCTTCCAACAGCCTGTCTTCAACATGGGGGGAAGTACTGGCAGAGATCCGGCAAGACGAAGAAAAGTGGACATTTATGCTGGAGTTGGAATTGGAAGCCTGCGCTCAGCCCGGCGCGCTGGATATGGGTACGCACTTGCTGGCAGTGGTCAAAAAACGAGCTCAGGGGCTGCTGGGGTAAAAAAACTTCAGTTAAAACGGGGGACTACTCAGAGTCTTCTTCAAGGGCGAGATCGCCGTCGCCAAAGTCAATCACCTCGCGCGGCTTGGAGCCCTCGGTGGCAGGACCGATGATTTTATTTTCTTCCATCTGCTCAATCAGCCGGGCAGCGCGGGTATAGCCGATCCGCAGCCGGCGCTGGAGCATCGAGATCGAAGCCCGCTTGCGTTTCCGCACCAGTTCCACCGCCTCATGGTAGATCGGGTCGGCCTCTTCCTCTTCTTCCATTTCATCCCAGATAGCAATCTGCTTGAGCGGGATCCCCGCAGGCGGGGCATCGGTCGGGACTCCGGTCGGGACCGGGGCCATCGGGGCGGTACCGGCAAAAGCGCGCCAGTATTGCACAGCACGCAGGATCTCCGGATCGGAGACATACACACCTTGCAAACGCACCGGGGACGGCGCATCGGGCGCCTGGAAGAGCATGTCACCACGCCCAAGCAAACGTTCTGCACCCGGCTGGTCGATGATCACGCGGCTGTCAGTGCCAGAGGCAACGGCAAACGAAATACGGGCGGGGAAGTTGGCCTTGATCAGCCCGGTGACGACATCCACCGAAGGCCGCTGGGTGGAGATGATCATGTGAATGCCGGTGGCACGGGCCAGCTGGGCCATACGCGTGATCAGGCGTTCGGTCTGGTCGGGGGAAATCATCATCATATCAGCCAGTTCATCAATCACCACCACCAGGTACGGCAGGCGGGGCTTTTTCTCAACCGCGGCACGCTTGTTGTAATCAATAATATTGCGCGCTCCCAGGTCGGCAAATTTCTGGTAGCGGCTGTCCATCTCGCGGGTCACCCACTGGAGAACCCCAACAACCCGTTCGATGTCGGTGACGACCGGGGCAAGCAAATGCGGGATACCATTGTAGCCGGTCAGTTCAACCCGCTTTGGGTCTACCATGATAAAGCGCAGGGTTTCCGGCGTGTTCTGGAGCATCATGCAGGTAATGATCGCATTGACACACACCGATTTACCGGACCCGGTGGCGCCAGCCACCAGCAGGTGCGGCATCCCGGCCAGGTCGGCGGCCACCGCATTCCCGGCGACATCCTGCCCGAGCGCAAAGCGCAGGGGAGAACGCAGGCGGCTGTAAGCGGGGCTCTCGATGACATCCCGCAGGGCGACCAGGGCAATCTCCTCGTTGGGCACTTCGATCCCGACATAGCCTTTGCCGGGCACCGGGGCCTGGATGCGGATGCGTTGGGCGGCCAGGACCAGGGAGAGGTCATCGGCCAGGGAAGCGATCTTGCTGACCCTGACGCGCGTCCGCCCGCTGCGGGATTCGACAAAATCGGGTTCGACGCCGTATTGGGTAATCGTCGGACCGCGGTTGATCTCCACAACATGCGCTGGTGCGCCAAACGATGCCAGGGTCTCTTCGATCAGCTTTGCCTTCTGGCGGTCGTACTCATCGTCAAAATCCACCTCTGCCCCGAGTTCCAGGATATCCTCGATCTTCGGCAGGACCCAGTCATGGCGCTCAGTAAGCGCTTGCGCCAGCGGAGACAACTGCTGTCCTCTGGGATGGGGCTGCCCATCCGGAACATGGCCGCTTTCCCCTGGAATATCCGGCTGGGGAGGGACAGCATCCGCAGGGAGAAACGGTTCGGCACCAGGCGCTACCACAGCCGGAGAGTGTCCGGCACGCCGGACAGCGCGGCGTTCATCCCAGGCATCCTGCAGGCGCAGGACCAGCGGGGGCAGCCAGGCAAACAAGTCGATCACCGGCACATCCAGGGTGACCGCCAGGGCGATCAGGTAGCCGGCAATCAAAACGATCGTCAGGCCCACCATGCCCAAGCCATTGGCCAGCATCAGCATCAGCGCCGCTCCTAACCGTCCGCCCCCCTTTCCTTCAGACACAAGTCGGTAGGCCTCTGTCCGTTCCGCGGGCGAGATCAGGGCATGCAGGGTGATGAGAAGAAGAATGAATAAGAACAAAAATCCGAGCAGGCGTTCAAACTTGGGGCGCGGGACACTCTCAAAGTTTCTGGCAACCCACCACCCGCCGATGAGGATCAGGGCAAGCGGGAAAACATATACCCCCCAGCCAAACACCCCCTGCCACAGGTTTACCCAGGCATCAGTGAGCCCGCTGCGGTTGGGTGAGAGCAAGCTGAGCAGCGTGAGGATCCCGATCAGGGCGGCCACTACTCCGGCGATATCCAGCTTGCGGTCCAGGGAGAGTCGTTCTACCGGTGGTTCGGCCGGGGCAGCCGAGGCGCGTGTTTTTTTAGGAGGGGGGGCAGCAGGCTTCTTCCGGAACAGGCTGCCAACCCGGTCAATGACCGCAGATGGAGCGCCGCCTTTTTTCTTTGCTGCCCGCTTCTTTTTCGCCGTTTTTGGCTTGGCCATACAACTCCTCAAGGAAACAAAGGGTAGTGAAGCAAGAAAATTATAGCATATCTGTTCTGTTGGCATGTGCCGACACCGCTATCGTTTTCTGCGGCTGCCCTGTGCCAGGGCGCACTGGAACCCCTTTCATGGGAGGCCCTTTGTCCGTTATAGGCTAACTTAAGGTAAAATCTAGTTTACACTATTGAATAAAAGGACTGACCTTGTTTGAAATCGTTTTTCTCGGCACATCAGCATCAGCCCCGTCAATCCATCGGGGGCTGTCTTCACAAGTTATCAAACATAATGAATTCCGGTTCATGATCGACTGTGGAGAGGGAACCCAACGCCAGATCCTCAAATCGGGGATTGGCTTTAAGCGCCTCAACCACATCCTGATCACCCACGGGCACCTGGACCACATCCTGGGGCTGGCCGGTTTGTTTTCGACCCTCTCGCGTTGGGAAACCATCGAAGAGATCACGATCCACGGCGGGAAGTATGCCCTTGAACGCATCTTCAGCCTGCTGTATGGCGTGCAGATCATCCACCCGCACAAAAGCCAGATCGAAGTCCATATGGAAGAGATCTCCCCAGGGAAGATCTTCGATGAGGAAGGATTCAGCGTGACGGCCTTCCCAGTCAGCCATCGCGGCCCGGACTGTTTCGGCTATCTATTTGAAGAAAAGCCCCGGCGCCCGTTCCTGGCAGAAAAAGCGGATGCCCTGGGGGTACCTTTTGGACCACAGCGGCGCGTGCTGGTCAACGGGCATCCAATTACCCTGCCGGACGGCAGAACGATCCACCCCGAGGAAGTGCTGGGGCCAGAAAAACCCGGCACCCGGTTGGTCCATGTTGGGGATACCGGCAGAACGGACAACCTGCTGGAATACTGCCAGGGGGCGGACACGCTCGTGATTGAAGCCACCTACCTGCGGGAAGAAGAAGACATGGCCAAGCAGTTCGCCCACCTGACCGCTGCCCAGGCAGCAAACCTGGCGAAAGAGGCTGGCGTCAAACATCTGATCCTGACCCACCTCTCCCGGCGCTACCGGGAGCGGGATGTCTACGAAGAAGCACAGGAAATCTTCCCGAACACGGTCGTCGCCCGGGATTTTGACACTTTCCAGATCAAAAAAGGGGAATGCATCAAGATTCAAGAATAGGATTGCTGAACACCCTTGAGAAACATAAAGGACGGCCGCATGCGGCCGTCCTTTTTTGCACGATCAGTTGCTCTCGCAAAAAACCCTCAGCCACTAGCTCATTTCTGCGGCCAGAGAAGCCAGGTCCGCCGCACTGACACTCCGGTCAATGATACGGATGGGTGCGGGATGGTCATGGTCTTCCATTAACTTCTGGCTGGCGGATAGCAAGATCAGGTAAGTATTTTCCAATCGCCTGCAGGCGTTGATCTGGCGCAGCACCACCCTTCCCGGGATGTCCGGGAGCCGCATATCCAGCACGATCAGGTTGGGTGTGGTAAATGCAAGCTGCGCCTGAGCGCGGGCACCGGTGGTGACAGATAACACCTGGAACCCCACTTCTCCCAGGGCGTTCTGATAATGACGGGCCTTTTCCAGATTCCCGGTAATCACCAGGGCATACGGTTTCATCATTCGCCTCTTATCCCACTGTTAATCAACAGCCTTCACTTGCTTAAACGTATTCTGGCGAAAAAAGATACGCGAATCAGTACCTTTTTCCCACTCTCTAACCCACGCTTAATCTGCTTCTGCCAGGTGCGAAACCTCTGGAAAATTTATCCGGTCGGCTAAGATAAAAAAAGCGCATCACAGTGATGCGCTTTTGAGTGCCATGTTTAATCGATCTTAATCTTGACCGGCTGCTGGTGAATTTGGTAGCTGTCTTTTTTGGCCAGCACCTGAGGGACAAAGTGTTCAGGCACATCCACAAGGGTGAATTCTTTCTGGATGCTGATCTTGCCGATCGAACGGCCAGGAATATCGGCATGAGCCGCGATCGTGCCGACAATATCGTTCGGCCGGATGCCGTGATTTTTTCCTTTGCTCAGGGTCAGCCGAACCATGCCTTCCTCATGAGATCCTTTTCTGCCGGGTTGCCGGGCAGCCTTAAAGTTTCCGCGGCTGGTACGCCGCTCTTTGCGAGATGGCCGTGTGCGCACAGCACCTACTTCTTCAATCGGCCGCTGCTTCTCTTCTGCGCGGGCCAACTTCAGGGCGACGGCAGCAATTTCCAGGGGATCGTGTCCTGCTTCGATCAAATCTGTTACGATCTCCTGTTCTCGCTTACATCGGCCGCGCCGCAGCCAGACTTCAATGTTATTGAGTAATTCTTCTTCGCGCTTATCTAAAATTTGTTCAGGGGTCGGAATCTCCGACCGAGGAATCGGCTGGCGGGTATACGACTCCAGCTTGCGAATCCGGAACTCCTCGCTGGGCGCGACAAGGCTGATCGCGATCCCTGTTTTCCCTGCCCGACCGGTGCGGCCAATGCGATGCACGTAACTTTCCATCTCGTTGGGCAGGTCGAAATTGAAGACATGGGAAATGTCGTCAATATCCAGACCGCGAGCGGCGACATCGGTTGCGACCAATACTTTGATCTGCCCCTGGCGGAAACGGGCCAGCACCTGGGTGCGAATATCCTGGCTCAAATCCCCATTCAGGGCTTCAGCCGGGAAACCGCGCCGGATGAGTTGGTTTGCCAGTTCACCGGTATCCATCCGGGTACGGGTGAAGATCAGGGCACTGGAGATGGGCTCAACTTCAAACAACCGGGTAAGCGCAGCCACCTTATCCTCGGGATTGACCAAATAATAGCGCTGCTCGATGGCCGCCACCGTCAACTCTCCCCGATCAATCCGGATGGTTTGGGGGTTGCGCATGTAGCGGTTGGCAGTTTGCTGGATTCGGTGCGGGATGGTAGCAGAAAACAGGGACGTCTGGCGCGTTGCAGGGGTCTGGCGCAGGATTTCTTCAATATCTTCGATAAAACCCATGCTGAGCATTTCGTCTGCTTCATCCAGAATGACCGTGCGCACATGGCTGAGATCAAGTTTCTTCTGACCAATGAGATCCAGGAGACGACCGGGGGTGCCAATCACAATATCTACGCCCTGATTGATTCTATGAATCTGCCGTTTGTACGACTGGCCGCCAAAAATGGCGACAACGCGCACTCCCTTATCTTTTCCATAATGATAGATAGAATCAGCGACCTGCATGGCAAGTTCGCGAGTGGGTGCAATCACAAGACCCTGTGCCGTTTGCAGGCCGGGTTCCAAAGCATGGAGCATGGGGAGAGAGAAGGCGGCGGTTTTGCCCGTCCCGGTTTTTGACTGAGCGAGCACATCCTGTCCTGCCAACATCAGAGGGATGACGGCTGCCTGAACAGAGGTAGGCTGCTGGTAACCCAGGCGATGAACAGTTTCGACCAACTGGGGATCCAGGCTTAAGTGAGAAAAATCGGTTGTCACAAAATACTCCTAATTGTGTTTTGATCTGTTCATTGTTCTAGATCGTTTTCTCAGCCATACCCCCACTAGGTACAATCAGATGCCCAAGAGATAAGGTAAGTGTCTTCCACAAACAAACCTGCCCAGCAGGCAGGAGAGACAATTTCAAAACATAGTTGTTTCATGGCTCCAATAAGCCAACGGAGGAGTATATCATACTTTTGAGATTGGAATAGGGCAATTTATGAGAATCAGGACAAAACAGCTGGGTCGGAATCCGATCCGCTTGTGCGGTATTCGTACCCTATTTGTGTTTGATTGCACAATTTTGTTTTTTATGGTAAATTGATTAAACCCAAAACCCACACACACGGAGTTACAAAATAAATGCCAGCAAAAATAATACCTGATATTGTGATTGGACGCATGCCAATCTATCTGCGCGCCCTGACCCGCAAATTCGAGAGTGGACGAACAGTTACCTCCTCCCAAGAATTAGGAGAGCGGCTGGGTATTTCTGCAGCCCAAATTCGCAAAGACTTATCGCAATTTGGCGAGTTTGGGAAACAAGGAACTGGATACAATATCGAATTCCTCATCCAGAAAATCCAGGAAATCCTCAAAGTCAACCGGATATGGGATGTGGCTGTGATCGGCGCAGGATATATTGGCCATGCGGTGGCAAATTACGGTGGATTTCATAAACGCGGGTTCCGAATCACTAAAATCTTTGATAATGATCCCAAAAAAATTGGGGCCGAATTTAACGGGATAACCGTCCAGGACCTCTCCACAATGAAGGCAGAGATTCAAAAATCCGGGATCCAAATTGCCATGCTGACTGTACCGGCAGAAGCCGCCCAGGAGGTCGCAGATCAATTGGTGGAGGCCGGGGTCAAGGCCATCCTGAATTATGCCCCTGTTAGCCTGAAGGTTGAGAAAGGCGTGCGGGTGCAACACATTGACCCGGCAGTCCACTTACAGAACATGACGTATTATCTTGACTGAGTCGAGCCTGACTGCCGATCAACATTGATCCCACAAAAAAACCGCCCCCAGGGGCGGTTTTAATTATCCATCTTTTTTCCAATTAATAACAATCATTCTCCAAACAGGAGAATTTCAATATGCTGGTTGAGAAATTCCGGGCGCGAGGTGCCGGCCAGGTGTGTGAACTGACCAAAGGTATACCCACCCATAATGAGCACATCATCCCCCAGCACCTGTCGGATGGCCGCGATCTCTGTGCCTTCATATCCCTGGAAAAGAAGCTGCCAGGATAAATCTGCCATTACGAACGCCAGTTTAGGAGCAGCACCATCCAGGCGCTCGAGCGCATCGGAGGCAGCCTGACGGGCGGCCTCGATGCATCTGTCCCGGCTGCCCACCAGCAAATGACCGACCGTGTTTTCCTTCAACTCAACACTCATCCGCAAGCTGCCATCCGTTTCAACACGTAATGGGGTCCGCACAACCAGCGGTTGGCCGTTTCGCTCGATCCCTAAGGGGTACAGTCGAACAAGCGTATTCAGCGGCGGGAAAGACCAGTCTCTGGCCTGCCTGCCAAATAACCTGGCATATCCTTCGGAGGCCGGTTGATCATCCAGCGAGCGAATCCACGGGCCGCGGACTTTCGTGATATTGAACCTGGCACCGACTGGCTGCCAACCGTGGGCAGTGCCGACACCAACTTTCAGGTTTTTTCCGGAGAGAAAGGCGGCAGCCAGGCCACCAGCCCCCGACCGGTTGCCACCCAACTGGTGGGTGCGGCCCAGGCGCATATCGCCACCCGCCAAACATCCTGCCAGGTGGTAGCGGCCAGGCGGAAGGTTACGGATAGCTTCTTCATAATCACCGTTCAGGCCATCTGCAACCAGCAGCAGCAATCCTTTTTGTTCGCTGGTCAGCTTGAGCGAGCGGATCATTTCCTGCGTGATCCTGCCGCTGTGATCTGAAAAACCAGGGAGCCAATCAGAGGTGCATGCCAATTGATCATCGGAGAGCAGGGCCACAACTACCGAGCGGCGATGACTGCCCTTATTGGTCAGTTCTCCGGAAGTGCTGAACCCGATCATGGGTACATCCCCGATCTGAGTCTGGGCCGCATTGAAAATCGCCTGAAAATCATACTCAAAAGAGGCAATGATCAGGGCAAAATCCACCCTGACGTTACCCAGGCTGAGGCGCGCCTGGTAAACAGCATTGGCGATTGCCTCGCGCCCTTCTACAGAGAACGCCTGCCCAACGGCTGCCCTGAACGCCATCGGTTAGGCTCCCTCCTCTTCTGCGACCGGAATGGTGAAATGGAATGTGGTGCCTTTCCCGTATACACTTTCAAACCAGATCTTTCCACCCTGCATCTCAACCAGGTAGCGGGTGATGTTGAGGCCCAACCCGGTGCCAGAGGCGGTATCTCTACCCTCCTCTGTTCTGAAATACTGCTGGAAAATCTTGGTTTGATCTTCCAGCTTGATCCCGATTCCGTTATCGACGACCTGCAAGTGCACCACTTGAGGCAAGCCTTCCAGGTCCCATTGGTTTTCGCTCTGGCTGGCGCGGATCGCAATCTCCCCCCCTTCCAAAGTGTATTTAATCGCATTGCTGGTCAGATTCGTCAGGATCTGCGCCAGGCGGTTGCGGTCGCCCCAAACTGCCGGCAGATCTTCTGGAATATCAATCTGCACCTGATGATCTTTATCCTTTGCCAGGGCCATGGTACTGCGAACCACTTCCTCCGCAACTTCGCGCAGGGCAACCGAAGAAAACTCGAGATGCAGGCGGCCAGCTTCGATGCGCGAGATATCTGCCAGATCGGACACCAGCGTTGCCATGCGCTGAATATTGGAGCGGATGGTGGTGAGAAATTCCATCTGGGCTTCATTGACTTTCCCGACACTGCCGGCGGCCAGCAGGTCGGAATACCCGCGGATGGACGTCATGGGCGTTTTCAGCTCATGCGAAACCAAGGAGACAAATTCGCTTTTCGCCTGGTTGGCGCGCTGGACTTCAGAATAAAGCTGGGCATTCGAAATGGCAATACTGGCATGGTCGCTCAGACGGGCGAGGAATTCGATCATGCCTTCGTTGTAATGTTCCAGAGTTTGGCTTTCCAGCAAGATCACCCCAATGACCTGTGCTTCCCGCCGGATGGGAACCACAAACTGGCTTTGTGTATATTCAAGCAAGAATGTTTCAGCCAATTCTTCGGCCGTAGCCTGATGGAAGCGACCTTCTTCAACCACGACCTTCAAGGCGGGCAGTTCAAGAGGCAAAATCCCGTTCTCATATTGGGCTAGCTGGTAAGAATATCCTTGTGATGCCATCACTTTGAGGCCGCCTTCTGCCACCACAGCCACAAAGCCCGCACCTGACTGGGTGTGACGCATTGCCCACTCAAGGGTAATCTCCATCGCTTTGACCGTATCGAGGGAGGTATTCAGCTCGCGGTCAATCCGCTGCATGACCGACAGCTCTTCGACACGGTTTGCCAGTTCCTGGTCGGTTTGCATGTACAATCGAACGTTCTCCACCGCGACCGCGGCCTGCCCGGCAAATGCGGCCAATAGTTCCTGATCGTCGATCGTGAAAGGCATCTTATTCTTTTTATTAATCACCTCTAAAACCCCGATCACGTTACCTTTGTACAACATCGGAACCACCAGCATTCCCTGGGTGATGAACCCGGTTTCCTGATCTGGTTCGGAATTCCAGTCGGGGCTTTGCTCAACGTTATTGACGATCATGGGCTGCATTGATTCGGCCGCTTTGCCCGCCAAGCCAACCCCCATAGGCTGCCGGTCTCCAAGAAATTCATCCGCCACTGGTCCAATGACCACCTCGTACACCAGTTCCTGTGCATCCTGATCCACCAGCAGCAGGCTGCCTGCTTCGCAGTTCAAAATTTCAACTGCGCTGCTCATAATATTGTTGAGCAAGGGGTCAATTTCCAGCGTGGAGGTCAGCCCGCGGGTGACTTCATTCAGGCTGGCAAGCTGGCGCGCCCGGGTTTGTGTTTCTTCCAGCAAACGCGCTTTCACAATCGCCCCGGCGGCCTGGTCGGCAATCGCCTGCAAAATATTTTGTTGATCTTCGGTATACAGGATCGCCGGGTTATAGCTCCCCACCGAAATCACCCCGATGACCTCTGCCCCGGCATTAAGCGGCACACCCATCCAGGCATAGACCCCCTTCTTATTGGGGATGGTGCGCCGGTTTCTGCATTCCTGCTGGTAATCATCGGTGATGATCGCCCTGCGCTGCTTGATCACCTCGCGCTCCAGCCCATACCCCAGCGGGATGACCTCATTCTCAAGCTCTGAGATGCGGTCATCTTTTTGAACTAGGAAGGCATGCCGCAGGTTTTGGGTGGGTGCGCTGTACAGGGTGATATTGAAATCATCCAATGGGATCACCTGCCGGCTTTGAGCGTACAGCAGTTCCAAGATATCGTCGAAATTGATCGTGATATTAATGCCCTGGGCAACCCTGGTGAGTACATTCATTTCGTGCACCCGGCGGTCTTTATCCGCCATAACCTGGGCACGTTCAATCGCCTTGGAAGCATGCTCGGCAATGCTGGATAAAAAGTCCAGGTCCTGCCCGGTATAGCGTTCTCCCGAAGCACGCGGGCCCAAGGCCAGCCAGCCTGAGAGGCGTTCCTGTCCTGGAAGGGCCATGAACAGCTGGGCTCCCAGTAAGGCCAGGCGGGCCCGTTCGTTGTGCAGTTCCTGCGGGAGGGTATCCTGCATGTCGAGGAAAAAGGTCGTTCGCCTGCTGGAAAGCTGGTGGACCAATCCGCTATTGCGCGGGAAACGGATGTCGGTTGTCGGCCGGCCATCTTCCCCGGCGGCAGGCACATAGCGGTCTACCAAATTATCGTAGACATAGATGTGCAGACGCAGGGGTTCAAGATTCTGGTTGATCGTTTCACGGACCAGACCGGCGATATCAGAGAGTTCCACCATCTGTGAGATCTGGTCGATAAACGTATTCACCGAGTCGCGGAAAGCATTTTCTCCACGGAAGAAAAGTGTATCGAGCATGATCTGCACTTGATTGCGGAACGGGTTGATCATCAGCGCCAGCACAAAAACCACAACTCCAATCAGGAAAGGACTGTTGATGGTGACCAGATCGCTGAAGATGACACTCAATCCGCTGATCAAAACAGCGTAACCAGCCCCGGCTAACACCGTCATGAGGGCATAGACCAGGGTCCGGCTGATCAAAAATCCTGTATCCACCACCCGGTAGCGCAGGATGGCATATGTGATTGAAAGCGGGAACAATACCACAGGAATAGCAGCGGCCAACAGCGGAATCTGAATCGCCTCCAACCCCAACTGCTGAACCAGCCAATAGGCGAGCATTGGCAAGACAGCGATGGTGGTGCCCCACAGCACAATCCGTGATTGCTCTAATTCCACCGGGGATACGCCAAAATAGCGGCGCCGGATCATTCCGCCATAAAACGCCAGCAGGCACATGCCCAAGAAGATCAGGAGCGGCTGTTGAGATTCTGCCACCTGGTACTGCGCGGAAAAATTATGCAGGATGTATACTGCATAGCCAGCCAAACCACCCCCCACCAGGTAGCCAAGGCCACGCAAAGGAGGATACCGGCGGTAAAACTGGTACACGCGCGGGAATATCATCGAGAAATGCAGGAGAGCGCCAGCGGCAATCCCAATCGCAAACAACCAGTACACGACCATACGCTGGGTGGTCAAAAGGTCAAACCACCCACCCAGTACGACCGCCATCGAGGCGGTCAGGACACCAAAAATCCTGGTCGCTGGATCATCCAGGCGGGTACGCACTGCCCAAAAACCCGCACCAAGAAAGACAACTGCCAATCCAAACGGCAGGAAAAAATACCGGACCTGTTCAGAATTTGAGAATTGAGTGAGGGTGCTGGTTCGAGTAGTGGTGTGGCCGCTGCGGGCTTTCAGCAGCAGTTCCACCTGGTCTCTTTGCTGATATTCGCCAAGGACATTTGCCAGATCAACCGCGCTGTTAACAGGCTGGTCATCGAGCGCAATCAGAATATCCTGTTGCAGGTCTTCGAACACCATGGCCGGGTTTACAAATGCCCCCAGAAACGGCTGCTGAAACCAGCCAAAAGCCAACACCCCAGCCACAACCAACCCCACCAGTACAACAGCCTGATAGGTGAGCACCAACAACGGAACCAGGCGGTTCCAAACTTGACTTACTGAAACCGCAGGGGTATTGAACGTTTTTGCCTCATCCATATACTACTATTGTATGCAAGAGTCCTACCAGAAATAAGACGAGTTCAATTGCATCTGAATGACAGTTTCGTACGGTATGGCAGCATTCATGGCAACATCAGATGCTGGCGGAAAAACCCCCGGGTAGCGATTACTCAAGCTCAGAAAATTCGACTGATTGCTCCACATATGCCAGGCTCTGGTGGCGGAAGTAAGTATTATACAGACCGGCATAATGCCCCCCCAGGGAGAGCAAACCGTCGTGGTCTCCCTCCTCGATGATCTGACCGTTATCAAGGACAATAATCCGGTCGGCTGCCCGCACCGTGGAAAGACGGTGAGCGATGAGGATGCTGGTGGTGTCGCGTAAGATCAGGTCGAGCCCCTGCTGAATCTGCCATTCTGTGAACGGATCGATGCTGGCAGTGGCCTCATCGAGGATGAAGATTGCAGGGCGCTGAACGAGCACTCTCAGCAGGGAGACCAGCTGGCGCTGACCCATCGAAAGACGGCCGCCGCGCTCACCTACTTCGGTTTCCAAACCATGCGGCAGCGTATTCAGCCATTCGCCATCGCCAATCCGCCTGGCGAGGGTTAAAATTTCCTCATCACTGACATCAGGCCTGGCATAGCGAATATTCTCTACCACTGTACCGGAGAACAAAAACGGAATCTGGGAGACAATCCCCAACTGCTGCCGGAAATCGATCAGGTTAAAGGAGCGAATATCCATGCCATCCACCAGCAAATTACCCGACTGAAATTCGTAAAAACGCGCCACCAGTTTCGCAATTGAGGACTTCCCTGCCCCGGTATGCCCGACGAGGGCAATATTTTCACCAGGCTTGATGTGCAGGTCGAACTGGTGGAGCACACTTTCCTGCTCAGTATAAGAAAAATCAACCTTATCAAACAAGATTTCACCGCTGAGCTGGGGGACAGGATTTTGATTGACCTGGACCACCTTATGTTCGGCATCGATCAGGGCAAACGACCGCTCGGAGGCTGAAAGCCCGGACTGCAGTTGTGTCCAGAAGGAAGACAGGTTGAGCACCGGGAACCAGAAGCGGTCCAGGGACTGCATGAACAAATACCAGGACCCAATCGAGACAACTCCGGCAGCAGCCTGCATCCCACCAACATATAACAGAATCGCCGTGGCGAACCCCTGCAGTGTGTTGAGAGATGGAAAAAGCAAGGAGAGAACGACTCCGCGCTGCAAATTGACCCTGAAAGAAGACTGATTGGCATCATCAAATTCGCCGAAGATCGAACCTTCCTGGCGGAAATTTTTCGCCACGCTGATCCCGCTGACGGTTTCTTTGATGGCCGCATTGACATTGCCCATTGCCCGCATGCCACGCCTGGTGACCTTGCGAGCCAGGCGGCGAAAACCGATGGCGAACAAAAAGATCAGCGGAAGGGTGATCACCAGCCAGAGCATCAGTTGAGGCTCGGCATTGAACAAAACAAAGGCCACCAGTCCGGCCTGCACCAGTTGGGTGACCAGGTCGGTGACCAGGATCACAACCTGGCCGAATTCCCGTGTATCCGACGTGATGCGGGAGACAATCCGGCCGGAGGAAAATTCATCGTAAAAAGACAAATCGTGGCTGGCGGCCGCCCTGAAAGCCTGCACACGGATATCCATGATGACATCCTGCGTGATGCGTGCCAGCAGCCTGCGCCGCACCCAGTTCCCACCCCAGGAGAACACGCCAGAGACCAAAACGGCCGCGCTTAAGATCCAAATCTGACTGTTTTCAATCTGCTGGTCGAGGGCATTGACAGCCCGGCTGACCAGGACCGGAACGGCTGCGCCTGAAACGGCGATCAGCGCCAGGAAGAAAGCCACAACCAGCAAGCCTTTGGAATACGGCTTGAAATATTGGATGATCCGGCGGACCAGATCGCGGTCTGAGTATTGACGGTCGTATGATTCTGTATCTAGTCCTGAAAAGAAACCCATAAGTGCAATCCTGCTTTATTCACTAAAAATTCTTCGGTAAGCCTCTGAAGAGGCTAACAGATCTTCATGTTTCCCAATCGCTTCTATTCGGCCCTTGCGCATCACAATGATCAGGTCAGCCCAGCGGATTTGAGAAAGGCGATGGGTGATGATGAAGGTTGTCCGGCCTTTGGCTGCGGCGTAGATGGCGCGCTGGATCTTATCTTCGGTGGCGCTGTCGATGGCGCTGGTGGAATCATCCAGTACAAGGATGCGCGGATCCGTAAGGAAAGCGCGTGCCAGGGCCAACCGCTGGCGCTGCCCGCCGGACAGGGTGACACCCCGCTCCCCGATGACGGTATCGTATCCATCCTTAAACTCGAGGATGAATTCATGTGCCTGGGCAGCTTTGGCCGCCTCAATAATTTCCTCATCAGTGGAATCCTGAGAGCCAAAGGCGATATTTTCCCGGATTGTGCGGGAGAAAAGGAAGATATCCTGTTCGATGATCGATACCTGCTGACGCAAGGCGGCCATTTGCCAATCGCACACATCAACACCATCCACGACAACCTGGCCTGCAGTGACATCATAGGTGCGGTTGATCAATTTGACGAGGCTGGTTTTGCCGGTACCGGTTTGCCCAACAATGGCCACCGTTTGGCCGGGAGAAACCGAGAAAGATACCTGGTCAATGGCGGCATCTTCATCATCATCATAATTAAAGCTCACATTTTTAAAGACTACCTCGCCGCGCATCTGCTGATCGAAGCCAGAAATATTCTGGTCCAGATCGGTCTCTTTATTGATCAGATCGAGGATACGGCGTGCGCCGGCAATCCCCAGAGAAACCTGCGAATAAGCAAAGATGGAGGCGAAAGTGGGAAAGCCGAATAACTGGAGCAGGCCAAAATAGGCCACCACATCTCCGGCGGTAAGCAGACCATCCCTAAACAGAAGCAGAGAATGCAATAAACCGCCAGCCGTAATCACGCCCAATAACAAAAGGGTCAGGTTACGGGCTTCAATATCTCCCTGGCGAACGGACGCATCCCGGAAACCCTGGGCGTTATTTTCAAAGCGTTCAATTTCGCTGTCTTCCTGGGCCATCCCTTTGACGGTCTCAATCCCATCCAGGGCTTCTGCCAGACGAGTGTTGAGCGTGCCAAACGATTGTCGCACCCGGTTCGAGACCGGTCTAAGTTCAGCAAGATACTGCCAGACAAGCAAAAAATACACTGCCAGGAAGATAAGTGGTGTAATCACCAGAGAGGGATGATAATTCGGCGCTATGATGATGGGCAAGAGGATAAAGTTGGCAGAACCAATCACCAGGTTCAGGCCCGGGCTGAACATAAAATTGATCTCGCGAACATCGTTGGTGGCGCGCGCCATGGTATCGCCAACTGGCTGGAGGTTATGGAAGGTCATGCTTTTGCCAAGCAGGCTGACATACAGCTCATCGCGGATGTTGCGCTCAAACAGCTGTCCCAGCCACTCGGCACCAAAGTTCCGGCCGAACTGCAGAATGCCGCGCACCAGCTGTGTCCAGACAATCGTCCAGACGATGCCAATCAGCACATCCGTGCCTGCCGGGTTTTCCATGACGGCATTGAAGGCTTCTCCGATCTTTACCGGAACCACCGCCGCCAGATAAGCATTGCCATACGCGCCGATCAGGATCAGCACTCCCAGGTACCAATAGCGCATAAAATGAGACACGATCCAGCGGATGGGACCTGTCCGGTTGGTTCGGTAGCGGTTTGGCAGGGTAAACTCTGCCGGGAGGTCAGAGGAGATTGATGGACTTGTCATGATATTTCATCCGGGAAAGGCATTTTGGCTGCCAGCTTGTAAGGGCCAAACTTAGGTAAAGATTCGACCGGCACCCGGCGCATGCGCTCGTTGTGGCTGCTGATTTTATAGGCGTACCCATTGCGGTGCAGCAGCGGGATAGCGCGCCGTTGTTCATTGAAAGTATCACGCATCACTTCTGAATGATTACTGTAATTTTCAAACTCCTCGGGGATGCGCTCAAAGATGAATTCGAACGCGGCCAGGAATTGGCGCTTATATTCCTCCGATACAACGTACAAATTACTCACTACCCAGCATTGTTCTTCGTATTCCCAGTAATAGGACAAGCCCAGCAGTTCTCCCTCAGAATCAATGTAAGGGAAAAATGGGAACTGGCGACAGGTCAACCCACGGTACTGGCGCTGGCACAAACTTGGTCCCTGGCACTCTACCAGCACCATAGAACCGGGTGTCTCTTCCTTTAGACGGGCAACTTCTTCGGCCGCTTCTTCGGGGGTATCGGTACAGTTTTTGGCTTCCCATTCAAACCACAGGTCTGTGTTTGCCTTCAGGTAATCCCACTCTTCCGGGTAGACAGTCGGGACTGCAACGCAAATATCACAACAGAAGGGCTTTCCTCCCTGGTTATACGGAGCACATTTTTTACCACAATCCAAAGCCGTGATTGGTGCATCGAAACGCGCATAGAATTCGCGGATTTCCTCTGGACGGATGTGCCTGCTTTCCATAATTGGCAAGGATACCACATAATTAGATAATTATCGAATATGCCAATAAAAATTTAATTCCGCCCCGCAGGAGCAGGCTGATCCCTGAAAATACCGTTTCCCGCACCTCATCCCCAGGGAGAAAACTGCCCTGATTGGAGATTTCCAGCAGTTGCCCAATTTGAAAAAACGCTATACACTTAAATTGTCATCCGCCTAAGGATCATCACGGCTCAATTGTGGATAAAGGATAACCAGTATGGCCAGAAAAAAAACTTCCGGTGAAAAACACTCGATCATCTTCATCCGGCACAGCCTGACGAGGGTTTTTCGCAACCTGATCTTTGTTAATTTTATTGTCGGCATCATCTGGTGGGTAGCGCCATACACTCCGGGGCCATTCCAACCCCCCAATGATGTGTATATCCAATGGCTCGGAGTCGCCCTGCTGGTTGTGATGATCCTCGCCCTGCTGTTCCGCAACAGTGGTTTTGTACAGGCAAAGTCCAATCACATCCTGCTGGCGATCCCGTTCTTCCGGCTCAAAATTCCTTATACAATTGTTGAAAATGTGCGCATGGTCCAATTCAAAGACCTGTACGACCGCAAGAAAATGAGCTGGTCTGAAAAGCGTTTCCTCAACCCCTACTTCCCCAAAACGATGGCCACCATCAACCTGAATAAATACCCGCTCGCAGAAGGGCTGCTGAGGTTCTTTCTGCCGGACTACCTGTTTATCCCCCGAGACAAGGGGAAAGGGTTTGTGATCCACACCAAATATTATCTGGAGTTCAATACCGAGGTGGACAGCCGGTTGAATGAAGCCCGCAGCCTGGGACTGGCAAAACCAGCCAAAGATAAGGACCTTGAGCTAGACGGGTATTTCGATATTTTCAACGATTAATCGAAAGAATGCAGTGATGTGACGAGGGGGTTACTCGTAGATCGGGAGCACCACGGTGAAGGTAGAGCCTTCGCCCACCTTGGAATCTACCCAGATACGGCCTTTATGGTTTTCAACAATCGATTTTGTGATCGACAAACCTAAACCAGTCCCTTGAGTCTCCGTAGTAACATTTTGAGCGCGGTAGAAACGGTCAAAGATCTTCGCCTGGTCTTCCAGCGGGATGCCATACCCAGAATCCCGAACCCTTAAAATCACCTGTTCTTTTTCCTGCTCACCGCTGACGGCAATTTTTCCACCACGCCCGGTATATTTGATCGCGTTTCCGATGAGGTTTTCAACCAACTGGCGCAGCTGGATGACATCTCCGAATACTGCCGGCAGGGTTTTTGAGAGGTTTACCGATAAGCTTTGATTACGGTCTGCCAGGACCGGCTGCTGGGCAGCCACAACGTCTTCGATGATTGGGGGAAGCAGCACCATTTCAAAGTTCTTATCGAGGCGGTTTTCGATTTTGCCAAGTTCCAGGATCTCATTGATCATTTTCGTGATATTGTGCACACCGGTCTGAACCCGCTGAATATACTCCATCTGCTTGTCGTTGACCTCGCCAACCCGCTTGATCAATTCAACGTATCCCATGATCGAGGTCAGCGGTGAGCGCAGATCATGAGAGACGGTGGTGACAAATTCTGTCTTCGCCTGATCCAGTTCCTTCAGGTAAGAGATATCGTGCAAGCTGATGACCCGGCCAACACCCTTTATCTGGGTTGAACGGGCCTGGTAGAACTTCTCGTCAGCGATGCGGATTTCCATGCGATCCCGGTGAGGAGCATCTCCACGGATCAACATGATCAGGTCGCGATGCGAAAAGACCTCGGTGTATTTTTTTCCGGCCAGAACCTGCTCGTCGAGACCAAAGGCTTTGCGGACAATATGATTGACCAGCACCAAACCGTCATTTTCATCGACCACCAGAACACCATCCTGAACCTGGGTGAGGATCGTTTCCAGCTTACTGCGTTCCACTTCGGTCTGGGAAAACAATTTGGCATTTTCAATGGCGATCGCGGCATAATCCGCCATCGTGCTCAGCAGGGTGAGATTTTGCTCGTTAAAACCGCGCTGGCTCTCGCGGTTATCCACTCCAAGCACACCAATGATCTGGTCATGAAAGATCAAAGGAACGTAGATGATTGAAAAGACCAAATACGAAGTTTTGATTTTCTGGGGGTCAACATCGTTCGATAAAAGCGGTTCGCCGGTCTTAAACACCTGCCCGGCTTGAGTATCATTGACTGGTAACCGAAATGTGCGGACAAAATCTTCCTGAAAATTTCGGGAGGCCCGGATATACAACTCTCCGGTCTCCTCATCGGGCAGCAAGATGCTGCCTTCCTCCGCCCCCGTAATCTCTACCGCTGCATCGACCACCTCTTTCAGAACCTGATCCAGATCGAGCCGGGAGGTGATGGTACGCCCCACCCGAAACATCGTTTCTAGCTCATCAACACGGTGCTGCAACGACCCGGTCACCTGCTTAATACCCTTTTTCTGCCAGTTGTGCCACCGTTTGGACCAGCCCAGGGCTTTCTCTACTGCCTGAGGAAGTTCTGCCGGATCAAAAGGATCCTGGATCCAATCAGCCACACCAAGCGACACTACCTGGCTGGGCGTTAACTGACTGTCTTGTTGGCTAAAGAAGATCACCGGGAAATCAGGTTTTTCTTTGAGCAAGCCGGAAACCACCTGCAAACTGTTGGAGGCATTGAACCGGTCATCCATTAATAAGATATCGGGGGAAAAAGAAGAAAAACTTTGCTGCAAAGCCTGCACCGTTTCCACGGCTTCGACCTGATAATGAGAAACAAGCGTCCTGTTCAGCAGGTCGCCCATTCTATCCTCTGAAAATGCCAGCAATACTTTCTTCTTGCTCATCCAATCATTTTACCTTCGAATTTTATTTAGAATAGCAATTTTCAGGCCATAACCACACTGGGGAAAAAGATCGAACTGGCCAACCGCTAAGAGCGCGGCCTGGAAACTATTGGGATCGAACGAGATTGCTCCATCGGTGGTAACAATGGCTCGGAAGATAACCCCATCACCCGGCTGTTGCTGAAGAAAGGGAAATCGAAACTGGTCTCTTCACCAGCTTGCTTGCCTGGCACCGGCATCAGCCGAGCCGTCAGCGGTTTATCCAGGCGCAACGCCAGGGCAGCCAGATCGAGCAACAGGGGTGCAAGCTGCTCGGGGGTAGTATCTCCGGGCAGCGGGATCGTATCCAGCCCGGTACCGCAGACAGCAGAATACATGAGCAGGTCTTTGACCAATAGCCCCCCTTCAGCGGCCCGTTGGGCCAGGGCCGCGTCTTCCAGTTGAGCAAAAAACAGGCCGCTGAAACCAACCCTGGGTAAAGACACCTGGTCGAGGGCAGATGCGAGCATTGCGGCTGCAGCCAGGGTTCCGTGAAAACCGACTTTGCCAATCCCCATGCGCTCCACGGCGGTCCCCAGCGAAGTGGCCGGTTCTGGAAAGGGTGCAAGTGAAAAATCGATCCCACCAAACTTGCAGCCAGTTTCCTCTTCCAGTGTTGTGGCAATCCCTTTCAAGCGATCAGCATGAGCCTGCACGGAACGCTGAAACCGAGCCAGTCCTTCGGCAGCATCCCGTGCACCCTCAAAGGCATCCACAGCCAGACAAGCGGCTTCGGTGGCCAGGCTAAATGTGGGCGTGTTTCCTGCATGATATGAGGCCGGGAAAAATGGCGATCCCGGCTCGACATTCGCCAGGGCGGTAAAGTACAGATTGGCAAATCCATTGGGGTCCTGTGGTGCCAGCGCGGAGATGATCTGGGCGCAGGCCCGGACAGCGGGCAAAGAGAGCCCAGCCTGCCTGGTGGCCATCTGAGCACTGCAAAATACGTTCTCTGTATTTGCGATGATCTTCGGAATGAGCGCATAACTCTCTGGCTGATCCAATAATGCAGGGCCAACTGCAACGTACGCAAACCCCTGCGCACCAGCCAACTGTTCAAGTTCCTGGATGGCTGCAACGATTCCATCGGGGTCCAAAGAGGCAAACAATTGAGGAAATGGCGGCGTGGCCATGCGTGTGGTCTGGACTTCGTAGCCTGCCTGCTGAAATTCAGCCACCGCCCGGGCCGCGACAGTACCAATCTGGGCAACTGCCTGAATATCCAGCGGCCAGGAAGGGTCCAGGAAACAGGTGATTGAACGGATTTTCATTTGGGTCTCCCGATTACCTTGAGGATTGTGGAATTATTTTAATCGAATTGCCCCATACCTGCTGAGCAGACGTCAGGTGAAATCACACTTGAGTCACACCACCCGTTTCTACCGGGTGGTGGAATGATGATTCGAACGATCAGAACTTGGGAGAAAAAAATCAATCCTGGGCGTAGAACACCAAACCGACCGTACCAGGGCCGGCATGCGTTCCAACCACCGGGCTGACCGTGGTGCGGATGACCCTGGATACTGAGAAACGCTGCCGGACCATTTCGGCAACCTGGTCGCCTTCCTCTTCAGTATCTACATCCAGGACAGCAGCCTCCGCCATCGGCTTTCCGGCGAGCCGCTCTTCAGCGACGTCCAGCATGGTTGCCAGGGCTTTCTTTTTCGTGCGCACCTGCATGAGCGGTTCGATCTGTCCTTCTTGAAAATGAAGCAGCGGCTTGATGCTGAGTGCTGTCCCAAGGAGTGCTTTTGCGCCGCCAATCCGGCCGCCCCTGCGGAGAAATTCGAGGGTATCCACGGCAAACAGGAAATGGACCTTTTCGCTCACTTGCTGACTGGCCCGCACCACTTCAGCCACATCTTTGCCCTCAGCGGCGGCTTTGGCTGCGGCCAGCACACAAAACCCGAGCCCCATCGAAACACTTAAAGAATCAACGACCTCGATGTTGAGGTCTGGCAGTTCTTTCTGGGCGGCCAGGGCACTGGCAACGGTCCCGCTGATTTTTGAAGAAACCAGCGCGGCGACAATTGCATCGTGATCCTGACCTAATTTTTTGAACAATTCAATGAAGTCGCCCGCGGAAGGCTGCGAACTGGACGGCATGCTCTTGGCGCCGCGAAGTCTTTGATAAAAATCTGTGGGCTGAATGTCTACCCCATCGCGGAAGTGGTCATCATCCCAGATCAGCCACAACGGGATGACGTGGATATCCAGACCAGCTGTTTCTTCAGGGGGAATGTACGTAGAACTATCGGTAACGATAGCAATTCTTTTCGCAGGCATCTCTTCTCCTCGTATCAGTTTATGCGATTACGATCTTAATAACCCCAAAAAAACAGGAAAGATGTGCGATGCAATATGGAAGCAGGGCTTCGTTTCTCTCGCCAAGAGGCCTCAGGTTACGGCGAAGGTCTTGTTTGCTGGCGAACCGTTTCAAACATCAAGACAGCACCCGCCACAGCCGCATTCAGGGATTCTCCACCCCCGGGCATAGGAATATGAAGTTTGCGGGATGCAGCCTGCAGCGGCGCGCCGACTCCGTGTGCCTCACTCCCAATCACAATCGCCAGCGCCGAGCGCAGGTCTGTCTCGTAACAGGATTCTCCGGTCTGAGCGGAAGCTGTCCAGAGAGTAATTTGGTGCAAGCGGCATAATTCAACCACATCATCTGAGGTGAGGGTGATCACCGGTAATCGAAAATGTGCCCCCATTCCGGCACGCAGCACTTTGGGCGAGAACGGATCGACGCTGCCCTCGGTAAGCAAGACAGCATCAAACCCGGCCGCAGCGGCTGTGCGCAGGAGCGTACCCGCGTTACCGGGGTCCTGCAGATGATCCAGTACGAGCAGGCGCTGGAGGTGCTGCGGCAGCTGGAGCGTCTGCTGTTCGACGACCAGCAAGAGTCCCTGCGGAGACTGGGTATCGCTGGCCGCTTTCATCACATGTTCTGCAACCAGTTCTACTTGTGTCCCTGCTGCTCTGAGCCCTTCCAGGAGCGCTGAACCGCGTTCGTTCAAATCGGATGTATACAGGCACAAATGTGATCGCCAGCCGGCCGCAACCGCTTCTTCCGCCAGGCGAATGCCTTCCACGACAAATACACCCGCATCCCGGCGCGCTTTTGGGCGAGCCTGTAAAAGGCGCACCTCTTTTATTCGGGGGTTTTTAACTGAGGTAATCACCCGCCAAATTCCTTCTCCCACACTTTGGCAAACGCGGATCTTGTCGCCTCATCATATACAACCATCCGCACATCGGCAAGTTGACTGTCAGAACGCTCTTTGAAATACTCTTTGAACACCTCGTAAAAAACAGAGGCGGCGCGCTGTTTGGGAAAACCAAAAATCCCGGTGGAAATGGCACAGAAAGCGATCGATGTCAGGGATAGTTCTTCAGCTAACTTCAACGAAGACCTGATCGCGGTTTTTAAATTATCGTCTTCATCCCCACGCCCCCAAACCGGGCCAACTGCATGAATGATATAACGGCATTCCAGGTCACCAGCCGAAGTATAGGCTGGCTGGCTGTGAGAGACTGGTCCGTGCTCGCGCAGCCAAGCCTGGCTTTCCCGATTGATTACCTTTCCTCCCCGCTGCACAATCAGGTGGGCAACTCCTCCTCCATGACGCAGACGAGCATTAGCCGCACTCACAATCGCATCCACTTTTTGAAGGGTAAGATCACCTTCAATCAGGGATAACACTTGTTTGGATGGGAATTGGTAAGTACCTAATATGGTATTTTCCATTGATAAATCCACTCAACCATTTTTCAACTTATAGTTAGATTATACCCGACCCCGGTGGACACAACAAAACACAGAAATCATCAAAATAACGCTCACCGTTCCAATACTGACTCTATTCTAAACCAGACCGATACCCTCCAAAATGATAAAACCCTTTCAGGTGTGTACACAAACCGCCTGCCGTTTTTAGACGCCTGGCAAACTGGAATATGATAGAATGTCAACATGGCTGGAAAACGAATCTTGATCGTGGATGATCAAAAAGAAGCCACCCGGTTGATTCGAAAAAACCTGGAAACTTTGGAGCAGGATTTTACCATCAACGATGTCCTTTCCGGAGAAGAGGCTTTGCTGGAACTGCGAAGCGCTCATTTAGACCTGCTGATTGCCGATGTTCGCCTGCCAGGAATCTCTGGCCTTGAATTGATGGATAAGTTCAAAGAGCGCAACCCGGAAACCAAAGTGATCCTGGTGAGCGGTGTGACCGATCCGGAAATCCGCAAACAGGTTGCCCAGGCAGGGGCAGACGCGTTTTTCTTTAAACCGATCGACATTCCTGAGTTTTTGGATGCCGTTGAACGGGCTTTGGGCCTGGTAGAAACTGTCCTGCCGCCAGAATTGAGCTTAGTAGTAGACGATTTGGAAGACGACTCTGAAGAGCAAGCCAAGATCAACATGGCGGGGCTGATCCCTCAATTAAGAGTTGCACTCGACGCGACCGCTGTGATCATGGTGGATGACCAGGGCCAGGTGCTGGTGCGGGCGGGTGATCTGCCTGACCCCACCCTTGAAACATCTTTGATGCCCATGCTGATGCGCTCCTTTACAGCCGGAGTCAGAATCTCCCACTTCCTCGGACAAAACATCCCCGACCATTTTTACAGCTTCCGAGGAGAGAACTACGACCTGTTCCTGGCGCCAGTGGGAGAGGCGTACTGCCTGATGATCCTGACCCGCCCCACCTTGCTGCAGGAAATGGGCGATATCGCCAGCCAGGTACACAATACTGCAAAATCAATCCTCCTCAGCCTTTCACGGCTGGGAATTTCGACCCATATCAGCGGACAGTTCATCCGGCCCACCATCCAGGAAAGCCAGGACACACCATCCACCCCCGAAGACCAGCCAAAATCCGATCCGCAAACTGGCGAATTGGTCGCTGATTCTGAGTTATCTGCCGACCAAAACCTGGAATCCCTGTTTTCCGAGCTGGGGGAGAACCAGATAGAGGATGCAGATGCCTTCTGGGATACGATCTCAAGCGAAGAGGTCGAAACAGAAAGCAGCAGCGATACACTATCTTACGACCAGGCAGCAAAACTGGGGCTAGCCCCCAGCGAGGATTGATTTACCATTGCCGTACCACGACGGGTATGTTACAATTCAGCGCGCTCGGTTTTAACCGGGTTTTGTTAAATTGGGGCGTGGTGCAACGGCAGCACACCGGACTTTGAATCCGTTGATCCTGGTTCGAATCCAGGCGCCCCGGCTGAAATAAATTTTGAACGGATTACCGTTGTTAGAAGAAGAGTGTGACTTAAGTCCAAACCAACCAACCAGAACAGCGAGCCTGGCACGCTTTCGAAGGTGTGCGGCGCTCGCTGTTTTTAATTCTGATGCATGGAGTTACTCATCATGAAAACGGCAACGATTCTATTAGCCGCTGGGAAAGGGACGCGCATGCGTTCCAATCTGCTCAAAGTGCTGCACCCGCTCGGCGGAAAACCAATGCTCTGGCATACCATCCAGGCAGTCATGCAAGCCACCAACACCCCGCCAACCCTGGTGGTTGGCTACCAGGGCGATAAAGTAAGGGATACCTTCGGAGATCTGGTTGAATACGTTACCCAGAAAGAGCAGTTGGGCACCGGCCATGCCGTCTTACAGGTAGAACCACATCTCAAAGGCAAAGCCGACCTGGTGGTCGTTTTGCTGGGAGATATGCCATTGCTCCGAGGCGAAACGATCGAACGCCTGGTTGCGACCCAACAGCATAATTCCGGCCCGATCAGCATGCTGACGGTAACTGCGGAGGATCCGCGCGGTTTCGGACGCATCCTGCGCAATGCTGAGAGAGAAGTAGAGGCGATCATTGAAGAGGCAGACTGCACCCAAGAACAATTAGAGATCAATGAATTAAATGTGAGTATGTACTGCTTCCAATCCGATTGGCTCTGGGAGAACCTGCCGAAGATACCGATCTCGGCCAAAGGCGAATATTACCTCACCGATATCGTCTCTATTGCCCGGCAGCAGGGTCTCTCTGTGCAAGCAGAAGTGATCGAAGACGGGCAGGAGGCGATGGGAATCAACACCCGCATCCACCTGGCAGAGGCAGAAGCGATCCTGCGCAAGCGCATCAACCAGGCATGGATGCTCTCCGGGGTGACGATCATTGATCCGGCCACAACGTATATTGAGGCTGGGGTGTCGATTGGACAAGATACAACCATCTATCCCAACACCTACCTGCAAGGGAATACACAGATCGGTTCCGAGTGCCAGATCGGCCCAAACAGCCTGGTGCTTGATACGCTCATCGGCGACCGCTGCAAGATCCTTTCGTCGGTGGTGGAGCACGCCCGCATGGAAGATGATGTGGATATCGGCCCATTTGCGCACCTGCGCAAAGGCGCTCATCTTGCCCAGGGCGTGCACATGGGCAACTTTGGGGAAGTGAAGAACTCCTACCTGGCTGAAGGTGTAAAAATGGGGCACTTCTCCTACATTGGTGATGCTACGATCGGTAAGAATGTCAATATCGGAGCCGGAACCATCACCTGCAATTATGATGGTAAGAACAAGCACCATACAACCATCGAAGAAGATGTCTTTATCGGCAGCGACACCATGCTGGTCGCGCCGCTCAAGATTGGGAAAGGGGCCAGAACCGGGGCTGGGTCCGTGGTGATCAATGACATCGCCGAAGACACCCTGGTGGCTGGGGTTCCCGCCCGACTATTACGGAAATTGGATACCGAAGGTGAATAATACTCAAATCCTGTTGTTGATTGCACTGACGATCGTTGACTTAATCCTGACCTCGATCAGGTCGAGTTTGCTCAACGTTCGTTTTCCTCGTTTGGTTTCACTCAGCGAAGCGGGAATGGTCAAGGTAGAAAAAACCATGGAACTGGTGACCAAACGCGCTCGCACCCGCTCTACGCTGAAATTGGGGCAGGCTCTGACCCGATTTTTGATCGCCGGGCTGGTGATGCTGAATTTTGTGATCCCCAGCCTGAGTGATGAGATCCAGGGGCCCGTGTTGGGGTATATGATGCTGGTTGGGCTGATCCTCTGGCTGCTGGAATTTATCCTCGAACGGTTGATCCTGATGGACCCTGAAAACTGGTCCGTCCGGCTGACCCCCCTGGCCAGCTTCCTGATCACCCTTTTCTCACCGTTGCTCTTCCTGCCCTTGAGACTTTCAAAAGGCAGCGAGAGCCGCAACCTGGTGACGATTACAGAAGATGAACTGATCCACCTGGTAGATGCCAGCCAGCGCGCCGGAGAAATTGAAAAAGATGAGAGTGAAATGATCCATTCGGTTTTCGAATTCGGCGACACGATGGCCAAGGAGATCATGATTCCCCGGGTGGATATGCTGTCGCTGGAAGTGAACACCCCGCTGGAAGAGGCCGTCGACAAATTACTGGAAACCGGTTATTCGCGCGTCCCGGTCTATGAAGAGCAGATCGACAATATCATCGGGCTGCTGTACACCAAGGATATGCTGCAAGTCTGGCGTTCTGGCAATCAAATCACCTCGCTGCGCCCGCTGCTGCGCACGGCGCGCTTTATCCCGGAAACCAAAAAAGTGGATGAACTGCTGGACGAGATGCAAGCCGCCCGCATCCATATTGCGATTGTCGTCGATGAATATGGCGGAGTGGCCGGACTGGTCACGCTGGAAGATATCATTGAAGAGATCTTTGGCGAGATCCAGGATGAGTATGACGATGGAGAGGAAGAACTCTGGCAGCAAATTGCCCCGCAGGAATACCTGTTTGATGGCCGCATCCTCTTAGACGAGATCAACAATCTGTTTGGGACTACTCTGCCCACCGAAGACGCGGACACAATTGGAGGGCTGATTTTTGCCCGGATCGGCAGCGTCCCGCACAAGGGAGATACGCTGGAAGAAAACGGGATCGTTCTGACGGTTGAAGACCTGCAAGAACGCCGAGTGCACCGCGTGCATGCGGTTTTTCCCGGACCAAAGCATCCACCTGAAATCAAAGAAGAGACCGAACATGATCAACGCTGAAGATAAAAAAGCCTTAGTCCACCAGGCGATCCTGGCCCAAAAAAATGCCTATGCCCCATACTCCAAGTACCACGTCGGGGCCGCCCTGCTGACGACATCCGGGGAAACCTTTCTCGGTGCAAATGTGGAGAATGCCGTCTACCCGCTCACAATTTGTGCTGAAAGAGCTGCCATTTCCAGCGCTGTCTCTGCCGGGGCGCGCGATATCGCAGCCATCGCGGTCGTGACGCGAGATGGAGGCACCCCGTGCGGCGCCTGCCGGCAGGTGATGACAGAGTTTGGAACCGACATCGTCGTGCTGATTGCGGACGAAAGTGGAACTATTTTCCACGAGACCACCTCTGGCCGCCTGCTGCCGGATTCTTTTAACGCCGAAAATTTAAAAACATCTGGCTAATTTGCCTTACCCGTGCTACTATATACACCATGAGCATCCTAGTAATCTCTGACATCCACTCGAATTTAGCCGCCCTTCAAGCCGTCCTGCATGCAGCCGGAGAAGTTGACGCCGTTTGGTGTTTAGGGGACCTGATCGGATATGGTCCCAACCCGAATGAATGTGTTGAATTAATCCAGGAACAGCCCAACCTGGTATGCTTACTGGGAAACCACGATGCGGCCAGTATCGGGACCCTGAATGTTGCGACTTTCAACCGGGAAGCGCGTTTGGCGGTCGAATGGACCCAATCAGTACTGAGTACCCAGAACGCTGAATTCCTGCTTGATCGCCCGCATGTTGAAGTGATTGGCAATGTCACCCTGGCACATGGCAGCCCCCGGGAACCGATTTATGAATATGTGCTGGATATTCGATCTGCCAGTGAGAATTTTGATTATTTTGATAATGATTACTGCTTCATCGGTCATTCTCACCTGCCACTGTTATTTACCAAAAACTCAGATGAGAATAAAGTCTCGCTGACTTTTCCACAGCAAAACCAACCCATTCAGCTCAAACCGCGCTCAATCGTCAATCCAGGCTCGGTCGGACAGCCCCGAGACCGGGACCGGCGGGCCGCCTTTGCGATCTTTGATCCTGATGAGCAAACCTGGACACACCGCCGGGTGGAGTATGACATCCAGGCCACACAGGAAGATATGCGGACGGCCAATCTGCCCGACCGCCATATCGAACGATTGAACGGCGGTTGGTAAGACAGCCACAGCTGAAGGATGGGAGCACATCCCATCCTTTTTTTGTCCATTTCATCCTTCCCAAACTTTCTTATCCCAGATAAGATATATACCTGATGGAACCCGAAGGCAAACTCTTTTCCCCACCCCGCGGACGCGGTCTCCTGGTCAACCTGGGAGTGATCGCCGCATTGACAATGTTTGGGCTGGCACTGCTGGTGCTGGCTTCTCAAACCTCGCTTGGGCCCGGTTTTTTGGGGTACTTGCTCGGTGCGCTGGTAGTGACATCTCCGATCCCGGTCCTGGCGAATTACGCCTATTCCCTGATTCGCAGCCAGTACGAAATCCAGCGAGATGGCATCCGGCTGAAATGGGGCTTCCGGCAAGCGGATCTGCCCATCACTGAAATCACCTTCGTGGAATTGGCGGAAGACCTGATCTTCACCCTCAATTTCCCACCCAGGAGGTGGCCCGGTGCGATCACGGGGACACTTCAGCAAGAACAGCTGGGGACGGTTGAATTCCTGGCATCTCAAAAAAACGATCTGGTGATGATCGGGACATCCGAGCGCGTTTTTGTCATCTCCCCCGAGGACCCCAAACAGTTTGTTCGCACCTACCGGAAGATGATCGAGTTGGGCAGCCTGTCCCCTCTCCCAGCATATTCGGCTGCTCCCAGCTTTTTCCTCCTCGACATCTGGCGCAACCCCAATTTAAGATCCCTGCTGGTGCTCACCTTCATCCTCAGTATGGCCTTGTTCGGGCTGGTCGCCTGGGCTGTTCCCACCCTGACAGAGGTTTCATTGGGATACAATACGATTGGCGATCCGCTGCCACCGGTATCCCCGGGGCAGTTGTTTCTCCTCCCGGCAATCAACATTATTTTCTTGATTGCCAGCTATATGCTTTCTGTGTTCTATTTCCGCCGGAAGAAAGGGCAACAAATGGTTGCAATTCTGTGGAGCAGCAACGTCCTGACTGCTCTGGTTTTCCTGGCAGCAGTGCTGATTATCCTTAGAACAGGCTAAGTTATCAACAATGAACGCCCAGTTATCCACATTCTTACCGGAGTTATCCACACTTTATTCACGATGGCAGACCTAATGTTTCCCCTACAACAACTCTTGACCGGTGCCGGGCTGGCAATGGCGATGGGCCTCGCCGGCTGGGCTGCCCGATCCCTCTCCCCCAGCGGAGCCGCTGCCGCTTTTGTTGTGGGGACGCTGATCTTCGGCTTTGGAGGCATTTCCTGGGCCGCGCTGCTGCTCACCTTTTTCTTTACTTCCAGCTTGCTTTCCAAAATGTTTTCAGCCAAAAAGGTGTCTCTGGCAGAGAAATTTGAGAAAGGGTCCCGGAGAGATTGGGCCCAGGTACTGGCCAATGGAGGTGCAGGGTCGTTTTTGGCAGTGGTCGGGCTGCTATTCCCGCAAGATTCCTGGCCCTGGCTGGCATTTGCCGGAGCAGTCGCCACCGTCAATGCAGACACCTGGGCTACTGAGCTTGGCGTATTGAGTTCCAAATTACCGCGCCTGATCACGACCGGGAAGCAGGTCCCCACGGGCACGTCCGGCGGCATCTCACTTGCCGGCACCCTGGCAACCTTCTCAGGTGGAGCCGCCATCGGGATGGTTGGATGGTTGTTCGAACCCGCTTTGCCTGCCGGCGCGTTTCTGGCGGCGGTGTCGCTGGCTGGCCTGACTGGCTCGCTGGTCGATTCTTTGCTTGGGGCGACCCTTCAGGCAATCTATTATGACCCGGTGCGGCAAAAAGAAACCGAACGGCGGGTCATGGATGAAGACGGGCGGCCTGCCTCGCCCGTGCGCGGCAGGGAATGGATGAATAATGACATGGTAAACTTCATCAGTTCTGTCTGCGGGGCGCTGGCTGCCGCCGGCCTGTGGCAGCTCTTTACATAACCAAAACCTGAGATCATCGATCACCGAAGGAGCATCTCTTGAACAAACCAAATTCGAATCCCTTCCGGGTTCCTTTATCCTCTCCAGACCTGACGGACGCCGAGCGAGAGGCTGTGCTGGGTGTGCTGCAGACCCCAAACCTGAGCATGGGTCCGCACTATGTCGGTTTTGAAGAAGCCCTGGCTGAATACGTAGGCGCTGAGCATGCGATCTCGGTCAGCTCGGGCACAAGCGGCCTGCATTTATGCATCCGGGCCGCGGGCATTCAACCCGGCGACCTGGTGCTGACCACCCCATTTTCTTTCATGGCCTCGACCAATGCGATCCTGTACGAGAGAGCGATCCCGGTATTTGTGGATGCAGAACCGCTGACGGGCAATATTGACCCGGTTCAGCTGACCCAGGCCGCTGAAGACCTTGCTGCGGGTGGAGAGGCAGCCAAAAGATGGCTGCCCCAAAAAGGAGCGGAGGAACATGGGCCACTGAAAGCCATCCTGCCTGTGGATGTGTTCGGACAGCCAGCCGAAATGGATGTTGTGCAGCAGCTGGCTGAGAAGCACCAATTGGTGGTGATCGAGGACTCCTGCGAAGCCATCGGCGCAAAGTACAAAGGTCAGCCAGCTGGCTTGCTCGGGGATATGGGGGTGTTCGCCTTTTATCCGAACAAGCAGATCACAACTGCCGAGGGAGGCATGATTGTGACCAACAACCAGGACTTTGCAGAGATGATGCGGGCGCTGCGCAACCAGGGCCGGGCTCCCGGCGACACCTGGCTGCAGCATTCCTACCTGGGGTACAACTACCGCATGGATGAGCTGAGCGCAGCGCTTGGACGGGTTCAGGTGGGGCGTTTGGATGAACTGCTTGAAAAACGGGCCCGGGTGGCTGGTTGGTACCAGGAGCGATTAAGCGAACTGCCAATGGTCGAAATTCCCGAGGTAGCCCCAACGACCACAAAAATGAGCTGGTTTGTGTATGTCATCCGGGTTGCAGCCGGGATTGACCGGGACGCGGTGATCCACCGTCTGGCTGAGGAAGGCATCCCGGCCAGGCCGTACTTCGCGCCGATCCATTTACAGCTGTACATGATGGAGATGTTCGGCTACCAGAAGGGTGATTACCCGGTCACGGAAGATCTCGGCGATCGCGGGATTGCAATCCCCTTCTCCGGTGTGATGACAGAAGAGCAGGTAGAGATTGTGTGCCAGGCCCTGGCGAAGATACTGCGCAGCTAACGTCAAAAAAATCCTGACTACCCCAAAAAAATTGACTTGGCTACAGCAGCAGTTGGAGGTCTTTCCACCCGTAGGCAATGATTTCGTAGGTGCTCCCCCAGCGTTCATAGTCAGATTCCCCTACCTGCTGCCCGCCCAGTTTTTGATAAAACACACGCGAGTCCCAATTCTCTTTGAGTACCCACAACATCATCGAAGTGTAACCCGCCTGGAACAAAGCGGCAGCGACCTCCCGCATCAATTCGGTCCCAATCCCCTGACGCTGGTACTGCGGCAGGAGATAGAGGACCTGGAGTTCTGTTTCGAAGGGATAGTTCTGGTTCAACTGCTTGCCAGCGGCAGCAAAGCCAATCACCTTGCCAGCAGGCTCGGCCGCGACAAAGAATGCAGGCATTCGCTCAGGTGCCAGGATGTTGGAGCGCCACCGGTCTGCCAGAGCACCCAGGTCGGCATCCAAATTGGCTAATTTTTCCGGGGGAAAGATGTGGGCATAAGCCGACTGCCATGCTTTGATCTGGACTTTAGCGACCCCTTCCCCATCTTCCGGGCGGGCGTTTCGGATCGTCACTCCAGTTCCAGTGTGCATTTTATCAATAAGTTTCGTTTTTATTGATCCTGAACAAAATTGACCACGGCCAGGTTGCGGGTGCAGTCATTGAAAGTGTCGATGACCACCAGGTCGGAGATTGGGTCCCAAGCCCCCTGAGGATACAGGCCGACGGTAATCTGGCCGGTGGTCGTCACCAATTGATCGAACAGTTTGATCTCCCAACCCGATTCGGAGTAATTTGGATTACTGCCGCTGAGCACCTCGACATTGATCGCCTGTCCGTTAATCGTGCCTGTGGCACGCACGGCCATCAGCATCACTGGCCGGTCATCAATGTCAATTATATTTCCGGCAATGTACACACCGCTGCATCCCCCGCTGTACGGGATATACGCCGGAGTACCTTCCTGCGCGGCAAAATGAGTCAGCCGATCAGGCGTATCGACGGGTTGGCTGGTAGAAAGTACCACATTGGTCGGTGTAGGGTATGGGATGAAGGTTTCGGTCGGCGTAGCTTGCAGAGGGGTTTCGGTAGGCAGCAAGGCGACCGTTTCGGTAGCAGCAGGAGCCTGGGTAAATGTTGCCTGAGCTGTGGCGGTAAGAACCGGAGTCACCTCTTCCGGTTGGCTTACCCCTACCGGTGTAGGGGGCATAAATGGGTTGATCGGGTTGTAAGGATCAATATAGATGGCAACAAAGAAACCGATCAAACAGAGGGAACTCGCCAGAAAATAATATGCACCGAGAGTAAGCAAAACGCTGCCGGGCTTTTTCTTTGGTTTCTCTGGTTTGGGTTCTTCTGCAAAATCAAATGCATCCATCACTCAATCCTCATGATTTCAATGAAAACTCATTCAGGGAAGTAAAATTTGGATATCGGCCTGAGCCTGCTGCTGAGCCAACCAATCCGCCACAGCCTGCTCTTCCAGCATCAGTCTAATCTCGGATGACAGCGGATGGGCCGGATCTTTTTCGATGACATATAAGATATGATACCCGATTTCCGTCTCAATGACCTGGCTGTGCTGACCCGGTGTTAGCGAAAAAAAGATCTCTTCCAACTCAGGGAGCAGCAAGACCCCGCGCGGGAACCAGTCCAGGTATCCCAGATCATTGGGATCATTGTTCTCCAGGATGGACTCAAAAGAGATCCCCGCCTGAAGCTGGTCGTAAGCCCTGGCAGCCTGGAAAGGATCATAAAACAAAATCTGGCGGGCACGGACCTGTTCCATTCGTTCGGGTACTCCAGCAGCAATCTGATCGCGCTGCCAGGCTGCCTCGATCTCCAGCGGGAGTTCCAGAAGGAAAGTCTCCCGGGTATATCCATTCTGCTCCAACCAGCCATTCCAGGCCTCTTCCCCACCAGCCTGGATCGTCAGCTGGGATATTCGCTCAGCAACCAGTGATGGGTCCGCAGAAAACCCAGACGCCCGCGCAGCTTGCGCAAGCAAAGCCCGCTCAATCAGGGCTGCGAGGACCATTTCTTGGGGTGCGCGAAGTTCATCGGCAAACAAATCCGGGTAGCCGGCAATGGCTTGTTCCAGCTGCAGCAAACTGGCTTCAAAGCCAGACAGGCGGACCCCTTCTCCGTTGACCACAGCAGCATAAACGACCTGTTCGGTAGGAGTCAGGGAAGGCTCCGGGGTATCCGTCACTGTTGGGGCGATAGTGATGGTGGGCACACCGACCGTAGGAGTGGATTCCTGAACATTCAGGTTGCATCCTGTGATCGCAATCCCAACCAAAACAAGGAAAAGAAGTCTGAGGACAATCGTTTTATGCATATTTCTCTCAAAAAAACTCATCGGTTGCACATTATACCTGCAAACCGATTGATTAGGCAGGAAACTTGGCCCTGAATGTGCATCCAAGATAGCGAGAGCATGACCGATGGATGACGAAAAAGCCATTGATTTTTAGAAACCGCAAAATGAATTACCTGTATAATGATAAAAACCCCTCGCGGGTTCTGTCTGATGACGATCTTAGGAGTATGTATGCCATCATCCAATGACCATACCATTCGCCACTTACAGCAGGAAAACCTCAGATTGCGAGGAGAAAACACCACCCTGCGCGATTATGTTGAAAAATTTCAGCGTGTGTTGAGCGCCTTAGTCAACCTACAGCAGCACATCGACCAGATCAACCCGGACACCAATCTGTTTGAGATGATCCATAAACTCCTGGAAGCCGCTCTGCTGGCAGTCAATTCGGAGAATGGTTCCCTGCTGCTGCTGGATGAAGAAACCGGAGAACTTGTTTTTGTAGAGGTGATTGGAGAATCCCGTGAGAGGCTGCTCAATTACCGCTTACCAAAAGGCGTGGGAATCGCTGGGTGGACAGTTGCCAACAAGCGGGCCCGTTTGGTCTCCAATGCCCAGATCGAACCCGCTTTCAGCAATATGGTCGATCGTTATACCGGATTGACCACCAAAACGCTCATCTGTGTGCCCTTATTTGATGGCGACCGCCGCCTGGGAGCAATTGAGGTAGTGAACTCTATCTCTGGCAGCCCGTTCTCACAGTCAGATTTAGAGATCCTACAAGTCGTGGCCAGGCTGGCCTCGACAGGAATTGTGGAGGCAGAAAAAACTTCTAGCTGACCTGTGTTCAGAACCTAAATATTTCAGCCGCGAGCACCACAACATCTTCAGAAAAGCTGGGGGATTTCCGTTCTACAAGTCAGCATTTTTAGCAATAAAATCAGTGTTTGCAAATCCTTCCGCTTTATAGCGAACAGATCGATTCCACTACGAGCATCCCTGCGATCGACGGCAAACAACTCAATATAAAAATGGATACATCAAGCGAATTGAAAACTCAACTGGATCAGGTAATCAGAGATGTGATTAACATCCGCTTCAGCGACCCTGCTCAAGCGGTGCGGGACTGCCTGGAGGCGCTCCGGCAAGTAGAGGGAATACACGATCCCTCTCGCTCTCTTCAGAACCAGACCGGCCGCCTGAAGCTGATCTTATCGGGGTTATACTTACGCCTGTTTGCCTATGACCAGGCGCTTGCTCAGGCCCTGGATGTGCTGACCATCTACCAAAAAATTGACCTGCCAAGTGGAATTGCCCGCGCACATAATGCGGTCGGGTTGTGCAACCTGCATCTGAGCACCTACGCTGAATCACTTGATAACCTGCTGAAAGCGCTGCACACAGCAGATGAAACAAGCGACCTCCGCTTGAAAGCCCGGGTATTGAATAATCTTGGCCTGCTGTACCTGCGCATGGAAGAGTATCCCCAAGCCCTCAGCTATCTTGAAAAAAGTTTGGAAATTGCCCCCGAAACCAAGAGCCCGGCATTTGAAGCGGATCTGCTTGAGAATATCTGTATCGCCTACCTCAATCTGGGCCAATATTCCCTGGCACTGACCCACTGCCAAAAGGGGATCGCTCTCTTCCAGCAGGCAGGCAATCGATATGGAGAAGCCACAGCACTCAGTTCTGCCGGAGAAATTTACGCGGCTATGGGCCACACGATCGATGCCCACTCTTATTACCATAAATCGTTGAAGATTTCCGACCAGATCGAGGATGTACAAGGTGCTGCCAAAGCGCATTTACTGATCGGCAGTCTGCATTTCAAACAAGGACAGCGGGAAACCGCACTCGAACACCTGCAGTCAGCGCTGGAGTATGCAGAGAAAAGCCAGGATACTTCCCAGATCTCCCGAATTCACTTCCTGCTGTCCCGCATCTACCGCGAGATGAAAGACTTCCAGATGTCTCTGATGCACTTTGAACAATTCCATGATCTAAAAGAGGCTGTTTTCAACGAAGACATGGCCACCAAGATCAAAAGCCTGGAGATCATGCACCATGTAAAGGAAACCCGGCAGGACAGCGAAATCTACCGCCTGAGAAACGTCGAGCTGTCCCGGGAGATTGAAGAACGCAAAAAAGCACAATCGGAACTTGAGAGGATCATCACGCTGGATCCGCTGACCAGTTTGTTCAACCGCCGCCATTTCTTCGAACTGACCTTGAAGGAATTGGAACGGTCCCAGCGCTACAACCGCCCGCTTTCGGTCATCATGCTGGACATTGACCATTTCAAACAGGTTAATGATCAGTTCGGGCACCTGGTTGGAGACCGGGTGATTGTAGAGGTTGCCCGCCGCATCCAAAAAGCTCTCCGGCGGATCGACTCTGCCTGCCGCTACGGCGGGGAAGAATTTGCAGTTCTGCTGCCGGAAACCCCCCTGATGCAGGCAGAAATGGTCGCCTCACGGCTGTGGAACCTGGTGACCAAGCAGCCCACCGTCAGCGGGGAATTGGTGCTTAAGATCACGGTCAGCGTGGGGGTGGCCACGTTCCAGCATTCCAGTGAGATTACCGTTGACGATTTGCTCGACCAGGCCGACCAAGCTATGTACGCAGCCAAACAAGCCGGGCGGAACCGGGTCGCGGTCTATTCTGATCACATCAATGGGGAGAGAACGGCCGAAGCTAGAAAGAGCTCCCTCGTGGGGGAAGCGTAAACCAGACAAAGGCCTGATCTTCAGGAGACAGTCCGGTTAAGTTCACATCAAACAAATACGCCTCGTCTGCCCAACCATCTGTCAGGATTTTATAAGCCTGGTTGACATAGCGTTCGATGGTAGCCGTTTCCACAAAAAGTTCTTCCGCCGCAAGCGAGGCACGCATCCCAAAGAAAACCCGCAGCCAGAAACTTTTGATGATCTGGGGAGTCAGCCGGGGATTGGGTTTCCACACCGGAAGCACATGCGCCTCTTGTGTGCCAAAAGTGTATTGAGACGGCAGCAGATCGAAGATGGATGGGGTTACAACCAATCCATTCCGGGCAGCATAACTGATTGCTGAGACCATCGCCATACGCACTTCGTTTTTCAGCAGGAATCCCTTAACTCCAAATTTCATCGCCCCCTCAATGACTTCCCGCTCACCATACTGAGAATTGCAGACGATGACTGCCTCCGGGGCTTCCTGACGGATGAGCGTGAGCATTTCATCGACGGGCATGCGCGTTGAGGCATATTCCACATCGATAATCACGATATCTGGAGCGCCTTCCTTCTGGATCCCCTCGATCAGTTCGCGAGGCGTCTCTGCTTCAATCGTAACTGTTGTGCGTGGATCACGCATCACCAGGGAGGTGTTCCACTTAAGGGCGTAGAAATCATCATCCATCAAAGCCACTTTAAACGGGGCGTGAATTTTGGGCATTGGGTTATCTCTTTTTAGAATGGTTTGGTTTTACTAATTATACCTGTTCCAACCACCCGGACAATCTGCTTTTGCCAAATTGATGGGACTCGCACCAGGAAAAGGGAAAGAAATCCATCAGACAGATGAGGTTTCACCATTGGCCTGATGGATCCGTCCATTACGGATACCTTCCCGAATTAGAGTGGTGGGGGAATCTCTACATCCTCAAGTTCATCGGACCGCTGCGATTGCCTCCAGGTATAAATGCCAGCAGCGACCGGGATGGCCACCAGAAAAACGCCAATACAAATAGCCGCAATCGACAAACCCGAGCCGACAATGCTCTGGGTATTGCCGCTGATGGCGGCTCCCCCACCAACCACAACTGCAATCAACCCCGGGCAGCCACACAAAAATACAGTTACCAGGGTCACAATCAGGCCGATTCGTTTTTTGTCTTGCATATTGTTCATCCTTTCGTTGTTTGATTGGTGAGTTGCAAACACACCAGTTGTGGCTATTGGTCGCGCAGTTGAGCGCCTACTTCGCGTTCCAGCCGTCCAACGATCTTGCGCCGCATCCTGGCGACATCTTCATCGGTCAGAGTCCGGTCCTCCGCCTGGTAGGTGAGACTGTACGCCAAACTTTTCTTACCCTTGCCCAACTGCTCCCCGCGGTAGACATCAAACAGGCGAACCTCGGTCAGCATCTTACCTCCAGTCTGTTCGATCAGGGAAGAGACCTGCCCGGCAGGAATGTGTTCATCCACCACCAGGGCAATATCTTCCAACACCGGCGGGTAGGAAGACACCAGCCGGACTTCATGCCTGGCGGGAGCTGCCTCAAAAAGTGTCTCCAGGTAGAAAAATGCTCCTAATACCGGATAGGGTGAAAAGGCATACTGGCTGTGAACCACCGGATGCAGTTCGCCGATCACACCCACGCGCTTACCGGCAATCTTCACGGCAGCACACTTCCCCGGGTGGAAGATGGGATACTGGTGGGTTTCATAGCTGACATCCTCTATATGCAGACCTTCCAGCATACTGTGGACAACGCCCTTAAGATCGTAAAAGTTGTACAGTTCCTCACTGGCACCTTGCCAGCTTGGCAGCTGGCGCGGGCCTGTCAGCACGATACCAAGCCGGGGTTGCTCATCGGGCAGGGCACCATCTTCAGAAGAAAGAAAAACACTGCCGATCTCGAACAGGGCAATCCGCTCTCGATTCTTTGCATTGCTCTCAACCACCTCCAACATCGAGGACATGATTGATTTCCGCATCACGTAGCGGTCAACGGCAATCGGATTAACCACCGTGACATACGGCATTGAATCCGGTTCAACGTCGGGGGGTAAACGGCGCGCCTCCCGGTCCGGGGAGGTGAGACGGTAGGTAATAATTTCCTGCAAGCCTTCACGGGAGAGCAGGTCGCGCACGGTTTCTTCAAAATCCAGCCGAGGTGTATTTCGCTGAACCGGGAGCACATCGGTCATGCGTGTTTCCGGAATGTTATCGTACCCATAGACCCGGGCAATCTCCTCCATCAGATCCGCTTTGCCATTGATCGGATCGGAGTCGATATCCATGCGGTGATCGGGCACTTTTGCCTGAACCGTGTCCTGCGAAACCGTGCATTCAAACTCCAAACGGCCGAGCAGTTCAGCAATCTCGGAGGCGGACATCTGGATGCCCAGCCAGCGGCGCACATCACCGGGGGTGATCTCAACCACCACTTCCTCAGCCTTGAGAGGATATGCATCGACCAGCCCCTGGCTGACGACCCCGTCCGACGTTTGCCGCATCAGTTCCAGCCCTCGCTGCACGCCGCGCTCTGCCATGGCAGGATGCACGCCGCGGGAGAATCGGTACGAGGCTTCGGAATGCATGCGCAAGTAGCCGAGAGTTTTCCGGATATTGATATAGTTCCAGTTCGCCCCTTCCAGCAAGACAGTGGTGGTCTTTTCGGTGACCTCGGTCTCCAGCCCACCCATGATCCCAGCAATGGAATGTGAACCAGCCGTATCGCAAACCAATGTGGTGAAGTCTTCCAACCGGCGTTCTTCTCCATCCAGGGTGACCAATTTTTCCCCTGGTATGGCGGCTCGGGTGATGATGGTTGGCGGGTTTCCGCCGGCGCGGGATACCAGTTCATCGTAATCAAAGGCATGCAGCGGTTGACCGATATCGAACATGACATAGTTGGTGACATCAACAATATTATTGATCGGGCGCTGCCCAATCAGCTTGAGCCGGTGCTGCAGCCAGCGCGGGCTGGCTTTGATCTCCACATTGCGGATCAGGCCCAGCACAAAGCGCGGGTTCATTTCAGGATTATTGATCTCAATCTTCACCTGTCCGTCGATCGCCTCTCCCTCTGCCAGGAAGGTGTAATCCGGCTGGCGCAGTGGGCGCTTGAAGATGGCCGCGGTTTCTCTCGCCACGCCGAAAATATTGGCATTGCGGGCAATATTCGGGGTGATGGCGATATCCAGCACTGCATCGCCCATGTAGTCGGCCAGCGGCATACCGGTTGGGGCATCCTGCGGCAGGAACATAATCCCTTCGTGCTCATCGGAAATCCCCAACTCTTTCTCAGAACAGATCATCGAATACGACTCGACTCCCCTGATCTTTGTGCGCTTGAGGGTTGTCAGGACAAAACCCTCCTGATGCCCGTCATAGATCGTGGCCCCCTCTTTGGCATAGGGGGATTTCAACGAGGGTTCGAGCGGGCCTTTGCCCTTGAATTCAAACAGGTTGGGCGCTCCGGTGAGGACCACATGCTCCTGCTGCCCGTCATTCAGGCGGCAGAGCACCAGCCGGTCGGCATTCGGATGCGGCATGACTTCGAGGATCTCTCCAACGACGATGGTTTCTTTATCCCATGCCAGCCCAGAGAGTTTAAAATCATGTCGTTCTCCTGCGGGGAGTGGCAGGCCGATAAAATCAATCTGCTCGACTTCCAACCCGGCCAGGGTGAGTTTATGAGCCAGCTCTTCAATCGAGAGGTCTTTTACATCAACATAATCATTTAGCCAAGAAAGCGGTACTTTCATCAAGTTACTCCGTTAGAATTGCTCAAGGAATCTCAGGTCGTTGCGCCAGAAGTTGCGGATATCATCGATCTGGTGCAGCAGCATGGTGATGCGTTCCGGTCCCATGCCGAAGGCAAAGCCGGTGAACTCAGCCGGATCGTAGCCGCCAAACCGAAGCACGTTTGGATGAACCACACCACTGCCGAGGATCTCGAGCCAACCGGTATGCTTGCACACCGGGCAGCCTTCGCCGCTGCAGATGAAGCACTCCACATCCATCTCGGCACTCGGTTCCGTGAAGGGGAAGTGCGAGGCGCGGAAACGGGTGCGCACCTCGGTGCGGAACAGCCGGCGGGCAAAATCCGACAGGGTTCCTTTGAGATCGCCAAAGGTGATGTCTTTGCCAACTGCCAGCCCTTCCACCTGGGTGAATTGCATCTCCGACCGGGCGGTGACCTGCTCGTAGCGGAAGCACATCCCGGGCAGAATGACCCGGATCGGTTCTGGATGGTATTCGCGCATGGCATGGATCTGACCGGGAGAGGTATGCGTCCTGAGGATGATGCCTTCCTCGGAGGTGTAAAAGGTATCCCACATATCGCGCGCCGGGTGATGGGCGGGCATGTTGAGAAAAGTGAAGTTGTAATCATCGGTTTCCACCTCGCGCGAGCGGTACACCTGAAAGCCCATCTCGGCGAAGATGCGGTAAATACGCCGCAGGGTTTGGGTGACCGGATGCAGGCGGCCAACCGCCTGGGGTCTGCCGGGCAGGGTGACATCCAGTTTCTCGGTCTGGAGGGCGTTTTCGAGGGCCTGGAGCTTGATCGCCTCGCGGCGTTCTTCCATGGCTGTTTCGAGGGCCTGGCGCACCTGGTTGGCGCGCTGGCCGACCAGGGGGCGCTCTTCTTTGCTCAGGTCTCGCAAGACGCTGAAGGCCTGCATGACCGGCGATTTTTTACCCAGGTATTGGGTGCGCCACTGGAGCAAGCTTTCCTCGTCCTGCAATCCTTCTAATGCAGCAAGTGCTTCCTCGTAAGTTTGATCTAATTGTTCTAGCATTGCATTCTCCTGCATATTTTGAGCATCAAAACTGCTCTATTGTACTTTAAATACAAACGCCCGCCCAAGATTGGGACGGGACAATTTCACAAATCTCCCGCGGTACCACCCAAATTAATCATTGGCATGATTCGCTCATTCACCAACAGCCGGGACGGGCGATTGGCTCCCACGGTAACGCTTGGGCTGCGTCTCGGACTAGTAGGAATTTTTCCAGAGATTCACTCTCATGGAGTTTCTGGAAGAAACTCCAGAGTATTTTTCCTTTGGAAAAATACTCCATTCACCCGAGCAGCTCGAGAGGGAACTTCAACTCGTTTCAACTGGGCTGGGGTTGCAGTCTGTGCCCCGGCTTCCCTGGCAGGATTCGCGAGTTTACTTTCCTCTGTCTGTGCCAGTGTATGATCCATTTAATCTGCCCTATTATGCGAAAGTTTGCCCAGCCTGTCAAGTGCAATCGATACCCTGCGCTACAAATTGGGTCGGATTTTAACAAGAAACTTTCTACCAAATTGCCCTATACAGATCTCACAAGGAATAGGAACAACCCTCCTTTTAGCATGGTGACGCTCCTGCCTGCTCCTTTTATACTGCTTGTAAGGTTGTTTACAGCTAGTCACGCAAAAAGGAGATGTAAAGATGCCAGCAATCGGATGGGCAGGGCCAAACCTTAACGCAGATCAGCTTGAAGAACAAAGAAGCTTTGCATACACAATCCATGATCCAAATCCAAAAGTTTTGGATGATTTTTCTCAAAAAAATGAGCAGGGAGAAAGGAGGTCATTTGAACAAATTCCGCAAAGAGCTGAAAGAAAGGAGATTTAGTCTTGTTTTGGTGTTTGGTGACATATGGAAAGGAAAAAATCATGGTTAAAAGAATAGTTTCTTTAAAAAGAATGTTTGTTGTACTGGCCGTTATCGGCCTGTTGACAGCTGCTTCCGCGGTTGTGTATGCCACCGGCAATGGAACTGAGCAGGTTAACTGGCGAATTGCTGGACCAATTTTCTCAAGTATTCAGAACAATAACAGCAGTGCCCCTGGAGACTACGCTCTGCTCAACTTGAGTGCCAAAGGTTCTCCAGGACAAGCTGAGATCATGGCAGTCGGCACTGGGGGATTGGTTCCGGTTGATGAGCAATGCCCTGGTGCAGATTTACAGGTTAAGTTTGGAAATGGGGGGTTTGTGGCAGTATTTCCGGATCAATCAATGCTCTTCTTTAAGATTGATAAAAGTGAAGGGGCCCAGAATGCAAACTGCGTGTTCTTTGGTGCCCCCAACACCGGTGCCTTTGAATACCTAATCACTGGGGGGACAGGTAGATACGAAGGTGCATCCGGAAGTGTTTTGGTAACAACGACTTCGTGGGGGATTAACTCGGTGCTCTCGGCAGAAATTGGTGAAATCACAGGCACCATCGAACTGCCGTAGGAGTTGGTGCATGCTGGAAACAGTGTTTTCGTGAAGACCTATCCGTTTGTTTGCCCTCCCCCTCCAGGGGAAAGGGGGAGGGCTCTCCGGACTGTGAGCCTAAACACACTCTTCAAGCAGTTGATCTATCCATGCTTGCTGATCCAGGGAGGCCCCTTCCTCCAGCAAGGAAATGAATGTTTCTTGATCCATCTCAGCGGCAAGTTTGATGTGAAGAGGATCGATGCGGTCTCGCATCACCAGAGCCGGGAGCCCTGGCCGGGATTGGACATATCCCAGCAAGCGTAGAGCGGTTTCCAGATCGGATTGATGCAGGTAGAAAAGGGCAAAATCGATGAGGAGCTCAACCAGAGTAGCCTCATCGATCTTTGAATGAACGCCAAGGGCGCGACAAAAAGCGAGCAGAGCAGTTTCAGGGTCATCCTGAAGCTGGGAAACGCGCCCAAATAACTGCCACCAACGTGCCTGCTCCACACTATCCTGCCTTCTTTCAAGGATGAGACGTGCATCCTGGAGTAATTCCAGCACTTCCTGAAGTTGGCCGACATGCAATTTGAATTCCCCCAACATCAGCAAGTTCTTCAAGGCGTTCCTTTCATCACCTAACTGCTCAAATTCAGCAAGACCCTCCTGGAGCAATTCATTGGCATGATCGAAGTTTCCTGCTGCAAAATAAGCTGCAGCCATGAAACGAAGTGCCTCACATCTCACCCGCGGCAGTGAAAGTTTTTCCCATAAAGCAGCCTCTTCCTGAAAATTCCTGCGGGCGGATTCAAAGTCTCCAAGATGCAGATCAAGGCGAGCGAGATTGCGTATTGCAAAGGCAATGCCTTCTTTATCGTTGATTGAGCGACTAACAGCCATCGCGCGAGCTATGTGCTGACGGGCTTCAGAATACCTTCCAAAGATTCTGCAGTAGTCGCCTAAATTGGCTGCAGCGAATGCAATCCCATACTTATGATCGAGATGCTCAAAAATATTCAGACTTTCCCGGCAGTATTGTTCCCATGTCTGAGAATCGTTCCTCACCATCCCGGAATATACGGAAAGGATCAACTGCCAGGCAAGGTCTTCTCCGCCATCCATGCGGCGGTTGATTTCAACTCCCTGCATTACGAATGGCGCACCGCGATCAGTGCCTTCCAAGAGAGCTAAGTTACGCCCATATCCGGCCAATGCTTTGCCGTAAAGTAAGCCTTGCAGTCCTTCCAGGTGGGTGGCATCAAAAGTGTCGAGGATTAATTTCAACGCCGCCATAGATTCCCGGTATTTGGCGCGCAAGTTATAAAACCAAAAGATGGACTGCCAACACCTATGCAAATCCTCCAGGCGCCGGTGCGTGACGGCCCAACGCCAGGCCGCGCGGAGATTATCAAGATCAACCAGGATTTGGCTGTGGTCGCCGCGATAAACCGACACTTTTTGATTTGCCGCCAATGAAGCATAATAAGCACAGTGCGCATCACGAACCATTTCCCGCTCCCCACGTGCATCCAATCGTTCTGCGGCGTACTGGCGCAGTAGGTCGTGAAGGGTATAGCGACCTTCATCAGTTTTCTGAACCAACGATTTATCAAATAAGGAAGATAATGTAAACAGATCAGCACCTGCAACCTGTTCTGCAGCTTCGCGAGAGAAACCGCTCTGAAAGACTGCCAACCGCGCAAAAGACGCCCGTTGGTGGTCTGGCAAATAATTCCAGGACCGATCAAAAACAGAGCGGAGACTGACTGACCCGGCATCGAGGAATTCCAACCCGCGATCCAATTCATGCTCAATCTCCTCAACCGGCAGCAGCCGGACCCACTCGGCCGCCAGTGTAATTGCGAGAGGTAGTCCTTCCAGGCGCGCACAGATGCGTTGGATCACTGGCAATCGTTCGACGCTTTGTATCTCATCATCCGAGACTCTGCTAGCCTCTTGCAAAAATAACTTAACGGCATCAGATGTCGAGGACTTCTGACCTGTCGTTATCGTCTGCATAAGTCCCTGCACATGAACCAGCACCTCACCGGGCTGATTGAGACGCTCGCGGCTTGTGATTAAGAACTTGCAGGCTGTGGTTTTGGTAATCAGGGAAGAGATGAAAGGTGCGCCGGATGAAACCAATTCAAAGCCATCCAGGATAATGAGAATTTCTCGCCCACGAAGGTAAGATTCCAGGAAAAATACGAGGTCTTGGCTGCCCTGGGATGAAAGATCGAGAGCAGTGATGATTCTCTCAGCAATAAATTCATCAAGCGTTGAAAAAACAAGTTCTGGTTTGTCCAGCGCGGAAAACCCAACCCAGCAAAGTCCTTCAGCAAAATGATCTTCAAGTGACTTGGCAGCCTGGAGAGCCAATCTGGTTTTGCCAATCCCGCCCGGGCCGATCAGGGTAACCATGCGATTCTGGGGATTGGAGAGGAGATTTCTCACATGATTGAGTTCCTGCTCCCGCCCAACAAATGGACTGAGTGGGACTGGTAAAGCGCGCGTTGAGTGTTTTTTTTGTCTGAGTTTCTTATCCAGGAGTCCAGATTGGCGGGCAACAGCGACCATTTCGGCGCGGGTATTGGTCCCCAATTGGTTGTAGATCTGGCGGACATGCCATTTTACAGTGGTGATGGAGATAACAAGTTGTTCAGCAATCTCAGCATTGGTATGCCGATTGGCTTTTAGACGTAAGACCTCTAACTGACGTTCGGTTAAAGATACGTCCATAAAAACCTCCAAAAGAAACGAATAAAAGGCTATATATTTTCTAGTCTATAGGGTGAACTTGGTTGAGTCAAGTAATAGATATTTTGGAGGCACTCTCCTACACGCGCTAGTTATGCTTTTTCGCCAGGTATGAATTCACCAGGCCGAGGCGCGAGAAATGCCCAAACGTGAAGGATTCGATGAACATCGCAGGGCCAAACAGCGTCCTGGCAATCTCTTTCGGGTGCTTGCCCTGGGTGTGCAGGTCCAGCACTTTTTCTCCCATATCTTCCAGGTAGGCAATCTTTGATGCCAGGGCCTGATTGGGGTTCTCCCG
>DATHZS010000090.1:0-39339 GCA_035458505.1 Anaerolineales bacterium | reverse complement strand
CGAAAAATCGATAGAAATTATGAAGAGCAGTAAGCATCACTGGGGATTGGCGCGCAGACTGATTGACCTCGGAGATTCCCTCGTTGGCCGCAATGAACCAGGCGACCTTGAAAGGGCACAAGGGATTTACCAGCAATCCCTGGATATGTTCACAGAGATGGGTGCACCAGGCTATATCAAGGTGCTTGAAGAACGGTTGAGGGAATTGCCAAGTAGGAACTAAATTGAGTTTAGGTCTTTTTCGTAATCGTTCTTTTAATTACTAACTTCCTTTTAATTATGTTTAAACCATTTTTTGCATTTATTAACCTTCACCTTACCACCAATTCTGCTCGAAACTTAACCAATGTATTGTGTTCCCACAGTCGTGATCATGGGAACATAATTTAACTTGGCTACCAGATTGAATTCTCTTCCTTGGAAGCGCAGGTGCCCTTCTGAATTTTTGATTCCGGGGGCGCTGAATCGAAGTATTTTCCGGGATCTTTCCTGGATTCGGAATGTTGGGGACGTATTGTGAGCGAATGAAATTAAGCCCTGTCTTCTATTAAGGTTGATTTCCAATATCAAAAACTTGTATAATCAATTATGCGGGTGATTTATCGTTTTGAGAACGATACTCGTTAAAGTTTCTTTTTATTTCGCTCTTGAATTCAGAATGAAATATTTAGTAGGAGGCAATGTATTTTTGTTTTGGTTATTGAAAGGTTAGTTGTACGTATTTTCGACATTAAATAACTGCAATCAGGCTAGGTTTTATTCCTGGAAAGCACTAGTTCTTCATTTCGTGTCGGTTAGGAAATAACTTAAATGAAGAAAATGCAGAGTCTGATCCTAAATCATGTTTTGCTGATTTATCCTACCAGGCGTTTGCATCATGCCATATTATTTACCACCGCCCTTCTGATCTGTATATCGTTCTTGTGGGGACTGCCGAATGCGGTCCCGATGGGTGATTCTTACATCCACTTCACGTATGCCCGAAATTTGGTTGTCCATGGAGAACTATCGTTCATCCCTGGAATGAGCAACGAGGGAATTGGGTCTTCCAGCATCTTATGGGTAATCATTTTAGCGGTTTTTCAGTGGCTGGGGGTTTCGCCGGTGATTGCCACCAAAATTTTAGGGATTTCATTTCTATCGGTCAGCGGGATACTGTTTTTTGAATTGTGCCTGAAAATCTGCCCTGACCTGCCAGAGCCAAGAAAATATCTGATCGCCTCCACATTCTCTCTGGCAGCAGTATTTTCTGGCAGTTTGATCTGGCTGACTCTAAGCGGGATGGAGACCATCCTTTTTCTGACTTTGGGGTTGTTGTCCCTGTGGTTGTATGCTCAGGAGTCCTGGGTTTTGACTGGCGTATCGCTGGGCCTGCTGGCACTGACCAGAATCGAGGGCATCCTGTTTGCAGGGGTTTTGGTGCTGTTTGAACTTATCCGCAGCCGACGAATAGATTCGAAAATCATAAAAATGCTGGTGGCATTATTTGTGCTCCTGCTGCCCTGGCTGATCTACTTACAGATCAGAGAGGGCGTACCTGTATCGAACAGCTTGGATGGACGGCAGTATGTTGTTTCCGAGGTGGATAAAAGGATTGCCTCCGAATTCTCGGTTTTCTTCTGGATGGCGAAAGTCAATCCTCTTGTCCATATTGCGACCTGGACGTATTACACCCTGATTTATCTTACTGGCGTCCTGTCCCTGCCAGGACCAGTGCTCTATTTGGGAGGGAGCTTGGTCGGCACTGAACTGATCGTACCGGTTATAGGGATCCTGATCGGAGTGGTCTGCCTGTATCTATTGGTTTTGTCGCTGAAATGTTACATTGGATATTTGAAAACCTCACACTTCGATTCGCCTCATATTCGGTTGCAGATGATAGTGATTGCCTTGGTTATCACTTTCAACCTGGCGTATGCTTTGTACCTGCCCCGTCCTGGTGCCGGAGGCAGATATCTTCCCATGAATCACCTGCTGTTCTGGGTATGTCTGGTGAGTGGTGGATTGCTGATTAAACATCGGAAGACAAAGGCCGCAGTATTATTATTGATCGTTCTGCTTTATGGGATTAACATGAACTATTGGCGGGATGTGTATCGCTTGAATGTTGAATACCTGGTGAAAGTTCGGAAGGGAGCGGCCTTATATATTGATGAAGAACTGCCGGCAGATTCTGCAATTGGCGCCACAGACCTGGGCGCGCTTGGATATTTTGCCCGTCAACCGGTTGTGGATTTATTTGGACACATTAGTAAGGAGTTTAAACAGTTTCGGGCAGATGGTGGAAGCCATGCTGATTACTTGGACCAGAAAAACCTTTGCTATTTAATGCTGTTCGGGTCTGTGGATGGCTACGGTTTAGATTTTCGCCAGGAAATGGACTTATATGGCGATCCTCGCTTTAATTTGGTGGTTGAAAAATCCTTTTCTGTACCTATTGAGGATTGGAAATTAGGCAGTGGACCACTCCGGAATTATATGCCGAAGATGAATGTGTATCGGGTAATTTGGCAGGATAAATCCAGATGTCGTTAGAAATTTTTCCTCTTGTACCCTTTTTTATTCTGATTGCGGCTTTACCTGTTTTGGTTGGAAAAAACCGTGCGGAAATGCTTTACCAGAAAGCCGATTCTCTCACCAAGGAGAGATGGTTTTATGCTGTTTTGTTCTTATGCGTGTTTATTCCCCCATATACCCAGTACGGATTTTCGTCATTTAAGGATTTGGTGGAGATCGTCAGTTATGTGGCAGATTTTTTGATTGAAAACAAGTTGGCTTTGGTGCCATACATGCCGTTATTTCATGCTGGTCTTCTGCTGTTATTGATTTCCTTATTTGTTTTCAGGAATAAATTTGGCCAGCTTTTTTCCTTCGTTGTTGGTGTTCATTTTGTGTTTGTCACTTTTCTGCAAGGTGGGGCGAATACCGATAAATATGGGCTGGTTTTATATCCTAATTCTTTTTTGTTATTCTCACTGGTCAGTGGTAGCTGGTTTTGGGAAGCGTCAGTGCGTAAAACAAATTTTTCCTTCAAAAGACAGCCGGCGAAGGTGTTCTGGTTTGCAGGACTTGTTGCTTTTTTCTCATTTTGGAATCCAGATAAACTGGGAGCGTTGAGCCCCCTCTCGCTGATTACTTCTACCTCCCCGATCGCTTATTGCATGATTACGCCGATATACCTCAGCATATATTTGTTGTTTTACCCGGATATCAATTTGCCCCTATTCAGAATTACCAGTTTTATCGGTATCCTGGTTGCTGTGATTGTGATTGGCATGGGGTTTTTCATGGAGAATCGGTTGGAAGGGTATTACTGGTCTTTATTACATTCCCCAATGCTGGTGACCACGGTCTATTGTTTCCTGCTTGGAATCCGGACTCCGCGTCCACAGAGCGGCTAAATCTAAGAATAGGACCCGACCCTCGAAACCTCAAAACAGAAGGACTGCCTCGCGTTGACCTAGGACAATTCGAGAACGTGTGACGGTTTGGGCGGGAAGAGTGACTTCAGCAGGATTTTCGCATCTTCTTTTCGGTAATAAAGATCAGCGAAGGAATCTTCCAACTCCTGGACGCCGCGGTAGCCAAAGACAAGCTGCAAGAATGTCAGGTCCGGGAAGTTGGCCGAGGATTCTTCGTAGTCCGGCTGCTCCAAGGGGCGCACATCGACGAGTTTGCCGCGTTCGAAATTCATCTGGATGCCGTCCGTGAAAAAATTCAGCTTTAGCTCGCCAGTGTGCCCGGCCATGTAAGACCGGGCAAGCCGTTCTTCCAGTACAGGTGAGATCAGGTGGAGGAAGTCCGGCAGGTCGGGGACCCGGATGTAGAAGGCATACGGGTCGTATTTTAAGGGGATACGGTCTGGGATGACATGGTACACCGGGTGGTCTGCTCCGAGGCTGAAGATAAAGCCCTTCATCTCGAGCGGTTTTTCCGGTGTGGATTCCTTTTCTGCCAGGGCTTTGCCCATCGGTTCCAACCGGCGCAGCACGCTGTGTGAGGCTTCGTACCAGGAGAACCCTTCGCTCATCTCAAAAGCAGAAACGGGCAGGAAACCACCGAAGAGGAAAGGCCTGACCAGCAGATAGCCGGCTGGTTTTCCCATTGCGGTTTCGATGACCTGAATATCGTAGTGGGCTTCAAACTGCTGGTGGCGGTGGAGTTCATACTGCCAGATTGTCTCATCGCGCACACAGGAGATCAGCTGGCGCCGCCGGCTCTCGTTATAGAGCTTGGTCACAAATGGGATATCCCCTTCACCAGCGGCACGGAAGCGGAATGGTTCTTCCTGGTCTTCCTTGAGCTCGGGGATGTTCGGCAGGTACCCCCGGCGGCTGCCCCCCAGGTTGACGGCCATTTCATAGCCGAACTGGCGGTAAAACCAGGGGATCCCGGTGATCGCCTGCAGCTTTTGCCCGCGTTCAGCACTCCATTGGTGGACAACCTCAAACTGCCTGCGCACCAGGCCGAGCCGCCGGTAATCCTTATGGGTGGCGACCAGTTCGGGGCGGCCAACCCCAAATTCAATCCCGTCATACGACCAGGTCTGGTCGATCAGGCACAGGCTTGAAAGGATTTCCCCGGTATTGGGGTCTTCCACGATGGTGAAATCTCCGGGGTGGAAGGTCGGGTGCGTCTCGCTCATCAGGGCTCTCACATCGTTGGCGGCATGCTCTGCGAAATCTTCCCCAGGATCGGCGTGGATCTTGCCGTTGAAATTGGCCAGGGCTTCCATATCTTCGTAGCTGGAGCGGCGCAGGATCAGCCCGCCCGGCAGTTCCTGGATGATTTGTTTAGAGGGGTTCATTCAATATCCTTCGGTGGTTTGGATTTCTTCTGGGCTTTGCGGGCAGCGGACTCCAGCCTGGGTTGGCCGGACGCCAGCCAATCCTGCAACACAGCTTGCACCTCTTGCTGGGCACCGTGTCTTTGCAGGGCTTTCAAAGCGCCAAGGATTTTTTTACGCCCTCCCTCGACGGCCGCCAGTTGGGTCAGGATGGCCAATGAGTCGTGGGGATAGGCCGCCGCCCACGATCTTGAGAGGCAGCGGGTGATCACCCAGTCATATTGTTCCGGATCGTTTGCCCAGCCTGAGAGGATTTCCAGTATTTCTGGCCCATACTCTCCCCGGCCTAATTTTGAAATTGCCTCGGTCAGGGAACGCCTTGCACCGGGTTCCTTGGGCGGAACAAAGTTTTTCAGTTTTTGAATCTGCTGCAGGATGGTGTCTTCCGGCAGGTAGGGCAGAAGCTGGAGGGCCAGCCCCTGCAAGCGCGGGGAGGAATGGGCCAGCCAGCTCTGGTAGATCTCGGTTTGTTTCTGGGGGGCATGGCTGGCAGGCAGTGCGCAAGCCAACAGCACCGCATCGCGCACGTCCTGGCGAGGGTCTTGTGCCAATGCACTCAATTCTTTCAACCCTTTGCCGTTGACCCCTTTCAGGAAACCTTCTGCCAGGGCGGCTCCGGCAATCGCCCGTACGCCGGCATGTGTATGAGTGATCAGCGGGCGCAGCGCAGCCGGGTTCATCAGGGGTTGAGCGAGGGCCTGCCCGACTGGAAGGATCACCTGTTTGATGAAGCTTTCGTCGAGGTGGTGGTTTCCGGAGATTTGTGGGTATTCCAGGATGCTATCAAGCGCAGCCCACACCGATTCGGTATGCCCGATCCGGGCGGCGGCTTTGAGATCCCGTAGAATTGTGCGCAGGTCTGGTTTCATTGCTGCTCCTACACGGTGGAGATCGCCGTCGGTCTGATCGCCGGGCGATCGCTGTTTTTAAAGAAGGACCAGATCATCATGGTCGATATGGCGTAAAAAATACAGGTCGTGATGAAGATGGGAGTAAAGCCATAGTTTTCCTGGATAAACCCGGATACGATTGGCATCAGCGCCCAACCAGTCTGCCAGCTAAAGGCCAGCAAACTGTTGAGGGTGCCTTGTTCGTTGTCGGCCACCTGCTCCATCGAAAAAGCGCTGAACAGGGGTTGCGCCATGTTCATTAGGGCATTGCGCCCCCATAGGCCGATCATCGCGGCTCCCAGCCAGGGAGAGAACCCAAGTATCAGCAAAAAGAACAGGCTGGATCCCTGTGCCAGCACCAGGGCGCGGATGCGGGAGCCCAGTCGGCGGGCCAGCCAGGGACTGACCAGAGTCCCGACACCTGTCAATAAGGCGGAGATGCTGAACAGCGTTCCCAGCAGTTGATCGGTGATGCTGAATTTCTCGACGAGAAAGAGGTTCAGGTAGGGGACCATCAGGGCGGCACCCATACCGATCGCCAAATTCGGTATAAATAATTGCCAAATAATTTTTTTACGTAAAATAATTTGCAAATTTTTCCAAAGATTGGTTTGGCCTGCCTGGACGGTATTTGCCCGCGGTTGCTGCATCTCACCCGCACTCCGCGGGATCATGGCCACCGGAATCAGGGATAACACCAGCATGCCGAAGCCTGCGATCAGGATGCCGCGGTAGCTGAGGATCGACCCCGGCTCAATCGCAAACAAGGAATTGAACCATAAGGGCATTTGCCCCCCGATAAAGCTGCCGAAAACCCCGGTAAAGGTGAACAGCGCGGACTGCAGGCTGAAGACGGCTACCCGGTTCTGCTGGGTGGTTAAGCGGGTGAGCAGCGGCGTTGAAGCGACCCAGTACAGGGTTTCTCCAATCCCGCTAATGAACAGGGTCACCAGGATTGCGGTCCGTCCTGTTACCATCAGAAAAGCCAGGTAGCTGATTGCCAGGATCACCATCCCGGCGAAAACGGCTCGCTTTCGCCCGATCCTGTCGGTTAGCACACCCAGCGGAAAGGCAAAGACCAGCGTGGCACCGGCGGTCATCCCGTTGGCCACCCCCAGGTAGCCTTTATCAAACCCCAGACCCAGGATATAGAAATTAAAAAAGAGTCCTTTCAGGGCGAAATACATCCCAAACAGGATTGGGACAGTGAGGAAAAGCTTGATCGAGCGGTTGTACGCTCTGATGATGCTAAATTGGTTTTCGATCTTTTGTGCCAGGTTCATTGTGAGTTTGATCCGTGTTGCTGCAGCAGGCTGTTTAAAGTATTCAGGGCTTGATCCCGTGTCTGGAAATGGACGGCATGCAGGCCGACTGCCCGGGCGGCGGCGATATTTTCGGCCATGTCATCAATAAAAACGGCTTCGCCTGGCGAACATTCCACGCTATCCAGCACGATCCGGAATATTTTCGGGTCAGGTTTTTTTACGCCAACCTCAGCAGAGACGACCAGGTGATCGAACGCATCCCCGATTTTCCATTGATGGTTGACTTTGTCCCGCAAAATTGGGAAATAATTGCTCAGGATGGCGGTGGTGTAATCTTCCCGCATCCGGCGAATTGCATTGACCAGTTGGGTGTCCAACTCGTCGCCGGCAAAAAATTCCTCGATCGTCCGTTTCAGTTCATCCTCAGTCTGGCCTAATGTCCGTCGAACGTTTTGCCAATGGTCTGCCAGGCTGATCTGGCCAAGCTGGGCGCGGTGGGCATCGTTGTTACCAAAAACCAGGTCCATGAGAGGTCCCATTTCCCAGCCCAAACGCTCAGCCAAGGCACGGCGCGGCCCGGAGTCTTCCGTTCTTTCCAGCACACCGCCAACATCCCAAATCACTGCTTTGATCGTCATGTTCCTCCTCGTTGATACCTCAATCAATCGGTATGTTAATTCTCTTTCATTTAATGCTGATTGTCTAGGTCTGTCGTGGTAAGTTCGGTCCCGGCGCGGAGTTCTTTTTCGTACATGTTCGATTTTCGGTGGACGTGCATCCCGGCTTTTTGATACAACCGGAGGGCGCCGGTCAGGTTCTGGGCATCTACCCCCAGCCCAACCTGGATCTTGCCGCGCTGCCAATAGGCTGCGAAGCTGTGCCGGAGCAAGGCCAGCCCAATCCCGCGCCTGCGCCACTCACGGCGCACTCCGAGCGACGTTACCCACCCCATGGTGTTATCTTCACGGCTTTCTTTGCGGCACAGGCACACCCCGGCTACCTCGTCTCCATCGACTGCCAGGAACCACAAGTCCGGGTCGAAGCCTGGATCGTTGATGAAGTGATACTTGAATCGATCAAAGCCCATGGGAGCGTACCCGAAATGGTCTTGAAATGCTTCATCATCGGCCTGGTAAACTGCCTCGGCATCTTCGGGGCGGAAGGTCCGGATCTGGATCCCTTCCGGCTCCTCGCCAACTGACGGCGGGTCTGACAACTGGATGCGCATCTGGTAGCCATGCCGGATCAGGTCCATGCCGAACCCTTCCAGCAGGTCTTTTGCCGGGGCGTAGGAGTCCCAACAATGGGCGCGGAAGGAGACGCGGGCCTGTGGCGGCACCTTTTCCAGCACCTGGAGGGAGCGTTGTTCTGCCCATTGCATCAGATAGGAGCCGATGCCAAGCCCTTCATAATCGGGATGGACCCGCCCCCAAACGTTGGGGTGGACAGGGGTTGGGTTGAGCGTCCAGACTTCTGTATAGCCAACCAGCCCTCCATCTGGTGAGAGGATCACCCGCTGGTCGGTCTCCTGGTTGAAGCCAGGGGTGTTCCAGCCGTTGGCAACATTGGCCCGGGTGCTTTCATTATTCCCGATCTGGGCTTGCGAACAGATGTTGAACAGCTCAGTCGCGGCGTCCAGGTCTGCCATGCTGGCTGGTCTTTCGCTAAACCCGTCAGGCAGAAGGTGCTGGTTGTACATAATTTTTCCTCCCAAAAAGCTGAGTGTTTCAGACCGCTTTATGTGGTGGTTAGAGTGGTTTGCGGAAGGTAGTGAACCGCTTGGTTTCCTTGTAGCCGACGCTTTTGTACAGGTGCATGGCGTTGTTCGGGTTTTGGGTATCTACGCCCAGGGCGGTCTCTTCCATGCCCTTCTCGATAAACATCTGAACGCTCTGGGTGAGGAGGGAGCGGGCGACACCCTGCCGCCTCCAAGGGCGGCGCACGCTGATAAATTCAGTGTAGCCGCGCCTGCAGTTCCGGGTTTCGTTTTCCTTCGGGTTGATGAAGTTACGTACCATCCCTACCACCTCGTCGCCTTCCCAGGCAACTTTCCATAACTCCGGCTCGAAATATGGAAATTCCAGATAAGCCTGGTAGTCCTTTTCGGTCGGTTCTACATATCCCCAATGGTCACGGAAGGCTTCTTTGTCAGCTTCCCACACTTTGCGGTAATCTTCGGGCTGTACTTCGCGGACTTCAAGCCCCTCACGCAGGGGAGACACCGTCATCAGTTCGCTGGCTGGGCGGACCATGCTGATCCCGTAGCGGGCTGGCTCAAAGCCGAGTTTTTCCATCAGCCCACTATACCAGGTCTGGGTGGAAGAAGCCCAGCTCTGCAAGTATTTTTGAGCCTCTGCGGGGTGTTTTGCCGAGATTTCGGTCAGCCGCCGGATAAAATGCCCGGCAACTGCGGTCCCAATCCCTTTGCCGCGGCTTTCTTCCTTAAGGTGGATGAAAAAGCTGTACAGGTACTTTCCTGTGATCTCCTTATCCCACATGCAACGGCCGTAGCCAACCGGGGTGCCATCGAGCTCGATGAAAACCAGGTCCTTGTCCGTATCGGAACGCTGTAAGAATTCGTAATTCTTTTCAATCTCTTCTGCGGTTGCTGTACCTTCATTCTGGTCCGTCTTGTTCACAGTGTTGATGATCTCAGCCATATGACCGAAATCTGGTGTGCCTTCAAACCCGCGGAAGGTGAGGCCGGGCAGGTCTGGGGCGTTTTCAATCCGTAGTGCATTGATTAATAACGTCATTTTTTCTCCTTGCTACCTTGTGTAAAACGGTTTGCGGTAGGTGAACCCTGTGCGGTAGGGGGTATAGCCTACGCTTTCATATAACCTGAGGGCTCCATTGGGGTTATCCACATCTACGCCCAGGGCGGTCTCTTCCATGCCCATCTCGATGAACATTTGGATGCTCTGGGTCAGCAGAGCACGGGCGACCCCTTGCTGCCGCCAGTGGCGCCGCACACTGATATTTTCTGTGTAGCCGCGTTTGCGGTGGTATTCCCGGTTCTCGTCGTGATTGATAAAGTTCAGCACCATCCCCACCACCTTGCCGCCATCCCAGGCTACTTTATACAGGTCTGGATTGAAATGCGGGAATTCCAGCCAGTGCTGAAAATCTTTATCAGTCGGTGCTACGTAACCCCAGTGATCGCGAAACGCCTCCGCCTGGGCATTCCAAATCTTGCGCAGCTGGTTTGGGGTTACGGGGCGGACTTCGATCCCATCCGGCAGGGGATGGACTTCTACGGGCTGGCTGCAAGGGCGGGTCATCATATAGTTATAGCGGACGGGTTCAAGCCCCAGGATTTCCAATATGTCGATCTGGTATTTTTGGCTGTCCATGGCCCAGGCGTTGAGGTATTTTTCCGCGCCTTTGGGATGATCTTTCGAGATGGTTCTCAAGCGATTGATGAGCCAGTTTGCCATGGTGAGACCAACATCGCTGCTGCGCCAATCCGGCCGCAGGTTGACGAAGAAGCTGTAAAGATGATCGTTGTTAATTTCGGCAGCCCACCAGCAGCGGCCGTAGGCGATCAATTCGTCATCCACCTCGGCAAATACCATATCCGTGAAGGGATTGCAGCGTTCCAGGTGCTGGTAATTGCTGGCAAGCTCTTCAAGTGTGTCACTGGCTTCGATCCCATCATGCTCCATGGCTGTTTTGTACACGGCAAGCATTTCGGGATAATCCTCCTCGCCGCGGAAGCGGCGAAAATTCAAGCCTGGAACCTGAGGTGCATCTGAGACTTCGATCTCTAGTATTTTTTCGTACATCGTCATTTCCTTGTGGTCATAGGTATTCTGGTGGAGGACCAGGCGGTCCTCCACCAGATACCTTAGAATTTAATCAGTTCCTGCTCTGAACGATTCGCTTGCTGCGATGCGTTCAGTGCTTTGGTTACAGCGGCAAACTCTGCCCTGGATTTTTCTGCCATGCTGGTTTGGATGCTCTTCAAGTGGCTGCTGGTGATATTCAGCGGAGTCACGTTCAGGGTGTGGTGTTCCTGGGCTGCCGTCTGATTCGTTTGTGAAGGTGCTTGCCCGGTTGAATGGTTCCGGACATTTTTGAACAGTTTAGTTATGCGACTAAACATTTTAGGTGCCTCCTCGGTTTATGCTTCAATGCCATGCATCTGAGCAACGAAAAATGGTCGAACTGGGAGGCAACCTTGCCGGCTGGCGAACCGGTGTGGATAGAAAATGCTGGCTCTATCCGTTTCTTGCCAGTTTGCCTGTTCGCTTTGCATAGCGTTCGGCAAGGTTGAAAACCCACAAGCCTGCTGGGATCAGGACTAATCCCATGATGAGGACCGGCCAGATGTACTGCCAGAGGTGGTCGAGCGGCTTGCCTTCCAGCAAGGCCTCTCGCACTCCGGTCAGGACGTACGTGGCTGGGCTGACCACACCGAGCTTCTGGAGCACGGTGGGCAGTACCTCAATCGGGTAGTAGACCCCGGAGACTAACAACAAGATCGCGATCACAATATGTGTCATCTGGGCGCCGCGCTCTGGGAAGAGCAGGGGCAGGACGGAGACCATGATGCTGATGCCGATGAAGGAAAAGCTTCCCGCAATCAGCATAGCCAGCCCGCCCGCCAGGTTGGCCTGGGTAAGGTCTAGATCGAAGATCATCACGGTGACCACCAGGATTACCCCGGTGAAAAACAGACCGTACACGACCGCAAAGATGGTTTGACCAGCCATGTGGACTACCCGGCGGACAGGGGCCATCAGGGTGTATTCGATGGTTCCTTCCCAGCGTTCGATCGAGATCACTTCGGTAATCCAATAGAACACGGTTGTCAGGTAACGCCAGACGAGCGTGCCAATCACCAGGTAAAGCACCAGGTAGCGGCCGTTGACATTGGCTTGTTCACCGCTCAGTGCTTCCATCCCCAGCCCGATAAAGCTGACGGATAGGCTGTTGGCGATTGAGTATGTCATCCAGACCAGTTCCCATGCCCAGTAACGCTTGACCAGATTGACATTCCGTTCCATGAACGCATATGTCGCTTGAAAGTTTTGAATTGCTGTAGACATCATCTGCCTCCTTCCTTCATTAGTTCAGTTCAGCAACCGGCTGAGGTTCATCAACCTCATCGCTGAAGGCTTCTGCCAGGGCCCGGGCAATCGCCTGTGCCGCTTCGGGATCTTCTTTCTCTTCATCCTTCAGTTTGTCACCGGTCATGTGGATGAAGACATCTTCCAGGCTGGGCAGCTCTCCGTTGACCTTTGGGGCCAATTGCTTGAGTGCTTCTGGCGTATCCAGAGCGATCAGCTTGCCCTTGTGGATGATCGCCACCCGGTCGCAGAGGATCTCGGCCTCGTTCATGTCGTGGGTGGTCAGCAGGATGGTGGTTCCATCTTTTTCCTTGAGCTCCTGCACCACCGCCTGAACCTCTCGCTTCGATACCGGGTCTAACCCGGTGGTGGGTTCATCCAGCAGCAAAATCTTGGGCCTGGAGAGCAGGGCTCGGGCAATGGCAACTTTCTGCTGCATCCCGCGAGACATCTCTTCCATTGGGCTGAAGATATTTCGCTTGTCCAGCCCGAGCCGGGTGAGGATCTCGACCACTCGCTTGCGAACTTCCTTGCCGTTCATCCCGTACAGCCGTGCACCGTAGATCAGGTTTTCCATCGGTGAGAGCTTCTTGAAGAAGCTGGCTTCCACCGATACCCGGTTGATCAATCTCTGGACCTTGATCGGATCGTCAACCGGGTCAAGTCCCTCTACCTGGATGCTTCCGTCATCGGGGAGCAGGAGGGTGGCCATCAGCCGGATGAGGGTGGATTTGCCGGATCCGTTCGGTCCCAGCACTCCAAAGATCTCGCCTTTCTTGACCTTGAATGAGACCCGATTGAGCGCTACGACTGGCCCGGAAGAACCATTTTGGGACTCTTTCTTGCCGTTCCCATTGGTTTCTTGTTTGCCGTTCTGCCTGAGCAGAGTCTTCCACAAATTCGTGGATTTGGCTTTCCCGAATTTCTTATAAACTTGATTGACAACAATAGCATTTTTATTCATGATTATTTTCCTTCTGTCAGAGCGTGGTGCTCTTTTTTCTTCTCCTCGCCCTTTCGCTGGATGAAAAAAAACACGGCCAGTGGGGCGGTCGTGCCCGTGGCCGTGTCCAGTTATATTTTGCGCAAATATAATAGGAATAAAAAAAGCCACGAGCTTTGTCTTTCAAGCGCCCGTGGCCGTGATCTTCTCAGGTGAGATTAGCTAGATTCGGTCAACAGACGCATTGAGACAAGGCAAAACCAACGGAACCGGAAACAATCTTCCGCGTTCGACGTGCTGGGGCAAATGTAAGTGTGTGATTTTGCATCTGTCTGTTACGTCTCCTTTCAAAAATTTTTGGCTTTTGTAAAACCATTTTTCATACTACACCTTTTTTATTGGCGTGTCAAGTATTAAATCTTATATTTTGTTAATAGAAGATGAGAGCGGAAGAAAAATCGCCCGAAAAGCCAGACGGTTTGCTTGCCTTGATTTAGGATATAATCTTTAGCAACCAAATTAAAGGAGCCTTGTGAATTACCAAGAGTTAGACGATTTGATGCTGTTTCGTCTTGTGCAGCATGCAGATGACCAGGCCTTCAGTTTTTTTTACGACCGTTATGTCAACCTGGTATTCAGCATTGCCTATACGATTGTAGATAATCGCAAGGTTGCAGAAGAGATTGTCCAGGATGTTTTCCTGAAAATTTGGAAAAAGAACCATACCTATCACCCAGAGCAATCCAAAATCACCACCTGGCTGAGTGCTATTACCCGAAACTGCTCGATCGATGAAATCAGGAAAAAGAAGGTCGGCGTTGAGGGGAAACAGGTTTCCTGGGCAGAAGTGGGCCAGCAGCCGGATCTTGAGGATATTGGCCCGGAAAGGTTAGTGCAGTTGCGCATGGACCAGCGCCAGGTCAGGAATGCCCTGGAAGAACTGCCTGAAGATCAGCGCCAGGTGATTTTTCTGGCGTATTTTTATGGCATGACCCAGCAGCAAATCTCAGACCAGCTTGGTGAGCCGCTCGGGACGGTCAAAACCCGCATCCGTCTGGGAATGCAAAAACTGCGCGGTCTGCTGGCAGTGTCATCGGAAATACATCCAAAATAGGATGTGGTGCGTATCATATAGTAGAGTGAAGTGCCCGAAGGACGTTTTATGCAATATCATCAGGAAATGATAGATAATATCCCGGCCTATGCCCTTGGAGCATTGGATGCAGAGGAAGCTGCCAATCTGGCGGATCATATCGCCAGCTGTGCTGAATGTCAGGCAGAACACCTGAACTATCAGGAAACCGCAGATCAGCTTGGCCTGGCCGCCCCGGACCGAGCTCCCTCAATGCGCGTCAAGCAAGAATTATTCTCACAGATCCAAACTGATATCCAGGCGGAACCGGTCGAGGACAGAAAATCTGCCGGGTGGCGGGGATGGTTTTCCCGGCGACCTGCCCTCGGGTTGGTGAGCGTGGGATTGGTGCTGCTGCTTGCATTGGGTAACCTGCTGCTGTGGAATCAGGTGAGAGATCAAACCCCTGCGCAGTTCAGGATTCTCAACCTGTCTGCGACAGAAGTCAATCCGGATGCGGTTGGGGTGCTGATCCTCAGTGCAGATGGCCAGTATGGCACATTGGTCACGAATGATCTTGCTCCACTCTCCGAAGAGCAGCAGTACCAGCTCTGGTTGATCGAAGATGGTGCACGTACCAGTGGGGGTGTCTTCTCTGTTTCTGACAGCGGGTACGCCGCATTGCGCGTGTATTCCAAACAGCCACTCGACGAGTACGATGGGTTTGGGGTCACGATTGAACCGTTTGGCGGCAGTCCCGGCCCGACGGGGGATAAGGTGTTAGGCGCAGAATATTAGTCCAGCTTGACCGCATAGGATCCAGAATTGCCTGAGCATTTTGCTCAGGCAATTTTTGCTTTTTCATTTCCGTTTTTTGAATCCGAATGGCCAGTTTGAATGCGAAAACTTTGGCGATACGAGCACATGGATGAATCAAGCACGCCCGGGATTTCACACCCAGGCGTGCCAATGGAGTATTCTGCGTTTGGTATTGGGATCAGGCCCTAATCGGTGACTGTCACCGTCCCGGCCATTCCGGTTCCGCCAGGTCCGCCGTGCAATGTGCAGTAATAAGGAAATTCCCCGGGCTGGTCAAATGTGAAGCTGAAGCTTTGCCCGTTGCTCATCCGGCCGCTGTCGAAAGAATCATCATCGGCGGTGACAGTGTGCGGGAAGCTGGCATCCATGATCCAGGTGACCGTGGTCCCTGCCTGAACGGTCAGTTCCTTGGCTTCATACTTGCTGTCTTTGACCATGACGACAACCTCGTCCATCGAACTGCCTGTGCCTGTCTCAGCAGTGATCATGAAGGAGGTCATCACAACGGCATCGCCATTCTTCACCGGGCCGTCGTCTCCCGGAAATTCGTAGGTGCCCGAGGTGCCGGCGTCAATGTGCAGCATGGCAAACAGTTTCTCTGTTGCGCCACCCAGGTCGATCTCAACTTCCACATTGCTGTTTTTACCGGCGTTTACTGCTGCATAGCCGATGATGGGTCCGGGTGCGCCATCTGATTCGGTGTGGATTACAATCCAACCCGGGTCTGCAGCATTCACCTCGGCGATGATAACCTTTCCGCCGGTCTCCTGGTCGGCTACTGAAACCGAGGGCGGGGCGCTGGCTTCACCCAGGCTGACCATGAAGGGGGTCATCACAACGGCATCGCCATTTTTGACCGGGGCATCATCTCCCGGGAACTCGTAGGTGCCAGTGGTGCCGGCGTCGATATGCAGCATGGCAAATAATTTTTCGGTGGCGGCATCCAGGTCGATCTCAACCGCTACAGAATTGTTTTCACCGGCACTCACCTGGGCAAACCCAACGATTGGGCCCGGCGCACCGTCAGATTCGGTGTGGATCACGATCCAGCCCGGGTCTGCGGCTGTGATTTTTTGGATGGTCACCATTCCGCTGCTGGCATCCTGATCGCTGACTTCCACGGAGGGAATTATCTCAGATGGGGGATTGGGATCCTCCATGATGTCGTTGGTTGTGTTCTCTGCCGGGGAATTCGCCCCGCAGGCGGTCAGCATCAACGCGAAGACTGCCAGACTGCCGAGAAGTAAAAATAATTTTGATCTCATCACACGCTCCTTTTGATAGGTGTTTATAAAACTATACGGGGAAACAAAATAATTGGATTTATTTTGCCCAATTCCACCATTTATTAAGGAAAAATCTGTGAGAACAACCAAAATTATGCCCAATTTCGATTAATCCTGTACAAATTCTGTGCAAAACCCTTGACAAACTCTACAAAACATGTACAATATATGTAAATTAGTTATACAAAAGGAGCTTGAAATGAAAAAGTTTACCCTTATGATTGTTTTGTCGATTTCTGCACTGGTCCTGGTTGCATGCGGTGGAACCTCAACCAATTCCAATGCAGTGATGGAAAATACCGCTGCGGATCCTATGGTTGAAAATATGCCGGAAGTTGTTGAAGAGAACACTGGTGATGAAATGGCTGAAGAAATGCCTAAAGCCTCGATTGCTGAAATCGCTGCCGGCGATGAGAATTTCTCCACCCTGGTCACCGCGTTGGATGCCGCCGGGTTAGTTGATACCCTGGCAGGTGAGGGTGCCTTCACTGTGTTCGCCCCGACCAATGCCGCTTTTGATGCGCTTGGGGATACGCTCAGTGCTGTACTGGCAGACGCTGACCTCTTGACCCAGGTGCTTTTATATCACGTTGTCGATGGCAAAGTGATGTCCCCTGATGCGCTCGCTCTGGCTGGCTCCGAGGTTGCGACATTGTCCGGCGATAAAATTGCCCTGACAACGGATGGTAATCACCTGTTCATCAATGATGCCATGGTGACCGCGGTCGATATTGAAGCCTCCAATGGCGTGATCCATGTTATCGATGCAGTCCTGATCCCGCCTGCTGATGAAATGAGCAGTGACATGGGCGAGGAAAAAGGATCCATCGTTGATATCGCCCTTGCCGATGAGCGCTTTACAACCCTGGTAACCGCCCTGCAGCAAGCTAATCTGGTGGATACACTGGCGGGTGAGGGCAGTTTCACTGTCTTTGCTCCCACGAATGATGCCTTCGCAGCTCTAGGAAGTGACCTGGATGCCGTGTTGGCCGATAATGAACTGCTCACTAAAGTGCTGCTCTACCATGTACTGGATGGAGCTGTGATGGCCGAGACTGCACTCACCCTGGATGGTCAGACTGTGGAGACTTTATCCGGAGATAGTTTCAAGATCTCCATCAAAGATGGCAGCCTGTTCATCAATGACGCGATGGTTGTGATTACCGACATTCAGGCCGATAATGGTGTCATCCACGTGATTGATGCAGTTCTCATTCCCCAGATGTAGTTGATTGATGTGAGGTAATTGCGTAAGAGATACTTTCTTCTCCTCAAAGAATAAAAATAATTGGTTTCATCATATCTCTTACGTTCACAGAGGCGTCACCCCCGGGTGACGCCTCTAAAATTTAAGGCCGGTTTGGCTTGAACCCTCAATTGATTTGCTGGCTGATCGCGATTGAGGGTTGAGGGATCGGCGGGGGAAAACGAGGGGTTGCCAATTGCACCAATTGTAGTATAATAATATCGAATATTGTGATTAATTTCACAATAAGGTTTTTTATCAAGGAGGCCTGTATGAACGAAATCCGCTTTGATGCCTTACTGCCTGCTGAAATGGCCACCCGCGCCGAGTATCTGGGTGTGCAGAAGGCTGAAACCTCAGTGTTAAAGACCTTTGCCCTCTCTGTCCTGGCTGGCGGGTTTATTGCCCTCGGGAGCGTATTTGCCACCACCACCGCCGCGGGTTCCGGCAGTATGCCTTTTGGAGCCGCCAAGCTGATGACCGGATTTGTCTTCTGCCTCGGCCTGGTGCTGGTGGTGGTGGCCGGGGCGGAACTATTTACCGGGAATAACCTGATTGTGATGGCCTGGGCCAGTAAAAAAGTCAGTTCCAAAGCTCTGCTCCGGAATTGGGTGATTGTGTATGCAGGTAACTTTTTTGGCTCGTTCGGAATGGCACTCCTGGTCTTCCTGAGCGAACAATACACTTTTGGGGGTGGGGTTGTGGGTCAAACTGCCCTGAAGATTGCAGCCGGGAAGACAGAATTTGGTTTTGTCCAGGCCGTTTCGCTTGGTACGCTGTGCAACACCCTGGTCTGTTTGGCCGTCTGGCTGACCTTCAGTGCCCGGTCCACGGTCGATAAGATTGTCGCTGTGATTTTCCCGGTGACAGCATTTGTGGCGGCCGGGTTTGAACACAGCATTGCCAATATGTATTTTATTCCCTACGGATTGTTGATCAAGCAGTTTGATCCCTCCTTCGTGGTGGAAAGCGGGGTGGATGTCTCTCGCCTGACCTGGGAAACCTTTCTGGTCAACAACTTGATCCCGGTGACGATTGGAAACATCATTGGCGGTGCGGCTCTGGTGTCAGCGACCTACTGGGCCATCTTTCTTAGGAATCGAAAAGGATAGGAATTATGATGAAAGCATATATCTTACTCAATGTGAGTATGGGACAGGTGCGGACCGTTGTGGACCATTTGCGGCGCTCGGAAAAGGTGGTTGAAGCCAACATGACCTTCGGCCCGTACGATGCCGTCGCGATTGTCAAAATTGCCAGTTTGGATGAACTCGGCACCCTGCTGACATCGGTCATCCAGCCGATTCCAGGTGTGATCGAAACCCTGACCTGCCTGGCGGCTGAAAACTGATTGAAACAAAAAGGGGGAGCTGACGGCATGTTCTGCTACAATGGAAAAAAATTCACTCAAGGATACCAGCATGCCTGAAACTTTTCCTGCCTTGATCTCTATCCTTTCTCCGGGCGCGTTGGCCCGTGATATCCTGCCGAATTTCGGGATTGGCCCTGTGGCGGAATGTCAATTCTATTCCGGTGGATTCAACCATACCTACCAGGTGCTGGCTCAATCCGGAGAAACCTACTATTTCCGGGCGTACCGCCCGATGTGGCGTACCCTGGCGGATATCCGCTGTGAACTGGATGCCATGCTCCATCTTCAGAAGAAAAACTACCCTGCCGCCCGTCCGCTGCTTTTCCAGGGTGGCGAACCCTACTGTGAGATCCATGCATTAGAGGGGGTGCGTTTCGGAGCGCTGTTTTCCCTGGCACCCGGGGAGGAACTTTCCTACGAGGAAACGCCGTCGGAAGTTTCTTACACGTACGGCAAAGCAGTTGCCGCTATGCACAACGCCCTGGAAGATTTCAGCACCCCCCATGAACGTTTCCGCAAAGATTTGGTTCATCTGATCGACAAGCCGCTGGCCAACATCAAGCCGTTCCTGGAACACCGCCCGGCGGATTGGGAGTACCTTCAGCAGCTAGCAGAGAAACTGCACCAGCGGATTTCAGCGCTGCCCCCGGATGTACTTGAGCAGGGTTTCTGCCACGGCGACTTGCAGGGATACCACGCCAAAGTTGATGCGGAAGGCACGCTGACTTTCTATGATTTTGATTGCGGGGGATTTGGCTACCGGGCGTACGACCTGGCTGTCTTCCTGTGGTGCGCCCGCCTGGAAGACCAGGTCGAAGAGCGCTGGGCCCCGTTTCTCCGGGGCTACCAGGAAGTGCGCCCGTTGGATCCGCTGGACCTTGAAGCTGTCCCCCTGTTTGTTGGCGGCCGCTACCTGTGGCACATGGGCGTGCACACCCAAAACTCCCCGGATTGGGGGATTGATTTCCTCGGGGATCGTTATTTCAATGGGCGGATCAAAACGCTGAGGCAGTATGAGGCTGATCTCCTGACCTGACAAGGCAGCATGCCAGGTTTACCGATACATTTTCAGCACGGTTCCGAATGCCAGCGCAGATGCGATCAGGCACAGACCGGTTCCGATATAATTGTATTCGTTGATAAAGGATAGGAAACCGGTAAACAGTCCAAGCAGGCCGATGACGATCAGTGCGATAACCATCCATCCTGCCAGGGCATTGGTTTGTTGTTTGTCCATTTTTAGCTCCAGAATTTTTGGCAGGCGAGTGGGGTGATTGGGTCAATCATTATTCGCCTGTGATTATGATTATAGCAAGCCACATCAGGAAAGAGATGAGTCCTGGCTAAGTGCTGCTCGTTTCATCTGGGCTATATAATTCGAGTGTCGACTATCTAAATTTTGATACAATCAGCCTATGCAGGCTTCTGATTTCATGACGGAAAGTTTACGCCATGCGCCCTGGGGAAAGCGAGTTGGCGAGATCCTGAACACAGCCATCCAGGCCGTGGATCCTTATCAGGCTGTGATGCGCCAAATTTATCTGGTAGGCGACCAGCTGCACCTCGGGAAGATTACCTACAACCTGCGCAAAAACCGCCGCCTCTACCTTGTTGGGGCGGGTAAAGCCGGGCTGCCCATGGCTCAGGCTGTCGTGGACCGGCTAGGGTATTGGATCGTGGATGGCCTGGTGATCGTCAAGGAAGGGCATGGCGGCCCGCAGACGGTAGGTCGGGTGCAGATCGTCGAAGCCGGGCACCCTGTCCCGGATCAGCGCGGGATGGACGCCACCCAGGCCATGCTGGCGATGCTGGAGAAAGCACAGCCGGATGACCTGGTGCTGGTGGTGTTATCCGGGGGCGGATCAGCGCTGCTGACTTCCCCTGTGCCGGGTGTTTCGCTGGCAGACTACCAACACCTGACCATCCAACTGCTGGCCAGCGGTGCAAACATCGGGGAGATCAACCGGGTCCGCAGGCAGTTGGATGCGGTGAAAGGCGGCGGGTTGGCACGTGCCGCGGCCCCCACTCCGGTGACCGCCCTGATCCTCTCGGATGTGGTTGGCGACCCGCTGGAGATGATCGCGTCCGGACCGACTGTCCCATTGGAGGGGAAGTGGCAGCCAGCGATGGAGATTGTGACTCGGTATGGGTTGAAAGGCAGCCTGCCGGAAGGGATCCTGAAAGCATTGCGCCACCCGCCGATGCCGCCCTTGCTTGCATCTGTCCTGCCCAACAACCTGCTGGTAGGCAATAACGAGATCGCCGCCCGGGCAGCCATATCCCAGGCGGAGAAGTTTGGCTTCGAAGCCCACCTGCTGACCACCACCCTGCAGGGGGAAGCCCGCCAGGTGGGTGAGCAGATGGGAACGCGCTTGCTGGATTATGCCACTTCCGATGCCCCGCGATCATCAGTGTGGGTGGCTGGTGGCGAGACCACCGTCACCTTGCGGGGGAGTGGTGTGGGAGGGCGCAACCAGGAATTGGCCCTGGCAGCCGTGCCCGTTCTGGATGGCCTGGAGAACGCCGCCCTGGTGACCCTGGCAACGGATGGGGGAGACGGCCCGACAACTGCTGCTGGTGCTGTCGTGACCGGAGAAACCCTTCAGCGCGCCGTAAAATTAGGCCTGGATGTCACCACCTCCCTGGAGAACAACGACTCGCATACCTTTTTCTCCGCCCTGGGCGACTGCCTGACCCCGGGCCCCACCCGCACGAACGTCAACGACCTGTTGTTCCTGTTTTTGTTCTGAGTAAATCCCCAAATTTCGGTACTTCTGGGGAGCATTCTCCAATACGTTAATAAGATATAATACCTCTGAAACAGGAGAAAAAGATGCATCGTACACCGACTGTCAGAGCGTTTTTACCCCTCATTGTACTGCTGCTGGTTTTGGGCTGGGGTGGGCTGTATATCCTGAGTAACATGAGCGAGCCGACCCTTGGCCCGCGCTGGCTGTTTTACTTTTTGATCGTCGTTGCATTTACCGGCATTGCCCTCCCGGTGGTTGTTTACCTGCACCTGCGCTTCCCCGCAGACCCGCCCCCGGCACAGTCCGTGATCGTACGGCAGGCTCTGTGGGTGGGGGTGTATACGGCTCTGCTGGTCTGGATCAACCGCGGCCAGGTGGGGAGCACCGGGCTGGCTCTGATCTTCCTGGTCGGGTTCATCGTGGTCGAGATTTTACTGCGCCTGCGGGAACGGAGCATCTGGCGTCCCTGATCTTAGGAGTTTGGCACTATGGCCGCCGAAAAAAAATCAACCGATTTACGAAAAATCCCCTCGGTCGATTCCCTGCTGAAAACCAGCGAAGGAAAAGACCTGGTGGCGGCATATGGCCGGTCGCTGACCATCATGGCAATCCGCGCCGAACTGGACACGATCCGCACCAAGGTCAGCAAAGAGCAGGGCACCATTCCAATCCCCGAGATCATTTTGCAGGAGATCCAGCACCTGCTTGAACAATGGACCAGTCCTACCCTGGAGCCGGTGATCAATGCCACCGGTGTGATTTTGCACACCAACCTGGGGCGTTCTCCACTCAGCCAGGAAACAATCAGTGCCATTCAGAAGGTCGCCCAGGGGTATTCGACACTGGAATATGACCTGGTCAAAGGCCAGCGCGGCTCACGCTACATCCATACCGAAGATTTGCTCATCCGCCTGACCGGTGCCGAGGCCGCCCTGGTGGTCAATAACAACGCCTCAGCGCTGCTGTTAATCCTGGCAGCGTTGTCCAACCGGCGGCGCACACTGGTCTCCCGCACCCAGCTGATCGAGATCGGCGGTGGGTTCCGCATTCCGGATGTGATGGCACAGTCGGGGACGATCCTGCACGAGATCGGCACCACCAACCGGGTCAATCTCAAGGATTACCAGCAGGCGATTGCCGAGCATCCCATCAAGCTGGTGCTCAGAGCCCACCGTTCCAACTTCAGGCTGGTCGGGTTCACCAGTGAGCCTACGCTGGAGGAGATCACTACCGTTGCGCACGAAGCCGGTCTGCCTGTGGTTGATGACCTGGGCTCGGGTTCGCTGCTGGATACGGCCGAGTACGGCCTGGAACACGAAACCACTGTGATGGAATCGGTGGCGGCGGGTGCGGACCTGGTTTGCTTTTCCGGTGATAAACTGCTCGGCGGCCCCCAGGCAGGGATCATCGTTGGTAAGAAAGACCTGGTCCAGAAGCTGCGCAAACACCCGATTGCCCGGGCAGTGCGCGCCGATAAGATGGCCCTGGCGGGTCTCTCGGCGACCCTGCTGCATTACCTCAAGGGCGAGGCTGAGATAAAGATCCCGATCTGGCAGATGATCTCGATGGACCTGAAACGGATCGAATCGCGTGCCATGCAGTGGACGCGATTTCTCAAAGGGGCCCGGATGATCTCCGGCGAAACGGCAGTTGGAGGGGGAAGCCTGCCCGGAGAACGCCTGCCCACCTGGCTGGTAGCCCTGGAAGTCTCGAACCCCAGCAAATTCCTCAGCTTACTGCGCACCACCCATCCCCCGATCATTGCCCGTGTGGATGGCGAGCAGGTGATGATCGACCCGCGCACTGTGCTGCCGCAGCAGGAAGGGGCCCTGCTGGTGGAACTGCAAAATGCCCTGGCGCAGTGGGGCGAATAACGGTCTGAATTTTCCGTAAGTCCATCATTTCATGAATCAGTCTGGGTTATAATTTGGCCGGGAAACTCAACCCGGATAAATACAGGCCGATTGGCCAGTGTTGATGGGTGCAAGCTAAATTAAATTCAAAGGAAACCACATGAAACATGACCTTGATCGTTTAATGGAACAGGCGGACCTGGATGCCCTGCTGGTGAGCGGCTCGGCTACGCATAACCCGTTTATGTTTTATTTCACCGGGAACGTGCATGTCGGTCAGGGAGATCTGGTCAAACTGCGAGGCCAGGAGCCGGTGCTGTTCTGCAACCCGATGGAACGCGAAGAAGCCGCCCGTTCCGGCCTGCAAACCAGGAACCTGGCCGAATACCGCTATTTTGACCTGCTCAAGCAGGCCAACGGCAACCCGGCCCAGGCATTGGCCCTGCGCTACCAGGCGATCTTCTCCGACCTCGGGTTGAGCGGGGGACGCATGTCAATCTACGGTAAGCTGGATGCCCCTCACAGCTTCGAGGTCTTCAATGCGCTTCAGGCTTTGATGCCGGGACTGGAGATCGTTGGCGAAATGAGCAACGCCGTCCTCTCTCTGGCACGCGAGACCAAAGACCAGCAGGAACTGGAGCACACCCGCAAGATGGGGGCGGCAACAGTGGCTGTGGTGGGAAAAACGGCTGAATTTCTCATGTCTCATAAAGCCAAAGACGGCGTCCTGGTCAAGACCGACGGTCAGCCGCTGACGATCGGCGAGGTCAAGCGCAAGATCGATCTGTGGGCGGTCGAACATGGGGTTGAAAATCCGCATGGGGTGATCTTTGCCATCGGCAGGGACGCTGGGGTTCCGCACAGCACCGGTAATCCGGAGGATGTGCTGGCCCTGGGCAAGACAATCGTCTTCGACATCTTCCTGCAGGAACCGGGCGGCGGCTATCATTACGACTTTACCCGCACCTGGTGCCTGGGCTATGCCCCGGAAAAGGAGCAGAAGCTGTACGATGACGTGCACAGGGTGTTTGACCGCTTGATGAACCAGGAACTCGAGGCCAATATGTCGTTCAAGGCACTGCAAGACCGCACCTGTGATCTTTTTGAAGAGCAAGGTCACCCCACCATCCGCCAAGATATGCTGATCGAGGAGGGGTATGTGCACAGCATCGGGCATGGGTTGGGGCTGGATGTGCATGAACTCCCCTTTGCCCGCCCGCCGGAAGCGACCCTCCAGCCGGGCGTGATCGTGACGATCGAGCCGGGGCTGTATTATCCCAGCCAGGGAATGGGGTGCCGCATTGAGGATACGGTGTATGTGCACGCCGATGGCACGATTGAGGTGCTGGCGGAGTACCCGCACGACCTGGTCCTGCCGATCGAGGAAGCCTGATCTGATCGTTATGCATTATTACATGCGCCCGTCGTTTGCGGGCGCATGTTTGTTTATGTCAATGAATTTACAGCAGGGGTAATTGGGCCAGGTCGTGGGAGAGCGGGTCGAGGGCGAAGAAACTGGCCAGGTTGTCCTGGCTGAGGTGCTCGGCCTCAACCAGGCGGCGCACATGCCGGAACTTCAGGAACCGCCAACCGCCATCCAGCAGAAAATCCAGCCGTGGGTCGCGTTCCCGTTTGTGCATCACCAGTCCGGCCCGGCTGCCAGGGAGTACGATCACGCCTTGTTCGGGGGGATGCTTCGCCCCATTGATGATCTTGCCCATAATTGCGGAAGCGATCAGATAGAAGTAGAGTGGTTTCCCGTTCAGGGCCTGTTCCCAGACTAAAGGCTGGTCTTTTTTCACGCTGAACCCGAGCGCTGCTCCTGTCTCGGCCAGAATGGAATAGATCTCTGCAACATCCGCCCTGCGGGAGGCGGTGGTATCGTTCTGCCGCAGCTGATAACGATCAGTCTCAGCCGGCTCGGCGTAAGATTGTACAATCGTGTGGATCAGGGGGATATCTGGGGTTTGCAGTCCGGGGAACATGTGGCATAAACGGATATTGATTTGATCCCAATCCAGGGAGTTGTCTTCCTGGAAGAGTTTCACGACAGCCATTTCCACCCGGTCTGCCAGGGGCTGGGCTTCTGTCTGGAGTGAGGTGCTCCACCATTTGCCAATCTCGATCGAGCTTTTTCCGCCCTGGTAACGGGTAAATGGCCCGGAGGGAGAAAGGGTCTCTGCCAGCAGGTAGCGGGAATGGTTGTAGACATCGGCAGCATGGGTAGATAGCGAGATTGAGGGGTCCCGTTCCGGAGGGGACAAGGCATGCTGCTGGTTGAGGGATTGGAGAACGGCTGCCTGAATGTGCAGGTAGTTGGTCGGTTCTCCTCTTTCAGACAGCAGTTCCCTGGCTGCATCCTCGGCCAGCCTGACTTGTGGTTTTTCTGGCGGGTCTGGGCGCGAGGCGATTTTGTGCCACTGCAATTGGGTTTGGCCTTCTTTAATGCGGAGGGCGGTGCCATCTAAGATGAACCCGGACAGATCGGCGGCGACCATTGCCGCGGCATCAAACCCGGCTTCGTTTTCGGTGATCATGCCGAAGAACGGTGTTTTTGGGGGCAGGAGGTCGGCCACCCTGCGCAGGGCGCTGTAGAGAGCTGTGGTATGCCAGGCCCAATCATAGCGGCGGCGCCTGAGCACTTTGGCAAATGGCCCTATCGCATCCCGGCCCCACAGCCAGCCAGACCAAAGCGCGGACAGGGTCCAGTAGGCCTGGTTGGGGCGCGGTAAGGCAGTCAGGATCGCGCCGACAGGCATTCGGTCCAGCTGTTGGGTCAGCTCCCGGATCTGGCCCTGGTACAGGCAAATCCCTCCACTTTCAGGTGGGGGCTCTGGCCAGAAGGTCAGGGGGGTTGCCGGATGGTCGTTGGCCCAGATCGGGATGGCTTCTTCTACTGCCAGCCAGAGGTTATATTCCATGAAACGGGGTGGGGTGGTCAGCTGTTTGGGCCGGTAATATTCTTTGGGGACGCGCCACAGGTTATTGCCCCGGTCGCAGGCTGCCAAGAGTAATGCCCGCAGGTAAATCCCCTCCCTGGCTTCCAGCTCAATGCCATCGAGCTTATTGATCATATTGATCAGGGCGTACACCGCCCGGGGCAGGTAGGCATCCAGGGCTTCTTCAGCATGGAAGCGGTTGGGATCCTTGCTGCCGGCGACTCTTTCCAGGGCCCGGGCCCGGTGAAGGCCGCCCTGGTTCAGGCGGCTGGCTTTTTCAATGTCCTGGTCTGTGGTGGGAAATTCGCCGGCATTCTGGCAGTGGGGGCAGGCATAGATCCGGGCATAGGGAGTCAGGGCATCACGCTGCCATAGAAACGCCCGGGCATCGATCTTTGCTCCGCACTGGTCGCAGTGGGTGCTGTACAATTCCCGGATATGGTGCTCCATGCGGTCGCTGCCGCGCCGGGCGGTTGCCAGGTCCGCCAGGGCTGACTGTAAATCTTCTTCGGTCGGGGGAGTGGCGGTCATCTTCAGCAAGAAGCGGGTAATCGGGTTGTTCGAGATCACCAGCACGCGGTAGCCTGCCTGGGCAGCCTCGAGCGCCATCTGTGGGCTGGCTCCAAATGGGTCGATAACCCATTGGCCTTTCTGGGGCAGGTTAGTCTCGAGCCAGCGCGCGGCCGCGCCGTCAGGAAAGCGGGGAAGGAACCTTTCCAGCACCGCCTGGCTGTGGGGAGCTTCTTGGGGAAGATAGATCAGGTTTGATGTGGTCATGTACTCCTCTAACTAGTATAATCTGGTTAGATCAAATTTCAAAATCCTGGACTCTATTCTATATGATGAAAAAAATTGGACTCGTTGTCTTTGTATTGTCATTTTTACTCGCTGGATGTGCGGGATTTCTTGACGAAGGCGGTCTCCCGGCCGAGGATACCCCTGTACCCACGGAAACGAAAATGCCAGCCACTCCTGTTTCAAGTGATGTGCCTGAACCCGAGCTGACCGAAGAACCGGTTGAGGAACCAACCCTTCCTGTGCTCCCAGTTTCGGAGAGCGCGGTGTGCGTGCTGCCCTCCGAACACCCGGAAATGGCGTATACCGATTACGAGACCTTTCCGCAGGCGATCATGGATTACCTTAATTCAGGGGCTTCCACTGAAGAACTGGCTGTGACCCTGATCGTGCAGGGCCTGGGGCCGGAAGAACAGCCGGTTTGGGCAGAAGACCTGACCGGTGACGATGTGCGCGAGGTGGTCGTGACGGTATTTGATGAGACCCAGCCGCGCCAGGGTTCTTTGCTGATCTTTAACTGCGTCGATGGACAGTATGTGCTTTCTCATCTGGTCATCTCGGAGGTGCAGGCGTATGCGCCCCTGCTCCTGTATATCCAGGATTTCAACGCCGATGGGCAGCGCGAGGTGGTTTACAGCAGTACACACTGTGGGGCGCACACCTGTTTTCAGGATGTGCAGATCCTGCAGTATGAAAATGGGGAGTACATCACCATGTTGGAAGGAAGTACACTTGAGTATCCCTACCCGGAGATCAAGCTGACCGATTTCGACCTTGATGGCATGTATAACCTGGAGGTCATTGGCACCGCGATCGCTTCAGTAGGGGCGGGTCCACAGCGGGATTCGGTCAATATCTGGCAGTATGACTCAGGCAGCAGTACCTGGAAGCTCGGTGAACAAACCCTGGCGGCTTCCCCGTTCCGGGTGCATCTGGTGCACGATGCCGAAGCAGCCATGAATCGCGGCGAATACCTGATCGCATCGCTGCTCTTTCAGCAGGTGATTGAAGATGAACAGCTGCTGGATTGGGCGGATGAAGAGGAAGAATATCGCAACCTGGCTGCGTATGCCTACTATAAGCGGATTGTGGCGGCTGTGTACCTGAATGACCTGGCTGCTGCGGAGCAGCTGTTCGATCAGCTTGAAACTTTATTCGGCAGGGGCAATCAATATGCCTATGTAGATATGGCGGAGGTGTTCCTATTGGTACACGAGTCGGATGGATTGGAAGTCGCCTGTACTGCGGTTCAACAGTATTCTGAGACCAATAAAGCTGTCATCCTCACGCCGCTGGGTTCCTCCGTTTACGGCTATGCCAACCCGGATTTCGAGCCAGCGGATGTGTGTCCTTAGTCTGAGACTATAAAAGACAGTGGTTCCTGATCAGGGTGAAGAAAAGTTCACCCTGATTTTTTTGTAATACCGCTAAGCAGAGGTTTGAAAACGAAGGGGGAGATTGTGTGCCAAGACTACATTGGGTAAAACTGCAAAATAGCCGGGGTAACATCTGCCAAAGTGTGCAGTCCCTGGGTAAAGCTTTTCCGCCGCGCCGGTTCCCCGATCACCAGTGCCGGGACGGGGTTATCGGTGTGCCTGCGGGTATCCAGGGCTTCCAGGTTACCGTGGTCGGAGGTCAGCAGGATCAGGCCTTCTTCGTCATTCCAGCGGTCCAGCAAGCCGCCGAAAACCTGGTCGAAACTCTCCAGCAGAGAGATGGCATCCTCCCGGTTCTGGCGGTGGCCGGCGATATCGCTGGGCCAGTATTCGAAAAAGCCCATGTCGTAGCTGGCGGCCAGCCGGGCCAGGTTCTGGCCGGCTTCAAACGGAGGAAAGACCGGTACGTCATCCATTTTCAGATGGGTGCGCCAGCCTTCGCCGGTAAAATCGGCAGATAAGGCTTCTCCGGAATATAACTCCCGGGTCCCGTTCAGCGGGATCTCCGCGAAGACCACCGACTGAGGAATGGCGGAATACAACCGCTTACCTGAATTAACCGCCTCGAAATATTGTTTGGGATACGCGTTCAGCAGGGATGCGCGGTAGCCGCCCTGTTTGAGCGTGCTGAACAGGGTGCCGCCAGACAGCACCTCACGCACAGCGGGGTTTGGTTTGGGGCCGTAGTGCTCGCCAATGAGCTGGGGCACATTTTTACCGGTCAGCAGGCTGGCTTGCCCGGTCGCAGACTGCGGCAGCCCAGCCACGTTCATGTTGGGATCGAGGGACAGCAGGCTGGCACGGGCAGTTTCCAGCGGCGCACTCCCAGACACCAACTTATGCCCTTCCAGGAGTTCTGTCAGGTGCGGCATGTGAGCGGCTGCCAGGGGGTTGGTTTCCGGGCTGTCGGGTCCCAGACCGATCCCGTCCATGAATAAAAAGAGGAATTTCATTCCGGCATTGTACCTTTTGCTTTGAACCAGAACCAGGCGGAGGCCGGACCGGAATGATCCGTGCTGTTTACCCGTTTTTCCAGCAGCAAGTCTTGTTCAAACGCGGTCACATCTTCTTCTGAGATGCCTGCCCTGTCCTCTGCGAGGAACCCGTACAGCATGAAGGTCCCCTGAGGCGACAAATGGTTGACGATATTGGCCCGATACTTGGCCCGTTGGGTTGGATTGAGCGTGTGGTAACAGCCCATATCCAGGATCAGATCGTAGTCTCCCTGGTACAATCCGGCGTTGGAAACATCTCCCGCGATCAGGTGAACCTGCAGCCCAGCCTTTCGGGCTTTCCGGCGTGCCTGGCGGATGGCCTGGGGAACAAAATCGATCCCGGTGACCTCCCACCCCTGCTGGCGCAGGGTGAGGAGATTGGTGCCTGTGCCGCAGCCGAGGTCCAGCGCCCGTCCGGGGGGATGGCTTTCCAGGAACGCGTGCAGTTCTGGCGGGGAAATTCCGCTATCCCAGGGGGGTCTTTTGAGATACAGCAGGCGGAAGAACAGCCTTTTGCTAAACTTTTGGATCCATTGGAGCATGATGGGATTTTACCAGATGCCGCAATGGATGGGAGGACTCTTTGCAAGAGTTTGACCGCTTCCCCTTCTCCTCTGACCCGTTTGACCTTATAATAGCCTGCGGTATGGCGCTCAACGCTGACTGCTTTGACGGTTCGCTGGCTTTCAATTAAAATATTTTTCTGATTTTGCACTTATTTTTTTGGAATCGAAATTTTTAATAAAAGGAAGGTCCCACATAATGAAAGAATATATGACAGATAAACTCCGCAACCTTGCGATGGTATCGCACAGTGGCGCGGGGAAAACCACACTCGCCGAAGCTTTGCTGGTGCAGAAGGGCGTGATCAACCGTCTGGGGAGCGTCAATGAAGGAACCACGGTTTCGGATTTTGATGAAGAGGAACAACGCCGCCAACTCTCGCTTTCCACGTCAGTCATTCCGCTTGAGCATAAGGACCACAAGATCAACCTGCTGGATACCCCTGGGTATCCAGATTTTGTTGGTGAAGTGATCTCCGCACTGCGGGTGTGCGAAGGCGCGCTGGTGTTGGTGGATGCGGTTGCTGGTGCGGAGGTCGGCACCGAGATCGCCTGGAATTATGCGAATCAATTCAACCGACCGCGCGTTGTTCTGATCAACCGCATGCTGCGCGATACCGCCGATTTTGATCGGGCGTTCGCTTCGATCGAACAGCTCAGTGAGGATATTCGCCTGGTTAAACTTCAGCTCCCCTGGGGCGAAAAAGAAGACTTCAAAGGAATGATCAACCTGCTGGATATGAAAGCCTACCCGGCAAACGGCGGCGCAGCGGTCGAGATTCCGGCTGAACTTGCAGATACGGCTGAAGAAGCCCGGATGGAATTGGTGGAAGCCGCAGCCGAAGGTGATGACGCATTGCTCGAGAAGTACCTGGAAGGCGGCGAACTGACTGCGGAAGAAATCCAGTCCGGACTGCGGAGCGTCGTCCAACAGAACGTGTTTGCCCCGGTGATCATTGCCGATGTGGATACCCAGGTAGGTCTCACCCAATTGCTCGACCTGACGATCTCATTGTTCCCCTCACCCAGTGAAGTTCCGGCAGAAGTGGCAAAGGCTGGCAATGATGATCTTGAACTCACTGCCAGTGATGCAGGCCCGTTAGCGGCCTATGTGTGGAAAACGACGGCTGACCCATTTGTTGGGAAGATCACATACCTGAAGTTGTTCTCAGGAGTACTGCAGAGCGATGCCCGGGTGTGGAACCTTCAGAAAGATGAAGAAGAGCGGATGGGCAACCTGAGTATCCCGATCGGCAAAGACCATACCCCCGTTAAGAACCTTCACGCAGGCGATATCGGGGTGGTGCTCAAGCTGGGTGTCACTGGTACGGGTGAAAGCCTTTGCGACAAAACCCGCAAGCTTACCATTAACCCCGGGAATTACCCCAATGCCCTGTACCGCGTTTCGGTTTCTCCCAAGACTCAGGCCGATGCCAGCAAGATGGGACAGACCCTGACCCGAATCTGTGAAGAAGATATGACCCTTTCCTGGTACAACGAATCTGCCACCAAGCAGACCATTTTGCAGGGAATGGGCGACCAGCATATCGACGTGGCCATCCGCAAAGCGGAAGCGAAGTTCCAGACTGGTTTGAATATCGAAGTGCCCAAGGTTCCGTACCGGGAAACGATTACAAAGTCAGCTGATTCTCAACACCGTCACAAAAAGCAATCCGGTGGTGCGGGGCAGTTCGGAGAGGTCTTCATGCGTGTCGATCCGCTCCCCGATGAGCATTTTGAATTTGTCAATGAGGTCTTTGGTGGGGCAATCTCTCAGAATTATATGCCCGCCATTGAAAAAGGCGTCAAGGGTGTGATGGAATCGGGTGTGATCGCTGGGTTCCCTGTGCACAATGTAAAAGTGGCGATCACCGATGGTAAGGAACACCCGGTAGACTCCAAGCCGGTGGCCTTTGAAATCGCCGGACGGGAAGCCTTCAAGAAGGCCGTGAGAGCGGCTGGGGCAGTGCTGTTTGAACCGATCATGCTTGTCCGGATCGTTGTGCCGGAAGAATACATGGGTGACATCCTGGGCGACCTGAACACACGCCGGGCGCGCGTGCAGGGCATGGATACCGAGAAAGGCCGTTCGGTGGTCAATGCTCATGTGCCCCTGGCCGAAATGATGCGCTACACGACAGACCTGCGTTCGATGACTGGTGGCCGCGGTGTGTTCTCGATGGAAGAGGCTCACTACGACCGGGTTCCGGCTCATTTGCAGCAAGATATTGTGGACGCTCGCGAAAGAGAAAAGGAAGAAGAAGAATAATCTCTGCTCGTATTCCTAAAGAATTTGTAAGCCCCAGGCCCCTGCCTGGGGCTTGTTCTTTCGTTATAATAATCAGTGAGAAGATTTGCGATACGATTAACAGATCAGCTCATTTGTTGCAACCATTTACACCGGCGAGAAAAATCAATGAAGAAACCGATGACTAACGGGATCATCCTCAGTTTAATTTTTGTTCTCTTGTTTTCCTTGCCTGTCAATGCTCAGACAGCGGGGCAGGATCCCTTGCCCAACTTATTTGCGCCCTCGAGTCATCAACCCAGATCAAGCAAGCCAGATAACCCTGAGATCATCCGATGGCGCCCTGTTGAGATCGATTTTGTGTTATTGCAGCAGGCTGCTCGCAACCAACTTAATCCCCGGGAGGAAAGCCAGCCTTCTTTCGTGTTCAATCTTTTTGAGGATACGCTTTACCAGGCTGAGATTGATGCTGTTCACTTGTTGTCCGGTGGGTCGATTGGGATGACCGGGCATCTTGACAGCACGGAGGTGAATGAGTTCGTGCTGGTATCCCGTGGAGACATCTTGCATCTCATTATTCAGGATGGGGGCAGCTATTATGAGGTCCGCTATGATGGGCTGGGCCATGTAGTTGCTGAAGTGGATCCTGAACAGTATGCAGACCCGCAGGCCCCAGATTTTGTGGAGTACGAGGGCCCGGCACCGCAGGATCCCGGGGGAACAGCTTCAGAGTTATCACCCCTGGCTGATTCAGCGGATGAGATCGAGGTGCTGGCGGTATATACCGCGGCTGCCAAAGCTGCAGTAGGCGGGCAGGCGGCCATGGAAACCCGGATCCAGGCCAGCATTCTCTCAACCAACCAGGGGTATGCTGCCAGTGGAATTAACCAGCAGGTTCGCCTGGTGGGGATGGAAGAAGTGAATTACGATGAGACAGATGTCCCCGCTTGGGACTCCAGTGCCTGGTACTATGCCCTGTACCGGCTGACCTTTGGTCATTATGATGAAGACCTACCCGATGCCAATTACCTTGCCGATGCCCGCGCCTTCCGTGAAACCTATGGCGCAGACCTGGTGTTTATGGTTTCAGCCTTGCCGAGTGGAATCTGCGGGATCGGCTGGCTGGGAGGGGCACCGGATGAGGATTACCTTGGCTACTCGGTGGATAAATGGAACTGCACTGGGTCAACTGCTTATACGGTTCAGCATGAGCTGGGGCATAATATGGGTGCCTGCCACGACAGAGCCAATAACAGTAATTCTGGGTGCTGGGACCTGACCTATTCCTATGGATACCAAAAGCCGAACCAGTTCTATACCGTGATGGCCTACAGCAATGGTTGTGGGAATTGTATCCGCCTGAACCGCTGGTCGAACCCAAACCAAACTTACAATGGATACCCGCTTGGTGTCCCGCTCGGCAAGCCGAACGCGGCTTTCAATACGCTGACCCTGAACAATACGGCCGCCAATGTTGCCAATTACCGCCAATCGGTGAACCCGATCTCGGCGAGTTTTGTCTCTCCCATGCTGGGAAGTTCCTCGATGATTCCCCGGACGATCCTGAATGTGAATGCCTCCTCAAGCGAGGGGAGCATTGTCCGGGTGACTTATTCTGTGCATTATGACGGTGCCTGGCATACCGTTCGGAATGACACCAATGGTGCGGATGGCTGGGACTATCTGTGGCCCACCTACCAGCTCTCAGAGCAGTTGATTGATATTCAGGTTGAGGTTGAGGACAGCGCAGGATATACAACCACGATTAATTTATGGGATGTCCCGCTCAGCCGGTCGCAGTCATTTGGGGCAGGATACTCGACCCGGCAGAATGATATAAGGGAAGGGGAAAATGAGGACACAGGCGGGGTGCAGTCTGCCCCACCGGATGATTCGATCCTGGCCGCAGAGCCGGTGGAGGATGCTTCCAAAGCGCGCAGGTTTGGAGGTTATCATACGATAAGAAGGTTCCTGCTGTATTAGACGCCGAAAATCATCAAAAACGCCTGCCAGCTCATTTCAAGCGGCAGGCGTTTTTTGTTCGGCTAACAGGAGCGGACGACCATCACCACCCGGCCCTGGATCTGCACCTGGTTCGGCAGGCAGTAAATGGGTTTATATTTGTGGTTGGCTGGCTGCAGGCGGATGCGGTTTTTTTCTTTGTAGAAGTGCTTGAGCGTGGTTTCTTCGTTTTCCAGCATCCAGGCGGCAACCATCTCGCCGTTGTTAGCCTGCTGGGCTTTTTCCAGGATGACAATATCATCTTCCTGGATGTTTGAGTCGACCATTGAGTCCCCTAACACGCGCAGGGCAAACAGATCTTTTCTGCGCTTCTGCACCGGGAGCATCGAGCCGATGTCGATGCTGTCTTCGGGCAGGAACATGGCAAAATCCGACCCCGGCAGAGGGATGGGGGCACCCGCCTGGATGACTCCCAACAGCGGGATCAGCCCCTGGGAGGGGCTTTGCTGGACGGCGTGGTTCAAGCGGATGGCGCGGGGCAGGTTGGGGGTTTTTTCGATCCAGCCAGCGTGTTCCAGTTTCTTGAGTTGGTGGGCAATGTGTGATTTGGTCTTGGAAGACGTATGGTCAACCATTTCCTGGTACGAGGGCGTGTACCCGTATTGTTGATGATAATCGTGAATAAAGTGGTACAGTTCCCGTTCACCTGAGTTGGGTTTTTTTCCTTTCATTGGACACCTCCAACTTAATTATAGAAAATTTGTTCTATAAAGTCAAGTGCTTTTGGCTTGACAATTGCATGGATGTACTAAATTTATGTTACAAGAAAAAAAGCGCAAGGCATTTTGGTAGCTTTGCGCTTTTTTGTGTAAATGTAGGTGATGTCTATTCGGCGGTGGAAGCCAGCTTGCTCCGAACGAACAGCCGGGGTGCGATCCCGGCAATCCAGAAGCCGATCAGGCCGTAGCGCAGGTAACGCAGCAGGTAGCTGACCAGGTTGTGGTTATCAGGAAAGATTTGACCCAGTCCGATATACAGCACCAGGACACCGGCCAGGCCGATCAGGAACCGGAGGATCATCTGCCACCAGCTGCCGGAATTGGCCCTGAACCCACCAGCCTCCTGGACCCAGAAATAGCCGACCGCCAGTCCAAATAGGGCGGCTGCTCCGGTGATCGAGCCATTCAGGTTGAGCGGGCTTTCGAAGGGTTCTTCAGGGTAGGCGATGTGGGCATTTGCACTCCAGTCGTGGGGCATCTGGTAGTCACCCGCCGCGGCAATGACCGCCCAACCTGCCAGGAGCACCAAAAGCGAATAGAGGAACACCGCCCCGATTTTTACTCCCAGGGATTTGCTGGAAAACCATCTTGTTACCGCACTTTCTAGTTTAAGGTAAGCGAACAGCACCACGGCTCCGATCAGCCAGCCGCTGAGTACATCAATATAAAAATGGACGCCCAGAAAGATCCGCGAGAGGCCAATCATGAAAACCAGGAAGATGACAATTGCCGTGAACCATCCGTGCTTAAGTGTAGCAGCCAGCAAACCGAAGACGGACATTGGAGTTTGGGAGTGACCGGAAGGTAAGCCGAATCCGCCTGGCGGAGACGAGGCGATCCCGGCCTTTGATTCAAGCCAGTAAGGGCGCGGCTGCCGGAAACCCATTTTGAAAAGCTCGTTGAACCCGCTGGTCAACAGCAACATGACACCCACCCGGAAACCAAGCTGGTAGTCGATTAACCATATCAGGACCGGCATCACCATCAGGTAAAATCGTTCTTCCCCCAGGAAGGTGAAGAATTCCATCACCGGTTTCAGCCAATCCCCCAGGCCTTGCAGCCAGTAGGTCAACTCCAGGCTTTGTGAGAAGATTGCATCCATTTTTCTTTCCTCCTTTAGCTAAGCTAGACAGAATTTTCGATGAATCGTGTAATTGGCCCAAACACGCGCGCGGTGTCTCCATCACGCGTGATGACATGGTTGGTTTGATCGACCAGGACCAGTTCTTTCTGGCTGCTGCCCAATTGCTGGTAGATCTGCTCGGCGTGCTCGATTGAAATGGCCTGGTCATCCTGAGAATGGATCACCAGGGATGGGACGGTGATCTTGGGCAGGGCATCCCTCATCTCTTCAATCAAGTGGAAGAGTTCATATGCAGGGCGAACCGGGTCTTTGGGATAATGCACATGGCTGGCTTCCAGTTCTGGCGAATACCAGATTCCCTCTCCTTTTTCCATTGTCCGCACAAACGGGCTGAGCAGCCTGATCAGCCAGGGCATGCGGCGCGCCCAGGTCACCGGGAAATGGTACGGGGTGGACATGGCGACCACGCCATCCACCGGCAGGCGAGAGGCCTGGACCAGCGAGAGCACCCCTCCCATCGAAAGACCCATCAGGAAGATTTGTTCACAGTGCGGCCGCAGGAGGTGGTAGCCATCTTCTACCGATGCCAGCCAATCACAATAGTGGGACCGGATCATATCTTCCATATTGGTGGCGTGCCCGGCCAGCCGAACGCCCAGCACGGTGTGGCCCTGTTGGTGCAAATGATCTCCCAGCATGCGCATTTCTTTGGGTGAGCCGGTAAACCCATGTACCAGCACACAGCCGATGGACCCACCGGGAAGGAAAAATGGTTCCGCCGTAGCAATGATCTGCATGTGGGTCATGTTACCCTCCAATCACAGTCAATTCTCTTGGGTATGTTGAAAAACTTTTTAACCCGCTGTCTGTGATGATGACATCGTCCTCGATGCGGACTCCAAACTGGTTAGGGAGATAAATTCCCGGCTCGATGGTGAACGTCATTCCGGGTTCCAGGAGCATCGGGTTTCCTGACCGTATATAGGGTTCCTCATGACCTTCCCGACCGAGGCCGTGCCCGGTGCGGTGGATGAAATACTCGCCATATCCCGCGGCTTCGATCACGGCCCGCGCAGCCCGATCGATCTCCCCGCAGGTAATTCCAGGAGCCCCAGCTGCCTGTGCAGCAAGGTTGGCTTCGACGACGGTCTGGTGCACTTTCTGTTGTTCAGCGGAGAATTCGGCCACCGCAAAGGTGCGGGTGATATCGGAGCAATAGTCGTTGTGTTTGGTGCCGAAATCGATCACCAGCAGGTCTCCGGCTGCCAGGCGGCGGTTTGACGGGACAGCATGCGGGTTGGCCCCGTTCGGCCCGGTGGAGACGATCGGCTGGAATGGGATATCTCCTGAACTGCCGGATTTCAATAGGTTCTGGACCAGCAAACTGGCAACTTCTTGTTCCGTCATGCCCACCCGCACAAGTGGCAGCGTTGCATTGAGGGCTGTTTCAGAGATTTGCACCGCTTTTTCCATATCTGCGGCTTCCTGTTCGTCTTTGTACATGCGGAGCCTGGCAATCGTTTGGGTGGCATCGACAAACTCGGCTCCGGGCAGGGCAGCCTGCAGCAGACGGTATTCCACCAGGCGCATCGTGAGGTGTTCCACCCCGATTTTGACCGGACCCAACGCGCCAAACGCATCCGAAAAGCGCTGCGGCCAGGTGGCAGGGTCTTCCCCATACATTGTGGGTGAGATGCTGTAAGACAGACCAGATAACTTGGCTGCTTCCAGTTCAGGCAGCACCAATTTTGGGGGCTGGTCCCGGGTGAAGACGCCCACGATTGGCCGTTCCATCAGGTGGAAATGCAAGCCTGTCAGGTAGGTCAGACTGGGGCCTGGGTTGAGGGCCAGGGCATCCAATCCGGCGGTCTGGAGTGCCTCTGCCAATTTTTCCTGTCGGTGGGTAAGGTATTCTGCTGGGATGGTCATCATTTCTCCTTGAATGGATTCGGAATTTTTATTCTGTTTTTTCGTGCTTTACTATGCGGTGTATTTCAACCAGCGGCTAGAAGAATTCGTGCAGATAGGGTGTATCCGGAGGGAAGAGGCTCTGCATGCTCTTTTCCATACTTTCAGGGAACGCTCCCCAGCCGCGGAAACGGAAGCTGCCCGGGGCGAGGCTGCCGTACACCAGTGCAGAGAGTCCTTGGATGGTCAGCTGATGCCCGGCTTGTTTGGTTTTGGTTACCTTCAGCTTGCCGGATTGTCCTTCAAACTTCCAGCTCCCCTCGTTCCATGGGCAGGTTGGATCGAGGATCTCGACGCTGAACGCTCCTTCACCAACATTGATACCGTTCATTTTTTCAATATCCAGCACGCGTCCCATCGGTGACAATCCTTGCGTGCCCAGGCTGGCCTGCATGTCACTGAACCAGGTGGTGGGCTGTTCATAGGGGGGCAGGTTGATGGTGACCTCACTGGCCTGGTCAATATGGCGGGCAATCCATTCCAGAAAATGATAGCGGGTATCCGCGCTGAACGGATAGAAGCGGGAAACGGTTAGTTTCAACCGGGTTGGACCATGATCACTTTTCCGGCTGTACACCAACATCCCGTCGGGCTGTCCGTTGAGTTGAGAGGTCAGCACCCAGGCTTTTTGATGGTCAGGGTCCGGAGGATATTGTTTCTTAAAGGTGGCTGTGCCGTGGGTGCGCTGTTGCAAAAGCCGGACACATTTATAGTATGCGTCTGGCTGCTGGATGAATTCGACCAGTTCCAGGGTGGACTGGTAGGTTTGCTTGAGCAGGGGCTGCAAGGCCCGGATGTTGATCTCTGCTTTGATCATTCCCGGCAGGTTGGCATACCCAAGGCGTTCGTAAAAGAATTCCCGGAAAGGGTACAGGCAGGAGAACCCATTCCCTCGCTCGCGCATCTGGCTGAGGAGCTCGGTGAGCAGCTGGAACGAATGTCCTTTGCGGCGGTGCTGAGGGTGGGTGGCGACCATGAAAACCCCGGCCATATCAACGATGGTCCCGCGGATATTTTGGGTCATGGGCCCGGCTGCCGCGCAGGCGGTTGGGGTGTCCCCTTCATAAAACGCCAGGAAGTTGGTGTAGCCTTCCACATGGCTGAGTCGCTCGGCGAAGGGCTGTTCATCGGCAATTGGTGGAGAGGACATGAAGGC
>DATHZS010000089.1:0-25999 GCA_035458505.1 Anaerolineales bacterium | reverse complement strand
GACAGCCGAGATCCTGCCGTAGAAACTCCAGTCTGGTGTGGTTTGCCAGACCGGTGTCAAGCCGGTTGACGTTCATGCCTGCGGCAGCCTGAGGTGCCCGGCGAGTTGTATAATGGCCTGAACAAAGGAGGGGGAAGATGAGCCATGATGCACAGGCGAAGATTACGTTGAAGGATGGACGCGAAGTCTGGCGGATGGTCCGCTACCGCGAGGTCGGGTCTGGGCGATGGGTGTCTGCCAATGAGGTGGAGGGGCTCCTGCCTGAGGGGATCGGAGAGCCAGCACAATTCTCAGCAGACTCCAGCCCAGACCCGGACCAGATCCGCCAGCAGATCGTGGATGTGCAAACCCAGATTGCATTAAACAAACAAGCCGGGGCAAAATCGACCACTGCGGCGCGCCTGGTATTTCAAATGTTAAGTGAAATGGAAGACAAAGCCCGGAAATCCGGGCAGGATGCGCCCTGGTTTGTGCTCGGCCGGCAGCTTGCAGAGCAGGTTTTACGGCTGGTAGAAGCAGAAAATGAGGAAAAAAATGGAGATTTACCTAAGTTGCCACCTGACACATATTAAAATTCGATTTTTGATTTTTCTCTGAAACCCCCACCTGGTACGTCTTGAAGACTAACTTTCGAGCCTTTTTCCTCCCCCTTACTGAAGGGGGAGGACACCGATGCAGTCGGATGGAGGGGGTCAGATACCCTAAGAGGAACAGATTCTTGTCAAAAGGTGGAAACTCGACTGAAATTTGTTTTCAAAATTGATAGGTTGGCCTGAAATTTGCAACTTTTCTGGTGAGATTGTGTTGTAGTGTAAGAGCGAAGGGATGCAACAATGCACTGGAAGAGCAAACTCAAAAACCTATATCTGTGGGCGCTGCGTGGTGCAGCCGTCTTAGCAATCCCATCCTTATTCCCCTCATCAGTTTCCACCGGAGACCGGGTTGGGTGGATCGGAGCCGTATTGCTGTGGTTTTACATGGGGCGCCTGATGGATCGGAAGAAGACCGAAGCAGAAGAATAATCCTCCGATCGCTGAGAAATACAATACAATTTTCTCCTCATCTCAGATTTTCTGAGATCATCAAAAAGGGCAGTCAGCAACAAGCTGACTGCCCTTTGATTTTTTTAAAGATCAAGCAGTTTATGGGGTTGCGGTGGGGGTCTTCTTGAGCTGACCGGGCGGGATGCCCTTCCCCGGTTTTTTAACCCATCCGGGTGGGTCGCCTTGCCGCTCGTCCCCAATCAGGTCTCTGTCTTTCCAAATCTGACCCCAGCCTTTGCCATCCTCGCGCTCGGCGAGGACCTCGGCTGGGTCACTCCCGTCGAGGACCTGGGTGGTGAGTGCCAGCATGATCTGGCCCATACTATGCCCTTCACAGAACCATTCCATGACCATGTCTTCGGTCACTTCGGTGCTCTCGCCATATTTGGCAACGATTTTGGAGGCCAGCGGGTGATTGGTGTCCTTTTTACCGGTGCAGAAGGCATTCTGGCTGCCTTCCCCTTCTTCTGTTTCTTTATCCTTGTCTTTAGGGCCCACTTGTCTGACCCATTCAGCTTCGAATACAGCCTCGTTCCATTGGCCTTTGATGAGGACACTCATCCCTACCTCGAGGGAGGAGATCATCTCTTCGGTTGCAGAGACGACAATCTCACCTGCCCTGGTTTCGACGGTAAATGTCGCACCATCCATGGCTGTGACTGTGCCTTTGACAGTTCCTTTGGCTTTTGCGAACACCATACCGGCTGAAAGCAGCACGAGGAGAACAGTGATGGTCAGGATCAGTGTGAATTTCTTGATTTTGTGATTCATAATTTCCTCCAGACAGGTTAAGAGGGCTGAGTGCTTCTGTTAATAATACGAATCCAAGAATCTTTCATTACAGCGGGGAGTGGGCAGTTTATGGCTCAACCATCCCGAGTTCGATCCAGATGGCTTCCCATGTCAGGCCGTTGGCAAAGGTTTCGAGCAACTCACCGGGGGGGATGCTGGTTTCCTCCGAGGTTTGCAATGCTGTGAGGATGTCCTCAAACTCAAATCCGTTGCAGAACCACACCATGACCTCTTCGTACTCTGTCAGGTCTGGAAATTGGCTTGCGATGGACGAGCCGATGGGATGGGCATCTTCCCCGTAGCAATCGGGTCCCAGGGTTTCAAGAGGTTCTTCTGTTGGGAGTTCCTCTGTTTCTGGGGAGTCGCTTTCATCCGGGGCGTTGTTTTCACCCGAAGGCTGGTTGATCTCCTGCTGGTTGGGTGTGACCGGATTGATAGCTGACGGATTGTTCTCGGGGGAGTTTCCACCGCAGCCTGAAAGCAGAAAGGTACTGATGAGCAATAAGAAGATTGTCTTTTTCATGGCTATAGTATACGCTCAGGGGGATTGAAATAATAATAGGAAAAAGATAATGGTTTCATGACAACACTCTCCAAGATACAGTGAGGTGTCGGGGTGTGGGGCGGGTATGGAACTCCGGGTTGTTGTTCCCACCGGGAACATTTTTGTAAACTTGATCGTTTAAACGAAGGGCTGGGAGGAGTGTTGCCTGCTGGATTGCGATGAAATGGGTGATAGACAACGGACAGTTGGTTGTATAATTTATCTAATTGGTTTTTAATTTTATTTATATACAGCTTCGAGTAGACTGGGATAGAAACTCATATTTCTGTTTTTATCAGATAAGATAAACTTCTTCTAAGGAGTAGACATGAAACGTACACAAACTGTTTTGCTGATTGGTTCTCTGGCAGTGATTATGCTGGCCCTGCTGGCTGGCTGCAACATGCCGAGTAATGCAGATGCACTGGCACAACAAACACAGACCGCACAGACGGAGGAGGATTCGCAGCAGATAGAGCCTACGAATACGTTGGAACCTCCTGTCCCGACTAAGACGGAATCGACCAGTGACGATGATTCCGACAGCCAGGATAGTACCCCGATTCCTGTAGGTACAATCACCGTTACCCTGGAAACATCTCCAACGCCAACCAAAGAAGGGGAGGAGATTGGAGAAGACCGGGCTGAGTTTATCAGTGATGTAACCATTCCTGATTATACCGAGGTTGAGACGGGTGAGGATATCGTCAAAACCTGGCGAGTCCGGAATTCCGGCACGACCACCTGGACCACGGATTACATCATCGAGTTTGAGAAAGGCGAGAAATTAGGGGCACCGACCCAGATCAAGCTGCCCAAGTCTGTCAGGCCCAATGAGTTTATTGACATCTCGATTGAATTCACTGTGCCGAATGCCGCGGGGGAATATTCCAGCTACTGGATTTTGAAGAATGAGGATGGCCAAAGGGTGGGGGTGGCTGAAGAAGATAAACACCTTTCGATCTTCATGATCATCAATGCCGTCAGCGACACAGGCGACAGTGGTTCGAGCAGTTCGGGCGGGATTTCCGGCGGGGCCAAGGTGACGAATGCGACGGTGACGGTGGATGATGCCAGTTTTTCTGGAAGCTGCCCGGCTCAACTGACCTTTACCTATAAGGTGACCACCTCGAATGCAGGGAAGGTGAACTTCAAGCTGAAATTTGGCGTGATCTCTCCCACCGGGTACACCTTCGATCCCCCGCCAGAATATTCTGTGGATTTTTCCAGTGGCTACACGGTGACCTACACATACACCCTGTTCTCAGCCAATTCAGTCAATGCAACGGTGAGGGTCGAGGCAGTTGGTTCCAATACGTTCACTTCTGCACCCCTCAATTTTAAGGTGAATTGTAAATAGGCGCAGAGGGTAAGATCAAGGGCGGGAGCATGCTCCCGCCCTTTTTTTTTGTACTTGGTGAATAATGATGATGAACTTCAGACCGCGGCTGTAAAAAATTTGAGCCACTGGCAGATGAGCCGAGTTGGGAATTTCGGGTAAAATAAAACCTAATTGATTATCGGTGCGGAGGCAGTTTCATGGCAAAAAAGACCAACGGTCGGTCTAAACTTGGCTGGATTGTGGGAGGAATATGGATCGGAGTGATTGTGATCGGGGGGAGTTTACTCTTTTTCCTGGCCGGTTTCTCTCCGGCTGGAGCACCGGGTGCGGAGGCCAGCCTCTCCGCTGAGCTTGCCACCCTGCAGGCACTCCCGACCTACGCGCCCCCAACAGCAACCTTTCTGACCACGTTTACGCCACTCCCAACAGAATTTGTGCCAACCAGCACGCCAGCCATGATCCCGACCCGGACTCCCGGCCCCAGCCCAACCTCGATCGTGTTTCCGACGATGGTGCCAACCAATGACGCCCTGTGGGAAGGACCGCTGGTGATCGGCTATTCGGTGGAAAACCGGCCGATCGAAGTCTGGCGCTTCGGCAGGGGAGAACGCAAATACCTGGTGATTGCTGGGATCCACGGCGGGTATGAGATTAATACAATTGAACTTGCCGACCAGTTGATCACGTATTTCTCACGCAAACCTGATGCAGTCCCAACAGATGCCACCTTGTTTATCATCCGGTCGTTGAACCCGGATGGTGAGACCATGCCGCACAAAAAAGAAGGACGTGCCAATGCCAATAATGTCGACCTGAACCGTAGTTTTCCCGTGGGATGGTCGGTGACCTGGGACCCGGATGGGTGCTGGGACCTGCTGGAAATCAACTCCGGCCCTTATCCTGCCTCGGAACCGGAAACGATCGCGCTGATGGCGTTTGTGCTCGAAAACCCGGTGACTGCTGTGATCAGCTATCATTCGGCGGCCCCGGGCTTTTATCCGGCCGGGGAGCCGCGTGACCCGGATTCGATTGCGCTCTCGCAGTACCTTTCCAGGGCAACCGGGTACGAATACCCATATCCGGCGTATAATACAGGCTGCTACATGACGGGCTCCCTGGTGGATTGGACCCTGGCGACCGGTGCCCCTGGGGCTGATGTGGAATTGTCCACCCACTGGGATACTGAATTCGACCTAAACCTGAACCTGGTACTGGCGCTGACGCGCTGGGAGCCTTGATTTCAGGGCAGACCGAAGGAAAAAGAATGAAGTTGCTCGAGTATCTGACCAAGAGCGATGAGGTCCTGCTGCTGGACGGCGGGATGGGCACCCAACTGGACGAACGGGGGGCGGAAATGGGCGGATTGGCCTGCCTGAATTATCCTGAGGATGTGCTTGCCGTCCACCGGAGCTACGCTGAGCAGGGCGCTATGCTATTGATCACCAATACGCTGACCATGAACCGGGTCAATCTGGAGATGACGGGGGAAGATGTGGATGTCCGGGAGGTTAACCTGACTGGCGCAAAATTGGCCCGTCAGGCGGCAGTGGGCGGGCAGTATGTGCTTGGAGATATGAGCACCACGGGCCAAATGTTGGAGCCGTTTGGCCCCTTGACCGAGGAAGACGCATACACGGCTTTCAAGGAACAGGCTGAGATCCTGGCAGAGGGCGGCGTGGATGGGTTCATCATCGAGACGATGTATGATCTGAAGGAAACCATCATTGCTGTGCGGGCCTGTAAGGCGGCCGCAGACTTCCCGGTGATTGCCTCAATGACCTTTGAAACGCTCAAGAACGGTGCCAGGACGCTGATGGGAAACACGGCTGAGGAATGTGCCAGAGCCCTGACCGAAGCAGGTGCGGATGTGATCGGCACGAACTGCGGCAGCCTGACCCCGATGGAAATGGCTGAAGTGGTGGCGATCATGGTCCGGTCTACCCATGTACCAGTTGCGGTACAGCCCAACGCTGGGATACCGAGGCTGGAAGGAGACAAGGCGATCTTTGAAATGACACCGGAGGATTTTGCTGCCGGGATGGAAGCCTGCATCCAGAATGGGGCCAGGATAATCGGCGGTTGCTGCGGGACTTCTCCGGCTCACACGCATGCGATCAAGCCGATGACAGGTGAATGATCAGTACCCCAAGATTGAGATAGCATAAACAGACAGGAGCGCTCCGAAGAGCGCTCTGTTTTTTAATGGCGATTTCCCCTTAACTTTTGCTCAGCCTGTTCAGCCGGTCCATCTCCTCCTGATTGAGACGCAGATCTGCTGCACCCAGGTTATCTCCTAACTGGGACATGTTTTTGGGGCCAATGATCGGGGAGGTGATCAGCGGATTCGAAATTTGCCAGGCCAGGGCGACCTGCGAAATGGAGAAGTCCCCTTTTTGCTTCCCAATCTGTTCCATTTCTTCCAGCAATCTCCAGTTCTGCTCTGAAAAATAACCGCGGACGCGCTGGCTGGTCTGGCCGCGAGAATTTTGTGGGATGGGGGAGTCCTTGCGGTATTTACCGGTCAGGAACCCGCCGGCCAGCGGGCTGTAAGGAATCACCCCGATCTGGTATTCCCGGCAGACATCTGCCAGTTCTCGCTCGAATTCCGGCCGGTGCACCAGGTTGTAATGCGGTTGAAGGGTATCGTAACGCACGGAGCCCAACTGGTCTGCTGCCCAGAGCGACTGCATCAGGCGCCAGGCCGGGTAATTGGAACAGCCGATAAAGCGCACTTTTCCCTGGGTAACCAGGTCATCGTAGGCCTGGAGAGTTTCCTCGATCGGCGTGCTTTCATCCGGCCAATGGGATTGGTACAGGTCGAGGTAATCGGTCTGGAGCCGCCTGAGCGAGTCTTCGACCGATTTGAAGATATGCTGCCGTGTTAGCCCCTGGTTTGCGGGGTCTGGCCCCATCTGGCCGCGCACCTTGGTGGCGATAACCACAGACTTGCGCGGAATGGACGCTTGCTGCATCCACTTTCCAATGATTTCCTCGGCGACTCCGCCGGGATTTCCCTCTACCCAATTGGAATAAATATCTGCGGTATCGAAAAAATTGATCCCGGCCTCATACGAAGCAGACAGTACTTTAAAAGAGGTGGGCTTGTCAGCCGTCCAGCCGAATTGCATCGTTCCCATGCACAGCACGGACACGTCCAGGTCAGTTTTGCCTAATCTGCGAGTTTCCATAAACACTCCTTATCAATTGTAATTGGGTTCGTTCTGATAACCCTGATGAACCTTGAACGAAACATGCGAACGGATTTGATCTGTCAATACAACAATCAGACCGGGTCTGGGTAAAGACAAAAGGTCTTGTTTAAATGCTCCAGTTCAACTTCTATTATAATAAATCTACCCATAAGGAGGATACCAAGTATGGAAACCAAATGGAGTACCCAAACCAGAGTCTTTGTCATCAGCATTCTGCTCATCCTGTTTGTTCTGTTTCTCAATTATATTCATGATCTGCTGCGTCCGATTGTTGTGGCATTGCTATTGACTTTCATGCTGTACCCGGTGGCCACCTTTCTGAGAAGGCGTACTCCGCTGACCCAAAAAACATCCGGGATCGTAGTTTTTTTCTCTTTCCTCACAATTCTGGCAGTGATTCCGGCGATTGTCACTCCGATCGTGATCCGGCAGGTCGATTCGCTTGGAGGACAGCTGACGGATATTCTCTCCGGTGTCAATGACTTCCTGGCTGGGACAACCATTCTTGGCTACCATGTGTTTAGCGGTGTACCCCAAAACCTTGATGACACGCTGACCGAATTTTTCCGTCCAAACCAGATCTACGACTCCCTGGCCGCGCTGACAGAAAATATCGTCTGGGTGACGGTGATCCTGATCATGGTGTATTACCTGCTGGTGGATTGGGTAGGTGCCCGGAATAAAGTGTTTGAAGTGGTCCCGAACAGCCTCAAACGCGATGCCTACGAACTGTTCAAGCGATTGAGGGCGATCTGGGATGTGTATCTGCGCGGCCAGCTGTTGATGATGTTGGTTCTCGGGCTGTTGTCCGGGATCGCAGCGGCCATCCTCGGGCTGCCGGGTGCGATCATCCTGGGGCTGGTGGCCGGGGGATTTAGCCTGGTACCTTCGGTCGGCTCCTCCTCATTTATAGTTGTAGCAGGTGTTGTGGCGATGTTCTCTCGGGCTGGTCTTTTTGATCTGTCCAAATTCTGGTTTGTGACGATTGTGGTTGGGGTGTATCTCAGTATTCATTTATTTGAAAATTATTGGCTGAGACCGAAGGTGTTGGGACAGGGCCTGGGTCTTCATCCGGCAGTCGTGCTGGTGAGCGTTTTGGGGGCGCTGACTTTGGGAGGCGGATTGCTGGCCCTGGTTGTGGTTCCGCTGATCCGGACGGTGGGCGAGTTGTTGGGATATGTGCTCAGCAAACTCTCAGATCAGGATCCATGGAGGGAAGCTGGCGAGCGCATGTCATTAAACGAGTTTTTTGCGGCAGAAGGGCTGGATGCCGAGTAAGGTTTTATCCAATACCTATAAGCATGATTTGATTTATAATCAAGCATCCCACCTTAAAGGAAAATCATATGGATGTAATCGTTTTGGCTGGCGGCGTATTAGATAGTGAAGATCCTCTGTTTCCGTTCGTTCCGGAAGGTGTGCCGAAAAACAAGGTTTTCATCACGGTCAACGGGAAGCCTATTCTGCAGTGGGTCCTGCAGGCGTTGGAAGACAGCAGCAGGATTGATAACATCATTCTGGTTGGACAATCAGAAAGCAGCGGGTTTACCAGCTCGAAACCGATGTATCATTTACCTGATACGGGGAGCATGGTTGAGAATATCATCTCCGGGGTAACCTATTCCAGCCAGCTAAATTCCTCTTCCACCCATACCTTGATCGCGTCGGGGGATATTCCCCTGGTGGAACCACAAATGGTGGAATGGGTGATCGAGCATGTGGAAAATGACCAGGTGGATATTTCCTATTATGTGATCACCGACCAGGTGATGGAGGGTCGCTTCCCCGGCTCTAACCGGACGTATGCGCCCCTGAAAGGTATGCGGGTGTGCGGTGGCGATCTGACGGTGATCTCTCATGCAGTTGTGACCCAAAACACGGCTCTCTGGAAACAACTGAGAAATGCCCGGAAAAGTGTTTTCAGGCAAGCGGCCATCTTTGGGCCACGTTTGCTGATTGGATTATTGCTGCGCCAGTTGGAACTCGAGCAACTCGCCAAGTACCTCAGCAAGCGCCTTGGCTTGGAGGCCAGAGCAGTCGTGTGCCCGTTTGCCGAAGTGGCGATGGATATTGATAAACCTCACCAGCTTGAATTAGTGCGGCAGGAGTTGGGCGGGGCATGATCTTTGATTGGCTGCCGGTAAAAAAAAAGCGATCCAAGGATCGCTTTTATATTTCGGGGGATACACCCTCAGCCAGATGGCTATGGTTTCGGTGTAAAGACCTTTAAAGCCTGCGGTTTGATTTCGTACACGATCTCCGTAGTGCCCATCTCGAACACCTCTCCATCTGCCTGGATTGGGGTGGGCGTTGTGGTGCGGATAGACAGCTTTTGGGTGCGGTGTTCCTGAACTTCTGGTTCGTGGATATGCTCACCCTTTTGGGTTTTTGGCAGCATCTGGAACATGCGGCGGTAGCCGAGCGCGGGAGCAAAGACAAAATCCAGGTATCCGTCACTGAGCGAGGCATTCGGGGTCATATAAAAGACGCCGCCTGTGCGCTGGCTGTTGCCAACGCTGACCAGTGCCAACGTGCCCTGGTAGGTCTGCCCATCCCATTCAACCTGTCCCTGCCAGGTGGGTTTTTTGAGGATCCCGATCAGGGCAGCGACCAGGTAGCGAAAGACACCTTTTAGCCGCTTGAGGCGCATGCTCTCGATTGTAATCATCGGTTCCAGGCCGATGGCGGAGTTGTTGGCGAAATACCGGCCATTCACCTGACCCACATCAATTGTGGTGGTATGACCCTTAATGAACACGGCAGACAGCTCATCCAGGTCGCGTGGAAGACCAAGCATATCGCACAGGTCGTTGGCAGTTCCAAAAGGAACAAAGCCAATCGGCCCGGCAGGGTTCTGACCGTCAGGGGTGGCTTGCATCAGGCCGTTGATGACCTCCGAGAGGGTGCCGTCTCCACCCACGGCGATCAGCGGGGTGTTGCCAGCTTCCACAGCCTCCCTGGCGAGCTGCGTGGCATGTTCGGGGTATTCCGTCACATGGATCTGGTAATCCAGACCAGCTTTTTTCAGGCTGGCTTCCAGTTCCGACTGTCGTTGGCCGGAAACCCAGCGGTTGGCATACGGGTTTAGGATCACGGTTGCGGGCATTTATTTTCCTGTTGGGGTAGTGATAAAGTTGAACAATCATACCCTCAGTTGATGGATATGGCAACCTTGTTGCCGGAAAAGCAGGAGAAATTTTGTCTGATATGGTTCTTTTATCAAAACGCCTGACCATCAGAAAAAACTATTTTGATATATTCAGAAATTATTGTAAATTATATATATCACCAAAGCTGGCTACGATTGGGATCAAAGAAGGAGAGATGCGGGAACAAACGGGGCAAATTTTAGGGTCAAATGATTTGAAATTGCATTCAAAGACCTGGTTTCCGGAGGGGCCGCCGAAAGCTGTCCTGGCGGTTGTTCATGGGGCTGGGGAGCATGTCGATCGGTATCCACATTTCGTGGAGGCCCTTGTGCCGGATGGGTTTATCCTGGCTGGCTACGATCAATGTGGTCATGGCAAGTCTGAAGGACAGCGCGGCCACATCAATTCCTGGAGTGAATACCGGGAAGATTGCCACTGCTTTTTGGGCCAAATCAGAGACTCATTCCCTGAGCTTCCCTTCTTCCTGTATGGGCACAGTATGGGTTCGTTAATTGTGTTGGATTATATCCTGCATTATCCAGAAGGATTGCAGGGGGCAATCCTATCCGGTACTGCCCTGGACCCGATGGACGCAGCACCCCCGTTCTTGGTCCAGGTGGCGAAGATTATGTCGCGGATCATCCCCAGTTTTTCGCTCAAGGTGAAACTGGAGGGAAGTGCATTATCCCGTGTCCCAGAAACGGCTGCTGCATACATGAACGATCCGCTGGTGCACTGGACGCGGTCAGTCCGTTGGGGAACGGAAAGCCTGGCTATCATCGAGGAAATCAAAGCGCGGATGGCAGAGATCAACCTGCCGACCCTGATATTGCACGGTGAAATGGATCCGCTTGTGGCTGCTGCAGGAGCCCAGGAGCTCTATGATCAGATCCAACACCCGGATAAAACACTTAAGATCTATGCCGAAGGACTGCATGAACCTCACAACGATGTGAATTACCCGCAGACGGTCGCAGACATTCGGGATTGGATGAACGAGCATCTGTAATGAGGATGTATCGCGCAAAACAAAACAGCCCCTGACCTACTGGTAGACCATTCGACTTTTTGCGACAATCCTGTGTGATTGGGTTTGAAAAGAAACCGGGTTTTGTGCAACCTGGCAGATGTTTTTACGTATATACTATTGAAAGACGATTGGTAAACACCAGTCAGATGGAAGATACAAACCATAGCGGCATCCATTAAAATATCAGCAAGGACGCCCGAAAGAACCAACTATGCATTCAGCAGAACAAGATTGGTTGAACAGAGCACGAAAAGGTGATGACCTGGCCTTCTCCAACCTGGTGGAGGCGTATCACCGGCCTGTCTATAACCTGTGCTACCGCATGTTGGGGAATGCCGGAGATGCGGAGGATGCCGCTCAAGAGACCTTCATTCGAGCCTATAAAGGGCTGCACCGTTACGATTCGTCTCGAAAATTTTCTACCTGGCTGCTGTCCATCGCCTCAAATTACTGTATCGACCAGCACCGCCGGAAAAAGCTACCTACTTTTTCCTACGATGCACTGGAAACGCCAAACCTGCCAGAGAAGGCGATGGGGATGGAAGCGATGATGATGCAGGAAGAAAAACAAGCGCAGGTGTCTGAGCTGTTGGATAAGCTTGGTCAGAAAGATAAAGCTGCCGTCGTGCTGCGCTATTGGTATGACTATTCTTACGATGAGATCGCTGAGTCTCTGTCGATGAGTGTGAGTGCTGTGAAAAGCCGGTTGCATCGCGCAAGAAAAGAATTGGCCCAAGAGTGGATCGTTTCTCAAGAAAGCTCGATGGCTAGAAAGAGGACACAATATGAACAAACAACAGCCTGATCCTTTGATGAATGATGAGCATTTTGAGGACAAAATGCTTGACCTGGCCTGGGGAAAAGTGGAAAACTCTTTCCGCAGTGCGGGAATGATCGACCCTTTGCCCGGGTTCACGAACCGTTGGATGGCGCGCCTGGAAGTCGCGCGTCAGAAAGAAGAGCGCAAACAAGCCTGGGCATTAATCTTCGCCAACCTGGTGATCGCTATCGGGTTTGTGATCCTGATCGGAATCCAGTATGTGCCTTCCGTGTCTTCGGGTGGGCTGGTTTCGGTGTTGGTTGAGATCGTATCCAGGGTGGTGCTGTTCGTCCAGATGGTCACCGGGCTGGTGGGAGCCTTACTGCGCACCCTGCCTGGTCTGGTGCCCACTTCCTGGTGGGTCGGAGGGATTGGTATGGTGGGGTTGGCTGTTGCCCTTTGGGTTTCGATGGTGAGACGACATATCCGTGGTCAAGGAGTTAACCATGAGTAAGCTAAAGAAGACGATTGCTATTTGTCTCACATTGGTATTTTTAAGTCTGGTGTTCAGCGGGACAGTCTTTGCCCGTGAAGCCCATGCTCCATTGCTGGATGATGAGGTGGTGTTGTTTGGAACGTACCGGCTGGAAAGTGGGGAAACCCTGGAGGGGAGCCTGGTTGTGTTTGGCGGGGTTGTTTCGCTTGAAGAAGGCTCTATAGTCGATGGGGATGTGGTGGTGTTCGGTGGGAATGTCACCGTTGATGGTGTGATTAAAGGCGGGCTGGTTGGAATTGGTGGGGTGGTTTCGCTCACGGAAACCGCAGAGGTTCGTGGTGATCTGATTGCCCCGGTGACGGTTGTACGACGGGATGATGGCGCGAAAATTTTTGGCCAGATCATCACTGAAAATGTACCAAAAATTGAGTTCCCTGAAGACATCCCATCGGTTCCGGAGATATCCCAACCATCCTTGTCAAACACTGTTTCCAGAGCGTTGCAGCCGGTGTTGAGTTTCTTTACGACCCTGGCTCGCGCATTGGTGTTCTCCGCGGTTTCTGTGCTGGCTCTGCTGCTGATGCCAAAACAAAGTAAACGTGTCAGCAGTACGATTGAAGGAAATCCAAAGCTGTCGGGTGGTTTTGGCTTGCTGTCTGTGGCTATCTTTATCACAGCCGTGGTGATGCTGGCGCTGCTCTCAATCACCGTGATCCTGATCCCGGTCACGGTTCCTTTGATCATCGTGCTCAGTCTGGCGTTGGCGTTAGGCCTGCTGTTTGGCATGATTGCCGCCGGGGCCGAGGTCGGCCGCAGGATGATGGTTGCCCTGAAGCAAACCTGGTCTCCAACCTTGCAGATTGCGGTCGGTGGTTTCAGCCTGAGTTTTGTTCTGGGGCTGCTCAGTATCGGGGTGTGGGGAGTTTTGGGCGGCCTGCTGACTGCTGTGGTCAGCGCGATGGGTTTGGGGGCGGTGCTGCTGACCCGATTTGGCACCCGCGAGTATGTCCCGGCCGCCAAATCTCCAACCGAGGCCAAACCTGCGGAAGAAGAATCCTTCCCTGAACTGGAACATCCGCTGGGAGAACCACAGGAAGAAGCGGAAGAACAGGAACCAACTGAGGAAGAAGAGGCAGAAGAATAGCTGATTTGGCAGGCTGCCCAGGCGGCCAAAGGATTGGCAGAATTTGCCTTGCAACTTCCGCTAGTAATAAAATAATTGATCAAATTGACCATCTCGATGGTCAATTTGTTTTTGGCAGACGATCGCGGTTTGGTCACCTGGGTTCTGTCTTAACCGGTACCGATGGCCAAAAAATTTATGATGAGACCAGGGTCAAACGTGTTATACTGAAATTAATCATGCAACTCCCGATAGATAAATGGAGATTGTTGCTCCAGTTGAAATGCTGTGCAGCCAAAAAAGAATAGTCATGAATTTGTCATGAAATCGGGATTTAATTTTAGTAACCAAATCTGAGTTGTAGGGTTATCACTGTTGAATTGAAAACCCTACCAGTGAAGGTGGCGTATGGTGCTGAATCTTTCAGACGAAGACGCGCTCGCCAGAGCTGCGAAAGGGGATTCCGAAGCCATTGGCCTTCTTTATGATCGCTACGTGGAACGGATTTACAACTATATATATTACCGCACGAGCAATCAGCACGATGCAGAAGACCTGACCTCACGGGTGTTTACCCGGGCGATCAGGCATATTTCGCACTACGAGGATCGCGGGTTACCGTTCTCAGCCTGGTTGTACCGGATTGCGCACAACCTGGTGGCGAACTGGCATCGAGATAACAGTCGGAGACAGGTGGTTGGCCTGGATGAGAGCTTTAATCTCCCGGGAGGCCATGAGCAACCAGAGGCGAGGGTTGTGCGATCTGAAGAGGAGAACTTCCTGCTGGGACTTGTCTCCAGCCTCCCCGAAGATCGACAGCAGCTGTTGATCCTGAAGTTTGTCGATCACCTCTCCAATGCTGAGATCGGCGAGATTATGGGACGGACAGAAGGCGCAATCAAAAGTCTTTACCATCGTACATTAATCTCGTTGCGGGATGAAGTCAAAAATCAAGACCCTAACCATCCCTTTCTTAAGGAGAATGGATGGAGTGAATAAATTTTCGGTAAACACCGGAAAGGTAGGAGCATCATGAAATTTGAATGGCCGTGGAAGAATCGCAAGATCACCCTAGAAAGAGATTTGCAGGTGGTAGAAAAGCGCCTGGAAAGCTTCTTTCAACCGGTAGCACCACGCCCGGAATTCATCAAGAATCTACGCTCAGATCTGATAGGGGAGCCTAAGGAGAAATCGAAGGCTTTACTTAAAGGGGGCTGGCAAAAAGGTTTATTGGTGGCAGGTGGGGTGGTGAGTTTCTTTGCAATGGTCTTTGGTGGGATCCGGATTGTGATCGCCATCATCGCACGCATGCAAATGAACAAGAAAAAGGTGATCGAAGAACCAACCGCAGCATAGGTTGGGTGTATCCAATATTTTTACAAACCTTCAAGAAAACAGCAGGGCAGTTGCCCTGCTGTTTTCTTTTTGCTGAGAGCCATCAGGGAAGAGGATTTTAGATCAGGTGAGATCGAATTTGGTTTGCAGGAGCTCCTCTGCAAGCCAGCGTGCTTCTCTGACCAGGTCTACCCCTTCGATGGGGTAATAGGCTTCTGAATCGAGCGACTCTTTCTCCATTTTGACCATCAGGTGGTGTAAAACTGCAGAGATTTTTTCCGAAGGCTGGTTGAGGGAGGCAAAATACTTGATGTGATCGAGGGCGTTGTTGCTGTCCAGCGAGAGTCCTTGCTGGCGCAGGTGTTCCTGGATCGCCCATCCGGCTGCCCGGCGGGCGCATACCCGGGCACGGCCCTGGTTGCCGCTGGCCTGGGATTGTACGGCGAGATGTAGTTCCTGACGGATTTTTTCGATGGGATTGATTGGGTTCATGATTGTCTCTCTTTCCGGGTGTGTGAATTATACCCAGCTTTTTGCTGGGTGCGTTTATGAAAGTTGACTCCAAAAATGGGCCGAGTGAAGTTTTTTCTTGATCAGGGTTGTTTAGGATTTTCTCTTTAACAAATTTCTGAGATTAAGGTATGATATAAATAATAGTCAGTAATATGAACCCTCTACCAAATTCCAGAAAAGGAAATTGAACCAAATGAAAATTGTAACCGATTCAGGTGCCGACCTGATCTTCCCGCAGGAAGTATTAGATACACTGGATGTCAAAATACTCCCGCTGGTGGTGAACCTGGAGAATAAATCTTATCGAGAAGATATCGATATTACCACAGAGCAGTTTTACAAGCTGTTAGAGCAGTCCAAGTCGATGCCGACCACCTCACTGCCGCCCACCGGAGATTTTGCAGATGTGTACCGTGAGCTGGGCAAAGATGGCGAGGAGATCCTGTCGATCCATATCTCCTCCGGACTTTCCGGCACGTTTAATTCGGCGGTCCAGGGTGCCGAGATGGTGCCCGAGGTCAAGGTAACCCACTATGATGCCAAGACCCTCTCGGCGGCGGTGGGCTGGATGGTCGAAGCGGCTTCACGCGCGATCAAAGCCGGCTGGTCAAAGGAAAAAATCCTCGAGCTGTTGGACAGAATCCGGGAAGGGTCGGAGAGCATCTATACCCTGAAAGAGCTCAAGTACCTGATCAACGGCGGGCGGATCAGCCACATGAAGGGGCTGGTTGCCTCTTTGCTGAACATTAAACCGATCATCGGGGTGGAAAAAGAAACCGGGACATATGCCCAATTGGGGCAGGAGCGGACCTTCAACCGGGCGCTGGACGGGCTGGTCAACCAAATGAAGAAACTGCATGCGCCGGGCAGCCGTTTGCGGGTGCAGGTGTTGCACTCCTTCAACCATGAAGGGGCAGCACAGCTGAAGGAAAAAATTGACCAGGTCTTCAATGTCAGCTGGCTGCCGACAGGCAGTATGTCACTGGTTTTGGGAGCGCATACTGGCCCGAGCATGGTCGGGGTGGCTTATGCTCCCCAGGAGATCTTCGACGACCTGCCCTAAGCAGCTGTCAGACCAATTCATCTGATTAAAAGTTTCAGGTGGGACCGGAAGGGGCAGCCGGTAACCTGCCTGAAAGGGAATGAGGAATTCGTCTTTTGGAATTGACCCTCGCCGCCTGAGCCGGCATCATCCGGCTTTCCGGAACCTTCCTGAGACCCCTGTGGTTCTCCTGGGTCTGCTCACACAGCTGGTTGAGCAGTTGAGCGTGGATTTGCAGCTGTTCCTGGATGCGGTTGTTAAGACTGTTTTCTGACCCGGCATCGCCATAGGCAATGCGGGCGCGTGTCCGGGTGAGGGCTTGCAGGTTGCCTTCATATTCCTCCAGCCCGGTGATGATATCCGAATAGCGCGGTTTTAGAGCAAGCTGCTGCATTTATTCAATATTCCCAGTCATGTTCTCAAGCCGTAAGTCAATGTCGCTGATATCGCTGCTGAAAGCGAGTTCCACCGCTTGCAGACCGGTTCTTAACGGGTATAGCAGGTCTACCCGGAGGGAATCGGACGAGGCATAGGCTGTGCCTCGTCCCCAGCCGATCAGCCCCACCATTAAACCAATGATCAAAAGCCAATTCATGGCAAACCTCCTGTTACCAACTTTGTCCATTCACCGACAAAACATTTGGTCTTTTCCACTCCCTTAACTAAATGATTTTTGATGAATTTCTAATCAATATTGAATATTTAATTTGACAATTATCAAATCAAATATTATAATTTGATCAGATAATGATCTATGTATGAGATGAGTTGGACTGAACGAGGTGTATGATGAACAAAAATCTCGAAAGACAGAAAAAAATTGACCAGATCTTTTCCAGCCAGGCACCGGCGATTGACCGCCTTGCAGAAGGGTATCATTATATTCTTGGGCAGCATGCGGAGGAATCTGGCAGGGAAATAGAACTGCTGAAGGCACTTGGTGACCGGGAGCAAGTCGTGAAAGAACAGATCAAGCACAGCCTCTTGCAGCATGTGCTGTCCGTTTTCGATGATTGCTACTTCAGGGCGACTGGAGAACTCTGGCAGCCAAAACCGAACGATGAACCCGAGGTGCGAGATGAGTGAGACCAATTTTGAAGCCAACCTGGAGGCGCGAGCCAACCTGTTCAAAGCGCTTGGGCATTCTGTCCGGCTGTTGATCTTAAACCTGGTGCGGATCAAACCCCGGCATGGAGAGGAATTGGCCGCCATCCTGCGCTTGAATCCGGCAACGATTTCCCACCACCTGGCCAAGCTGACCGATGCCGGGTTATTGCAGGCGAGGAAAGACCAGTATTACCAGATGTATACCCTCAACACCGAGCATGTCGGGAAGACCTTAGCGGACCTGATCCATCTTCCGCAGCCGGAGATTTCGTCCGGCGTGGAGCAGGACGCCTACCGCTTCAAGGTCCTGAAAACATTTTTCCGGCATGGGCGGTTGGTCCAGTTACCGGCCCAGCTGAAGAAGCGTTTGGTGGTTTTGGAGAAGATTGCGGAATCTTTTGAACCTAGGCGGGAGTACAGCGAAAGGGAGGTCAATCACATCCTGCTCGACTTCAACGATGATGTTGCTTCACTCCGGCGCGGGCTGATCGAACATAAATTGATGGCGCGCAGCAAAGGGATATATAGAAAAATGGTGTAGCCATCCGCGAAAACAAGAGAAGAAGCCCGGTATTCCGGGCTTCTTTCGATTCTTTATTTGTCGTTGGGGCTGTCCGAAGGTGTCAGCAGGTTAACTGTAGATCAAAACCTGAACCTTCAGCTTGCCGAGATGCAGTAAATCTCCGTGATTGAGCTGGAGCGGTTTGTTCGGCGGCAGGCGTTTGCCAGCGTACCAGGTGCCGTTGGATGACCCGATATCGGTGATGGTGATCTGGTCTTTCTCCACATTCAGTGAGGCGTGGAGCCGGGAGATTCCCCACTCATAGGCTTTAAAGGGGGTCAGGTCGATATCTGGCAGGAGGGGCTGGGTTTTATGCCGCCGGCCAATCATGTATTCTTTGTTGGGTTCCAGGTCGAGCACCTGTCCGGTGTCGACAAAGTGCAGGCAGACCACGGATCTTTTATCCATCATCTCGCGGTCGGGGACCGACCAGGAACTGACATCATCCTCCGAGATGCGCAGGTCTTTGAGGGACGCAGTAGGCAGTTTGGCTGTTTTTGCCTTGATGCGAACTTTGGTGATCTGGTTGAGGAATTCGGCCAGGGTATTGTAGCGTTCCTTGAGGTTTTTTTGCGTAGCTTTGACCACAATCTCTGCGATCTCATCGTTTAATTCGGGGTAATATTCCTTGGGGGAGGGAATCTCGTGCGTGACATGGCTGATCGCCATATTCACCGGGTCTTTGGTGTCGTACGGCTGGCGTCCGGTGAGCATTTCAAAAAAGATCACTCCCAGTGAGTATTGATCTGAGCGGGGTTCGGCTGGTTTTCCCAAGGCCTGTTCCGGAGAAATATATGCAGGTGTCCCTTCAACGGAGTCTTTGTCCGCGTCGTCCATATCGTAGGCAAGTTGTGCGAGACCAAAATCTGTCAGCACAACCCGGCCCGAATCTTCCAAAATGACATTTCCAGGTTTTACATCCCGGTGAACCATCCTGTTGTGGTGAGCAAAGGCAAGAGCTAACCCAATGCTGTAAATGATCCTGAGAGTATAGCTCAGCGGGATGCGGGTATGCCGGTTATTGTATTCCTTGATGAACTGCTTGAGTGTTTTCCCCTCGATGTATTCCATAACGATATACGGGAATTTTCCCGAAACCGAGGCGTCGTACACCTGGACGATATTGGGATGGCGCAGCATCGCCAGGTTCTGTGCTTCGGATTGGAATTGAGTGAGGACTTTTTGGTCTTCAAAGAAACGCGGGTGCATAATCTTAATCGCGGCATAGCGTTTAAGTTCCGGGTGAAAGGCTTTGTATACTTTGGCCATCCCACCTGAACCAATATATTCCACCAGGTTGTATTTTCCAATACTTGTCCCGATGAAGTGGTCGGCTTTTTCCATTGATGATGTACCCTTTTTCGCTCTGTTCTGAAAATAATTGCGCAGGATTGGTAACTGGTTGCCAATCTGTGTAAAGTGCTAAGTTGTGCGGCTGAGAAGCTGTTTCGTTCTAGTCCTATTCTAACTTATTTCGGAAAATTTATCCTGGTTTATTTTAAAAAAAGCCTTTCCTGATAATTCCTCCGGGTTGGATTGAATACCCCTCCATTTTTCTTCAGATTTGGTATGATGGTAGCACTTTATGCATAAGGAGTGTACCCAACACAAATGATCGACCGATACGCAGACCAGTTCTTGCTGGATCCTGACATTCATTTTCTCAATCACGGGTCGTTTGGGGCATGCCCAAAGCCAGTCTTCGAGACCCAGGTTGCCTGGCAGAGGCAGGTGGAAGCCCACCCGGTCGAACTGCTTGATCGGAGGATGGCACAGGAGATGAAATCCTCACGCTCTGCCCTGGCCGATTTCCTTGACTGCCCTGTGGAGGATGTGGTCTATTTTTCGAACCCGACCACAGCGATCAACATGGTGGCACGCAGCCTTTCCCTCAAACCAGGCGATGAAATCCTGACCTCTGACCATGAATACGGGGCGATGGACCGCACCTGGAATTTTATTGCCGAAAAGACCGGGGCCCGCTATCTTGCGCAGCCGATCCCGCTGCCGGTCACCGACCATGAGACGTTTATCGAAACTTTTTGGCAGGGTGTCACGCCGCGAACCAGGGTCATCTTTCTCAGTCACATCACCAGCCAGACAGCCTTGATCTTTCCGATCGCAGAAATTTGCCGGAAGGCACGCGAGGCGGGCATCCTGACGATCATTGACGGGGCCCATGCCCCGGGTCAGATCCCGGTCGATCTGCTGAGGATTGCGCCGGACGTGTATACCGGTGCCTGCCACAAATGGATGTGCGCTCCGAAGGGGGCGGCATTCCTCTATGCGCGCAAAGAAGTCCAGGCCTGGCTGGACCCGTTGGTGGTCAGCTGGGGATACCAGGCCGAACATCCTTCAGACTCGCAATTTGTGGACCATCATGAGTGGCAGGGGACGCGCGACATCTCAGCGTTCCTTTCTGTTCCGGCAGCGATCCGGTTTCAGAGGGAGCATGAGTGGGATCAGGTACAAGCAGACTGCCATCAGATGGTGCTTGAGGCGCGCACACGCCTTCACCGCCTGACGGACTTGCCCAAAATTTGCCCTGATGGACCGGAATGGCTCGGGCAGATGGCTGCCATCCCCTTGCCGGAACTGGATATTCAACGATTAAAAATGAGGTTGTATCATCAATTTAAGGTTGAAGTTCCAGTCTACCGCTGGCAAGGGAGAGCGTTTTTACGGGTGTCTGTGCAGGGTTACACGACCCAACAAGACCTGGATGCGCTGGAAGCGGGGCTGTCTGAACTGCTGCCCCAGGAGGTTGCAGAATAACAAAGCACATTTCTCGCCGGGGATTCTTAAAAGCCGCCCGGAACCTGTTGGTGGGGGGCGGGTTGAGCACGCTTGGGCTGTATCAATATATCCAGTTTGAAATCCAATGGTTCAAGCGAACTAAGATCCGTCTGCCGATCAGAGACCTCGGCCCCGAATTTGAAGGTCTCAGGATCGTCCATCTCTCCGACCTGCATCTGGGGCCCTGGATCTCGTATGAGCGGTTTACAGAGGTTATCGACATGGCTCTTGAGCAGCACCCTGACCTGATTGTGATCACTGGAGATTTCATTGACCGGGAAACGCCAAGGGAGCTAGTGCCGAAATATGTTGAGCTGTTGACACTGCTCAGTGCAGAACTGGGAGTATTTGCTGTGCTGGGGAACCACGATCACTGGCAAAATGCTGACCTGGTGCGCCAGATGCTGGCCGACAGCGGGATCGTTGACCTGAGCAACCGGGTGGTCACATTTGAGCGCGGGGACAGCCAGCTCCATTTATGCGGCCTGGATGATTATATGGTTGGGGAGCAGGACCTGGAGGCAGTGCTGAGGGGGCTGCCCGAGCAAGGATGTGCGTTACTGCTGGTCCATGAGCCGGATTATGCAGACATCAGCGCCGCCACTGGACGGTTCGCGTTGCAGTTGTCCGGTCATTCGCATGGGGGCCAGGTGTATATTCCTTTTTACGGCGCTCCGATCACACCTGATTTTGCCAGGAACTATCCCCGGGGGCTGTACGAGGTGGATGGGATGGCGCTCTATACCAATACCGGAATTGGGATGGTCCGCCCATACGTTCGGCTCAACTGCCGCCCGGAAGTGGCGGTGTTTACCCTTGAAAGTCTGGACCAACAATAGCAAATGGCGAAAAACCTCAATCTAATCATTTTCAGCGAATCTTTTAATTTGAGTTTAAAGAAATTTCTGTACAATTAGAATTGTATTTTTCTGGGATAAAAAATCCACGGTGCAGGGTGAGGAGCCAGGATGCTGGATAATTCGTTTCGCCCCAATAAGGTTGGGATTCCGCTCTTTATGATCGGTGCGGTGATCGGGTATGCCTTATTTTTAGCCACCTTTTTGCAGGATACAGAAGCGATTGTGTTCTCTGCGCTTCTGTCAGGCCAGAGAACTTTAACCTCGTTATCCTGTCCTGAGATCATCACCCCGCAGGAAGTAGGAACTGTCAGGGCGAAGATCCATAATCCCACAGAAAACACACAATACCGTTCGGTCCGCACTCATATTTCCCAGGGTTTTCTGACCCTCATTCGGGAACATTACGAGCATTATGATCTTGATCCAGGTGAAACTCAGCAGGTATCCTGGGAGGTGTTTCCTGAGGATGCGGCTTATGGCTACGTGATCCTGACAAAGGTGTACTTATTTCCACAAAATCCGCTGCCTTCCTATGTCGGGGCGTGCGGGATATTGATGCTGGATATACCCTTCATCACCGGTTGGCAGTTTATCAGTGTTGTGGCGGCAGCCAGCTTGATCCTGATGGGAATTGGGTATCGGCGCTATGTGACCCATAACCAGCCGCTGCTGGGGAAAAAGCGTTCCCTTGCTGTGAACATGGTCGTGATCGCTGTGACGGTGACTTTGGCGATCGGGACGATGTTCCTGGAAAGTTGGTACATGGGACTGTTTTTTTTCATCTTTACGATTATTCTGCTGGCTGAATCGGTGTTTTCTTTCTCGATGAGCTGAGTCCATCAGTGTTTACGGCCTGGGACCAACCTGGCGATCAGGAAGGTCAGGGCGCATAGTACAAATCCGATCACAACCCTTTCCGTTATTGGACTGCCGAGAGGTTCTCCAGCTTCGGGAAGGTGTTCAGCCAGCGGGGAGCGGTACTCCATCAAAGAATCCATCATTTTGTGATGGTTAGGGCAAACCGTTTTTAACCTGTTCTCATTATCTAGTACGTATTTGTTTGTTCCCAAGAATTCAGATTTCCTGACTGATGATTGAGGCTGCCTGATTATGAATTACATTACTCTTGATGTAATATAGTTATATCTTATGTGCCCGGGAGTAGTTGATGCCAGACAAAGAAATTTCGAACTCAATGATCTTAAGCGATCAACCGACAAAAGATGAACTTGACCGACTGCATGAAAGCCTGCACGAATTCAATCGATCCCAGACGGACGGCAACTACGATTTGCCCGGAGTCGAGATCAATATGATTGCCAGGGACCAGAACGGAACCGTTGTTGGGGGTGTGAGTGCCAGTACGGTGTTGAAGGTGATGCACCTCGAAGTGCTTTGGGTGGCGAAAGAGTACCGCAAGTTTGGGCTTGCAAGCAAGCTCGTGTTGGGGGCAGAGCGGATCGGGGCGGGGTATGGCTGCCTCACCGCCCAGACGATGAGTTTCTCGTTCCAGGCTCCTGGTTTTTACCAGAAGATCGGTTACGAGGTGCTTGGGGTCTATACCGGCTACCCATTTGGGATCACCGAAACTATTCTGAATAAACCTTTGAATCGGGAAGGTCGGCCTGCAGACAGTAACGAAGGAATGCTCCTGGAGGGACATGATGGGCTGATTTCATTTACTGAAGAGGTGACTGAAGAGGATTTGAAATCCCTGCACGTTGGGTTGCATGCGCATGTCGTGGAGAATATTGGCGACCGTTATAAGGGGAAGGCGATCCGACTGGTGCTGAGGGATCGATCGGGGCGGATGGTTGGCGGATTGACGGGTTTTACCACGATCAATAACCTGATCCTGGAGAGTATGTGGATCGAGGAGGAATTTCGGCGGGCTGGCCTGGGTACAAAACTGTTGGCCGAGGCTGAATCAATTGCCATTGAAGACGAATGTACAGCCTGCCAGACGATGAGCTTATCGTTCCAGGCGCCGGATTTCTTCATCAGGCATGGGTATAAGACATTTGCAGTTTCCGAAGGGTATCCAGACCCGTTCCGGGAATTTTATTTCATCAAGCAGCTTGATTAACCGAAGAGCAAGAAGATTCCGATTGGTTGGTTTTGCTGCTTGGACGACCACCGGATCGATGTTTTGTAGTCATTCACCTCGCCTCTCTGTATCATGAGGATGGGCTGATGTTGAACCGAAGGGAGTTACAACAGATGGGCAACCTCTCAGAGCATAACCAACCAGTACCCGCCAAAAATAACCTGATGCCATTCTACACTGCGACGATCCTCACGGCTGTGTTGATGACCGTGCTTTCGGTCGCCGGGCTGGTGGCTGGTTCGACCCTGTATCCAACAGAAGAGCAGTACCAGACTTTTGTCCCCAATGATGTGGTCAACCTGGCGGTCGGTCTGCCGATCCTGGCTGTTTCGCTGTGGTGGACGAGGCGAGGCAAACTGGTGGGGTTGCTGTGTTGGCCGGGTGCGCTGATCTTTGTGCTGTATAACTACCTGGCGTATACCTTCGGATCACAGCCCTCATGGGCTTTCCTCGGGTACCTGAGCTTAGTGGTTCTCTCCCTGTACACTGTGGGGGGCTTATTTGCAAGTATGGATATGGCATGGGTCAAAGCGCGCCTGGCTGGCAGGTTTCCAGAAAAACTTTCCGGTGGCGTGATGGTGGCGTTTGGGGTGCTGTTCCTGGGGAGGGTGCTCCTGGTGTTCGGCGGGGCGAGCGGGGTTGAAACGGAGTTGCCCCTGGGCGATTTTGTGTCCGGGATATCTGACTTTTTCATCTCGCCGGCGATGATGATTGGGGGAGTGCAGTTGTGGCGCGGTAAGGACTTGGGCTACGCGGCAGGGCTGGGTCTGCTGTTCCAGGCCAGTATGCTGTTTGTGGGTTTGATCGTCTTCTTGCTGCTCCAGCCGGCCCTGACCGGGGCCGCGTTTGCCCCGGTGGATGTGATCGTCGTGGCGGTGATGGGAGTGGTGTGCTCGATCCCGTTTGGCCTCTATCTGAGGGCTGCCATTCGGGCGGAATGAACCTGGTGAAAGATCACCATCCGGTCAGTTTCTAAGACCCTTACCGTCCCAAGATCTCCAGCAGGGTGTCGGTGCGATCGGTCATGATGCCGTCCAGCCCTTTGTCAATAAATCGCTGCATATCCTCGGGTTCGTTAATTGTCCAGATGTGCACCTCAACATTGCGGTTGCGGGCAAACCATAAAAACAGCCTGGTGACGATCGGGATCCCGTCACGGGTTTCGGGGACCTGCAATGCCTGGTATTCCGGAGTGATTGTGCCCGCCATCAGCAAAAAGCCGCGGATGACAAACTCGCGCACTTCATCTTCGCTGGCGGCTGTGGCTACCTCCGGGCAGGTCTGGCGGAATTCCTGCATCGCACCATCACGGAACGAGGGCACCAGGACTTTTGCTTCCATACCGTATTCCCGGATCAGGTCGCACAGCGGGGCGGCCATCGAGGGTGTCTCCTGCTTGATCTCAATGATCATCGGGTAGCCTGGGAAAGCCTCAAAAACCTCTCGCAGGGTGGGGACGATGATCCCCTGGCCGCGGAAGGGGTAGGCCTGGTCATCCTTGGACCAGTAAAAGCCGGCATCGTACTGCTGCACTTCTGCCAGGGTCATTTCGCGCACGTCGCCGGTGCCGTCGGTGGTGCGGTCGAGCGTATTGTCGTGGATCAGGATGATCTCACCGTCAGCGGTCATGTGCAGGTCCATTTCGAGGATGTCGACGCCCATCCCGGCGTACTGCTCCAGGGCGTAAAGGGTGTCCGTGGGGTACAGCTCGGAACCGGCATGGGCGATGACCAGCGGGTACTGGTCTGCGCTGAACTGGGCAAAAAACGGGTGGTCGGGGGCGGGGCTGGCGGCAAGATGGGCAATCACGACGGCGACCACCAGCACGCCCAGGATGATCTGCAAAATTCGTTTAATCACAGCTTTTTCTCCTTTTTTCTTGGCTTTAACAACACACGAGGATCGAATAAGTTGTAGCATTCAGGGCTATTCCCGGACTAAAGCATACAATGCACCGGAGCCATCATGTATAATTTTGGTATCAGGTTTCGTTTGATCTTGATTTTTATTGCGATGTAGGCATAAGGCAAAACAATGAAAAACGCTCTTGCAGTCTCAGAATCACTGCTAATTGATTGGCTCCTGGAAGGGGATGTATCGATCCAGTACCAGGTGCACCGCGACCTGCTCGGCAGCGAACGGACGGATTTGCGGGAACGGATTGCCAACGAAGGATGGGGGGCGCG
>DATHZS010000088.1:0-7605 GCA_035458505.1 Anaerolineales bacterium | reverse complement strand
TCAATTTTATTCTGGATGCGCTGGCGCTGATGTTTTGAGAGCGGCTTTGGCTGCTCAGAATCCCTCTCGCCTTTGCTGGAGTCGGCTTCCGCTTCAGGTTCGCCGGATTCTGGCAGCCCTTCATCCTGGTAGCCCTTATACTGTTTGAAGCTGCCTTTGAACACTGCCAATGAATGATTGTCCGCATCGATCTCCCAGATCTGGGTGGCCAGTGCATCGATCAAATACCGGTCATGAGAGACCATCAAAATCGTGCCTTCAAAATCCGTCAGCACCTGCTGGAGCACCTCCTGTCCGGGTATATCCAGGTGGTTGGAAGGCTCATCCAGCAGGAGGAAATTGGCATCCAGCAGGGATAATATCGCCAACGCCAGGCGGCCGCGTTCTCCACCAGACAGAACAGACACCCGTTTATAATGATCTTCCCCGGAAAACAGGAAGCGGCCGAGGTAATTGCGGATATCTTTCTCCAGCATACCCGTCCCCACCTGGTCAATCTCCTCGATCAGTGTGCGGTTGGGGTTTAGATCTTCATGGGCCTGGGCAAAATAACCAATTTTCAGGCTGGCACCTGTGTTCAGTTTTCCGGCCAGCGGTTGGATCTGGCCGAGCAGCGTCCGGAGAAAGGTGGTTTTTCCCGAACCATTCGGCCCGATCAGCGCCACGCACTCCAGGCGGCGCAGTTCCAATTCCTCCACCCCGAAGAGCACCTTTCCCGGGTAACCGACCTCCAGTTCCTCTCCGCGCAGCACAATATTCCCGCTGCGGTGTTTGGAGCGGATATTTAAATTCAAAGCACGAAGCTGGTTATCGGGAATTTGGAGGGCGCTTAAACGACTGGCTGCCTCATCAACCCGCATCGGTTTGCGGTCGACCCCGCCAATCTCATCCGCTACCCGGCTCCATTTCTTTCCGCGCACCCCGTCAAAACCCAATTTTTCGACCGCTTCAATTTCCCGGCTCAGCCTGCTGAGCTTCCCCTTCGCCATCTGAACGCGCTGGCCGGCAATATTTTTCTTGATGAAATCAAGCTCTTTTTCCATGCGGGCAATTTCGCTCTGATAGAACTGCTTACGCTCATTCCATCGGACTTCCCGCTGATAAACATAATTGGTGTAATTTCCGCGGTAGGTTTCAAACCCATAGCGGCTCATCTCGTAGATATAGTTCACCACCTGGTCCAGGAAATAGCGGTCATGAGAGACGATCAGGGCGGCGCCCTCCCAATCCCTCAGGTAACTTTCCAGCCATTCAACTGCCTGAATATCCAGGTGGTTCGTCGGCTCGTCCAGGATCAGCAAATCAGGCTTCGCCAGCAGCAGCCGTGCCAGCCAGGCCCGCGTCCGTTGGCCGCCAGACAAGTGAGCCAGGGACATCGAAAAATCCTTTTCGGAAAATCCCAGCCCGGTAAGCACCTGTTCGATCCGGGTCTGGTAGATATATCCCCCAGCCAGTTCAAAGGCCTGCTGCATCTTCCCATAGCGTTCCAGCAGGTCTGCATCCTCCGGGTGAGCGGCAATCTGGTTTTCCATTTCCTTCAGGAGCGTCTCTTGTGCCAGCAGGTCTGAAATCGCATTCAGGCATTCTTCCCACAAGGTATGCTCTCCCAGTGAGGAAACCTCTTGCGGCAGGTATCCCATCCGGGCAGTGCGCGCCAAATGCACCGACCCACTCGAAGCAGATTCTTCTCCGGCCAGGACGCGCAATAAAGTGGTTTTGCCAATCCCGTTCGGCCCGACGATTGCTACCCGAGCTTTTTGAGGGATGCTCAGGGATATTCCTGAAAAGATCACTTCAGGCCCATAGGATTTATGCAGATTTGTTGCAGTCAGTACAGCCATTTTTTCTACTAAAACGCCATCGATCCATTCCAAATTTGCCTTGAAGCAGGCATCAGAAGCGTTCAAAGGGGTATTTTACCGCACTATTGATGTTGGATTCTCTCCAATCCATAAAAGCCAAGCATGATATAATTTTATCTTGTAATTCTGGGAGTTTTCCCGGAGGATTGAAAAAAATGAAGAGAAAGTCTGAAGAAAAACAAAAATCGAAACAACCCCTCCAGCCATCTGCCAAGACAGTAAAAATCCTGGGGGTGGCATTTATCATCTCAGCGCTGATCACCGGTTTTCTCGTCTTCCGCTTCGTCCGAGAGGAAATTCGCACCACCAATATATTCCAACTTCCCGGGGTGGCCATCGATTCGAGCCAGACCGGAGGCACAACCAACAGCGGAGAGCCGGGCCAGGACCAGGTGACCAGTGGTTTCATCGCCATCGAGGAACCCGAGATAGACTTCACCAGCCGGATTAACGTCCTGGTGATGGGTCTGGATTATCGCGACTGGGAAGCGGATGAAGGCCCTTCTCGCTCGGACACGATGATGCTCCTTACCCTTGATCCGGTGACTAAAACCGCTGGGCTGCTCTCGATTCCAAGAGATCTGTGGGTCAACATCCCCGGCTTCGGGCAAGATAAGATCAATAACGCTTACTTTTTAGGCGAGGCGAACCGCCTGCCAGGCGGTGGGCCCGAACTGGCCTCCCGCACCGTCGAGGAATTCCTCGGTATCGAAATCCATTACTGGGCTCAGATCGATTTCACTGCTTTTGTCCAATTTGTGGATTACATCGGCGGTGTAAAACTGGATATTCAATACCCCATCAAGGTCAGCCTGATCGGATCGAACAAAAAAGTCAAGTTAGAACCTGGGATCCAAGTCCTCCCCGGCGAGATTGCGCTGGCCTACGCCCGCAACCGCACCGAAGGGGACGGGGATTTCTCGCGTGCACAGCGGCAGCAAGAAGTCGTCTTGGCCATGCGGAGACAGCTCGTTCGGACAGATATAGATATACAGAAAATCTTCTTGGGAAATCCGAGGGGGGTTTGGGATATTTTTGCCGATAACATTCAAACCAATATTCCATTTATCGACGCGTTCAGCCTGGGCAAGCTAGCTCTCCAGATCAATCCGGAACAGATTACGCAACACGTGATCGCTCCGCCGGAATATGTCACCCATGCCTTTTCTCCAGATGGCCTGTCAATCCTCAAACCCATCACACAAAATATCCGCATCCTGAGGGATGAGATGTTCACCCCATCAGGCATCGTTGGCCCTGGCGCAGTCGGGGCAGACCCTGCGGTATTGATGCAGTCTGAAGCCGCAAAGCTGGGTGTGTACAATGGTTCAACGATCACCGGATTGGCCGGGCTGACTGACGAATATCTGCGCGGCTTAAATGTCAATGTGGTTGAAGTCGGCAACGCAGATCGGGTACCTTCCACGACGATTTACGACTATACCGGCAATCCTTACACTGTGCAGTATCTCGTCAATCTCATGGGCATTCAGCCAACCCGAATCTTCAACAGCTTCGATCCGGCCAGCAGCATCGATGTCGCCATCGTGCTCGGAGATGAATGGAGCGTCCCCAGCCAATAATCACGGCTCACGCAGAACATGATCACCATGCCGGGAGATTTCTCTCCCGGCTTTTTTTATCCTCAGCGCTCTGCTCAATAATGCCACAGAGATTTCCCAACCTAGCCAATATCATGTACAATTCTGGCATGGCAAAATCACCTAACCCTGCTAGTATCGTTTCCAAACGACGGGTGCGAAGCCAGCGCCGGCAGCGACAGCCTCAGGCTCGATTCACCCGCATCGGGATCGGAGTGCTGGGCATTTTTAGTGTCCTTTTAGTCGCCGGGATCCTGACAGGGGCACTGGCGTACGTCCGCATCACGGCAGAATTACCCAGCATAGACGGTCTGCCGGAATTATTGGGAGAACGCGGGGTGCTGCGCCAGCCCACTGAACTCTACGATCGTACCGGTGAACATCTCCTGGTTTCCCTTCACAATCCAAACACCTCGAAAGCGCGTTATTTGTTCCTGGAACTGATCCCGCAGGAAGTCAAAGACGCCACGCTCACCGTCCGAGACCCCAATTTCTGGACTCACAGCGGTTATCAAATCAACGCTGAAAAACCATCCCTGGCAGAACAGTTGGTGCTTGAAATGCTGCTCTGGCAGGAGCCGGAAAGCATCCAGCGCACCTGGCGGATCAGGCTGCTGGCTGCCCAAATTACTGAAAGATACGGCCGCGAGACGGTGCTTGAATGGTATCTGAACAATGCTGCCTTTGGCCAGATGGCTTTTGGGATCGATGAGGCTGCCTGGGTATTTTTCGGGAAAGAGGCTCAGCAGCTCAACCTGGCAGAAGCAGCCCTCCTGGCCGCCGCTGTCGATGCTCCTGCGCTCAATCCAATTGACACCCCCCAAATTGCCATCGAACGGCAGGGAACGATCCTGCAGCAAATGGTCAGGGCTGGCCTGCTGAGTGGAGAAAAAGCCCTCGGCGCCAACCAGGAGCCAATCCTGCTCCAGACCAGCGCTCTCCCGCTCCCTATGGAAGCACCCGATTTTACTTCCCTGGCGCTTAAAACATTGTATGCCGACATCGGGCAGGAACGGATCGAACGCGGTGGCTTTGAGGTGATCACTTCCTTAGACCTTGACTTGCAATCCCAAACCATGTGCACCATTGAGGTGCAGTTGGCCCGCCTAAACGGCAGCCTGCCTTCGGATACGCTGGGGAACCGGACCTGCAAAAGTGCAGCCCTCCTGCCAGGACTCAACCGGGACCAGATCATTTCAGACCTCCCAGCAAAGGCTGGCGTGGTGATCCTGGACTCGGAGTCCGGAGAGGTGCTTGCCCTTTCCGGGGATACGAACACCCCGTACCAGGCCGGGACGATTCTCTCTCCGCTGGTGTACCTGACTGCATTCACCCGGGGGTTGAGCCCGGCATCGATGGTTTGGGATATCCCAGCCAGCCTTCCGCCCACATTGGATGGATACGGCAACCTGGACAACACTTTTCATGGGCCTATGCAGATCAGGACCGCCTCTGCCTTCGATTACCTTGTCCCTCTTCTGGCAACTCTGAACCAGATCGGCCCGACCAATGCCTGGCGCACAGCCCAGCAATCCGGAATTAATTCTCTGGATGTTGCTCAATTTGCCGACAGCTACAGCCCGGTGCTTGACCAGGGACACCTCAACCTGATGGAACTGACCCACGCCTACAGCATGTTTGCCAACCAGGGCAAGCTCACCGGTGCCGCGGTCAGCGGGCAGGGCAGCATTATGCCCATCCTGATCCTGCAAGTGTTGGATGGGACCGGGCGTATCTGGCCTGTCCAGCAGGCGGAGACCAGGATCATTACCACGCCCCAACTGGCATACCTTGTCACCGATATGCTCAGTGATGAAGAAGCCCGGCGGGAAAGCCTGGGGCATCCCAACCCGTTTGATATCGCCAGACCTGTCGCAGGGAAACTGGGCCGCGGGGTGACCGAGTCCAGCACCTGGACAATAGGGTATACACCCGACCGGGTGATCGGCGTCTGGATGGGGTTGGCCCCTGGGGAGGGACTGGCAGACGAAACCAGACTGTCTCCTATCGTTTCAAGCGGGATCTGGCATGCCCTGATGAAGACAGCCCACCAATCGTTAGAATTCCGCACCTGGAACGAACCCCTCGGGATGGTCCACCAGGTTGTGTGTGTGCCTTCCGGGATGCTGCCGACGGAGGAATGCCCCAAAACGTCCAATGAAGTCTTTATCACGGGGAATGAACCCCGCCAAGCCGATTCCCTCTACCAAACATTTATGATTAACACGCAAACCGGCCGGCTGGCGACGATCTACACACCCACAGAATTCCTGGAAGAGAAAGTCTATCTGGTTGTCCCTCCCGAAGCACAGGAATGGGCCACAGCTGAGGGGCTACCCATCCCGCCGGATACCTATGATGTTGTTTTCAACCAGGGCAGCCCTGGACAAACAGCCAGCATCCTCTCTCCCGAGATTTTCAGCTATGTCTCCGGCCAGGTGGAGATCAGCGGGCATGCAGGCGGAGAAAATTTTGATTTTTACCGTTTACAAATCGGGGAAGGCCTCAACCCGCGCCAATGGCTCCAGATTGGGGAAGATTCTTCCATCCCGGTTGAAAACGACACCCTGGCCACCTGGGATACCAGCGGCCTGAACGGGTTGTTCGCGGTCCGGTTGCAGGTTGTGGCGAAAGATCAGAGCGTGGAAACGATTTCCATCCAGGTGACGGTCGATAACCAGGCCCCGGCTGTTCAGGTCATTTATCCATCTGAGGGGCAAATCTTTACCTACCCCGAGGAAAAGGAAATCGCCTTCCAGGTACAGGCCACCGATAACTTGGGTCTCACCCGGCTGGAATTTTGGCTCGATGGCCGGATGATCTCCAGCCTCAGCAATCCCCCGTATGCCGCGCCCTGGAGCGGCACCCCCGGCGAGCACGAACTCGAGATCCGGGCGCTCGACCAGGCCGGCAACATCACCGTTGTGCTGGTGCCATTCAGCCTGGAAGAATAATCTTCATAAAAACTGTTTTGAGAAATCCGTTAAGAATCAAACAACAGCCTCTTGCGAGGCTGTTGTCTCATTCGGTTTCAGGTTTAAGGGTGGCTTACGGAACCGCAATCCCAAAATAATCAAATTCAACAATCACGTTTGCCCAATCGTCGGCATAGACGGAAATTCCCGTCTGCCCTTCCCGGAATTGAGTGTCCGTGATCGTCCCATTGCGCAAAGCTTCGCCATCAAAATAAAATGTGAGGTCATTATCCAGGCACTCTGCCCCAATTGTGTGAGGTGCATCATAATCAAGATCGGGAATACCGCCATCTTTCAGCAGCACATAATTATCGTTGCTTGAGGTATATTTCCAGATGTACCACAGCCCGCCGCTGAGCATACTGAACTCGTACCAGCCCTGGTCCGAGGCCCGGCACAGCACACTGATATTGTTGATGTTATGGGTACCCATATTGATGAATGAGGCTTCTACGTAGACATCCGCAAGATCGCGCTCAAAGTACAATTCATCGTAGATCAGGTAGACGGCTGAATATTGATCGGGTACTTCCACGTGCATGTAGCCGTCCGCTTTATACACAGTGTAATCCATTTCTGGGACCGAAAAATGAACCCAGCCATCTTCCCAATCTCCGCTGCCTTCAAAATCGGTGAAATAGATCACATCGCCGGAAGTAAAGATCAGGTCTTCCGGTGTAGAGGATGGTTCTACTACCGGCTCTTCCGTGGGTTCTTCTGTGGGCGCTTCGGTTGGTGGGGATGGAGAGGTATCGGTGGGCAAAGGTTCAGGGGTAAGTTCAGGTTGATTGGCTTGTTCTTCAAGAGCGGCCTGGGTTTCCTGCAAGGCCGCTTCTGTGGCAGCCAGGTCCGGGCCTTCCTCGGGTGTATCCGTCGCATTTCCTCCCAGGCTGCAAGCTAACTGCACAAGGAACACCACTGCTAGCACACAAATCAAATAAAAACTATACGGACGACGTTTCATTAGAATTCTCCTCTATACCTTGGTCTTTACTTTTTTTATCTTATATGCTTGTTACGTGACGGTCTATACACATTTTTATTACAATCTCCTCATGATTCCATGACACCTATCAAACTCATTTGCAAACTTACCCAACGGAGGTTCATTTTTTAAAAACCCAAGAGCATTCTTCAAATAAAAACACCTCCAAACAAATAGCGAAG
>DATHZS010000087.1:0-56907 GCA_035458505.1 Anaerolineales bacterium | reverse complement strand
CGGGTCGCATGATGGGCAGGAATTTGTAGCCCAGGTGATGGAATTCATCCGATACCATGCGATGAAGACCAGCGTTGAACTCTCGCAGGAACGCGGCCCGTTCCCGGCGATTGAAGGCAGTCTCTATGATCCAAAGCAGATGACCTGGGAACCACCCAAACCACTGACTCCCTACAAGCGGGATTTCAGGCGGCCGCTGCTGGATTGGGATGCGATCTCTGATGGGATCCAGACTCACGGTATCCGCAACGCAGCTCAGACCACGATTGCTCCTACCGGGACGATTGCGACGGTCTCTGGCTGTGAAGGCTACGGTTGTGAACCGGTGTTTGCACTGGCTTATATCCGTCATGTGAATGATAAAGGCAAGGATCTTCAGCTGACCTACACCAGCCCGCTGTTTGAGAAAGCGCTGATCGAGAGCGGCCTGCCGGATGAGACCCGGGAGATTATCATCTCCCAGGTGATTGCCAACGGCAGCTGCCAGGGGATTGAAGAACTGCCTGAAGAGATCGCCAATGCGTTTGTGGTCTCCAGCGATATTACCGCCGAAGAGCATGTCCGCATGCAGGGCGCGATGCAGGCTTTTATTGATAACAGCCTCTCCAAGACGATTAACTTCCCTGCAGATGCCGCGGAAGAGGATGTGGCGACGGCCTACCAGCTGGCCTGGGAGTTGGGCTGTAAGGGGATCACGGTGTATGTGACTGGCTCGCGCGATCAGGTGGTGCTGGAAACGCACGCCACGGCCAAAGAAAAGCAGGGCGAAATGCCCCACAAAGAGATGCCGGTGATCTGGAACAAGTCCAAGAAGCCGCGCCCCCGCACCCTGGTCGGGCGCACCTTCAACATCCAGACCCCGGTGGGCAAAGCCTTCGTCACGATCAATGAGAACGGGAGCGATCAGCCGTTTGAGGTCTTTTTGAACACGGCCAAGGCCGGTTCGGAAACGGCGGCGGTCTCGGAGGCGATTGGCCGGCTGCTGTCGTACATCCTGCGCCTGGCCTCCCCGATCTCACCACGCAAGCGCCTGTTCGAGATCTACCGCCAACTGCGCGGGATCGGCGGCAGCCGCAGCAGCGGGTTCGGACCCAACCGGGTCAGCTCCCTGCCGGATGGGGTCGCCCTGGTGATCGGTGAATACCTGGAATCGACCGCTGACCAGCACGGGGATAGCTACACGCCGCTGACCACCCTGACCAACGGCAACGGCAGCCACCATGAGGACAATGAAGACGAAGTGGATGAGATTGCTCCGCCGAAGATAGACATCCACATGGTGGGCGACATCTGCCCCGAATGCGGCCATGCCAGCGTGATCAACGAGGAAGGCTGCCGCAAGTGCTATAACTGCGCTTACAGTGAGTGTTAGGTGGTTGGGCATTCTACGGCCTGAGTTTCAATGCAAGAGCGGAAGGTGAGCCACCTTCCGCTCTTTTTTTGTTCAGCGATAATAATTTTATACTTATGTCCTGATCTCAGAAAACTGATCCAGTTGCTATGAAGTTAAAATATTGTAGAGGTCGTTCGTTCACGCAGGTTTGCCCCAATCTTTATGGGTATAAGAACAGGTTTTGCTCAATCTTTGTTAATTACCCAGCCCCAAACTTTGTGAAACACAGGATAATATCCTAGAGTAAATTTAGAAATCCCTGGCTTAATCTTTATAAACACCTACATGTTTTATGGGGATTGGCAATATTGCACATAAATAATAAATTCTATAGCGTGTATAATCACTATGGTATCTTATCAACTCACTTTTTTACTATCCCATATGGATTTAGTAAATACAAACACATAAAGGAATTATGAAAGAAAACGTAAACAGGAAAGCATTTACCGATATTAAGAATTTGTATGAAAATATATATGTGATTATTTCCCCGCCAAGATGCAGCTCAACCGCATTTTCGAGAGTATTTTGGGAACAACCATCGATCAGGTATTACAGTCATGAGCCATTTGAAGTGACGTATTTTGAATACGCTGAACTATCAACTGTGATAAAAAAACTCAAAAAACCAATAGATTTACATCCAATAAAAAGTAATCAATACCTACTACAATCTACTGGATTAGTGATCAAGGAAATGCCTTATCAGGTTGGCCCCAATTATAAATTGCTGATTTCGATTTCGAATCATCCTATTATATTTTTAATCCGGGATCCAAGACTTAATATTCAATCCAGGATAGATAAAAAGCTCGAAGTGGGACAAGATCCGGACTTCCCTCTGATTGAAACAGGTTGGGAGCTGCTGGCTGAACAAGTTAACTATTGCTCGGAACATAAAATACCCTATCTGGTTGTAGATTCTACAGAATTCCGAAACTGCCCAGAGGATGTCTTTTCACGGATATTTAAGGAGATAAATCTTCCTTTCTCAACAGAAATGCTATCCTGGCGAGCGACGCCAAAAATTAAACTCGACAATTTGGGAGGCCACCATAGCCATCTTTACAGCCGCGTTCTGGAAAGCACAGGGATTGAGCCAGCGATAGAAAAAATACCTGAACTTGAAGAAATACCAGAAAGTAATGGGTTTCAAGAACACATAAAAAAGTGTATGAAAATCTACAAAAGTCTGCGGATTGAAGCTGAAAAAAATGCTTGTTTAAAAAAATAAACAAGGAACCCAAATATCCGTCAAAATCTTCACGCGCCAATTTTATACCCATGGCAACGGCGATGTCCGTGACAAGCGCATTGACGACCATTGATATTAATATTGGCTGCACCATCAATCTTCAGTGTCTCTACTTAATTTAATTTGTTCCCAAATCGGGCTGCAAGGTTTACCCTGATCTTTGTGGGTATAAGAACAGGTTTAGCTCAATCTTGGTGAAATAAGCTGGCCCAATCTTCGTGAATTACGCTAAAATTGCGAGGGAAGAAATCATTGGGCATGTCACATGAAATGGTGAACCGGAAAAGGTTGCCCATGTATTGCTAAATCAACCATTTTTAGAGGAGCAGACTGATGTGGAAAAACCCGAAAGAGACCTTACTGGAATTGATCCGTACGACTTACCCGGGACTTTTTGAACAGCTTGGGGATGCTGACCTTGAACGCGTGATTTATGAAGAGTCGGGCTGGCGGGGGAGGGAGCTGCTCAGCCACATGGCCGCCTGGAACCGGGTCGTTGCCACGTCCCTGGAGCTTTTTTCCCAGGGAGAGGAGTACCTAATCCCCGATTTTGCAGAAGACCAATTTAACCAACGCACTGCTCTGGAACATAAAGACTTACCAGTGGAAGAGATTATGCTGCTTTGGAAGGATTCTGTGGATGAACTGACCATCGCAATCGAGAGACTCCCGGCAGAGTATTTCCCCGGTGATCTGCTCTACCCCTGGGGCGGCGAGCGCGGTGAGATCATCCAGCTGGTGAATTATTTTATCGAACATGACCAGGAGCATATTGCGGAAATTCTTAAGTAAACCAGATCTGAAATTCGGAACGCCATCGTTCGGAAAGTGTTATAACTGCAAGAAATTTTCAACGGAGGAATTATGTCAACTGAAACCGCAATGGTAAATGATAAAAAAGAAATCTTTGGCTGGGCAATGTACGACTGGGCCAACTCAGCCTTCAGCACAACTGTGGGCACTGTATTTCTTGGCCCGTATGTTGCGAGCCTGGCACGGACCGCAGCCGAAGCAGCCGGGACGGCCAATGTTAAATTTTTAGGAATCCCGGTTGCACCGGATTCATTCCTGCCCTACTGCATTTCCTTTTCGGTGGGAATGCAGGTGCTTTTCCTGCCGATTTTGGGAGCGATTGCGGATTATTCTAACCTGCGCAAACCCATGATGCGGCTTTTCGCGACGATTGGTGCGCTTGCGACGATCCTGATGTTCGTCGTCGCAGGAGGCCTCTGGTGGCTGGGAGGCGTGCTGTTTATCCTCGCCAACCTCTCCTTTGGGGCCGCGATGGTGTTTTACAATGCCTATTTGCCGGATATTGCCAGCGAGGAAGAACGCGATCGCGTCTCGTCTTACGGTTGGGCGATGGGCTATTTGGGCGGTGGCCTGCTCCTGGCACTGAATTTGGCATTCTACCTGTTCAGCGACAGCCTGGGTGTTCCAGAAGCATTGGCAGTCCGGATCAATCTGGCATCGGCCGGGGTCTGGTGGTTAGGTTTTTCATTCTTTACCTGGGCCAGGTTGCGTACACGTCACGCAACCAGAGCACTCCCAGCCAGGGAAAACTATGTCAGCGTCGGGTTTAAGCAACTCCGCAAGACCTTAAGCGAAATCAAAAATTTCCCTGAAACCCTTAAGTTCTTATTGGCCTATTTCCTCTACAACGATGGCATTCAAACGGTGATTGCCGTCTCGGCTACCTTTGCTGCCGCCCCACTCATCCAGGGCGGGCTGGGACTTGAACAAGAAACGCTTACGGGTGTCATCCTGATGATCCAGTTCGTTGCGTTTGGCGGTGCATTATTATGGGGTCGTTTGGCGGCCTGGATCGGAGCAAAGCAATCGGTCGTTGTCAGCCTGGTCATCTGGTCGGGTGTGGTGATCTATGCGTATGGCGGTCTAAAGGGCGAAAATGTGACAATCGAGTTTTTTGTCCTGGGGATGTTCATTGCACTGGTGATGGGCGGCTCGCAGGCCATCAGCCGCAGTTTGTTTGCCCAGATGATTCCCGATGGCAAAGAAGCCGAGTTTTATTCCTTCTATGAAGTGAGCGAACGCGGCACATCTTGGATTGGACCACTGATCTTTGGATTGGCCAATCAGCTCTTTGGCAGCCTGCGATACGGTATATTATCCTTGATTTTCTTCTTCATTTTGGGGTTGATCCTTCTGCCGAGGGTGAACGTGGACAAGGCAATCGCAGATGTAAAAGCGTACGATGCCACCCATAAAAATAACCTGAGCTGATCTGGTTGCTGGGAGCTCATTGCAAGGAGCGGGAGGCTGATCGCCTCCCGCTTTTTTTAGGTTACTGGATCCCGGAAATGGAGTTTAGGCCTTCACCTGGTGTGTGACGGGCAGGTCAGACAGATCTTTATAAAAGCCAGCAATTTTCAGTTACCATAAAGTTATCGCAATTCTCCGAAAAAAAAAGTAAGCCTTTCAAAAAAGGCTTACTTTTATCCGAGATGGATTTCTTTGCCAAACCTAATGATTAGATCCAAAAATCACTCACAAAAATTCTCAGAACCACATCAATCAGCAATCCGATCATAAAATACCCGCCAAAAGAGCGATTATTGACAAATGCCAAGGGGGCAAAGTAGAGCGGCCATCCGCCATTCCCTTCAGGAAAGTCTTCGGGTTTCGTTTCTGGTTTCGGCTGCCTGAAGGCTGGAAAGACTTGTCTCAGGCTGGGAATGGCGAATAAAACGATGAGCATCACCGGCGTAAAGTATTTTGTCGCAATCAGGGCGAGGACAATCAGGTAGGAGGCGACCATCATCATCAAAACTGCATACCGGGAGTTTTTCTCTCCAAGGAGGACTGGCAGGGTGTAAATCTTTTTGTTCCTGTCAATCTCAATCTTGTCCACGTGTTTCCCAAAGATGACGGTGGTCACTCCCAGTACGTAGGGAAGACTGGCCCAGACCACATTCCAATCCCAGGCTTGAGTCATGACATAGTATCCACCACCAATCATCAAGGGCCCCCAGACGACGAGGACTGCAATTTCTCCCAGCGCAATATACTTCAACGGCCAGGTGTAGAAAAGGACGAAAAAAGCGCCTAACCCGAGGAAGAGGAGCACGTTTGTGTCCCAGCCTGTGTAGGCCATCAAGGCCACACCAAAGATCAGTGCTACCAAACCGGTCACTCCGGCATAGACGAGCAGCTGAGATTTGGTCAATAGACCGTGGGCGACTGGCTGTGGACCGTACATCGTTCGAAAGTAATTGTCCTCATCCACCCCACGAACGAAATCCGTATAATCATTGAACATGTTGTTGGTTGCGTGTGCAAAGATCAACCCTAAAGCGAGTGCAATCCATGGGAAGAACGCGAAGGCACCATCTCGTAAGGCAAATATCCCAGCGAGGGCAGCCGAGATAAAGGTCATTACCAACACCGCCGCGCGGCTGGCGATCAGCCACCTTGAGATAATATCCAATTCTGCCCATTCTTCTTTGGTTACAGATGGAATGACATTTAAAGCTTTTTTCCACATTGAAACATTCATTATAATTTACAACTCCGATCAAAATTTTTTCCTCGGAATTATATCATTTTAGGATAAACATTGTCTCAAAATATAAACGCGTATATGGGTTCCGAAAACTGATCCGGAACCTTTGATGTAATAAATGAATCCTGATAGTAGGTGTGCCCTGATCTTATTGGGCATAAGGATAGGTCAGAGCATTTTATAATCACAAAAACTCACTCTGCAACGGGATCGGAATTGTTAGGTTAGGTCACCTGGTTGTATCGATCACTTACTAGACAAGTAAGCAACAACGGGGGCAAAGTCTTCTTGGTATTGTTCAAAAATGCTGTAATATGAAATACCGTACGACTCGCGGTATTTTTCAATTTGCTCAATAATTTCATCTGCACTCCCAATTAACAGGTAAGGAAGATTGAGCAAAATTTCAGGTGGTAATGGGAATTGTTTTCCAAGCAGTTTTGCAGAACTTTCCCGATCATCGGTTATCATGACAGCCCAGGTTTGAATATGGATTTCGAGATCATTATAGCGATTGCCAGCTGCTTGTTTTATCCACTCAATTTTTTGATTGATGGTTGTAGCAATATCAGCGGGGTCGGGTCCGGTACCAAGTGCGCTAGTCCTTAATGCCAGTCCAATAATATCTGCCTCACGCGCTGCCAGGGTTAGCATACGTTTCCCACCACCCCCAATTAAAATGGGGGGGTGCGGCTTTTGCACTGGTACTGGAATACTTTCCAAACCTTTCTCACTGTTGATTTGGTAATACTTTCCTTCAAAAATTACCTGGTCACCTTTAAAATAAGATTTAATAACCTGAACAGCCTCTTCTAATCTGGCTACGCGCGTTCCTGGGGTATCGAAAGGTATTCCAATTGCATCATACTCCGATTTCAACCAGCCAGCACCGATTCCTAACTCAAAACGTCCACCAGAAAGCATATCGATTGTGGCGGCTTCTTTTGCCAGCAATATTGGGTGTCTGAAATCATTGCTGCACACAATGCTGCCAACTCTTAAGCTTGAAGTAAGTGAAGCGGCAGACATTAATGCAGGTATCGTAGCGATTTGTTCAATAAAATGGTCGGGAATAAGAAGCGTTGAATATCCTAATTCTTCTGTTCGGGTTACTTTTTCTTTCCACATTTTGGCAGTCGGAGCGCCAATACTGGTAACTCCAAAACGGAATTGTTTCTTAGACATTTTGAACTCCTTATAATTTGAACAATTAGCCCTATGTAACTATACGGAACAATCTACATACGGTTGTATGGATTAACAATATCGCATACATTTGCCTGTCTTTGCTGATATTTGGAAATGAGAGTTAAGTAGATTTAGGATCCATGCAAGCCTACTCGCGTCTGTGGTATCGGATGATAATCCAAATGTCTGGTTTTTTAAATTTTTAATCTTTACCGTCTTCCATCTCACGAAGCTTTGCTATTCGTTCAAGCAGGCGGCAGAGATACCCATGCTCGATCATGGCGGCCCAATGCCCATCCGCAAACCTTTCACCTCTCACGACGTATGTCAGCATGGTTTTGACCTGCATCAGGTTTGCATTGGCAACCCGTTCAGGGTCGGACAGCATCCCAAACGCTTCCGAAGGGATGTAATCATAGTCACACCACACCGGCTTCCCGGCAATCTCGATGAAGGCAGTCACATCCGGGTGGTATCTCGGGTAGGGAAAGTGAAGGGCTTCTCCCGACATAATCCATTCCTCTACGGGCACGAAGCCAGCCTGGCACAGCCTGGGATAAAAGGACAGCAGTGTGTCCATTTCTGCACTGTTGGGGGGTGGCGTGGGAGGGAGGTTGGAGCTTTTCATGCTAATCGCTGGCGATCCCTGTCAGGTTGACGAGTTCTTGCTTTCCATCGTAATACTCAACCAGGACAGTTTGTTGATCCTCCGAAATGGATACCTGGCGCACGCCGGAATATTGGGCGTCCTCCCATTGGGCAGTTTCCCGGCTCAGGCTGGCTTCCATGTCCCCGCGAAAGCTCAGGATGATCTGATCTGTGGTTGTGTCGATCACGTGGAAAAAGGTGGCCTGCTCCAGTTCGTAGAGATCTCCACGCGGTGAACCTTCAACCACTTGGACAATAAAGCGTTCTGGCTTGGACTGTTCCATGCTTGCTCCTCTAAAACTATTATACATCGGCTTGGTCTTGAACAACCCGTGCATGGAGTAACTCTGATTGTTGCAAAGCGGCGGGTCTTTCACTCTCGAAAAACCAGGGGAGAGCATGCTGCCCAAACTGCCTCAACGTGTGTTTCTTAGCTTGCTCTAATCGTTGCGAGGGGGGTGGCACGTATAATGAAACTATGCGGCAAACAATGCTGGTCTTGTTCATTGTGGCTCTGGTCAATCTCACTCTGGCAGGTTGTGGACAGGGGGAAAATGAAACATCGATCCTCCCCTCATTGGCCGCAACCTCCACAAGAATGGGGACGTCAATCACAACTGCCACAAGCACATCCGTCCGGACCCCAATTCCAGCTCCAACTGTTCAAATCCAGCCCACAGATTCGCCGGTTTTCCTGAAATCATTGTTGGAAGCAGCTTTTACGGAGGAAGATTGTCTTTTGGCAGGCGTACCTGAGCCCGCCTGTACTGGAGTGGTGACCAACGACGAATGGCAGGTTGTCTCCAGGGAGTTTGAAGGGGTGGAGATGGTGCTGGTGCCTGCTGGGTGCTTCCTGATGGGCAGCGAGGATGGTTTTTTGGAAGAGCAGCCTGTCCACGAAGTTTGCATCCATACGCCCTTTTGGATTGACCGTACCGAAGTGACCGTGTCTCAGTTTGCGGATTTCCTGAACGGTCAGCCTGAACCGGTTGAAAGTTATGATCGGTGGTTAAGTCATGTCGGGCCACCAGACCTAGTCCATTTTCAACTTGCTTATGAGGAAGGAATTTGGGTTCCGCTGGGTGGGATGGCGTTGCGCCCGCTGGAGCACACCGTTTGGATTGGAGCCAGCAGTTACTGCACTTGGAGAGGGGTGCGTTTACCCACGGAGGCTGAATGGGAGTATGCTGCCCGCGGGCCGGATCATCTGATGTATCCCTGGGGGAATGAAGTTGTCAAAGATAATATCGTGATCTATAGAGGGGAAAATCCCGATGTTGGCAGCAAACCTCAGGGAGCATCATGGGTGGGTGCCCTGGATATGAGCGGCAGCGTTTTCGAGTGGACCAGCAGTATTTTCCTTCCCTATCCCTATGACCCGGAAGGCGGCCGGGAAGCAACCCTGGAAGAGGACCTTGTCAGCAGCCGGGTGTTCAGGGGGAGCCCCTGGTACCATAACCCTACCCAACAGTTTGATCATATTTCGATGACAGCCCGGTTCAACGCCCCTCCAGATTTCGCCAATTGGTATTTTGGATTTCGCTGTGCCCGATCGTTTGGCTGTGATGCTGCTGACAGCGATTGTCTGCCCTGAACGCTCCTCTGAATTTTGATTGGTTGTGTTTGCGTCTGTTTTCCTGTATATTATTATTACAAATTTTATCCGAATTTTAGTTTTGGGAGGAACCGTATGGAATACGATCTTGTATTTGAAGGTGGTGGCGCAAAAGGGATGGTGTTTGTCGGGGCGATGGATGAATTTTATCGGCGCGGGCATACCACCGGACGTTTGATGGGTACTTCAGCAGGTGCGATCACCGCCGCACTGACTGCTGCCGGTTACGCCACAGAGGAAATGATGGCGGCTTTGGCTGAGACAGACGATGAAGGCCATCCGGTATTTGCAGGCTTTATGGGGGCTCCAGGCGACTTTCCGGAAGATGTTATCAGTGATGGAGCGTTCAGCCAGCTTCTAAAGAAGCTTGATATTCCATTGCTGCCGGATTTTCTCGAAGAACCCCTGGAAGAGATGCTGCTGAAATTGTTTTCCAAGAAAGTCCCGGCGAACAACCTGCTCTCCCTGGTGGAGTTAGGTGGTTGGTATTCAGCGGATAAGTTCATCGATTGGCTCGAGAAAAAAATGGATGAAGGCACATTCCAGGGTCAGCCGCGCCGTTTCAGCAAACTGACCATGAAGCAGTTCAACGAGATCACTGGCAAAGACCTGACTTTGATCGTGGCAGATACCAGCGGTGAGATGATGCTGGCGATCAATCACCGTACCGCCCCGGACTGCCCGGTGGTGTGGGCGGTGCGGATGTCGATGAGCATCCCGATGCTGTGGCAGGAAGTGATTTGGGAGAAGGAATGGGGCACCTACCGCGGCGAAGAGATTGATGGCCACGCGATTGTGGACGGCGGTTTGCTTTCCAACTTCCCGATCGAATTGTTCATTTCAAATTCGCGCATTATCACAGATTTGATGGGAGACAAGAATCACGAGAATGTGATTGGCATGCTGATTGATGAAACGATGCCGGTGCCGGGTACCGATCAACCCACCGCATCCACCTCCGGTGGGATCAAGCTCGGTGAACTTCAGACCGTCAAACGTCTTGGAAGGCTGGTCAGCACGCTGATGGGGGCACGCGATAAGGCTGTGATTTCGGCGTTTGAACAACTGGTGGTGCGCCTGCCTGCGAAAGGGTACGGGACGGTCGAGTTTGATATGACCGAGGAACGCCGCAACTTGCTGGTGGATGCCGGGCGACAGGCGATGAAGCGCTACCTCAATCATCAGGCCGCGCTGGCGGCGTCTGCTGAGGAACCGGCACCACCGCTGACACCCGATGAACTCGCTGACCAGGTGGCAATGCGCATGCTGAGGGAATAGGGTAAAGCGGACAGATCAATTACCTTTTGATGTCAGGGTAACTTTTGAAAAAAATAATGCCTGGTATGTAAAACCATGCCAGGCATTATTGGTTAAGTTCTTAGAGTGACTTTCAACTGCCAAAAGAAATTCCCTGAGCCAGGGGCAGCTCGCTGGACCAGTTGATTGTGTTGGTTTGCCGGCGCATATACTGCTTCCAGGCGTCCGAACCGGACTCGCGGCCCCCGCCAGTTTCTTTTTCTCCGCCAAAGGCTCCGCCAATCTCTGCCCCAGAGGTGCCGATATTGACATTGGCAATCCCGCAGTCGGATCCAGCGACCGAGAGGAATTTTTCTGCCTTGCGCAGCGAATCGGTAAAGATGGCACTCGATAGGCCCTGTGGGACCCCGTTGTGGAGGGTGATCGCATCTTCCATGTTCTCGTAGTCCAGCAGGTACAGAATCGGGGCAAAGGTCTCGTGTTTAACGATTTCCGTCTGGGCAGGCATTTTGATGATGGCGGGTTGAACATAATTCTGACCCTTTTCTTCCAACACCTTACCGCCGTACAGGAGTTCGCCGCCTTCAGACTGGGCCTGGGCAATGGCATCCATCATCACTTCCACGGCAGTCCCGTTCACCAGCGGTCCCATCAGGGTGCTGTCTTCCAGCGGGTCGCCGATGCGCACCTGGGCGTAGGCGTCCACCAGCCGGGCAGTCAGGCCTTGCTCGACAGAATTGTGGGCGATGATCCGGCGCGTGGTGGTGCAGCGCTGTCCGGCAGTGCCAACCGCACCAAACAGGATCGCCCGGGTGGCCATCTCCAGGTCGGCACCGTCCGTCACGATGATGGCGTTGTTGCCGCCCAGTTCCAGGATGGTGCGACCAAAGCGGCGGGCTACCCGCTCGGATACAATCCGCCCGACGCGGGTCGAGCCAGTGAATGAGATCAGCGGCAGGCGGGTGTCATCCAACATCCGGCTGCCCACTTCGCTACCGGTCCCATTCACCAGGTTGAAGATGCCGGTGACCCCGTGGTCTGCCGAAACCCGGTTGGCGATATGCTGAACCGCAATGCTGGTAAGGGGGGTGAGTTCGGAGGGCTTCCAGATAACCGTATCTCCGCACACGGCTGCCAGGGCGGCATTCCAGGACCAGACCGCCACCGGAAAATTAAAGGCAGTGATCACCCCAATGGGGCCGAGGGGATGCCATTGTTCATACATGCGGTGGTGGGGGCGTTCTGAATGCATGCTGAGCCCGTAGAGCTGGCGTGAGAGGCCGACTGCAAAATCGCAGATATCAATCATTTCCTGTACTTCACCATGGCCTTCTGCCCTGATCTTCCCCATTTCCAGGCTGACCAGGTCTCCGAGCGCTTCTTTCTTCTCTCGCAATGCGTCGGCCAGGTCGCGGATCAGCAAGCCGCGCTTTGGTGCCGGGACTTCCCTCCAGCTGAGGAAATTTTCCTGTGCGTTTTGGATCACCTGCTCGTAGGCTGCGCTGCCGGCCTGGATCACGCTGGCAATGCGTTCTCCGGTTGCCGGGTTGTAGGAAATCAGTTCTTTGCCGTTCGGGTCTTCGATCCAGGCACCAGGTCCGCTGGAAACACCTGAGTTGATCGGTTTGATCTCTAATTTGTCTAATAATGCCTGTACTGACATGATGGTCCTCCGAATAATTAATATATTTATGATCAATATTATAACAATTATTTTTTCTTTTCCGGGAAATAAAACGATTTTCTAAGGTGGAAATACAGGGTTGAATCCAATATCTATGAACCAGGCTGTTTTATGGAATGAGGAATAGATGATTGGGGAAAGGGTTGGCTACCACACGCCAGGGATCAGGGCTTTGCGGTCGGTAGGGTACTCTGGAAAATATTCCCGGTACCAACGATGGTGGGCTTTGGCCCGAGGGGCAAGGTTTACAAATGTCCACATTGCAAAACACAAGCCAGGGAGCGACCAGGTAGCAATTGCCCATCCGATCCATTCAATGATCTCACCAAAGTAATTCGGGCAGGAAATCCATTGGTAGAGCATTCCGTAAGGAATTTTATAGCCTTTTTCTCCAGGTTGACGTAAGCCGCGCAGGATCTCATCCGCCCAGCGGTTGATCACGAACCCCACCAGAAAGATCAGGAAACCGATCAGGAAGCGCGGGTCCCAGAGCCAGGAAAGGGCATAACCGCCAGATTGATTGAAAAGATAGTAGCCGTTAAGGTACCCGTTGACCAGGTTGAATAAAAATGCCATCAACAGCACTCCCAGCGGCATTTTCTTTTGCCCATCGGAGATCATGAACGGGTAGATAAACGCCCGGTGAAGATAATGGGCCTGCCACATCAGCAGGAAGATGATCAGCACGATATTTTTTGGAGCGGTGCCCAGGAAAAAAAGGGTCAGGATCAAAAGCGGGGACGGCGCTTCCATCATGAACCAGGCGACGCGATTGGAAACCAATGGTCCCCAGCCCTTGCGGATATGCCTGCCGTAAGGAGCATCCACAAAGAGCAGTACAATGAAAACCACTACAGCGAGTGAAAAACTGGTGATGAGGGTGTATTGGAACAAGTTTGCAGCAGACAAAAGGGTTATACCTCCTGGGTTTGGCGATGGTTGGAGTTGTGGATATAGCCAACATCATCGAACCATTGCAAAGTATCCACGATCGTTTCGCGGAATGGGCGGGGTTGGTAGTTGAGGTGCTGGCTGGCTTTGGAATGGTCTATGTTGCGGTTGGATTTGAGCGCCAGGAGCGTGGCCCTGGTGAAAATATTGCGCTGGCGTGTGAGGGCAGCATGGGCTGCCGTGAGCGGAAGCCCGGCGTAGGAGAGCCAGAGCGGGATGGTCAGCCAGGGCATCTGGCGCCCGGAAAACTCTGCCGCAAAAGCAGCAATTTGTTTGATCGACCTCCAATGCCCGGAGATCAGATAGTTTTCGCCGGTAAGGCCAAGTTGGCTGGCCTGGATCGCAGCTGAGGCGACATCACGGGCATCAACCCAATCAAACCCGGCAGTAATCAGTGCCGGCAGGCGGCCGCGGGCCATGTGCAGTAACGCGGTTCCCAGGTAAGAGGGCTCGAAATCATATGGGCCAATGATGCCGGTTGGGTTGAGAATGACCGCATCCAACCCTTGGCGGACTCCGTTGAGTACCTCCCTCTCCCCGGCTGCCTTTGACAGGTCGTAGGGCGGGTATTTTTTTGATGAGACCCGTGGGCGATTTTCGTTAACCGGGATGTCCATCGGCTCCTGTTCAAGGGCATGGATCGAGCTGAAATGCACCAGCCGCCCGACGTTGGTTTTCAGGCAGGCTTGCACAACATTGCGGGTGCCGAGGATATTGATCCGCTCCATTTGTTCTGAGGTGTTCATCTTCAGGGAGATAGAGGCAGCCAGGTGATAGACAAGATCGGTGTTGCGAAAGGTTTCCTCCAGGGAGGATGGGGAGAGCACATCCCCGGTAACTATTTCGATGTCCAACCCGGCAAGCGGTCGCTGATTGTGATGTACCAGCGCACGCACCTGCTCGCCTTGATCTAACAGCCTGCGGATGAGGTTACTTCCGATTAGTCCCGATGCGCCGGTTACAACGATCATGTTACACTCATATAGTCTGGTATTCGATCTGACAATTACCATAACCCCATGATGGGATTGAGGTTTCTGTTAGACTCTATTCTGCTTACAGAGTCTTGAACTCAATCGATACGCATTGCCCCGAAATAAGAGGAGACTATCTAGGCTGGGGGTCTTTCATCTGGGTGACCAGGCCTGCGCAGAGCATCAACAGCCCCAGCCCCAACAGCAAGGATGGCGTGAACGCTCCTTGCTCGGTTCTCATCGCCTCCATAATATAGACAAAGACGACTGCCGCCTGCCCGGAAAGCTGGATCAACCCATTCGAGGTGCCTTCCGGGGTTGGGTTGGTGATCTCTGCGGAATACTGCATCCCGATTGGGAGTGCGCTGACCAGGAAAAACCCTAACAGTACAGCTGAGAGGAACAGCAAGGCAGATGAAGTGGCGAAAGTCAGTCCGATCAGCCCAGGGATAGCGCCGACAAAAGCGATCATCAGGAAACGCTGACGTTTTTGCTGTTTATCGGAGAGTGCCGGCAGGACAATTGCGCCAACCAGGCCACCTGCGATCATCAGCGCACCGAGGGTGCCGGCATCGGCGGGAGAGAAACCGCGCGGGCGGATAATTCCTTCAACCCAGGTCGAGATGCCATTAAAAAGCCCCAATCCAATGAAGGCGGCTGCCAAAAAGTACAGAAATGGTTTGATGGTGAGGGCATACTTGAGCCCATCGAGCACCAGGGCGCGGGTTTCCTGCCCGGGCGGGCAAGGTGGTGTGGGCGGGGCTTCACGCGCCAGCAGGAGAAAGAGGACTGCTGAAAAGGCGGCGATTGCGCCGTAGATCAGCTGAACTGTTGGGATTGGCATGGTTTCTATCAAAACTGGTGTAAGTGCCATGCCAACAGCCGCCCCGACCAGATTGGACAGGGTGACCAAACCTACAGCGGTGGCGCGCCCTTCAACGGGGAACCATTTTGCCGGGACAGATGTCCAGGCATTGAGCAGGAACGGCTGTGCCGCTGCGATCCCGACCGTGCTGAACAGTACAAGGTTGTAGTTTGCTCCGGAGATGCCGCGCGCCAAGCCAAATACGGCCATCAGCCCACTGCCAAGCCCGACCGCAAAACGGATGCCATAAGTGTCAATCAGCCAGGAAACTGGTAGCGAGAGCGGGACATAGGCGATCATAAATACCATTGAGAGCATGCCGATCTTCAAATCTGAAACGTTATAGAATTGCGTGGCGGGTCCGGTGATGGGCGCGTAGCTGATCCAAAGGGTCTGGATGGTGAGGTTGATGAACATGAAGACAGCCAGCACTACCCAGCGATAGCCATATAGTTTATATTGACTTTTCATCCGAGCTCCAAATGGTAAATAACCCTGGTTGGTAATCTAACGCATGTATTTTTGTATTGTACTCCTTTTGGGAAAAATTCCGAAATGATCGGAGTATTTACACTCGATATAAATGGTGTGAGAAAGGGCTGGATGGATTCTTCCCAGCCCGTCCTTGCCTCATCATCAATTAGATTTAGGGATGTGGGGTAAATACTAAGTCAGACGAAAGGCCAGCCTATTCAATACGCCATTTCGGTAGACTGCACGCGTTTAGATTCCCCCTGAAAATGGGTATGATCAAACCCCTGACCGCCATCCTTCCCTGGGGCTGCGGTCTTCCTGCCGGAAGGTTTACTTATGAATGCGGAAGCGCGCTTTGGCATCGATCTCTGCGAGTTTTAGCGAAGCATACATGCAGGCTTCTTTCATCAGTTCTTTGGCTTCTTCGAACGGTAGATTGGAAAGTTCCTCCAGCCGATATCCTTTATCTTTCAGGTATCTTTCAACCAGCAGTTTGCCCAATTTGGATTGGGGGCTTTTATCAAAGCATTCGTCTAGGTTTGGGGTATATTTTTTCTCAGACATTGAGTGCCTCCGTCTATTTATTCAACAGGAGCGTGTTCTTGCACCTGGTGTACATCCGAGTGCATTTCTTCCTGTGTTCTTTTCCTTTCGAGCAGCCTTTTCATGAGCTTGAGCCGGAAATGATCCGACCGTTCGCGCTCATCCAGCGCCATTTGGATAAAATCTCGTTCGCTCTCCAGCCGGGGAATCAGGAGGTGGTCCAAGGCATTCAGCCGGCGTGAGGTGCTCTGAATTTCAGCGGCCAGCCGCTTCAGCCGCAGTTCGCTTTCTGCCAGTTGAATGATCAACTCGACCTCATATTCGAAAGCTGCAGCGACTTCATCAATCGTCAGGGATGTATCGACAATCGAGTACCCTCTGCCCAGCATCGATCTTTCCATCCGTTTTTGTTCGATATGAGGAACCTTGACTCCCATCACGTTCGTGGTGGTGACCTGAAGCGGAAATTCTGCGCGCGCGGCCAGGGCAGCGGAACGGATGGCTTCGGTCCCCGCAACGGATTCCGCCCGGGCCAATGCCCGGCGAGCTTTGTCGGCGGCATGCTCCAGGGCATCTGAATGCTCCAAAACGTTAAAGGCGATCCGCATGAATTCTTTCATCAGAGCGGTGCGTTTTTGCTCCAACAGCTCACGGCCCTGGTTGGCCAGGGCGATTTGTTCTTTGTGGGCAAGCAATTCCATCCGGGTGACAGAGGTTTTTTTCATTCTCTAGCCTTCACCCTGCTCGGGTTGATAAAACTTCCTGACGAATTCTTGCGGGATTCGCTTCAACATTCGAACGGGCAGCGCGCCTAACAAGCGCCAGGCCAGTTCGATCGTCTCGTTGATTTCGCGACCGTCCATGCCCTGGTGGACGAATTCCTCTTCAAACCGCTGGGAGAACTCCAGCACCCGCTGGTCGTCGGTGGATAAGGCCGCTTTCCCGATGATGGCCACCAGCCTGCGCAGGTCTCGCCCCTCCGCATACAAGGCATACAATTGGTCAGCGACGGTACGGTGGTCTGGGCGGGTTTTTTCTTCCCCGATCCCGGAGTTCATTAACCGGGAAAGAGATGGCAATACATCAATCGGTGGGTAAATCTGCTTACGGTGCAGGTCGCGGTTGAGCACGATCTGGCCTTCCGTGATGTAGCCGGTCAGGTCTGGGATGGGGTGGGTGATGTCATCATCCGGCATGTTGAGAATAATCAGCTGGGTCACAGATCCGGGATTATCCTGAATGCGTCCGGCACGTTCGTACAGGCTGGCCAGATCTGAATACATGTACCCCGGATACCCGCGGCGCCCGGGCACTTCTTCGCTGGCGGCAGAAACTTCACGCAGGGCTTCACAATAATTGGTGATATCGGTCAGGATCACCAGGACATGGTGGTGATGGGTGAAGGCGAGATACTCGGCGGCCGTCAGGGCGGCACGCGGAGTGAGGATGCGTTCAATGGTCGGATCATCTGCCTGATTAATGAATAAAACGGTGCGGTCCATCGCATCGCTGGTGCGGAACTGGTCGATGAAGAAAGAGGTTTCCCGGTGTGTGATCCCGATTGCTGCAAAGACAACGGCAAACTGCTCCCTTCCCTCCGGCCCAGCGGACCGGACGCGCGCCTGGGAGGCAATTTGGGCCGCGAGCTGATTGGCTGGCAGCCCGGCGCCAGAGAAAATCGGCAGTTTCTGCCCGCGGGTCAGGGTATTGAGCCCGTCGATCGCCGAAATCCCGGTCTGGATAAACTCACTGGGATGGGTGCGGACAGCAGGATTGATCGGCAGCCCGTTGATATCACGGGATTCTTCAGGGATGATCGGTGGCCCGCCATCGATCGGCTGGCCGGAACCGTTAAGGACGCGCCCCAGCATCGAGAGCGAGACATCCAGCCGGGCAACATCTCCGGTAAAGCGGACGCGCGTTCGCTTGATATCCAGCCCAGAAGTCCCGACAAACACACGCACCATACAGCGTTTGCTGTCAACTTCCAGCACCTGTCCCAATCGCTTGCCTCCATCCGGTCCGATGATCTCGACGATTTCGTTGTATGCCACATTGGCGATCTGCTCGACAAAGATCAGCGGCCCGTTGATTTGAGAGATGGTGCGATATTCCCTGGTAAACAGGTTGGGTCTTGGAATGGTCTTAAGCATCTAATTGACTCCCAATTCTGAAAAACTGATCCGGATCTGGTCTAATATGCGCTGGATGGCTTCTCCTACCTGATCAGTTTCCAACTCTTTCATCCGGGCAATTTCGTCTATCACTGGCAAGCCGGTGATCATGGCCAGGGGGACTTCGAGTTCCAATGCGGCCTGTGTGCGGTGATAAAAATCGATGATCACCTTGAGCATCTGGTAGGTTTTATCCAATGGACAAAAGCGGTCTACCGGATGGTATGCGGATTGCTGGAGGAAATCTTCCCGCAGCATACGGGCAATCGCCAGGATGGCGCGTTCGTTTTCAGCGAGGGCATCTGGCCCGACCAGCTGGACTATTTCGAGCAGTTCGTCCTCGCGCTGCATCAGGAACATCGCTTCAGCGGCCAAATCCGGCCAATCGACGGCCACTTCCCTGGAAAACCAGTCCTGGAAGCTGTAGAGGGAAAAGCTGCGCGTCCAGTTAATTGCGGGGTAATGGCGGCGGCGGGAGAGGTTGTAATCCAATGCCCAAAATGTCCCGACCACGCGCATCGAGTTTTGGGTCATTGGTTCTGAAAAGTCTCCCCCCGGGGGAGATACAGCGCCCACCACCGTCACGGATCCCGTGCGCCGCGGGCCTTCTTTGTCCTTCAGCTCACCCAGGCAAATGGCCCTGCCAGCGCGTTCGTAAAATTCTGCCAGGCGGGCTCCCAGGTAGGCCGGGTATCCTTCTTCTCCGGGCATTTCTTCCAGGCGGCCGGATATTTCCCTCAGGGCTTCACCCCAGCGTGAAGTCGAGTCGGCCAGAATAAGGACATCGTATCCCATATCGCGGTAGTATTCGGCGATCGTGATGCCGGTGTAGATGCTGGCTTCGCGGGCAGCAACGGGCATGTTGGAAGTATTGGCAATCATCACAGTCCTGTCCATGAGTGGGTGGCCTGTGTGGGGGTCAACCAGGTGCGGGAATTCTTCCAGGACTTCGGTCATCTCGTTGCCGCGCTCACCACAGCCGATATACACGACGACATCGGCATCTGCCCAACGGGCCAGGCTGTGTTCGGTTACCGTTTTGCCGGTACCAAAACCACCGGGAATGATGGCAGTGCCGCCTTTGGCGACCGGGAAAAACGTATCAATTACGCGGGTTCCGGTGATGAGTGGTTCGCGATGGGTGAGGCGCGAGTCGATGGGGCGAGGCTGGCGTACCGGCCAGCGCTGGACCAGAGTGATGTTTTTACGTTTGGTTGACGCATTCCCCCCAATTTCGATCGTGGCGATCACATCATCAATCTTAAATTCTCCTTCCTGTATGCTGACCACCCGACCAGATAAACCCGGCGGGACCAGGATGCGGTGTTGGATGGTTTGAGATTCAGGGACAATGCCCAACAGGCTGCCAGGACCGACGATTTGTCCCACGCTCACCCGCGGTGAAAATTTCCAGGTGGTGTCCTCAGGCAGCGGGGAGGCGTTCACCCCGCGCTGGATGAACATTCCCGTTTGACCGGCGAGGACTTCCAGCGGCCGCTGCAAACCGTCATACACGCTGCCCAATAATCCCGGTCCCAGATGGGCAACCAGCGGCATGCCGGTAGTCCGGACGGGTTCGCCCACCCGGATTCCGGATGTGTCTTCGTACACCTGAATGGTGGTTTTATCTCCTGACAGGCGGATCACCTCTCCGACAATGCCCATCTCCCCGACATGGACAACATCAAAGAGGCGTACATTTTCCAACCCGGTTGCCCCAATCACGGGTCCGGCGATTCGAAAGACTTTACCATCAGGAGAAATTTCTCTGTTCATGTGTTTTCGCCTTCTTCGCTCTTGAAGGTAATATGAGAGCCGATCGCCCGCCGGATCATTTCGGAAATCCTATGTCTTCGAGAGATGTCTGCTCCTAGCCGGCCCCCTCCGGGGATGATCAGGTAAGGCAGCTTTTCGGAGGTGTCCAGCAGTTTGATCAGGGATGAATCCAGGTGTTCGAGCAGGCCTTCATCGATCGCTAACAGCCCTACCTCTTCAACCTTTAACCAGTTTTCGATTAACTCTTCAGCAGTCTCGATCTCTTCAATCCCGTAGGCATCGACCCCTGCTAACTGGAACCCGGGTAAAAGGGATTTCCGTGTGAGGACAAGTAATCGGCTCATGGCGGATACTCCAATTCAACGCGTATTGCGTCGGGTTTCAGCCCGAGGTTGATGCCTTGGGCAATCCAACGGATGTTGTTGATCTCGTTGATCTTCAAAGCGAAATAACCGAGCAGTACTCCAATCCCCAAAGGGTCTTTGATGATCTGGCTGGCCATCCAGTGGAGACGGAAGCGTTTGAGGTGTTTTTCGATATCGCTGAGCAGTGCGGATCTGGCATAATTTTTCAACCCGTCTGTGAGCGGTTTCTGAAAAAGTGTGTGCTCAAAGATGGCGACGGCCGCCTCAACCGTGTCCTGACGGGATGCTTCGTAAAGCATCGGACATGGCAACTTACCTGGTCCGACAAGCAGGTCGTCAAACTGATCGATGTGCATCCATTCGCGGATAAATTTTCGCTCCCCGGGGAAGTGAACAAACCGCAGCATCGTGGTCATATTGATTAAATCAGCTTCCAGCTGGATGGCATCCATCAGGTTTTTTCCGGCTTTGCGCGCCTCTTCCAGGTACTGGTAACTTTCCTGGAAGTACCAGCGGTCCAGGGCCAGTTCCATCTCAGCGGTGCCTGCACCTGGATGCTCGGCACGTAGTCTCAGCAGCGGTTGAGCGAACACGATCCCCATCATTGCCAGCGTATCTATTGCAGCACGCGGATCGGGTGAGCGCGCCAGTTCCGCCAGGATGCTGGATGTTAATTCCCCGACCGGGATCGTCGTCGATAAAATTTCATCTGGCGAAACGTGTCGGCTGAGGCCGCGCAAGATCGCCTTGAGGTTATGGATGTCGTAACGTCGCAGGATGATCCCGACCATCTCTCCTGCTTGCTCATCGAAAAAGCCGCTGACCTTGCCAAGTGCATTGAGCAGATCGTGATGGAGTGCTTCCGAGATGCAATCAAATCCGCTTGTACGGGTGAGAGCTGTTTCAATCGGTTTCCGGTAGGTGGTTTTAATCAGCGCGGCAATCAGCCCGGTCAGGTGGTCTTCACCTGCGAGGCTGTCCAGTTGTTTTCTGGAGAGCAACCGGGATTTGAGCGCACGAATGCGCGCATTACCATAATCGTAATCGGCCATCATAAGCCTTCGGTTTATGGCTGGATGAATCAGATCGTGATACCAGAGTTACGTGGCTACCCATTGTTCTTCGACCTTTTGATGAACAGATTCAAAGAAAGCCGCTAAATAAAGCCGCAAGAAGGGACTAGCACGTTCCAGCCTGGCTTCCAGGGTGTTGATCACAACCACGCGATTATCCAAACTTCTGGCAATCAATCCTCCCCAAACCTCTAAAGAATAGTTCACGGTTGTGTTGATCTTTTTATCTGAGAGGATGTCTTCCAGCAGTTTCCTGTCGCGCGGATCAGCCTCCAGGCTGTATCCACAGGGATCTTTGAGCGTTTCCTGCAGTTCTGTGGTGGCTTCTTCGGCCAGGCTGTGCAGCACGTCGGGATAGGCAGCATCGGTGCGCATCCCTGCCAGATGCCCTTTCGCCTGATCCAGCGCCGCATCAACGACAGACTCTCGCACGTTGCCAATGGTTTGTAAGGCCCTTTGGCGGGCTTGATGGATGATCCTGGCACGTTCGCCAAAAGAAGGTGCCAGGGCTGCGGCCAAGGCTTGTTCTCTGCATTTGTCAATGTCAAGATTGGCCTGCTGCATGATCTCCTGGATTTGAAGATCGCAGTTGTTTTCAATCTGCTGGATCTGGGCCTCACCCGCTGTGCGGATGGCGTCCAATATCGCCGATAAGCTCAAGCTATCCTCCCAGCAGCAGCACCATCGCTGCGACGGCAAAGCCCAGGATCACCATGGTCTCGGGGATTGCGATCAGCAGGATGATCGTTCCCAAAGCTTCAGGTTTTTCTGCGATCACACCTGCTCCTGCAGACCCAATGCGTGCCTGGGCCAATCCGGTCCCGATGGCGGCCAGACCAACCGCCAACCCTGCACCAATTGCTGCTAATCCTGTATCCATATGTACCTCCTTTTTATGATTTGTGACCTTTCCCAATTTGACTTTCAAATGGCTGATAAGGCCTGCCCCCGCCCTGGTAGAATTTACGGAAGAACTCTACATAATGCAAACGCAGGCTGTGAATTGTGGGACTGAATGCGCCTAAAACCAGGTTGAGGGCGTGGATCAAGATCGCCAGGATCGCGCCAACCACCACGTTGCCTACCATCCCTGCCATATCGTTGGCGACTTTTGCCAGGTAGACTGAGGCTAATCCGATCGCTGCGATGCGCAAATATGACAAGATATTTCCGATCAGGCCGATGAATTCTATCGGCCCCATCAGGACCCCCAACCAGCCGAGCGGGACGCCTAACAGGGTGATTCCAATCAGTAAGCCGGCTACCGCAGGGGTCCGCACTCCCTCGGGAAGGATGTTTGCGAGCTGGCCAACCAACAGGAACAAGCTGATCAAGCCGATCAGCATGCCGCCGCGCTCCAAGAGGAGATTCCGGTTCTTTTCATTGAATGCTTCCCAAATGCCAAGAATTAGACCCAATGTGATGTGAACCACCCCCACCGCGATCGTCATCAACAGTAAACTGCTGACATATTCCGCACTGCCGCGGTCCATCCAGACTGCATGCATCCCAAGATGCTCACCAAGCGTGCCAAAAAGTTCTCCGTACAGGAACCCGAAGACAATCGCCCAGCCTGAACCGATGGCCAGGACCATCACAATATCCCGGATGATGCCTTTCTTAACCTTGCGCAGGGCCCCCAGGCAGACCAGCAGCAGCAACGTGCCGTAACCGATATCACCGAGGATCATCCCAAAGAAGATTGGTAAGAAGAGCGCCATCAATTTTGTCGGGTCGATGTGCCCGTAACGGGGGATGGCGAGCAGATTGACCAAACTTTCGAAAGGTCGGGCAGGTTTCGGGTTCTTAAGGGCGATTGGAGCGCTTTTTCTCATTTCTGGAGTCATCGGCAACTCTTTTACCAAGATGTGCTCTCCAATACTATCTGCAAGGCCCTGGACAAGGCGGTGATAGTCCCTGGCTGGAACCCAACCCACCAGGACAAAGGTCAGGTCGGTTTCCCCAAAATTGGATACGATGCTGTTGGCATCCAGTGTGTCGCGCAAGACATCTCTCCAGACGATAAGCTTGCTGCACCATTGATCTGAGAGTGTGGCGAGTTTTCCTTCAACTTCCTTCTGCTCCTGAGGGATACTCGCCATGCGTTTATTCAGTTTCGAAAGCATCACATCCGGTGGACCTGTGCCAAGTTCTTTCGGTAACCGTAAGCGTGAGACGTCCTCACGTCCCAGCAGGGTTTCAATCTCATCGATAAATTCACCCGGAAAAGAGATCAGCATTGCCCGGGTTGAGGCATCAATATCGCTGGCGATGACTTCCGCATGGCCGGTTGTGAGATCCAATACCTGTTTGCCTACCGAGTCTAATACTCCCAGGTGAGTCCGGCTTACCAAGATGCCGATCGTGACATTTTCCGGGTTGTGTGCAGATTGAGGAACGATTGGGAGCAGTTTTCGCAGCATCGCCTGGTAGCGGGGTAGGGAGGATTGTTCAGCCTGTAATTTTTCCCGAGTCGCAATGAGTTCCTGGACTTTTGGTAAGAGTTCATCTACACCTTTTTGAGCCTCGGACAAACACATGTCCAACGGCGGTACAGGTTCGACGGTTGTTGGTGTTCCTTCCAATGTGTCCAAGAGTCCTTCAAGTTGAGCAACAAGAAAACTAAGACTTTCCTGACTCCGCAGGGTCTCCCGGTCCAGAGCCAGAGGACGCGCTGAAACCTGCGGGGATTCGGACAATTCCTCTATCTGTACACATGCCAGCTTTCGCAGGGTGCGAATGATGGATTGGAGATCGGTTTTTAATCCGATGATCTCGATGGGAACCATCTCAATGTTCATCTGGTTCATTCTCTCCTTCAAAGCCAAGCACAAATGAGACGGCGAACCGGACAGCTGCATTCATTTGCTGCTGGCCTTGAGTGCGGTAGGCATCAGCCTGTTTTTTGGCTTGATCGATGATCGCACGGGCTTCTTCCTCGGTTTTGAAGACGATCTCTGTGCCGCGGGCCTTGCCTTCCAGATGGCCGGTTTCTCTGGCCTTCCTGATCAGTTCCTGCACCTCCCGTTTGGCCTGAGCGATCTTGTGTTTCGAGTCTTCCTGAGCAGAGGCGATCTGGCGGTCAATCTCTGCTTCGGTCTGCCGGATCTGATCGAGTGGTGATAGTTCTGAGGCAATCATTTTTCTTCTGTCCATTCCATCAGGAGTTGCTGAGCAATACTGGCGGTTTCGATACTGGCGGCTGGACCGCGCATCGCCTCGAGTAAGGGTTTAATCCGTTTCTGGCCGCGGGTGGAGGAAACTCCGTGCAAGGCGTGGTACGCGGCTCTGCGGAACCTCTCGGTCAGCGGGTGCCGGGAGAGCATGGTGAGTGTTGCCGGGATTCCTGCTTCTCCCAGCCTGGCGAGCACATCGGCGGTTGCCCACCGGACAACATAATCATCATCCAGCAAGCCTTCTGCCAGGGGCAAAGCCAGGCTGGAGATGCCCATTTCTCCCAGACCGCGGGCTGCATGCCAGCGGATGTGGCTGTCCGGGTGATCGAGGACACTTTCCCACGCCGACCGGGCACGCGCTCCCAGGCTGTGCAATGCCCGGCCTGCCTCACGGTGAAGTTCCCCACGGTCTTCGATCAATAATTGGATCAGCGGGGGGGCGCACCGTTCATCTTTTAGGCTGGCCAATGCTTTCACAGCTCGCTGCTTCCATGTCATAGATGAGCTCATGACCGCCTCTGAAAGACCATCAATGGCGGACATGTCCCCGCGTAAACCAAGAAGATAGGCAGCTGCATACCGAATCCTCGGTTCGGGATCTGACATGGCCTGCTTGAGGAGCTTATCCTTATAGGGTGTTTCCCAGCCATTTTGATCTTCGATAAAGGCTTCAATGATTGCCTGGTCGATGCGGGATGATGCTGCTGGATCAGAGCGTCTTTCGCAATCCAAGTGATCCTCCCAGCGGTGCAAAGCCAGGCATTTTAGTAATCTAGGCCAAATTTTGGTGCTCTTTAGATCATGAATAGCGTCTTGCATGATCTTACATAAATGAGGGTTGGTTGAACTCAGGTATTTGAGAGTTTTATTGGCTGCCTGTAGATCCCCATCCATGGCTTGCCTGAGTATATCTGTTTCGACGGGGTGGCTTTTTGGAGCTACAACTGAAGTCATTTTTACCTCCAGAAAGGTCCTGAAGAAAACAAGGCATCAAACCTATTCGGACACGGTTTTCATCCAGGGTCGAAGCATGTGCCTCGCGTTACGTTTTGGAAACTGACCAACATGTTGTGATCAGCTCGAACATCAACGCATGGATGGGTCCATATTCATCATACCCAGTTATTGCCTGAGAATCATTTGGCCGCTGATGATTTTTGCTCAACAAAATACTTGTAGATTTCATCAACATTTGTTGGTTCGGGATTGGAAAGAATTGGAAAGGGCAAGAGCTATGCTACAATGATATTGGATGGAAAAGCAGTTGCTGGAGAGCTTTAGCAAAAAACGGATATGCAGAGATGAAAGATCCTGTTATAAAATCTCCTGATTTGGCCGGTCTGCTCACCCTACAACGAGATGAACTCCTTGCCCAATGGGCAGAACACCTTCAACAAATTCCCAATACCCGCTATCAACAAATGAATGTGGATGTAATTTCTGACTGGTTGTCGACAGACCTTGATTGTATTCTGGCAATAATTGGGAACCGGATGGGTAAACGGCTTGACCCGATCCTGCGAGACCATGCTCTGGCATATTTGCGAGATGGTTTTAGGATGGATGAAATTACCCAAGGGTTACTTCTCTTTAAAAAGGTCGTGACCCCGGTGATCCAATCTGCATTCCCCCCAGGGACAGAGCAAGTTTTCGAAGCAATTGCACAAATCGATTCCAGTCTCTCCCAGATCATCTGCCGTCACGAACAGCTGTATTACGCAAAATTACAGAACAGTATTGTCGATGAAGGCAGAGAACAGCTGGCCGAAAGCGAAAGCCTGAGAAGAACGATGGCGGCACTGCTCCAAAAGCTCAAGCTGGATGAGGTGCTGGAAATTGTGTGTTCTGAAGCCTGTCGTCTGACCAACACCACAGGCAGCGCGGTCTTGCTGCTGGAAGAAGAAGGCTGGCTCAAGGTGTCCATCAGCATCGGGTATCCTTTGCCTGTCATCCAGCGTCTGCCGGTAGCTGAAACATTGGCTGGGAAAAGCCTCAAACTTGGGAAACCGATCGTTGATAATCATCCTACGGATCAGATCCATGCTTATCATCTCAACCCGGATCTTCGCTCAATTCTCATTGTTCCTTTGATTATCAAAGACACTGCGATCGGAATTCTGGATGTGGTGAACAAACCGGGCAGATTCACAGAGGATGATATGCGCATCATGGGATTATTTGCCGACCAGGCTGCGATCGCGATTGAAAATGCGCGTTTGCACAAGCAAGCGGAGCAGCTTGCGGTAGTGGAGGAGCGGCAAAGGTTGGCCCGTGAACTGCATGATTCAGTCACGCAATCGCTGTATAGTGCCAGTTTATATGTCAATGCTGCCCAGAGAGCGCTGGGAAGTGAGAAAATTGATGTGGCTGCAGAGAACTTGCAGAATTTGCGCAACATGACTCATGAGGCTATGCTGGATATGCGGCTGCTGATCTTTGAACTGCACCCGCCTGTACTCGAAAAGGAAGGTCTGGTGACGGCACTGAGGACCCGTCTGGAATCTGTGGAAGCCCGGGCAGGTGTCCAGACCGAGTTCCAGGTAGAGGGAGAGGGGCGGATCCCCCTCTATATTGAGACGGAGCTGTACCGCATCGCCCAGGAGGCGTTGACGAATGTGGTCAAGCATGCCCGGGCAAACCATGTGATTGTTCAGATATTTTTCAATAAGAAGTATTTCCGGCTGTGTGTTTGGGATGATGGGATCGGGTTTGACTCCAAAATTGCTGATCTGAGTGGGGGACGCGGGTTGCACAGTATCCAGGAACGGGTGGATCGGATCAATGGCAGATTAATGATAGAAAGTAAACCAGGTGAAGGCACGATGTTAGAAGTCTCGGTGGAAATCTAACACAGGAGGAAGGGTTCATGGAACAGCCATCGATACGCGTTTTGGTAGTAGATGATCATGCCATCGTTCGCAAGGGGGTGAGGGCTTTGTTGGCAGAAGTAGAAGGGATTGAGGTGGTGGGTGAAGCCGCGGAGGGTGAAGAGGCGATTGCCCTGGTCGAGGAACTTCAGCCGGATGTGATCATGATGGATCTGGTGATGCCTAAAATGGATGGAATCGAAGCGATTACTCGGATCACAGCGAAAAACCCCGAAGCGCGCATCCTGGCCCTGACCAGTTTTGCCAACGATGACAAGGTATTCCCAGCGATAAAATCCGGTGCGATTGGTTATTTGCTCAAAGACTCAGACCCCGATGAATTGATCCCGGCTATCCGCCAGGTCCATCGCGGGGAGCCAACCCTGCACCCAAGCATTGCCCGAAAATTACTCCAGGAACTCAGCCAACCCTCGGATCACCCGCCTACTCCAGACCCGCTGACCGAGCGGGAGCTGGAAGTGTTGCGCCTGGTGGCCAAAGGGGTGGAGAACCATGAAATTGCCAGCCGCCTGCATGTGGCTGAAGTGACCGTGCGCACGCATGTCAGCCATATTCTAAGCAAGCTGCACCTGGCCAACCGGGTCCAGGCTGCCCTCTACGCCCTGCGTGAAGGCCTTGTCTCACTGGAAAATGATTTGGATGAGTAGAGCTCTCCCGATGGAAGTACGTGGGTAGAGTTGGAATTCATTGGTGGATAAAGGGATCACCGCAAAGGTTTGATCCAGAAAAAGAGGCCAACTGCTAAACCAGTTGGCCTCTGATAGTTAGTTAACTGTTTACCATCCGGGCGGCAAACCCATATCTGGCTGGCTGAAATCGCAGACACCCTGCGGGAAAATTGCGTGGAGCATGCCAAGCTCCTCTGGCGAAGGTGTCCATACTCCGTAGTCGCCATCCGCAACTGCCTGCAAGACCGGTTTCAGGTGGCATTTGAAGATGCTGCCATGAATCCCTCCCCCAGCGACGATACGGGTTGTGCTGTATACGGGGAAAGTAGATGTGCATGCCCCATCCGGGTTGTCGTCCAGGATGCCGTCCCACACGTGGTCGCCTGCGGCGATCTCATTCCCATACAGGTCAAAGCAGCGATCCACCGCCAGAGCAGGTTTGTTGCCTGCCACGCCGCCAGCTGGGTTTTCCATCATGTTGGCCATCCATTCATCGATGACTGACAATGCTTCCGGAGTCTGATCGAAGATGCCTCCTCCAGTGCCATCGGTGAACCAGATCACCTGGTTGTCCGAATCGCCCCTGAAGTTTCTCATCCGCTGCCGGGCAGAGAAGGACTGGTGGGAGTTGTGCATGTCCAGTTCGCTCTCCAGGTAATGGCGCCAATCGATGATTGGGATGTCAATGTCGCCGCGGAAGACCAGGCCTGACTCATACGCGGCTTGCATGGCCAACAGGTCTCCCTCTGTCCTGGGCGCAGGCACCCCCGTGACGCTGAACACCTGGTTGCGGTAGCTCCACGGATCCCAGTTGGATAAGTCAATTACCCCTGGTGGGTAGAAGGGCGACCCTTCCTGCACCATGTCCGGCTCATTCTTCCAGCCGCCGACGACGGCATTCAGTTTCAGGAATTCCTCTGGTGTGATCTCTCCCATCGCAATGGCACTGAGACCGTACTGCACGCCTACATTGTCCCAGTAGTTCCGGGCGAATCCATCATCGGCGACCCCGTACACATTCACCGTGTCGCCAAAGTGGGTCCACTCGATTGCGGCGACCATGGACTGCGGGTAGTAAAGTTCTTGTCCATCGGCATACCCATAGTTCGGGTTGAGTGCCAGAGGAGAGAGGCCGCGCCAGCCGTTGATGCATTCACTGTTTCCAAAAGATTGGGTATAAGGATTGAACACTGTATTGCTGGCATTCATCCCTTCCAACAGGGTGCGGTTGGTCCAGGTCTGCCAGCGCGGGTTGCCTGCATCCAGAACATCCATGTAAAACTCCATCAACTCGCAATCGCCGACATGGATTGCCTGGGTGACCATATCTGGATACGAGTACTGGGGGATGGCTGCATCGATCAGCCCGGGGTGATTTTGGCCGTAAATGTACTGCTGAATAGCGCCACCGGAACCGCCGACACTGACGGTGTAAATGGGGACATCATACAGCTCGACGAAGCGCTCTTTGACCATCAAGGCCGTCTCGCCGCCCAGTACCAGGTTGTAATGGGTGCCGGTCTTGTTCCCGGTTGAGTAGGCGATAGCGTATCCCAGCGAAAGGCCGTTTTCATACAGCATCCTGCTGCCGCTAGGATCTCCCTGGTAGTGGCCGATGGCCACTCCACCCTGGAAGTGATAGATGAGTTTACCGTTCCAGGCAGAGGCATCCAGGTCATCCGGGCCTGAGTCGAAGGGGGCAAGCATGGCCAGGCTGTAGATGAAGCGGTTGATCGTCCCACGCTCCCAGCGCACAATATAGTCCACGGTCATTCCATCCATGGTGGTGGTTTGGGCCATATCCGAAGGACGTTCGCCACCTGGGGAGTATTCTTTGAAGCCCCCACTGGTGGACTTGTAGACATAGGTCACCAATGTCTCAGCGCTGCAGTCTTTGCTGAGGCCGATGGGATTGCCATCCCCATCCAAAACAGCGGTGCCGAAATCTGTGCTATCCACAATCGGCTGGCCTAATCCGTGCCGCTGGACACTGCATATGAAGGGATGCTGGTGCGGACCGGAGAAAATTGGGCCAGCGATCGGGTGATTGGTCAGGGTCAGCATGGCCGGTTCAGGGAGTCCTGCTCCGTTGCCATGCTGTTTGACAATGACTTCATTGTCGCCCAGAACCAGCCCGTCGATCACTCCAGTCATCATCTGGGTATCGGAGACCTGGACAAAGTTTTCGGCCATATTCATGCCGTTGACCCAGACCTCGACCTGTTGGAAGGGGGTAGTTTTTGGCACGGTGATATGCAGCCGTGCGTCTCCCCCGCTGACCTGGTCTGCCGCGCTGGAGACCACTTCAGCAATGAAGGCGGGTTTTTCTTTGGCCAGAGCTGATCCACCTGTCCCCAGGACCAATCCCAGGACAAGCAGGAGCGTGAGGGCTAAGAACACCATCCGCGGGGTGACAACATGGTTCAAACGTGGGTGAAAGACCATCATTTTTCCTCCTGAAGAGTTAGACGATAGGAGATCCCCTGGTACCTGGTTTTTTGGAATGCGAATCTCTTGGTTGGATAAAAAAACACTCTCAAGTTGCCCGGTGTCCAATACCCATCAAGGGCTGGAGTGTTCATTTTTCATTATACAAAAAAGGGGAGGGAGAATCAATGCTTCGCGCGCGGCTGGCGAGGTGGGAAAATCATTTTGGTGAAGGCATTATTCAAGTGGTAATGGATTAGGAATAACTTATTGATCTTTTAGATGTGCGTGGTAAACTTTCATTAGACTATAGAAAAGGTCGTACACGATATGCCAAACCAAAAAGCCACAGCCGAAGCGCCGTCTAACCTGGCCTTTGCCAAATACTGGGGTAAGAAAGACAGCGCTCTGAGGATTCCGACCAATAATTCGATCTCGATGAACCTGAGCAACGCCAAGACGATCACCAGCGTGCAGTTCGACCCTGTCCTGGCGGAGGATCAGGTGATTCTGAAAGGATCGGAGCAGGTGCCGGGGCCAGGGTATGTAAACCGGGTCTCCAGGCATTTGGACCGGGTGCGAGAGATGGCAGGCGTTTCCACCCGGGCGGTGGTGACCACCGAGAACACCTTTCCGGAGAGCGTCGGGATTGCCTCCTCGGCTTCCGGGTTTGCCGCACTGAGCGTGGCCGCCGCGGCTGCACTGGAGCTAAACCTGACCGAGAAGGAACTGTCGATCCTGGCGCGGCTGGGCTCCGGCTCTGCCTGCCGCTCGATTCCCTCCGGGTTTGTCGAGTGGGAGGCGGGTGTAGACAGCGACTCTTCATTTGCCAGGCAGATCGCCCCGCCTGAGCATTGGGAGGTCTCGATCGTGACCGTGATCGTGACCCGAGAGACGAAAAAGATCTCGTCTTCGGTCGGCCACCAGCTGGCTACGGCCAGCCCGTTCTTTGAAACGCGATTGGAGACGCTGGATCGGCGGCTTGAGATTGTTCGGCGTGCCATCCTGGAACGGGATTTTGAGCGTTTTGGTCGCGAAATCGAACGCGAAGCGATTTCGCTGCACATGATCGCGATGACCTCTCCTTATGAAGGCGAAACTTGGAGTTCAGGCGCGTATTACTGGACCCCCGAAACGATGGAACTGATCCTGGCGGTCCAGGAATGGCGGGCGAAAGGCATCGAGACCTACTTCACGCTGGATGCCGGGCCGACCGTGCATTTGCTGTGCCGCAGGGAAGATGAATCCAGGATTGTGGATGCTGTCCAGGAGCAGGAACAGGCCGAAGCAGGCCGCCGCTGGGAGATCATGCTCAACCGCCCCGCGCCGGGAGCCAGAGTACTTTCAGGTGAATAAAAGATGCCAGTGACTGCCTCTGCTCCGGGTAAGTTGATGTTATTTGGCGAACATGCTGTCGTATATAGATATCCATGTATCGTCACTGCAGTGGATCTGCGCTATTCTGTCACAGTTGAACAGGTTGCAGACCCGATAATCACAATTGACACTCCGGTAATGCGGAAATACGACCAGAGTTTTTCTGCTCCCATCGAAACGATCTTGCGCCAAACCAATTATCCGAAGGCGGCCGCTTTTGTGCTGGCGGCCGTCAAACAGTTCCACAACCGGAACCCGTTCGATGGCGGATTGAGCATCCGGACAGACGGGCCTGAAGTCAGCTACGGGTTGGGCAGTTCGTCTGCTGTGACGGTTGCCTCGATCGCCGCGCTGGCTGAGCAGTTCAAGGTAACGGCTCCTTTGGGAGAGATTTATACTATGGCTGTGGAAGCTGTGCTCGAGGTGCAGGGGAAGGGGAGTGGGTTCGATGTGGCGTCAGCAGTTTACGGGGGTACGCTGTACTTCGCAAAGGGGGGAAGGGAGATCGAACCCCTTGAGGTGCCAGACTTACCTATTGTGATCGGGTTTTCCGGGGACAAGGTTAGCACAACCAATTTAATTGATCAGGTTTCCGGGTTGATGGCCAGAAACCCCGAAACGGTTGAGGGGATTTTTAAGGTGATGAATGAGATCGTCTGGCAGGCACAACGCTTTCTTGATTTACAGGATTGGGCCGGCCTGGGCGATTTGATGAACATCAACCAGGGCTTGCTGGATGCGTTGGGGGTCAGCACGTCACAATTGGCAAAGCAGGTCTTCGCGGCCCGGAAAGCAGGTGCATTCGGTGCAAAATTGTCAGGAGCTGGTGGGGGAGATTGCATGTTTGCCCTGGTGGATCCGGGTAAAAAACAAGCGGTATGCGAAGCGATTGAGGAATCAGGCGGGATTCTCGTTTCGCTGGATACTGGGGTAAATGGAGTCCGAATCGAACCAATTCAGTGATCCCAACCTTAAAATTTTCGAAATTAGACCTTTTTTAACCAAATTTACTAGGCAAACTTACAAAATTGATAGCCAAAAGTACTAAAAAGTCGCGGTTGGGGGTTGATTTATGCGCGCAGATTAGGTACAATGTGGGTACTCGTGGGTTAAAGTGGTGCAAAGTGGGGCGCCGTTCATCGGCGTCCCCGCTGCCGTTAAAGGAGAAAAAGAACAAATGTTCTTAGGACAATACCGCCACACAATTGATGCCAAAGGCCGTCTAACCGTGCCAGCGCGTTTCCGCGAGTTGCTGGCAGACGGTGCGATCATCACACAAGGTTTCGAAAGAAACCTGATGGTATTGCCTTCTCAGAGATTCGAGGCCATGACCCATCGAGTCAACCTCAATTCATCCATCACCGATCCTACAGCCCGAGATCTGAAACGGCTGCTGTTTTCGACAGCGGATCAGGTTGACCCTGATAAGAATGGCCGGATCCTGATCCCTCAGTTCTTGCGGGAGCGCAACCAGCTGGATGGAGAGGCTGTTTTGGTTGGCGTTGGCGATTACTTCGAGATCTGGACTCCAGATCAGTGGGACAATCGGCTGAACATCCTGATGGACACAGAAGCCAACGCACAAAGGTTTATCGGTCTAGACATCTCCACGTCGCAGGAATGACAGGCACGGAAGGGAGAAAAGCCCTCCCGCACCACCCGGTACTTTACCAAGAAATTATACACGTAATCCGGCCGCAGCGCGATCAAAAATATGTGGACGGAACCCTGGGCGCTGGTGGGCATGCCTGGGGTATCCTGAAAGAGAGTTCTCCGGATGGGCTGCTGCTTGGGTTAGATGTTGACCCGCAGGCACTGGCATTGGCAAAGGAACGGCTGGCTGAATTTGGGGCACGAGCCACGTTGTTCCAGGCCAGCCATACTACTCTCAGACAGCAGCTAGACCAGGTAGAGTGGTCCCTGGTGGATGGGATTGTGCTTGATCTGGGTGCTTCATCGATGCAATTTGATACCCCAGACCGGGGTTTTTCCTTCTTACAAGATGGACCGCTTGATATGCGGTTTGATCCTAACAATCCAATGACCGCTGCGGATCTCGTCAATACCTGGGACGAGAGATCGCTGGCAGATATTCTCTTCACCTATGGTGAAGAACGGCGATCCCGCCAGGTGGCAAAGGCGATCTGCCTGGCCCGACCGTTCAAGTCTACCCGCCAGCTTGCCCAATTGGTGGAGCAGGTGGTTGGCAGAACGCCTGGTTCGAAACTGCACCCCGCGACACGCACCTTCCAGGCGCTGCGGATTGCCGTCAACCAGGAACTGGTCGCCATTGAAAAAACGATCCCTCAGGCTGTTGATGCTTTAGCTCCTGGGGGAAGGCTGGCAGTGATCACCTTCCACTCGTTGGAAGACCGGATTGTGAAAAATATGTTCCGCTCTTACAGCCAGGACCTGCGGGATGAGACCCACCCGATGGCCCCGGTTCTGCGCCCGGCAGTGACCCGGTTGGTGCAGCGGAAACCGATCCTCCCCACAGAGGAGGAAATTGAGCAGAATCCACGCGCCAGAAGTGCCAAATTGCGCGTGATTGAGAAGTTGGCTTAGATTTGCGCAACCAAGCGATGGCATAAGTCTTGCAGTTTCTCTTCATTAAAGAGGTAACAATGAACAGAGCGCAAAAAATTATTGAAGCATATCGAAATACACCCTGGCGTCAGCAGACACAGATGCTTGGTCTGTTTGCTGTGTTTGGGTTTGTTGCAGCGGTGGTGATGATTGTTTACATCTGGTTGACCTCCATGGCTGGCACTTATGGTTTGAAGGTTCAGGAATACCAGGAAACCGCCCGTGACCTTGAGCAGCAAATTGAAGATAAGAAAGCTCACCTGGCAAACCTGGAAGTGACATCGAACCTTACAGAACGCGCCGTTGAAGCAGGCTTCCAGGTGGCTGACCCTAACCGGATCCGTTATTTGATGGTGGAGGGTTATTACGAGACGCAATCCTTTCAATTGGCTCCCCATTCTCCAAGTGAACTGAATGAACAGACGGTTCAATTACCTCCTGAGTACACCACATCTCTGATTGACTGGTTAAGTGAAATGATCTACCAGTTGAGCCTGAAAACAGGCTCTGGACAGATCGGAGGTGAATGATGACTGAGAGCGCAATTCAGGTACACCGCTGGAGGATCCAAACCCTTATGATTGGGCTACTGGCGATGGGAGTAGTGATTTTTTTCTGGACCGTCAGCTTCCAATTTTTGCCGGAAGGTGAAGAGCTGCGCAAGGAAGGTGAACTTTATCAGGGAGTCTGGTTGGAGGTAAAACCGCCGCGTGGATTAATTTACGACCGCTCCGGGTATCTTTTAGCCGGAAACCGGATCGTGTATGAAGTGGGTCTTGAGCTTCAGTATAAGGGCACGCCGGAAGCGATTGCGCGTGTGTTGAATGCCACTCTGGGGATTGATTATCAGGAAGGTCTGCGGATTGCAAATATTGACCATTCCGAAGCGGCAGTGTACGCCCAGATCGCGCGGGATGTTCCTGCTGAAGATGCCCACAGGCTGATGAAGCTATTGGAGGATTGGCAGGCGAATTACTCTGGGGAAAAAGATGAGGATAGCCTGGAAGGGTTGGTGTTGTTCCCCTACCTTGCCAGGACGTATCCTGAAGGCTCTCTGGCATCCAATGTGGTTGGCTTCGTGGCCAGGGATGACAAAGGTTACCATGGTTTAGAACAGCGATACGATACGGTGCTTTCCGGGGCCTCGCGTGAAGTCTTCATCCCGAAGAACCCCAATTACGCCACCGAGCTGCCCGATATTCCTCCTGGTGCATCGATGATCCTGACCGTCGACCGTGAAATTCAGGCCATGGTTGAAGCCAGCCTGGACGCAGCACTGGAGAAATATGAGGCAAAATCGGCGAATGCGATCATTATGAACCCGAAAACCGGTGCGATCCTGGCAATGGCAACCTCGCCCAGGCTGGATATCAATGAATACTGGAATTTTTCAGAGGTCTATCCGGGTGAAACCCCCTTTAACCGCCTGATCAGCTACACCTACGAACCGGGTTCGGTTTTCAAGATCTTTACCATGGCGGCCGCACTGGACAATGGAACAGTAACCCTGGACACTGGGTTTTTTGACTCCGGTTATTTTGAATACGGCGGGATTGTGGTGCGCAACTGGGACCGGTCTGCGTGGGGGCAGCAGAACATGATCGGATGCCTTCAGCATTCCCTGAATGTCTGCCTGGCCTGGGTCGGTACGGAGATGGGTGCTGAGCAATTTTATAAATACATGGATGCTTTCGGTTTTGGTCATTACACCAGTATTGACCTGGCAGGTGAGGCGACAGGCCGGTTGAAAGAACCGGGAGATGGTGACTGGTATCCCTCAGACCTGGCAACAAATACATTTGGGCAGGGTGTTTCTGTCTCCGCCCTGCAGATGATCACGGCGACAACCGCGCTGGCAAACCATGGGCAGATGATGGTTCCTAAAGTCATCCAATCCATTGTGGATAACGGTATTCAGCTGGAAATCCGACCTTCAATCTATGGTACTCCGATCTCACCAGAGGCGGCAGATAAGATGACTTATGCACTCTCGCTCTCCCTGGAGAATGAGGCCTCGCAAGCCCTGGTCCCGGGTTACCGGATTGCAGGAAAGACGGGTACTGCCCAGATCCCGGGTGGGGAAGGGTACCTGGAGAATAAAACCAATGCTTCCTTCATTGGCTGGGGACCGGTGGATGATCCGGAATTTATTGTGTATGTCTGGCTGGAGCATCCCACGCCGATCTGGGGTTCCGAAACTGCGGCCCCTGTTTTTTCCGAGATTACACAGCGGTTGGTGGTTTTATTGGAACTGCCGCCAGATGCCATGCGCCAGCAGTTGGGAATGAAGGAATAAAAAGAGGAAGGATGCTGAGATTAGCCGATGTGATCGAGGCGCTGGGCAACCAGCGGCCGAATAATGCAGAACAGGTGATTACCCAGGCGGTAATCGATTCTCGCAACGCGATCCCGGGCTGTCTGTTTGTGGCACTTCCTGGAGAGAAAGTGGACGGGCACGATTTTATCTCCAAGGCTTTTGAGCAAGGGGCCAATTTTGCCCTGGTACAAAAGGACTTGTCGGCACAGTTCCCTCAACTCGATCTGCGTTCGTTTCCTTTATCCCAGGATTTGGACGATTTTGTGCTCCCTGCCTGCCTGCTGGTGGAGGATAGTCTGTCTGCCCTTCAGCAAATTGCACGCTTCTGGCGATCCAAACTGGATGTGGAAGTGATCGGGATCACTGGGAGCGTAGGAAAATCTACGACCAAAGAAATGGTGGCAGAAATTCTCAGCCACCGTTATTCAACCCTCAAGAATGAGGGAAACTATAACAACGAAATTGGCCTGCCAATAACAATTCTGGGTTTATCTGAAGGTCATGAGCGGGCAGTGCTTGAAATGGGGTTTTATGTCCCGGGCGAGATTAAATTTCTCTGCGAGATTGCAAAACCGAGGATTGGTGTGGTTACCAATATCGGCACAGTGCATGCCGAAAGAGCAGGCTCGCAGGAAATCATTGCTCAGGGAAAAGCTGAACTGGTGGAAAGTCTGCCGGAGGATGGAGTTGCGATCCTGAATTATGACGATCCCTTTGTCCGGAAAATGGCTGAGCAGACCAGAGCCCGGGTATTGTTCTACGGGTTAAGCCCGGAGGCAGCTCTCTGGGCAGACCAGGTAGAAGGATTGGGACTGGAAGGGATCCGGTTCCGGCTTCATTACCGCAACGAGGTGCTGCATTTGCGGGTCCCGATGCTGGGCCAGCACTCTGTGCATACTGCGCTTAGAGCTGCGGCTGTTGGTTTGGCTGACGGCCTGGATTGGGAAGAGATCATTTCTGGCTTGCGTTTTGGACACATGCAGTTCCGTCTGGTGGCGGTACGCAGCCGATCGGGTGCATTGGTGCTCGATGATACCTATAACGCGTCTCCTCAATCGACCCTGGCTGCGCTCAATTTGCTCGGAGAACTGGATGGCAGAAAGATAGCTGTGCTTGGAGATATGCTGGAATTAGGACAATATGAGCAGCAAGGCCATGAGATGGTCGGGATCCGAGCTGCAGAGATCGCTGAGTTCTTGATCACAGTTGGCCAGCGGGGTCGTATGATCGCTCGGGCAGCCTGGGAAGCTGGGATGCCATCGGAGAGAATCACAGAGACTGAAACGACCCAAGACGCGATCGAGGTTCTTCAAACCCTGCTGGAACCTGATGATGTTGTACTGATCAAAGGGTCCCGCGGGATGCGGATGGATGCGATTGTCACAGCACTGGAGAATGGATTATGATCGATCGGACTGCGATTGCCCTCTTGCTTTCTGTGATTACCTTCGCCCTGACCGTTATCTGGGGTGCCCCCCTGATCCGGGTTCTGCGCTCACTCAAGGCTGGTGACAGTATCCGGCTGGAACTGCCAGACAGGTATCTGGCGAAAATGGGCACTCCCACGATGGGTGGTGTGATGTTCATCATCCCAACGATCACCGTTACGCTGGTCTTCAATGCAGTTGCCCTGCTGGGAACCCAGCCGGAAGGACGTTCGATCTTGCTGCCGCTGGGAACGATGGTCATTTTTGGGGTGTTGGGGGCCCTGGATGATTGGACCAAGCTCCGTCAGCGGGAAGTCGGTGAAGGGTTGAAAGCCCGCTATAAGTTCCTGATCCAGGTGTTTCTCGCGGGTGTAATCGCTTTCGGGCTGTATTCGGTATTGGATGTGCCCCGTATGCGCGTTCCCGGGATCAATTTTGATATTGATCTTGGCTGGTGGCATATTCCGATTGCCATGTTCATCATCCTGAGCGAGTCAAATGCGGTCAATTTTACCGATGGCCTTGATGGCCTGGCTGGATTGATCTCCGCGACGGCCTTTGCGGCTTTCGGTGCGATTGCCATCATCCAGGGCCAGACGTATGTCGCCCAGTTCTGCTTCACGCTGGTGGGTGCCTTATTTGGCTTCTTATGGTTCAATGTTTTCCCGGCCCAGCTGATCATGGGAGATACAGGTTCCATGGCATTGGGCTCTGCTCTGGCCGTTGTCGGCCTGATGACCGGCCAATGGCTGCTGCTGCTGGTGATCGGGATCATCCCGCTGAGCGAAATCCTGAGCGTGGTGATCCAGGTGGCATATTTCAAGCGTACCGGCGGTAAACGGGTGTTTAAAATGGCGCCGATCCATCTGCATTTTGAGCTTTCTGGATGGAGCGAGACGCAGATTGTACAGCGTTTTTGGCTGATCAGCCTGCTGGCTGGTCTGATTGGTGTTGCATTGGCGGTGATATGAATTGGGAAGGTGAACGCGTGGTGGTGATTGGGGCGGCCCGACAGGGAACAGCCCTGGCACGATACCTGGCAGAACATGGAGCTGAGGTAATCCTGACCGATTCGCGTCCGGAAGAACAGCTAAACCAAGCTCGCGAGGAACTTGCACACCTGCCCATCACCTGGGTACTGGGCGAACACCCGATGAAACTGCTTGATGGCGCAACCTTGATTTGCCCTTCAGGTGGGGTACCGCTCACCATTCCCCTGGTGCATGAGACTTCCCGGGTGGGAATTCCGCTGTCGAATGATTCGCAGATTTTCATGCAGGCAGTGCCCTGTCCGGTGATCGGGATTACCGGGTCAGCCGGAAAAACCACGACCACCACCCTGGTTGGAAGGATGGCTGAAAAGGCAGCCGAAGCGGGTTTGTACCGCAAGGCCTATGTTGGCGGCAATATCGGGTTCCCATTGATCTCTCAGGTGGAAGAGATGACCGCGAAGGATATTGCAGTGGTCGAATTTTCCAGCTTCCAGCTTGATCTGATGACGACATCTCCCAAAGTGGCGGCGGTGCTCAACATCACTCCAAACCATCTCGACCGGCACGGGTCGATGGATGCGTATGTCAATGCCAAGCGACATATCCTGGCTCATCAGGGGCCTGAAGATGCCGCCGTTCTTGGGTATGAAGATGCGCGTGCCTGGGAGCTGGCCCAGGAGGCAGAAGGGCTGTTATATGCATTTGGGCGTGACATTCCGTATGGATTGCCCGGGACATTTGTCTGGAATGATCAGGTATGGGTGCGGACCGATGCAGGCGATGAGGCAGTCATGCCAGTCTCTGAAATTTCCCTGCGCGGTGAGCATAACCTGTTAAACGTTTTAGCCGCCTGTGCGATTGCGGCGGCGTCTGGATGGCCGGTCGAGATCATGCGTGCCGGGGTGAAGGCGTTTTCAGGGGTGGAGCATCGATTGGAATTTGTCCGCACATGGGGCGGTGCAGATTGGTACAACGATTCGAAGGCCACCAGCCCGGGAATGTCCATCACTGCCATGCAGGCTTTCGAAGAACCATTGGTGATCCTGGCAGGGGGGCGGGATAAAGACCTTCCCTGGGACGGTTTTGCCACGCAGGTGCAGGCCCAGGCTGATCATGTGATTTTATTTGGTGAAGCAGCAGAAAAAATTCGCGCTGCGTTGGAACAGGTGAAACAGCAGAATGACAGGACTTATTCGCTGGATATTTGCCCCGGGCTAGACGAAGCGGTGAAAACTGCGGCCGGGTTAGCCCGTCCGGGTGATGTGGTGTTACTGGCACCAGGCGGAACGAGCTTTGATGAATTCAATGATTTTGAGGCGCGCGGCAGACGATTTAAACAACTTGTAAACCAGCTGCCGGAGAAGGAGTAGTTTCGATGACAACATTCAACTCAACAACACCAAAACGTAAAAGGAGTTCTAGCGGGATCCATTTAGGGATCGACATGCCGCTCCTGGTTGCCACGATCTTCCTGGTTTTGTTTGGTCTGGTGATGGTGTTCTCCGCCAGTTGGGAAATCTCTTACTTCCAATATGAAGGTTCCCATACCCGGATGTTCGAACGCCAGCTGATCTTCATGGTTGTTGGTGTGATTCTGGCCACCGCCATTTCCTTTGTGGATTATCATCGCTACCGCCGTTGGTCGATCGTTGGGATGGGGGTAACTGTTGCTGCCCTGTTGGGTGTGCTGATTGTCCGGGAAGTGCGCTTTAATGCGACCCGCACTTTATATGAAGGGTCAATTATGCCGTCCGAAGCCGCAAAGCTGATGATCATCATTTATCTGTGTGTCTGGTTGTATGCCAAACGCCACCAGATCAACCAGATTAGTTTTGGGATTATCCCCCTCGGGCTGATCATCGGTGTGCTGGGTGGTTTGATTATGGCCCAACCGGATGTGAGTGCTGTGGCTACTCTGGTCATTATTGGCGGGATTCTGTTCTTCCTCGCCGGGGGGGACCTGAAACAAATCTTTATTCTTTTGATGGTGACGGTCATGATCGGGTGGGCGACCGTCCAGCTTCAGCCGACTGCCAGAGCCCGTATGGCAGATTATTATGAAGGCTTGCGCAGTCCCACCGAAGCGTCTTTCCATGTGCGCCGTTCTATTGAGGCTTTTGTTCGGGGTGGGGTGTTTGGTGCCGGAATCGATAACGCCGAAACAAAATTGATCAGCCTGCCGGTGCCCCCCACAGACAGTATTTTTGCCGTTGTAGCTGAAGAAACCGGCCTGGTTGGGACTACGTTTCTGATTGGTTTATACATGATTGTGACCTGGAGAGGGATGAAGATTGCCAAAAACGCCCCGGATATGCTCGGGCAGCTCCTGGCTGCCGGGCTGACATTCTGGCTGGTGATGGAAGCGCTGATCAATATGTCGATGATGGTGGGGTTGTTCCCGTTTGCCGGGAACGCCCTGCCGTTTATCAGTTTGGGAGGTTCGAATTTGATCGTCTCCCTGGTAGCAATTGGAATTTTGATGAATATTTCACGCCTTTCAAAAGCAACTGAAGGGCAGAAAGAAAGGACCACGTATGCGCCTGATGGTTTCCGCCGGAGCGACAGGTGGCGGGATCAACCCCGCCCTGGCAGTGTTGCAAGCACTCGGCGATAAACCCGAAGCCGTTCTCTGGGTAGGGAGCGTGGGGGGGATGGAAACCGACCTGGTCAGCCGGGCCGGTGTGCCATTTAAATCTATCCCCGCGGCTGGGCTGCACGGCAAGGGATTCAAAGCTGTGTGGGGCGTGTGGCAGTTGGTCCGGGGATATTTTGCAGCCAGGAAGATGGTGCGAGATTTCAAACCCGATGTCTTGTTCTTTACCGGCGGCTATGTGGCGATCCCGACCGGATTGGCTGGGCGCAAAGTTCCGACCCTGCTGTGCCTTCCAGATATTGAGCCGGCCCTGGCGCTGCGAACGCTGGCGCGCTTTGCAGACAAAATTGCCGTACCGGTGGAGGAATCGAGGCAGTATTTTGACCCTGGTAAAGATGTCGAAGTGGTTGGGTATCCCACCAGACCAGACTTAAAGCCGATGCCGAGGGAAGCGGCGGCGGCTGTGTTTGATCTTGACCCGGCAAAACCAACCTTGATGGTGATGGGTGGAAGCCTGGGTGCCCGTTCGATTAACCAGGCGCTGATTGCCGTGCTGCCGGAACTTCTGATCCAGATGCAGGTCATCCACCTGACCGGAGAACTCACCTGGCCCGAGGTGCAAGCCTTCCGCGAAACGCTGGGTGCCGAACAGGCTCAACATTACCGCCCGTACAGCTTTTTGCATGAAGACATCGGGGCAGCATTCTCCGCTGCTGATGTGATTGTCTCTCGGGCTGGTGCATCGATCCTGGGTGAACTCCCCACGTTTGGGGTCCCGGCGGTGTTGGTGCCTTATCCGCATGCCTGGCAGTACCAGAAGGTCAACGCCGAGTATCTCACTCAGCGCGGTGCCGCCGTGATCATTCGGGATGAGGATTTGGGTGAGAAATTACTCCCAACCATCCAACGCCTGATGCAGTTGGAACCAGAGACGACTCAACAAATGCGTACGGCGATGCAGTCCCTGGCTGCACCTGGTGCAGCGGAAAGAATTGCTGAAATCCTGCACGAATTGGCATTCTCTGGTAAGAATTTAAGGAAAGGAACACGCTGAGATGAGGAATTTTCCAATCCAGATCAAATTTGCAGCCACGGAGAACTGTCCTGGTCACATGCTTGTCCTTACTAGTCAACCTGCTATCTTAGGTGGTGTGCAATGATTTCTATCAGTTTTGTGTTTTGGATTTTTGTGGCGTTCACGGCAGTGATTGGGTTGTTACGCGGTTGGGCAAAGGAAACATTGGTTTCGATCAGTGCAATATTTGCCATCTATTTAATTGTGATTTCTGAGGGATACATTGATCAATATGTCACCCTGACTGATATAAGACCAGAAAAAGATGTGGTGGTTCAGGCTGGTGATACGTGTGAGAAGATTGCCCAGGATAATAGTGTTCCGCTTGATGATTTTATCGAAATCAATGCAAAGTTCTATCAGAATTTTGAAGCCGATTGTTTTCGTGGTCTTACGAGCAATCCATCCATCACAGTCGTGAAAATTCCGATTGATACAACTCGATTTTATGTCAGCTCGACCATTATTTTGCTTTCCGCATTTATCGGTTATCAAACTCCGTTACTAAAGCCATTTCAATCTGCGGTCAGGCGTGAGAATGTACGGGATTCAGTGTTGGGTGCGATTCTCGGCGGATGGAATGGATACCTGATATTCGGCTCAATCTGGTGGTTTTTACAGGACGCTGGTTATGAGTATTTCCATCCTACGTTAAGTTCACCTCCGATTGCAGAAACAGCAGCAACCCTGATGTCCCGGATGCCGCCAGAATTTTTGATGCAGCAACCGTTAATTTATTTTGTGATCGCATTCTTTATCGTTTTGGTATTGGCGATCTTTATCTAGGATTAAAGAGCAGAAGGATATTGCAGTGGCAGACATGAGACCACACACACACTTTATCGGGATCGGCGGCACAGGCCTCTCGGCAATTGCCAGGGTGCTGCTTGAACGCGGTGAGGTGGTCTCGGGCTCAGACCGCTCGCCTTCTGCTTTGGCCTCTGAGATAAAGAAAGCCGGAGCACGTGTCATAATCGGCCATGCTGCAGAGAATGTGCAGGGGGCGGGTCTGGTAGTACGCTCCTCGGCGGTGCCTGAAGACAACGTGGAAGTTGTGGCGGCCAAACAAGCCGGGATCCCGGTGCTGAAGCGGAATGAATTTTTAGGTTCGATGCTGTCCGATCAGTTCACGATTGGGGTCGCCGGTACCCATGGCAAGACCACAACCACGTCGATGATTGTCTGGATGCTGCACCAGCTAGAGCTCGCACCAGGGTTTATCGTCGGCGGAACAGTCCAAAACCTCGGGGTCAACGCTTCCGCAGGGAGCGGCGACCTGTTTGTGATCGAGGCGGATGAGTACGATTATATGTTCTGGGGATTAAATCCCACAATTGCAGTGGTCACCAATATCGAACACGATCACCCTGATTGCTTCCCCACAGAGCGGGATTTTATGGCTGCTTTCGAAGGATATGTCAACCGGATCACCTCGGATGGGTCTCTGGTTGCCTGCCTCGATGATCCCGGTGCGTCTCATCTGCTGGCGTATGCCGGATTCAAGGAAAAACATTGGCTGTCTTACAGCATTGGGGATAAGGCGGCAGATTACCAGGCAAAAAACCTGGTCGCGATACCAAACGCCGGATACCAGTTCGATTTTTACCGTGATGAGGAATTTCTGAACACGGTGAGCCTTGGTGTGCCAGGTCGGCACAATGTGCGCAATGCGCTGGCTGCCCTGGTCACGGCAGAATTGCTCAACCTCGATCTGGCCGCTGCTGCCGAGGCCCTTTCCAGCTTCAGTGGGTCCGGCCGGCGGTTTGAGATCATCGGCGACTCTGGTGGTGTGCAGGTGATTGATGATTATGGACACCATCCCACGGAGATCAAGGCCACCCTGCAAGCGGCTCGGGCTCGCTATCCTGAAGCCCGGATTTGGGCGGTCTGGCAGCCGCACACGTACTCGCGTACGTTAGGATGGCTGGATCAATTTGGGGCGGCATTTGCCCAAGCAGACCGGGCAATCGTGACAGGTGTGTACGCGGCCCGGGAGGATGCCCCCGAAGGGTTTGACCTGTCCTCTGTCGCAAACGCGATCTCAGCGCCTCCGGCTCGAGCGATTCAGGAGCTTGAGGATGTTACGAGTACCTTGCTCGATGAACTGGCGAATGGTGATGTGCTGATCGTATTTTCTGCGGGAGATGCAACCTGCGTCAGTGCGGGTGTGTTGGCCGGCTTACAGCAGAAGGAGGTCCGAGCGTGATCTCCTCCCGGTGGTTAGAACAGCTCGAGGAGCGATTTGCCGACCGCTTGCAATTCAACCAGCCGCTGGCCAAATACACCTCGGCCCGGATAGGCGGTCCTGCCGATGTGCTGCTGATGGCTCAATCTGCGGCGGACCTGGAAGAGATTGTCTCCAGCTTATGGAAACTGGAGATCCCTTTCCTGGTCATAGGCGGCGGCTCCAATATGCTGATCAGTGATGCCGGGGTGCGTGAGGTGGTTGTTCTGAATAAAGCCCGCAAGGTCAGGTTTGACATGGAAACCCCTTCGGTCTGGGCGGAATCAGGGAGCAACTTCGGTGCGCTTGCCCGGCAGGCTGGACGGAAAGGGCTTTCGGGCCTGGAATGGGCGGCAGGGATCCCCGGAACTGTCGGCGGGGCGGTGGTTGGGAATGCAGGTGCCCATGGTGGAGATACTGCCGGAAACTTAATGTTGGCAGAAGTCTTGCACCATACACAGGGAAGAAAAGAATGGTCTCCGGACGATTTGGAACTGGCGTACCGCTCGAGTAAATTGAAACAGCAGCCAGGAGAAGCAGTGGTTTTGGCCGCATCATTCAAGCTCAGCTTTGGGCAGGAAACGTTGATCAAGGAGAAGATGGAGGAGTTTTTGACATTTCGCAAGCAGACACAGCCCCCGGGAGCCAGTATGGGCTCCATGTTCAAGAACCCTCCGGGAGACCATGCAGGGCGCCTGATCGACGCGGCTGGATTGAAAGGTACCCGGATCGGGGATGCCCAGATCAGTGATCTGCACGCGAATTTCTTCATCAACCACGGTGGCGCAAGGGCCACAGATGTCTATTCCTTGATTCGCAAAGCCCAGCAGGCTGTTTTGGATGAGTTTGGTATCCAGCTCGAACTGGAGATTGGTTTGATTGGAGATTGGAAGCGTTGATGATGAGCGATTATTCCACAGCGAAACCGATCCAGATTGCAGTACTTTTTGGCGGCCGTTCAGGTGAACATGCGGTTTCGCTGCTATCTGCCAAATTTATCCTCGCTCAGCTTGACCAGCCGAAGTACCAGGTGACACAGGTGGGGATCACTCGCGAAGGTGAATGGTTCACAGGCCAGGATGTGCTGTCAGCCATGCTGGTCGGGGAGACTTCCTCGCTTCATAAGGTGCTCGTTTTACCCATCCCTGGTGCGCGTGGCTTGTACACCATCAGCAAAGATGACCGGCTGGAATTACTCTCCAGCGTGGATGTTGTTTTCCCGGTGCTGCATGGCACCTTCGGGGAAGATGGTACCCTGCAGGGCTTGCTGGAAATGGCAGATATTGCCTACGTCGGGTCTGGTGTGACGGGGTCTGCGGTGGGCATGGATAAGGCCATTTTCGCGGACCTGATGCGGGCGAACGAACTCCCAGTGGTGGATACGATCCTGCTGCTGAGGTCTGAGATCAAGCAGGATGTGCAGGCTGCCCTGGAAAAGGTGGAAGCCCTTGGCGAGTACCCATATTTTGTGAAACCAGCCAACCTGGGCTCCTCGGTTGGAATCAGTAAGGTGAAAAACAGGTCTGATCTGCTGGAAGGATTGATGGAAGCTGCTGGCTACGACCGCCGGGTTATCGTGCAGAAAGGTCATCGCGTGCGTGAGATTGAAGTCAGTGTGATGGGGAATGATGCTCCGCTGGCCTCCGTATGTGGTGAGGTGCTGCCCGGTGAGGAGTTTTACAGCTACGAAGCGAAATATCATGACGAGACATCCCGCACACTGGTCCCTGCGGAACTCGCCGAAGAAACTTCCGAGCGGATCCGCGAATTGGCAATCAAAGCGTTTCAGGTCTGCGACCTGGCCGGATTGGCTCGGGTGGATTTCTTCATCGACCTGGACAGCGGCGGGATCTTTATCAACGAATTGAATACGATCCCGGGGTTCACCCAGATCAGCATGTACCCGATGCTGTGGGAAGCCAGCGGGATCGGTAACCAGGAATTGGTAGATCGCCTGGTTGAGTACGCGATGGAAAGAAAAGAAGAGCGGGATGCCACAAAGAGAACATTTGAGAGGAACAAGTAACCGATGACCACACAGCAGCGACGCTCCGAGCTTGTTCGGGAACGGCGGAAGAACCGGCGTAGTTCTGGCAACGCGGGCAAATCGCGGGCCAGTTCAGGCATGCGAGAGATGCCGCCGATGGTCTCGCGGGCAGGCACGATGGTGACGCCAACTACAACCCAGAAACGGCGCGGTAAAAAACAAATCAAACAACGCCGCCGTTATGATGTTGCTGTCGGGACTACCGGGGCAGAGATCAGCTTCCCGGCAGTCGCCGTACCCAGGGTGGGGTGGCGGGTGGTATCTTTCCTGCTGTTGGCCTTACTGGGGTTTGCCTTCTACTGGTTGTGGACCTCTCCGGCCTACACCGTGACGATGGATCGGGTTGAGGTGAATGGACTCAGCCGGATTGAAAAGTCGAGTTTATTAGAAAAAGCAGGGATCCTCAATGAGCCAGTTTTTGTGATTGATCCCGGCTCGCTCTCCACAAATCTGCCAACCCAAGTCCCGGCGCTCCAATCGGTGGATGTTTTGGTAGGGTTGCAGGGTGATGTGGTCTTTGAGGCGGTTGAACGCGTTCCGGTGATTGCGTGGGACCAACAGTCTATTCCGCAGGTATCCTGGGTGGATGAGGACGGGAAAATCTTCCCGGCGATTGGATCTTCTCAGGGGTTGGTATATGTGAGGGCAGATGACCTGCCGCCAACTCCTGCGAAGGCTGTCAGCGAAGAAGAAGCCAGCCTGGAATCCGAGACCAGGACCGAAGCTGATTCCGCTCAGGCAGGTGATGCCGAGGTGGAACAGCCGGCAGATGAACAGCTGCTCGATGCTGAACTGGTACAGGGAATCCTGAACCTGGCCCAGGCGTTGCCTGTGGGCACCGAACTGGTCTATGATGGTGAGCATGGATTTGGCTGGAAAGACCCGGAGTATGAATGGATGGTCTATTTTGGTAAGGAACTGGATCAGACTGATTTGAGGATCAAAATTTATTCTGCAATCGTTGATATGTTTTCACAAAAAGAAAGGAAACCAGTCCTGATAAGCGTGGAGTACCTGCACGCCCCTTATTATCGGATGGAACCATAGGTGCATTTATGAGTATCTACGTTGGGATTGATATTGGCACGACAAAAGTTTGCACAGTGGTGGCCCGGGAAGAACCGGACGGCCGCATGCGCATTCTTGGTGTGGGCATCGAGCCATCCATGGGGATCCGCAAAGGGTCCGTGGTGGATATTGGCGCAGCCTCAAAGGCAGTAGGACTCTCTGTAGACAAAGCGGAACGCACCTCTGGGATGGAAATTACATCTGCCAGAGTAAGTTTAGCGGGATCGCATGTCTCGTCGATCAACAGCCGCGGTGTGGTTGGAATTCACCGGCAGGTGATCGACGAGGACGATGTACTGCGCGCGATGGAGGCGGCGCGCGCAGTCGCGATCCCTCATAACAGGGAAGTAATCGAGGTCATTCAGCGCGGTTTTACCGTTGACGGCCAGGATGGGATCAGGATGCCAATTGGCATGCACGGTTACCGGATGGAGGTGGAAGCTCATATCATCACAGCGGCAGCTTCTACCGTGGATAACCTCCGGCTAGTCGTCGGCAACTCCGGCATCGAGGTATCCAAATTTGTGCTCAACCCACTGGCCTCTGGTGAGGTGGTTCTGAACGATACAGAACGTGAAATGGGTGTCGTGGTTTGTGATATTGGCGGCGGGACGACCGATATGGCGATTTATATCGAGGGAGATGTTTGGCACACGATGGTGCTCGGGGTTGGGGGCAACCACATCACATCTGATATTGCACACGGCCTGCGCCTGCCGTTCTCCCGGGCAGAGGAGATCAAGATCAATCACGGCCATGCACTCACCAGTGCCATTAATCCGGGTGAAACGTTCCCCGTGCGTGCCTTTGGAGAAGATCAACCCATTGAAGTCAGCCGTTACGACCTGGCCCACATTATTGAAGCCCGTGTTGAGGAGATCTTTACTTTGATGATGCAGGAGATCAAGCGTTCCGGATATGATGGCTTGCTGCCGGCGGGGTTGGTGCTGACGGGAGGCTCCAGCCAGCTGACCGGGATCCGGCAACTGGCCAGTGAAGTGATGGGATTGCCAGCCCGGGTGGCCCGCCCTGAGAACCTGGTGGGTTTGGTCGACCGGCTGCACTCCCCGGCGTTTTCTACCAGCGTGGGTTTGGTGCAGTATGCGATGCGGATGAAGGAGGTAGATCCTTCCGCGATTGCCGCTCCCAAGTTTTTACCAGCCCAAGGAAGTCCAATAAATTGGAGCCGAATTAAAGATGTGTTAAAACGTTTTTTCCCTTAGAATGGTAAGATAATTTGCAGGAAAATTATAATGAGTCATAAAAATTTGAAACTTTGTAAGGATGTCAGTATAGGAGGTTTACGATGAAAACTATGAACAATGCAGAATCTTTTGCCCGCATTAAAGTTGTGGGGGTTGGCGGCGGCGGCTGTAATGCAGTCGAACGCATGATCCGAGAGGGTCTTCAGGGCGTAGAATTTATTGCCGTCAACACAGATGCACAGGCGCTGATGCAGTCCCAGGCGCCAACCCGGGTGCGGATCGGTGATAAGCTGACCCGCGGGCTGGGTGCCGGAGGTAATCCGGAGAATGGACGCAAAGCAGCCGAGGAATCGGCGCAGGAGCTGTACGAAGTACTCAAAGGCTCGGATATGGTATTTGTGACGGCCGGGATTGGCGGTGGAACGGGTACCGGAGCCGCACCAATCGTCGCCCAGGTGGCCCGTGAAGTGGGTGCCCTGACAATTGGTGTTGTGACCCGCCCTTTCACCTTTGAGGGTGCCCGCCGGTCTCAGACCGCTGAAACCGGGATCGCGAAGCTCAAGGAACAGGTTGATACATTGATTGTCATCCCCAATGACCGCTTACTGCAAATCGTGGATAAGCGCTCCAGCCTGAACGAAGCCTTTTCGATGGCGGATGATGTTCTGCGCCAGGGTATTCAGGGTATCTCCGAACTGATTACCATCCCCGGCTTGATCAATCTCGATTTTGCCGATGTCAAGACGATTATGTCTGAAGGTGGAGCAGCGCTGATGGCCGTTGGTCAGGCCCAGGGCGAAGATCGTGCCAGGGAGGCAGCCGAAGCGGCCATTACCAGCAATCTGCTTGATATTACGATTGATGGCGCGCGCGGTATCCTGTTCAATGTCACCGGTGGCTCCGACCTATCTCTGTTCGAGGTCAATACGGCTGCGGCGATTATTAAGGAAACCGCCCACCCAGATGTGAACCTGATCTTTGGTGCGGTGATCGATCCTGAAATGGGTGACGAGATCCGGGTGACTGTGATTGCTACCGGATTTGACCAGACGGGCATGCAGAGGCGAGTCGTATCCCGGCAGCAAAAAGCCCGCCCGGATGTAAGGCAAAACCTGAATGCAAAGCAGGGAACATCCCAACCCATTGAGCATCGCAAACCAGTGGAAGTCGAGGCAGCTTCATTCAACCCTGAAGATTTGGATATCCCCACCTTCCTGCGCAAGCGCGTGGGAAAGTAAGCCAGCCTGCTGGCTTTTCAGGCGATAATAATTATGATACGTGATCAGGTGATCAGTTGCGTGGTCCCCCGCGTATCCTATGATGCTGATATTTGAATAGACATTAATAATTAGAACTTCTGGTCCCTCCACCAGATGGATCTGACCCTCCTTACATCACCCATCTCCTCACGATATTGTGGGGAGATGGGGCGTTTAACGGGCAAAATAGGAGACTGCTGGTGTGCGAGCTAAGTGTGCAGTTTTTTCCCGCGCAGCCAATCCAGCAGTGGGGGAGCGCTCTCGATTGTATCGAGAAATTTGGGGAGAAGTTTTCTGCGTTCGTACCGGGCAGTGATGAGTTGGTTGAGTGAAGTGGGCTGTCCCTGTGTGGGGTATTTCTGGTGCATGTGGAGCGGGTAGTTGTAGCTTTCTGGAAGTTCTGCCAGCTGATCTTGCAGCACTCTATTTAAAATGACCCCCATCAATACCGCCTGATGCATAAAGATCGCGTATTTTCTCCCAAAATGGGGGGATGGCGAGCGATGCAGAGGTGATCATGTAATTGTCTCCCCTATGTATTGCTAAATGACAAAAAATGCCAGGTCAGAGCCTCCGGGTCCATTCCGGGTTGGCATATTTTTCCTGGAGCAGCTGACCGGCGCGTGAGATCTCGTCGTCGGTAAGTTGCCCGGGCACCAGATCCAGATTGAGCACCTCACTAAATGCCTGGATAAATGCTTCGGCCGCCTGCTGCCAACTGATGGTCTTTCCCAGCGCGCTCTGGACGGTGGTGGCCCGTTTCAATAAGCGTTCTGCCGCAAGAGTGCGGCTGGTTTCATCCGGGAATGCCAGCACTTGCGTGATGCGGGCCAGGTCGCCAACGAGCGGGAGTGTGCCGTGCTGGAGCACCCCCCCTTTTCGGCGGGCCTGGGCACTGCCAACCAGCTTTTTGTTGTTGTAAGTGATTTCGTAGCTGGACGGGATTTCGAAACACACAGGCTCTGGTGTCGCGTTGTTGGTTTTATCCTGCGGGAGCGCTTGGACCCCAACCCCAATCTGCTCGACGGCGGCCAGGATGGCGGAAGACAACCGCCGATAGCTGGACATAATCTCTCCTGCCAGGATCGGTTCATCTTGCGGACCAGTAACAGAATAGGTCAGTTCATCGGTGTGCAGGATCGCCCGTCCCCCAGTCGGCCGGCGCACTAAATCCCATCCGTTGGCTTGCAGCCTGGCTTCATCGACATCGGTGACCGGCTGGGCGTGCCCCAGAGAGAGGCAGGCGGGGTCCCAGGCATAGAGCCGCAGTGTAGGGAGTACATCTCCCCGTGTGGACGCCTCGAATATGGATTCATCGACAGCCATGTTCCAGGGACCAGAGTCTGCCTGGGATTGGATCAACCTCCACCGGGTGGGTTTGTTCAAGAGTTCCATAGCCATTAATTCAGGATCTTTCTGAGCTGATCGGCGGCCTGCATGATTGCCGGTCTTGCGAAAGGTTCCAGCGGTGGTTTAACCGGCCAGAGCGGGAAGCCATGCAGTTCGGCCAGAAGCGCTTTGATGGACGCCGGGAACGGTGCCAGGCTGTCGAGAATAGTGCGGGCCTGATTGACAACTTCCTGGTCTTCCGGTGCGGTTTCGCCTTGCTGATGAGCCTCGTAAATGCGCCTCAGCTGAGGAGACACCAGGTTGGATAAGGCTGTAATGCATCCGGCGGCTCCCGCCTGTAAACCAGATGTCATCAAGCGGTCATTGCCGATGAGTATTGACTGCCGGGGCAGGTGAGCAGCGAGTGTTTCGGCATGCTTCATATCCCCGGAGGAATCTTTGATCCCGCCAAATTGGGCCGGGAAGCGTTCGCCCAGCCTGGTGATCAAACTTTCTGTTAGCGGTACACCTGAGACCTTGGGGAAATGGTATCCGAGCAATCGGCCTTCTTTCGGTACACTGCGTTCAAGGACCTGAGAGAACCACTGGTAGAGGCCCTCCTCGGATGCGCCGCGAAAATAATAAGGCGGGAGCACGACAACCCCCTCGAACCCAAGGTCGAATGCTAACTGGTTCAGCTGGATGGTTTCTTCCAGGCTGGGGGTGCCTGTTCCGGCAAATAACTGAAAATCCGGGTAGTCCGTTTTGATTCCGAGCGCAGCCCTGAAGATCTGTTCTCTCTCGGTGGGGCTAAAACTTGGTCCTTCCCCAGTGGTTCCGAGCAGCAGGGCACCATGAGACCCGCGCCGGGCATAGAAGGATAGTAATGTGGGGATGGCATCCAGGTCTGGGAGAAAGTCTGAAGTGAGCGGAGTGACAGCGGCAACATAAACACCAGAAAGTTTCGCAGGCAACATCATTTTTTTCATTCCTTTGGTTCAAAATGCTCTGTCCTTAAAGGATCAGGTTACCAAATTGTAATGTGGTTTGGACAAAAATGGATAAAAATCACTGCATTTTGATATTATAATCACTCTGCAACCTGTTTCCCTGTCACAGGATATCGAATGGAGCGAACAGGCTGTTAATGATCATTGAGATTAACTTCTTGGAGCAAGGAGATTGCAAAGCTTTATGAGTGTTCCTTATTGGGTACAAGACGCCATTTTTTATCAAATTTTTCCGGATAGGTTTTACAGATCAGAGCAAAATAAACAATCGATAGTACTCCAGGATTGGGGATCGCCGCCAACGGTGCGCGGATTCCAGGGAGGGGATTTGAGGGGGATCATTGAGAAGTTTGACTATCTTCTCGATTTAGGGGTGAATGCTCTGTATCTCAACCCGATCTTTTCTTCAACGGCGAACCACCGATATCACACGAACGACTATTTCAAGATCGACCGGACTCTGGGAACATTGGAAGATTTTCGGGCCCTGCTGGACGTGGCTCACAGCAATCATGTCAGGGTGATCCTGGACGGCGTTTTCAATCACAGCGGGCGTGGTTTTTTTGCTTTTACCGACCTCCTGGATAACGGTCCTGAATCGCGCTATCTGAATTGGTACTTCATCAATGGCTTCCCGCTGGATGCCTTTGGATCCGGGAAAGCGACCCGCTATAAGGCCTGGTGGGATATCAAGGATTTGCCGAAACTGAATACCGACAACCCTGCCGTGAGGGAATACCTGATGAATGTTTCCCGCTATTGGATCGATCAGGGTGTGGACGGCTGGCGATTGGATGTGCCCGCTGAAATTGATGATGACGAGTTTTGGGCTGAATTCCGGCAGGAAGTACGGAAGGTCAACCCTGATGCGTATACCGTTGGGGAAATTTGGGACGGAAACCCGCGCTGGGTGGGCGATGAACACTTCGATGGTCTGATGCATTACACCTTGCGTGATGCAATCCTTAAATTGATTGGGAGGGAAATCAAGGTAACCGAATTTGCGGAGCAGATGGAAGGTTTCCTGAAGATGTACCCGCAGGAGAATGTCTATGCCATGTACCTTGCCCTTGGCTCACATGATACCCGGCGCCTGATGACCAAGCTGGACGATGATCTGGAGAAGGTCAAGCTGGCTTTCATGCTTCAGTTTGGCAACCCGGGTGCTCCGGCCATCTATTATGGCGATGAGATTGGTTTGAAGGGTGGAAAAGATCCCGATAACCGCGGGGCGTTTCCCTGGGATGAAAATGAATGGAACCATGATCTGCGAGATTATGTCAAAAAACTGATTGCGGCGCGCAAGCGGCACCAGGCTTTGCGGCGGGGAGATTTGCAGCGGGTCTATCTCAGCCAGGAGAACGGGTGGTATGCCTTTGCCCGAACGCTGGGAGAAGATCAGGTTGTGGTTGCGATCAACGCGACCCAGGAACCTCACCAGTTGAGTATCCCACTGAACAAATTACATCTTCCGGATGGAACTTTGATGGAGGATGTGATCACTCGGGGACGCTACCGGGTGGTTGACCAGGTGCTCCAAGTCACGGTGGGACCCTGGAACGGGATCATGCTCGCAGCGATTTAAAGGAGAAATGAGATGAAATGTGTGTTTTGTGACCGGACAAGTGAAGAAGTGCCTCTGATTCCATTTGAATATCAAGGGGCAGATTACCGGATCTGCACCGCCCATCTCCCGATGCTGCTGCACAAACCGGAGATGTTTGCGGGCAAACTGGCGGATGCAGGTAAAAAATGGTCGGATGGGGATGACCACCACGACGATTAACCTGGTTGACTCCCCACGTGGAATAAATTACTCGTTCAAGTCTGGATCAAGGATCAGAACTCGCTGAGCATCTGGTCCTTTTTCTATTGTTGCCTGATTGGAGAATTTAATACTCAGAACGGCTATCTCAACAGATATTGCCCAACGAGAGTCCGTTGATCGACTTTCATTTACCCTGGAGAAGGTTCCAGGCAGGCAGGTTCTTCTTATATAGAAACCTTTGGGTTATTGTTGAAATGGGTTTGGAGGATTATAAAAACACCTGCCAAATCGCCTGGCAGGTGTTTTGCATCATGATTTAGGAATTACAGCACTCCAAACTCTGCTTCTTTGGCACGCATTGTGTTGAACGAGGCAATCGCTACCTCGAGCATCTTCAGGTCTGGTTCGTTGGTGGTCAGTCGTTGGAGGGCCAGGTTTGGCTTGATGAGCGCCCGCACGAATGGCGACCCCAGGTTTCTTGCTGTCCAGCGGATGTATTCGTACGATACGCTGGCGAGTACCGGCACTAAAATAATGCGGGTCAGCAGTTTTACCAGGATCGAGTCAATCGGCCCGAGCAAGGTAAACAATACGACGGAAAAAATCATTACCGTGAGCAGGAAAGCTGTCCCGCAACGGGGGTGTTCGAGGGAATATTTCGCGACTTCATCCGGGGTGAGTTCGGCACCTGCTTCAAAGGCGTTAATGGTTTTATGCTCAGCCCCGTGATAGCCAAACACGCGTTTAATATCTTCCATCCGGCTGATAAGCAGGATGTAGGCGATCAGGATGAGGATGCGGATGATGCCTTCGATCAGGTTGGTTACCCAGCCGCTGCTGATGGTGAACCAGTCTCCTAGGTAATGCCCGGCTGTGGCCGGGGCGAGGAAGAAGAGCAGGACGGCAAAACCGAGGGAGAAAGCCATGGTGAGATAGAGTAGGGGGCCTTCAATTTTTTCATCTTCTTCCCCCTGGGCATTGGCGGAGATGGTCAGCGCACGCATCCCCAGGGCGAGGGCATCCCAAAGCACAACAAGCCCACGCAAGAAAGGAATCTTGGCGGCTTTACTCTGGTAGATTGGGCCCAGGTCTTCAGTGTGGAGTACAATTTCCTGGTCGGGGGCGCGCATGGCGATGGCGACTGAACGGGTTCCGCGCATCATCACGCCTTCGATGACGGCCTGGCCGCCGTAGGTTGGGAGATTGGAGTTCATGGTTGGGGTGGCTGAGTTGTTCTCGTAAAAACGAACCTGTCAGATCCGGTCAAGCCGCTACATCATACAAGAAATGCACGAGCGCTTCGATAAAGGTATAAAAGGTCGGCAAGTGCATCTTCTCATTCGGTCCGTGCACGTTGTCGTCCTGGAGACCGCAGCCGACATTGACGCTTTCGATTCCCAGAATGGTTTTCAGGTCTGAGACCATCGGGACGCTGCCGCCCTCACGACGGAACATGGGACGTACGCCCCAGGCAGCTTCCTGCCCGGACATCATGGCCTGAATCCAGGGGGAAGACCGGTCAGAAAGCGAGGCCGGCGCTTGGGCGAATTCTTTGACCGTCCAGCTTATGGTGTCCGGAGCGTTGGTTTCAAGATAGGCTTCGAGCATGCCCTTGATCGCGCCGGCGTCCTGGTCGGGGACCAGCCGGCAGGATAGTTTGGCCATTGCCCGGGCCGGCAGGACGGTCTTGGATCCCTCGCCGGTGAAGCC
>DATHZS010000086.1:0-4242 GCA_035458505.1 Anaerolineales bacterium | reverse complement strand
CCAGGTGTTGATCACCACGATCTCTGAACCGGTGATCTCGCTGATCTTGTCTCCCACCAGGTCATAGATGGCCTGCAAATCCAGTTGAGCAGCCAGGGCTTCCTGCACGCTGTTAATCACAGCCAGTTCAGCATTGCGCTCCGCCGTCTCTTTCAGCAGGCGTTGGGTTTCATCGAAAAGCCGCACACTTTCCAGGGCGACACCCATGCTTCCGGCCAGGGTTTCAACCAATTGGACGGTGGATTGACTAAATGCATATTCTTTTTCGGTATCCTGCAGGGAAATAAACGCGTTGATTTTTCCGCCAATCTTTAAGGGTACCGAAACGGAGGTTTTGGGTATTTGGCCAGCGGCTACCACGTGCCCAGCTTCACGGTAAAGCTCCTCAATTCCTTCATTCGCAACGATTGTTTCCCCACGCTCGAGTCGAGGAAAAGCCCAGTCGTGCATGGCGGATAGGGGACGTTCTATCGGCCCCAATTGTTTGCCCTGGTCCTGAAAGTATTCTGCCCGCATGGTCCTGGTCTCCCAATCCCAATTGGCGATCAGCACCACCCCGGCCCCGGTGATTTTGCTGAGTGTATCCCCAATCAGGGTGTAGATCCCGGGCATATCGAGCTGTGATGCCAATCCTTCCTGCACGCTGTTGATGATTTGCAGTTCGGCGATACGCTGTTGTTCAGCTTCAAATAAGCGCACATTTTCGACAGCAATTGCTGCCTGGTTGGCGAAAGACTGAATCAGCTCAATTTGGGTTTCTGTCAGCAGTTCAGGGTTTTTCCGCCGGATAGTGATTACGCCAACCGCTTTCCCCTCACGCATCAAGGGTACCGAACTGGATGTCCGGTAACCATATTTTTTGGCTACCTTATCCCCTTCCGGGAACTCCGAGTCAGCACCTGGCTGGTTGTGGATCGCTTGAACAGGCCGGCACTCGAGCATGGACCGGCCTGCGACGGAATATTGATCAAAGTGGATGCCCTCTCCGACCGGGATCATTGGGATATCGCCATAGTGCGAGACAACTTTCAGCAGTTCCCCATCTTTGGTGGCAATGATGGCATCTTCCGACCCCGAAAGCCGGGCCGCATTTTGGGCAATCACATCCAGCACTGGCTGGATGTCCGTTGGAGATTCGGCGATCACGCTCAGGATTTCGTTACTGGCGGTTTCGCGCTCCAGTGCTTCTGAGATCTCCCGGTTTCGGGTTTGCACTTCATCGAAAAGTTGAGCATTTTCCAGGGCCATGCTCATGCTGTCAGCCAGGGTCTCTAACAATTGGATGGTGGACTCTCCAAAGGCATGTTCTTGCTCGGTGTCTTGCAAAATGATCGAAGAATCGATCTTGCCCCCGATCTTTAATGGCACGGCCACGGTCGATTTTGGGATTTTTCCGGCGGCAGCCACGTGACCAAACTGCCGGTATCTTTCCTCGATCCCGTCATTCCAAACAATCGTTTTTCCTCTTTCCAGCTCCGGAAAAATCTCGTCATGCAAGGCGGATAAGGGGCGTTCCACCGGACCCAATTGCTCTCCCTGGTCCCGGAAATATTCCGACCGCATGGTCCTGGTTTCCCAATCCCAACTGGCAAAAAGCACCACTCCGGCGCCGGTGATCTCTCCAATCGTGTCTCCTACCAGAGTATAAATCCCTGGCATATCCAGGTTGCTGGCAAGCGCTTCCTGGACGGCATTGATTATGGCAAGTTCGGCGCGCGCGGTCTCGAGTTCTTTTCTTAAATGGTCTGTGGATTTCTGGTCAGTTTCGGTCAACTTATGTCTCCCTGGAAGTGAACCTTAGTGCTGGCGAAAGTGTTGATTTAGGAAAAACTAAGAAATTTAACTACTTGGATAAATAATATCATAATATTGGAAAATTTGAGGAAATGCATCCCCTAAAAGAGTTACCCCTGAACAAACAGGCATCATGGAAAATTAGCCCAGCGTGGATGGTGTGGTGAGCGATTGGTTCTGCATGTTGTTCGGAATAAGATTAGAAAACTTGCTGCGTCCCGCTGCTGTTACGGAATAAAAGCAGGCTTCTTGCCGAACCGGTAAGAAGCCTGGGGGGGTTGCATGTAGGTGGTTCAGAAATCTGTGAGCAGGTTATTCCACGTCGGAATCCCGCAACGAATCTCCTCCCGTCCTGGGCTCAGTGAACACCTGCTCTGCGATTTCCTTGAGTTTGAGCACAGCCTGTTCCGAGAACATGCCGGCCAATGTTGCAATGCCAGCAAATCCAAATGTGCTCGTGTCCTGAATTTCAGCATTGCTGGAGAAAAGCCCTCCACGCAAAACCAGGTAGATCACCAGCGCCAGGATTGCACCAGCAAACGGCCGGAAGATATACATGGGGATCCAGCTCCACATCAGTTTGCGTTCACCAATATAGGATGACAGCGAGCGGATTACGTGTACACAGCTTCCCAGAGCACCACTGATGATCACAATCAGCAGCAAACGACCATCATTCGACAGTTCAAAAGTTGAATTGAAAAATTGGATTGTTGCGTCGCTGGAATCGGTGAGCGGCCACATCTGCACAAGGGTATAGAGCGCGAAAATGGTGAGCAAAATAAAATACAGCATGATGAGAACAACGGTAACAGGGCCGATGCTTCTTGGATCAGATTTTTCTTTCTTTTCTTCCATCGAGAGTTCCTTTCTTTTTGATCGAATATGGTTTAGCAGAATATGTGGTTTTGGTCAATGTGATTAGCCATGCAGCCAGCTTATCTTCCAGTTTACAGGAAAATAGAGAGTAAAATCAAGAGGAATTCTGTCCGAATTTCGAAAAGGTGCTCTGGGGAGAGTCGCGAAGATATTTTTTGCATCTCCATAAAACGATCTCCGAAACGGATCTCGTTCGGCAAACAATGGGTCATGCTGACAATAAAATAAACGCCCTGGCAAAACGGCCAGGGCGCTTTTACCTGTTCTTATGAAAATCAGCGGTCCGATCGGCGCAAGCGCCAGGCGATCAGGGAATACATCACTGCCGAAATGACCAACACACTGGCAATGTTGTCAAACACCATTCCCCAGTCTATTTCCTGCATAAACGAAGCGATCACGATCTTGGCCATCCCGGCAGAAGGGATCCAGGGGATCACGGTTTGCGCCCATCCGGGCAGATCGACCTCGAGCATCTGGATAAAGATTGCTGCGATCAGGACCAGCAGGAGCAGCATGCTCCAACCGAAGATCTCCTGGTAGCGGTTGAAGAAAGTGCCCAGAATCACACCAACCCCAACCCCAAACAGGCCTCCGAATACCACAAAGATTGCCACCAGCTCCCAGTGCACCACCCGGGTCCAGTTCAGCCCGAAAGCGATGAACGCAGTGACCAGGATGTAGAACATCCCCACCACGGCTTTTCCGGCCACGATCTGTCCTTCGGTGGCAGGGGAAACCAGCATGGCATCCATCGTCCTGGTTTGTTTCTCTTCAAAGAATAAATGCGGCATCATACTTAGTCCAACCATCAGGATGATGATGACTGGCATCTGGGTAGTCAATCCCATCGTCAACGTCGATTGAGGAGGGGGGTACACGATGTTTTGCTCAAAATTGGCCGTCACTGTTAACCCGCGGAGGGCGGTGAGCTGCGCCTCGATCTGTTCCTTCAGTTCGGGGATCTTTTTCCGGAAAGACCAGGGTACATACACTTCCACTGCCGCCTCTCCGTTGTTTTCCGCTTTCTCATCAAAGTCTGCGGGAACCATCAACCCGTACTCGATCCCCACGCCAAATCCCAGGTTAGCGACAGCTTCTTCAAAAGCCTCGAGCGAGGGCAACCGCTGAACTCGAAAGGCCTCATCCTCATCAATCAGGTTCACAAGTTGAGAGCTGCCCGGGTCGAAGACCAGCACATTGGCAAAAGGTGGCTCGATCATCCAGGCCATCAAAGCAGGCATCGACAGCATGAACAGCACTCCTGCAACAATCGAAAGCACAACCTTATTCTTCAACCCATCAAGGATGTCTTTGTATGCGATCGTCCAGATGATGTTGAGATTTTTCATCAGATTTTTAGGTTTGGTATCCATAATCGTCATCCAGTATTCCCAGGGTCTTCAACACCTGGTTCTAGTGTAGCATTTTTTACCGGTCGGAGCGCCGAACTTGCCAGACCACGCCAGCATAGAGCAGCGCGATGCTGACCAGGATAATCGCGAGATCGGTAAGCAGTTCATTGCGCGGGGCATATGACGAGAAAGAAAAGCCCATCATTTCGACCAT
>DATHZS010000085.1:0-7197 GCA_035458505.1 Anaerolineales bacterium | reverse complement strand
AAAATAGGAAAGGCGGCTGCCAGGGCCGCCATAGGCACCAGCAGCCCCCAGCGCAAGCGGGACAATGCCAGGAACAACCCTTGCAGCCAACCCACTGTCCGGTTGGCACGGTCGAGCCAGACGTAAAAGGTAAACCCAGCGAACAGCGCCGAGACTCCAAAAATCACAGCGCGCAAAATTTGCAGTTTGACCGAAACATCCACCCAACCTTCGGTCTCAATCAGGTTGGAGAAAGCGATGCTCCCCGCTGCGCTGACCACCAGCAACACCAGCAGTGACCACTGCAGCATACGCTGACCTGTGATGTTATTCAATTCCGGCACCTTCTCCATTCACCACTCAGCTTAAGCGGAATACCGCTTCAAGTCCGCCTCCACCATGAGGTTGACCAGCTCTTGAAAATTGAGCGTCGGCTCCCAGCCCAGTTTTTCGCGGGCTTTGGTCGGGTCTGAGACGAGCAGATCAACCTCTGCCGGGCGGTAAAACGCCGGGTCCTGCACAACAAAATCCTGGTAGTTAAGGCCGACATATCCGAAAGCGGCTTCACAGAAATCGCGCACGGACTTGGTCTGCCCGGTGCCGATGACAAAATCATCGGGCTCGTCCTGCTGGAGCATCAGCCACATGGCGCGCACATAATCTTTGGCGTAACCCCAATCGCGGCGGGCTTCCAGGTTGCCCAGGCGCAGTTCGTTCTGCAATCCGTGCTTGATCCTGGCGACACCATCAGTGATCTTGCGAGTAACAAATTCCAGCCCACGCCGCGGGCTTTCATGGTTGAACAGGATCCCGGAGACAGCGAACAGGTTGTACGACTCGCGGTAATTGACCGTGATCCAGTGTCCGTAGGTCTTGGCCACCCCATACGGGCTGCGCGGGTAAAACGGGGTGTCTTCGTTCTGTGGTACGGCCCGCACCTTGCCGAACATCTCGCTGGAGCTGGCCTGGTAGAAGCGCGCTTCCGGCTTGGCCATGCGGATGACTTCCAGCAGCCGGGTGACTCCCAGCCCGGTGACCTCACCGGTCAGTGTGGGATGACTCCAGGAGGTAGGGACGAATGACTGTGCCCCGAGGTTGTAGATCTCGTCCGGATCGCAATCCTTCACCAGGTTCATCAGGGAACTTTGGTCGTGAAGGTCGCCCTGGACAATGTCGATCTGATCTTTGATGTGTTCGACCCGCTCCCAGGTGACGGTGCTGGAACGGCGCACCATCCCGACAACATGGTAGCCTTTTTCCAGTAAAAATTCGGCCAGGTAAGACCCATCCTGTCCGGTGATTCCAGTGACAAGCGCAGTAGGCATAGCAGTCTCCTTATGTAAAATTCAACTGCTGAATTATAACCGCGGCGTTCGATCTGTCAAGAGACGAAATCAAATGGTAGAAGGGTGAGTCAAACAGGTTGAAGAGGGAGATTGCTTCTCTCGCTGCGCTCGATCGCAATGACAAAATAATCATGATTGTCATTGCAAGTGAAACGAAGCAATCCTTTTTATGCTATCAACGAGAGACAGTTTTTGATTGCTCGAATAACCCCCCACCTGAAAACGGTTGCCCCAATCTATCTGGACTTACTCCTCCCCCTTTAGAAGTGGGAGGACACTGGCGCTGCCGGCCGGAGGGGAACAATCCACATTCCCATCAATCTGCTCCAGACTCACCGCTCCGGCTGGAAAAAAATTCGTGGAAATAAAACACCAAGTACGTGTATAATAGGTGTCGTCCATAGGACAGAAGAATTCCCTCTGGAGGCAGAATGAGGCGTGAACTAATCACCTGGAACGAAGTTCAGCAGTTGATCGATCATCTGATCGTTCAATTTGACTACGAATTTCAGGCCATGCTGATGATTACCCGCGGCGGGATCATCCCGGGAGGGATGCTTGCTGAAGCGATGAACATCACCCACATCCTGACTGCCGCGGTGGACTTTCCAGCCGAAGTACAAAGCGAACAATCCAAGCTGCTGGTCTGGCCGCAGTTCATCCAGTTCCCGGAAGCTGTGACCCTGGAAGGCCGGCGGGTGCTGGTGGTGGATGACGTCTGGGGCTCTGGCCGCACGATCACCGCCGTCAAGAACCGCGTTTCCGCGGCAGGCGGCAACCCTTATTCCTGCGTCCTGCACTTCAACCCGTACCGCAACCTGTTTGGCACCGCCCGTCCGGATTACTTCGCCGCCAGCACCGATGCCCATATCGTCTACCCGTGGGAAGTCGATGAAGGGCCCGACCGGATCCTGCGTGCCAATTAGTTCTACCCCTATTCCGGACGACCCTTTCCCCATTCCCAGCCAAACCCAGTCTCTCTCCTCAACTCGTGAGCAGGGTTTTAACCAGGGAGTGACAGCAAACCCAACACATTCACGTGGAGGACACCATGTTCAAAGACAAGACAATCGCCTTTATCGGCCCCGGCATGATGGCCCAGGCCATGATCGCCGGGCTGGTCCGCAACCAGGTAGCCCCCGCCGAAAACATCCTCGCCTCCGGCCCGCGCCAGGAGCGCGTTAGTGAATTGCAGGAGCGCTACCACATCCAGCCCTTTACCAATAACGCCGAGGCCGCCCGGCAGGCTGACATCGTCATCCTCTCCGTCAAGCCGCAGCGGCTGGACAAAGTGCTTGAAGGGATTGCCGGGGCTGTCCGCCCGGACGCGCTGGTGCTCTCGATCCTCGCCGGTGTCACGATCGGCAAGATCACCAGCAAGCTGCAAGGCCAGTCCGTGGTCCGGGCGATGCCCAATACACCTGCCCGGATCGGGCAGGGCATCACAGTCTGGACGGCAAACGAACAAACCTCTGCCGAACAGCGCGAACTGGGGCGGCAGATTCTGACCGCCCTGGGGAAAGAGATCTTTGTCGAGGAAGAAGATTACCTGGATAAAGCCACTGCCCTCTCGGGAACCGGGCCGGCATACGTGTACCTGTTTATGGAAGCGATGGTAGACGCAGGGGTGCACCTGGGCTTTTCCCGCCGCATCGCCGAGCAGCTGGTGGTCGAGACGGTGCGAGGCGCGGTCAATTACTACGACCTGCACGACGAGCACCGCCACCTGGCCCGGCTGCGCAACCAGGTCACCTCTCCCGGCGGCACCTCGGCTGAAGCATTGTATTACCTCGAAAAAGCTGGATTCCGCACAGCCATCTCAAGAGCCATTTGGGCTGCCTACGAACGTTCCACCGCCTTAGGCAAGGAAGACTGAACACAAATGGCTGCAGACTTCAATTTCGACATCCTGCATGAACGCCGGGGCACGGATTGCAGCAAATGGGACACCACAGAATCAGGCGTGCTGCCGCTGTGGGTGGCGGATATGGATTTCTGTTCACCGCCAGAGGTGGTTGAAGCCCTCCAGGAGGCTGTCCAAGCGGGTATTTTTGGCTACCCCAATTTTGGTACCCAGGTACAGGAAACTGTGGCAGACTGGCTCCACGCCCGCCACGGATGGGAAATCAACCCGGAAAGTGTTGTTCCCGTACCCGGCGTGGTAACCGGGTTCAACCTGTCAGCGAATGCCGTCGCCCAACCGGGAGATGGCGTGTTGATTCAACCCCCAACTTATGGCCCCTTCCTTGGAGTGGCAAAAAATTTCAACCTGGTCCAACAGGAAGCGCAGCTCACCCAGGGCCCGGACGGGCAGTACCAGGTAGACCTGGACGCCTTCGAGGCCGCCATCACCCCTGAAACACGCATCTTTATGCTCTGCAACCCGCAAAACCCCACCGGGCGTGTCTTCACCCGCCAGGAATTGGAAAGCATGGCAGACATCTGCCTGCGCCATGGGGTGACGATCTGCTCCGACGAAATCCACAGCGACCTGGTCTTTTCCGGCCATACCCACCTGCCGGTCGCCTCGCTGGACCCGTCCATCTCCGAGCACACGATCACCCTGGTCGCCCCCAGTAAGACCTTCAATATCGCCGGGTTGAAAGCGTCCGCCGCAATTATTGAAAACCCGGACCTGCGGAAGCAGTTCAATGCTTCCCGCCAGGGGATGGTGGGCTTTGTCAACTCCCTGGGAATCGTCGCCCTCCTGGCAGCATACCAGCACGGCGCGCCCTGGCTGGATGCCCTGCTGACCTACCTGGAAGAGAACCGCGACCTGACCGTGCAGTTTGTGCGCGAACGCCTGCCAGGGGTCCAGGTCAATGTTCCTGAGGGAACTTACCTCGCCTGGCTGGACTGCCGGGAGGCAGCCTTTGACTCTTCAGACCGAGGCCAGATCAATTCTTTCTTTGAGCAGCACGCCAAAGTGGCCCTGAACGAAGGTCGGTGGTTTGGCAGTGGCGGGGAAGGGTTCGTCCGCCTGAATTTCGGCTGTCCGCGCGCCATTTTGATGGAAGCACTAGGCCGCATGGAAGCAGCCCTAAAACAAAATTTTTAGCCCTTTTGCAACGGGTTTGCACACTGGCCCCAATCTGTGCATTTCTGGACAAATGACCCCGTTTCAGGTATCATGTGAAACGGTATGCTGACGGCTGTGTACCGAACGATCTGGCACGTCAATTAATGAAGTAAATTTCTGATTGGCACGGATAAATGATGAACCATTTTCGTGAAGCACTAGAACGCGGTAAAATAGAACTCAGCCTGGCAGCTTGACCTGGAAAACTCCAGGTGATCCAGTTGTTGGTTTAATAAATCTTGTTATCGGAGAGGCCAAATGTCTGATTTTATCAAAGATATTTCCACGAGTTTACAAAAACAAATTGATGACTATCAACCCGATTTGACCCTGAGTGATATCGGGACAGTCTTCCAAGCCGGAGACGGCATCGCTCTTGCCCACGGGCTGAAAGATGTGCAATCTCAGGAATTGGTCCAGTTTGAGAACGGCGTCATGGGGATTGCATTCAACCTGGAGGCAGATAACGTCGGTATCATTATCATGGGTGAATTCTCTGAAATTGAAGAGGGGATGACAGTGCGCTCTACCGGGCGCATTGCTTCTGTTCCGGTCGGGCCGGCAGTCGTCGGCCGGGTAGTGAATGCCCTGGGTTTGCCGATTGACGGCAAAGGACCCATCCAATCGACCGGCTACCGCCCCATCGAGCGCATTGCTCCCGGCGTGATCGAGCGAAAAGACGTCGATACTCCCGTGCAAACGGGTATCAAAGCCATCGATGCCCTGACCCCCATCGGGCGCGGCCAGCGTGAGCTGATCATCGGCGACCGCCAGACCGGCAAAACGGCCCTGGCCATCGACACCATCATCAACCAGAAAGACCAAGATCTGATCTGTATATACGTTGCCATCGGCCAGAAGAAAGCCGCCATCGCGCGTACTGTGGCAATTTTGGAAGAACACGGCGCGATGGACAACACCGTGGTCGTGGTGGCAGCAGCCGACGAACCAGCCGCGCTGCAGTACATTGCCCCCTATGCAGGGTGCACCATCGGCGAAGAGTTCATGGAAAACGGCCAGGATGCCCTGATCATCTACGATGACCTGTCAAAGCATGCCTGGGCGTACCGCCAGGTATCGCTGCTGCTGCGCCGCCCCCCTGGGCGTGAGGCCTACCCCGGTGACGTGTTCTACCTCCATTCCCGCTTGCTGGAACGCGCCGCCCGCCTGGCTGACAATTTTGTCGTCACCAAGAAAGACTTCGAAGGCGAAATTGCCACCGAAGCAGATGCAGTCAACGGCCAGGTGTACAAAGGACCTGTCGCCGAACATTATGCCAGCGAAGCCATCAAGGCGATGGACTCTCCGGAAGAATATAAAGCCGTCAAGCTGAAAGGCAGCGGCGGTTCCCTGACGGCCCTCCCGATCATCGAGACCCTGCTGGGCGATGTGTCTGCATACATCCCCACCAACGTGATCTCGATCACTGACGGGCAGATCTACCTGGAAGGTGACCTGTTCTTCGCCGGTATCCGCCCGGCAGTCAACGCCGGCCTGTCCGTTTCGCGTGTGGGTGGTGATGCCCAGACCCGCACCATGCGCCAGGTAGCCGGCGGTCTGCGCCTGGATATGGCTGCCTTCCGCGAGCTGGCCGCCTTTGCCCAATTTGGCTCCAGCCTGGATAAAGCCACGCAAGACCAGCTGAACCGGGGTCAGCGCCTGCAGGAAATTCTCAAACAACCGCAATACCAGCCCGTCTCTCTCGCACACGAAGTGCTGGGAATTTACGCCGGAACCAATGGGCACATCGATAAGGTTGAGATCGAACGCGTCAGCGAATGGGAAACCGCCATGCTGCGGTTTATGGAAACTTCCCACCCCGAGATCATCAAAATGGTCACCAAAGGTCACAAACTGAGTGACGAAGAAAAGGCCAAAATTAATTCAGCCATGGATGCTTTCAACGCATCCTGGGCATAAACAAATTTGACGGATAAGCTCTATGGCTAACGCAAGAGAAGTAAAACAACGCATCCGCAGTGTGAAGAACATTGCCCAGGTGACACGTGCCCTGCAGGCAGTGAGCGCCAGCCGGGTGCGTAAAGCAATGGATGCGATGTACAACACGCGCCCGTACGCCAAAAAAGCCTGGCAGGTGCTGACCCATATTGCCGGTCAGCCCGGCCGCGATGTACTCCACCCCTTGCTCAAAACCCGTACCGAGATCAAGAGCGTGATCGTGATCATGATCTCCAGCGACCGCGGGCTGGCCGGACCGTATAACACCAATATTCTGCGGGCGACCCTGAAAGCCTTCAGGGATTACCCCGTTCCGGTCCGCTACATTTCCGTTGGGCGCAAAGGCACCGAACTGCTTTACCGCCAGGGGAAAGAGATCATCGCCGATTTCTCCGGTCTTCCGGCAGAACCGACCTTCAACGATGTCTCTCCAATCGGTCGGATCGCGGTGGAAGAATTCCTCGCCGGCAAAGCAGACGAGGTCTTCCTGATGTATACAGACTTTGTCAATATGGTGCGACAAGACCCGGTGCAGAAAAAGCTGCTCCCGCTGGAATACGAAAGCCCAGAAGGGTTAGTAGAAGCGGAATTCACCCAATCCACCGGACCCCACGCAGCGTACATTTTTGAGCCAGGCGAGACCGAGATCCTCGACGAGATCATCCCCAGCTTTACCCGGCTGCAGGTCTTCCAGGCGGTCCTGGAGTCATTCGCCAGCGAGCACGCCGCTCGCATGGTGGCAATGAAGAACGCAACTGATAACGCAACAGAGCTGGCAGGTCTGCTACAGCTGGACTACAACAAAGCCCGGCAGCTCAGCATCACCAGCGATAT
>DATHZS010000084.1:0-23309 GCA_035458505.1 Anaerolineales bacterium | reverse complement strand
AGCAAAACGTTTTTTGGCAACCGTGATTGAAGGATTAGAAAGTTTAGAAAACGCCCCTGCCAGTGAAGAAATGGTGATTTTCTATTTGAGTTGTGTCCGAGCACATTATTTTAATCAACGTTTTGAGGAGTTAAAACCGTTTATACAGAAAATAGAGGAAATGGCAGAGCATCTAGGTACAACATCTGCAAGGACAGTAGCCTTATATGCTAAAAGTTACCAGTTACTGGCAACCAACGCAAATCAAGAAGATATTATAAAGTTATACAAAACGGTAATTGAAGTAAATAAGACCGCAAAAGATTCAATGTTTTATATGCATCTTGCCAATCTTAACCTAGCCATCTTGTTAAGGAACAATAATCCTAAGAAAGCGATAAAGTATTTTGATGAGGCCATTAAAATCGCACAACACGTCGGTTCAATGCTCCAGGAAGGGAATGCACAAGGTGGGCTTATAAGAACCCTGGCTTTCACCGGCAACTTAATTCAGGCAAAAATAGAATTAGATAAAGTTGAAGATGTTTCGAAAATTGCTGACCATGATTTTTACCCAATTATGTCCCGAAGTATTTTATTTCATTACCAGGGATACCATCAGAAGGCAGAAAATATTCTTTATCCAATTTGGCTCAAAATGATCACAACCAATAATGCACAAACCATTAATATCGTTGGTCTCCATTTAGGGGAAATTCTATTCGAACTCAACAAAACTACAGAAGCCAGAAATATCATTGATTTACTTATTAAAGAATATTACTCTATCGTACAAATAGACCATAAACTAAGACCGTTAACCCTGAGTGCCCTGATCGAACTCTCTCTGGGGGAAACAAAAAAAGCGAAAGAGACACTGGAAAAAACAATCAGGAACTACGATAAAGATCTCAGATGGAGCCGATATGAGATGCTCTATTACTTGAGGGCAAAGGGAATGCTGCTGGCGGCTGAAAATCAATGGGATGACGCATGGAAGACTTTCTCAGAGGCAATCGAGATGGCAAGCAGCGCGGGCTTCAACTGGAGGCGCACCCGGCTGCGCCTTCAGTGGGCTGAAGCTCACTTTTCACGAGGAGGGAAAGAATTCATTGAACATGGAATCAAAATGATGGGACATTCACAATCTGAATTCAAGGAGATGGGAGCCGATGGATGGGTCCGGATGATTGATGGGAGGATGAATGAGCTTGGAATTATCCCAGGCTCAGATAAACCTGCAGGAAAAAATTTAAGCTAAAATCTAACTCACCAAATACCAACCTATCCAAGGAGATATGATGCAGAGAGAGATCACCCAACCGGGCAAGCTGCTCAAACCCGATGGATCGGTGTCCATCGCCGGGTGGAGCCGGCAGCCTGTACTGGACTGCAACCTGGAAAATGTCAATTTTTATGCCTTCAAGCCGCTTCAGCACTTTCGCATCAAACGCTGGGATTACTACGCCGTTTTCACTCCCACGATGTTCTTTTCCGCCACGATTGCCGACCTGGGGTATGCCGGAAATATTTTCGTGTACGTGGTGGACTTTGAAACAGGCGCTTACCATGAAGAGGGTTTGGTGATCCCCTTTGGCAATGGGATCACTCTGCCGCGCAACAGCACCGAGGGCATTGCCCATTTTTCCAATAAGCAAGCCACACTGGACTTTGTTCTGGATGGGCAGGAGCGCAAGATTGCTGTATCCTGGCCTGGTTTTGAGGGAGGCAAAGGGATCGAGGCAGAGATCTCGCTGCTCTCCCCGGCAGACCATGACTCGATGACGATCGTCATCCCGATTGGGACAAATCGCTTCTACTACAACCGCAAGGTCAACTGCCTGCCGGCTTCTGGGCAAATCCGCTATGGGGAATCTCTAATCTCTCTGGCGCCGGAAACCTGTCTCGGCTCCCTGGATTGGGGGCGCGGCGTTTGGGAATACAGCAGTTTTTGGAATTGGGCCAGCGCATCTGCCTACCTGCCGGACGGGCGGACAATTGGCCTGAACATGGGCAAAGGCTTCGGAGACACCTCCGCCGCCACTGAAAATGCGATCATCCTGGACGGACGCATTCACAAGCTGGATCAGGTCGAGTTTGATTACGACCCAACCGATTACATGAAGCCATGGAATTTTCAGGACAACCAGAACCGCCTGTCATTGGAGTTTGTTCCCTTTACCGAGCGGGTTGCGACCACCAACCTGGCGATCATCCAGAGCGACGTGCACCAGATGTTCGGCCGGTATTCCGGAAACCTGGTGCTGGACGATGGTACCCGGCTGGAGGTAAAGGACCTGATCGGATTTGCTGAGGAACACCACGCCAGGTGGTGATGGTCAGGCAAGCTTCTTCAATCTTTCTTGAGCAAAGCTCCTAGGTGCCAAAGGGTTCAGGGGCAAGCGGGCGGTTGGTTTCAATAAATTTCACAGCCAGGTCAGGATCGAAGCTTTCGAATTTTTGCAGGTATCCCCAGGAAGTCATCACCAGGGGTACATCAATCGTCGGCCTGGGAAATGCAATTAGTTTGAGGCCCTGAAACTCATCCATCACCGCCTGGATGTCGGCCTTCAGCGCGCTGCAGCTTGCATCATCCAATAAATCGCAGTTATACCAAAAAATGATATATGCATGCTCAAGACTGTGGATCAGATAACCGTCATGGGTTGGATCGAGGTATTCGGGTGAATCTGCCTGGTAAAAACCTGCAGGCATCGAGACACCGTAATGCGTGCCGGATGTCGGCGGATCGGATGGAGAGGTCACCGGCTGTCCGTCGAGGACATGGTCAGTGGTCTCGATAGGGATATATTCTCCCACACCCCCGGTTGCCGGGCTGTCTGCATCGACATGATCATCCTCCTTACCGGATTGAACCACAATCAAGCCTACCAATCCGATCACCACAACTGCAAGGCTGGACCACATCAGGGTCTGCCTGCGCCTGGCTTGCTGCCGGCGGGTTTTCATTCGTTGTCTTTGGGAATCTTTCATAAAGTCTCCTTCACAGCATGAACCGGAGTTCAGCTACAGTAATGATATTATTTTTACCACAATTATCCAAAATTTAGCAGAATATCCCCAATTCCAGACAACCCCCCCCTTTTCATTCCAACGCGGCTCGATCCATGGAGATTCTTGCACCCCTAACGAATTTGATTGGCATACATGTCCGCTGATCAAAAAAAAGCCCTGACCGGATCGATCAGGGCTCCACTTACTGAATTGCTTCTATGCCTGCTGGGCTTCTTCCTTACGGCGCCCACTCCACGCCAGATAAGCCATCAGCACTCCCATTGCGTACAATAACAATAATGGCACCATCACAATCAGCATATTGATTGGATCAATCGTTGGGGTAATCATGGCCGCCAGGACCGCGATCAGCACCACAGCTATCCGCCAGTTGTCCCGCAGCAGGCTTGGTTTGAGAATGCGCATGGCCGCCAGCACATATGTCACCAGGGGAAATTCAAACGACACCCCTATCCAGAACATCAGCGTGGTGACAAAACGGATGTATGAGGACGGGCGCGGCAGGGTCGGAATCCCCATAAAATTGAGCAGTACTTCCAATGCAGGGTCGAGCAGATAGTAATAAGAAAACAACATCCCCCCCACAAAGAAAAGGATAACCAGGGGAAGTGACAGAATGCCAATCACCCGCGCCCGGGGAGAAAGACCGGGAGCAGCAAACAGCATCAATTCAAAGACAATATACGGCAGGGAAACGGTAAAACCGGACAGCAGTGCCACCCGCATCACCACACCAATCGATTCGGTCACCTCAATCGCCTGGAGCTGATCGATGCCGCCCACGGGTGCTGAAATCCAATCCAGGATCGGGGTGATAAAGTAAAACGCGACCATTGTCGCCAATGCGAAGCCGATCACAGCCCTGAAAATATGCTTACGTAGTTCGTTGAGATGAAAGAGGATCGAACTCGGGTTTTCAAACCCTGTTTGGAGGACATCTCCGATGGGAGAATCTTCCGGTTCTTCGGTGAAAAAATTTTTTATTTTCAGATATCGGGTTCGGAAGAAGCCAAAGATCGTCTTTAACAGCCATGCAACCAGGCGGAACGGTGCAGTGATGATCTTCCAAATAAAGCTGAGAACCTTGCGCATTGATCAGTCCTTTTGTTCTTCCTATGGGGTTTTGCCAGAATCCTCCTCATCCTGCAATGAGGATTCTGGAGCAGCAAATTGATTTTCTGGTTCCTCAGTCGTTTCCGGATCGGGTTCGGTTTGATCTTCAGGCTCCAGGGTTGGTTGAGGGATCTTGAATTCGCTCATTTTAAATTCCTGGGGCTCGTACTTAACCTTATTCAACTCCTTCTCGATCTCCTGTTTGGCATCCTCAAGTTCGGCTTCCCGCATCAGGGTGGTCGGCAGCGAGCGGATCTCTTTGCTCACATCATTCACCCCGCGCCAAAATTCAGATTTACGAACGGTACTTAAAAACCTGCCGATCTTCTTTCCGGTCGCCGCCAGGTCATCCGGACCAAGCACCAGAAAGACAATCACCAACAGTAATACCAATTCGAGAGGGCCAACACCTAATAGATCCATTTAAAAACATCTCTCCCACATGCAAAAAACACATTCCCAGGATTGAATAAACCTCTACAATCCTGAAAAGGTTAAATCTATAGATGTGGTTGGTTATTTCTCTTCTGTTTTTTCTTCATCCGCGGCTTCGGATGATTCTGCATCCTCATCCTCGCCCTTCAGTCCTTCCCGAAAAGCGCGGATGCCACCGCCAAGTTCTCCCGCGATCTTGCCGATCCGGCCAACACCGAATACCAGCAAAACGATCACAAGAATAATAATCCATTCCCAACCGCCTGAACCGCCAATTCTCATTACACACCTCCAATAGATGTTTTTCTTCCAAAACTAGTTTTCACTTCTTCGATCAAAGTGAGTATGCTAATCGTATCACAACTCTTGGAAACTTCAACCTGAAGACATTCGTAGAAAACCTTCGACCAAAATAATTATAATCCGATTTGTCAAACAAGGAAAACCCACATGTTAATCATACAGAAAGGCAGCGGATCAATACTTTTCGGTGATGGGGCCGGACGCGGTGTTCGAATAAATAAAGTCCCTGCCAGGTGCCGAGGCTCAGCTGACCACGATCCACCGGAACCGATAGACTGGTATGTGTCAGTATGGCGCGCATATGCGAAGGTGAATCATCCGATCCCTCAAGTGTGTGCCGGTAATATGGCTGATCCTCCAGGACCAGATGATCCATAAAGGCTTCCAAATCCTGCCGGGCGGTGGGGTCATAGGATTCACTGGCTACCAGGGATGCCGAGGTGTGCTGGATGAATAGATGACAGATACCTTCCTCCACTCTCCACAGACGGATGGCCTCTTCCACCTGGGCTGTGATATTGTACAAACCTTTCCCACGGGTTTCGATTTCAATCGTGGTTTTGTGCCAGTTCATTTGATTTCCTAAGAAGTTAGCTCATCATCACAGTCCTAGCCGGGACTGCACAACTATTCTACACGAAATTATGGTTAGACGTCCTCATCAGATCAAATTCGTCGTATTAATCTTCCTTTAATTGACTTTGAAGTATAAATAATATATACTTCAAATGAATTGAAGTATAGTTACTAGGAGGTAACCATGTTTTACGAACGAAAAACAAAAGACCGGAACCTGTTTTACATCATCCTCTACCCGGTTGGATTCATCGTCTTCTACCTTGGCATCATGGCCACATTTGGAATCTACCCCGCATTTTATGCGGTTGGCGGATTATTTTTTCTGCTGGCTACAGCAACATTCATTACCTTTTGGAAGACGCGGAATGCCGGATTTTTGGCAGTAGGATTATTCCAGTTCTTTGTTGGCCTGGTCTGTCTGAGTGCCCCCATGGCGATTGAGGACAAGAGTAAGGCCGGATTTATTCCACCGATCCTCATCGGTATGTATGGTTTCATGGTGGCGTCTTTCTACCAAATGTTGAATAGAAAACTCAAATGGCGCGGCCAGGAAATCTTCGAACTGGCGGCAATGCCCGTGGAAGATCTTGGGAGCAGTTATACCGCCCGCCCGCGTCCTGCCGGAAAGACCTCGGTGAGCAAGACAGAAATGATCCGCTTCGTTGACTTTATCACCACCCACCTGATCGCATTCGCCTTTCGGGAAGACAACCGGATTGTATTTGTCCCGGCTCTGCCTGGAAAGGACAACCCCTACATCTTTGGATTAAAGAAAGACTACCTCAACGATACCTGGGTAGCCATCGATTATGAAGGTAATGTAGCCGTGAACGTGACCGAGAAAGACTACCTGATCTTGAAACAGGACCTGGATTTCGACCAATTTTGCGCCTCCCTGGGTCACGTATTCATCGAATTTCTTGAACTGAGCAAAGCTGGCCAGGAAGAAAAAATCATTGACCGGATGAACGCCCTGCGGCTCAACCCGCTCTCGTAAAGCAGAGGTGAGACATGGATTTCAAAACAGCCACACGACTAAGCAACTATGTTGCGAAAGAGTATGCTGAAGAATTTTTCAAGCTGCTCGTCAACTACCAGGATATCTCTGCTTCTGAGGCGGCATCCAGGCTCAGCTTGCACATCCGCACCGCGCAGGATTTTCTGGACGGACTGGCAGAACTGGACATTGTGCAAAAAACTGAAGTGCATGAAAAGAAACGACCCTACTTCCGCTATACATTGAACACCAACAAACTCTCTATGGATGTAGATCTGTCCACCCTGGCCAAAGAGGATCCAGGAGAAGGGCTTAACCGGCTGGTGAGGGAAGCCCAGAATACTGAGGCGAACTTCACAGTTGCCCGGACGGGCGATTACTTCAGCGGGGTCAGCATCTGGGAAGGAGAAGGACGGGAACGCACGGAACGAAAAATCAGCCTGACCACACCCCAAGGCAAGTTTCTCTTCCATCTCCCCTTCCCCCAGACCCGGGCATTGACAATTGCAGATGTGATGGAGAAAGCCGGCCTTGATCCGGAATATTCCACTGAAATTCAGGATATCGTTGATGAGTTAGCCGATATGGGCGTGATCGAAATTGTCTGAACCAGAGGGTGGCGCATGCGCCACCCTCTTTGTATTTAAGTGAACTTACCCTTCTACCAACTACTCAACCCCCGGTTGTATCCCCCCGCAAGTCAATATCAGCTATTCAAAGGGATATATCACCCCAACCTGTTCCCGGATCAAATCCATCAGGCGCATGTTTGCCAGCGAATCGGCATGCGTCATCGAGGGGCTTTCCAGCAGCCCCTCCCGGATGCACCTGACCGCTTCCTCGATCTGATACTCGAACCCCTGGCTGCGAAACGGTTCATGGAAGGTGGTTCGGGTCCCATCAGCCTCCACAACCACCGCATTCCCGCCCCAGAAGGGCTCCTGAATGACGATCGACCCTTTTGACCCATAGATGGCGAACTGATTGGCAGCTTTGTGGATAAAGCTGGAGGTAAATTGAGAGATCGCGCCGGAGGAATACTGCAGATTGACGGCGAGGATTACATCCACTCCGGTAGAACTCAACACTGCCTGAGACTGCACGGACACCGGGTTTTCCTGCATGATCCACTGGGAGACTGCGATCGGATAAATCCCCAGGTCAAGCAGAGTACCGCCAGCCAGTTCGGGATTGAGCCAGCGGCCTTTTTCATCCTGATTGGCAATAAAACCAAACGTGGACTGCATCGCCCGGATGTCTCCGATCACACCTTGATCCAGCATCCTGCGAAGGGTCTGGTAAATTGGCAAATACCGCGTCCAGAGCGCTTCCATCAGGAACACGTTCTTTTCCTTCGAGAGTTCGATCAGCATTTCAGCTTGCCGCGCATTCACTGTAAGCGGTTTTTCGCACAGCACAGGTTTTCCGGCCGCCAGGCACAGTCGGGCATTCTCAAAATGGAGGTGATGCGGCGTGGCAATATACACCCCATCAACCTTGGGGTCATTGACCAAGTCCTCGTAAGAGGTATAGGCCACCGGAACGGAAAATGTCTTCACGAACTCCCTGGCGCCGCTCAGGCTGGCAACGGCATAGATTTCCGATCCATCCACAACCCGCACGTCTTGCGCAAATTTCTGCGCAATTTTTCCCGGCCCAATCACACCCCAGCGAAACGTCTCTGCCATGTCAATCACTCCTCACTGCGTTTAGCACCCAATCAAATTTACTTGTCATCTAATCCCTTGCCAGCAAGCATGTGCAGCAAAATTACTAACTCAATTCCTGGTATTCTTCCTGCCACTTTTGGGCTTTCGTGATAAATTCGTCAACTTTGGGATTCATCCTATTCATCGATCAATTCTCAGAAAAAAACTGCATGCTGTTTGATCCCGTTTCTTTTCCCATTGATAAAGGTAGTTGGTTCAACACACATTTTATGATATGTTTACGTTCGAATCTTACCATTCTTCAGGAGAAATAGGGTTTTTGGTCACAGATCAAGAAACTCACCACCATGCTGCATCATAATTAGCAAATGGGGAACTAAACCTCAACCGTTTATTGATCCCAATCATTCAACCAACTGGGCGGAGGTCAAATGACTTCCGCCCAGTCTAATTTAAGCTGCACAAAAGATTCAAACTGGCTGTAAAAGATGGGCAAAGCCCTATGTTCCCTGTCTTATGCGCTGATAAGGTCGAGGAAATTCCTTCCGAGGATCTTCTCGCGTTGGTTGTCCGCCAGCTGCAAGCGATAGATCCGGTCGAGCATCCGTTTTTGCGTGGCATTCCCATACGGACCATCCGTTCCGTACAGACACTTCTCTGCCCCTAGGGCCTGGATGACACCGGCCAGGATTTTGTCATACATGTATATTGAGCTGGAAAGATCTACAAACACATTTGCTTTTTTCATCGCATACTGCCACACTTCCCGGTACCGGGGCACAGCGGCATGGGCATAGACTATTTTTAGTTGTGGATGGCGTTCGGGCAAATATCGATAATCACCATTCTCACGGCCGCTGCCAAGATGCATCAAGAGCGGCAATCCTTTCTCCGCACAAAACCCTGCTACCTCATCCAGCAATGCCACCGGGTAGTTATGCCAGAAGGGGTGGGTCTTGACGCCTATCCAGCCTTTGCGGCCATACCAGCGCTCCACTTCTGTGACAGGATCCGCGGATTTGGGGTTGACAAACATCCAGCCATAGAATTTATCTGGATGCGCCTGAATGACCTCATCCAGATAGGCATTATCGGGACGGTGATACAGGAGATACTTTTTCCCCAAGGTTGAAATTCTGCCATCTGAAGTAACTGTGGAGTTATACAGCATCAATCCTAATAATCGCAGCCTTCCCATCAGCAAGCGTGGAAGCAGATCACTGGCTTTTTTGATGACCCCGGTCAAGTGAACCGGTTCCTGCATTTTTGGGATCAGCCCAACGCGCGACACGTTGTTCTGCTGCATTTGTCCAAGAAGCGCATCAACAGTTTCAATCAGCTCTTCAAGGTGGTAATGAGCATCAATAATCATTTGGACACCTCACTTTTTCTGGTCAGTTTGCCGTTGGAAAGTGTCTTGCTGTTTGCCTTTTCGAAGCGATCAAAAAATACTTTCGAGAGACCTTTATTAAATCAATAACCCGATTGACCGTGTTTAGTTATTGTTTATATCCTGGCACAATACCCAAATTAGTCTTTGCCTCCTTAATATATCCTCGAACGAATGAAACAAACCATGGAACCCGTTTTCGGGCGGGTCACATCGAAACATCGGATATTTTTGATTTGAACTTTCTGATTCTTTTTCCCCGCAAATCCCGAAAAAAACGCTCAGGGTATCGCGTCCAGCGCAACTCTGGAAAAATTTACATTGGTGATCACTGATAAAACCAGCAGAACAATTATTTGAAAGTGCGCACTTTGGAATAGATATGTAGATTTAATTATGGGTCCAAAGCTTACTTTTTTGGCTTTCGCAATCCCTTTCTTGCCCAAATACTCTCTTTAACCTGGATCAGTTCTCGGCGGGCAGGTCACCTGGCAGATCAATCTCGTTGGTGTGCTTTAGTCATATTCTCCTCTTTGTGCAACCCACCCGGACCGTTATATTTTGCACTGGTCTGATATTTGTTGTGATAGCTATCACTAAAGCTGTTATACAACGCAGAAACAGGTGCGGTTTAGAATATTATTAGTAATTTAGTCTTGAGGGGTATGCCTTTATTGAAAACAAGATGCCTGCCCAGAGGGTATGCCACAATCAAAACCCACCCGATTGGACTGAAATCGGGTTAATTTTCTATTAATCCACCGGGAAATTATCTTGTGTTTCGTGGGTTATAATTCATGCAAATGTACACAATCGACTCATTTAAATTCGTTTCAGGCGTAACCAAGCGTATGATCCAGACCTGGATAAAAATGGAAACGCCGCGCCCCATCCCGTGGACACCGCTGGAAAAACCGCTGTCCGAATGCCGGGTAGCGCTGATCAGCACCGGCGGGATCGCTATGAAGGACGACCAGCCCTTCGACCAGGAAGGGGAGCGGCAGAATCCCTGGTGGGGCGACCCTACCCACCGGATCATTCCGACCATTGCCAAAACCGAAGATATCAAGGTCTACCATTTGCATATCCACCCTCAATTTGGGCAAGCTGACCTGAACTGCCTGCTGCCGTTAGACCACCTGCACGCGCTGGCCGCCAGCGGGGAAATCGGCTCGGTAGCCGATTCACATTATTCTTTAATGGGCTATATTCTCAAGCCTGAAGAACTGCTGGAAAAGACTGTCCCCAAGATCATCCGCAATTTACAGGCGGAAGCGGTCGATGTGGTCATATTGGTGCCAGCCTGACCGATCTGCAACTGGTCCGTGGGACTGGTTCAAAGAGAGCTCGAGGCGGCATGTTTTACCACCATCACCCTGTCCAACATTCCCGATCTGACTGCATCGGCCAGCACACCGCGCGTGGTAGGGGTTGAGCATCCTTTTGGGCAGACGATGGGTAAACCAGGCGATTCAGAGACACAACTGGCCGTTTTGCGGGGGGTACTGGCAGCCCTGGAAGATATCGACACGCCGGGCGATGTGCGCTGCCTGCCGTTCACCTGGCACCAAACCCTGAAAGAGATCCAGGCACAGCACAAAGAAAGCCCGCCGATAAGCTCATACCTGGTCAAACGCCCCTGGCTGGTACGCAAGTTGATCGTACGCGATATCCCCGACCAGCCGTAAAGCGCAGGAATAGTCTTAACATTTTGTGAACATTCCAGTTTCCAGCAATACCCTGCTCGTTTTTTTATCAAAAGGCTGGCAAAATAGATTATCTTTACGAAATTGACTGATTACCTCACCGTAATCCATGTCAATATAAAGTTTTAGTGTTTGGGGAAGAAAATCCTTTCCGAGTTTCTTGTTGTTTTACCACTTTCTTTTTGATATTCGTTATTTATAAAAATACTATTAAGGACCTGCCCCCAGTTTTTGAACCATTCACTATCTGTACTCCAACAAATAAAAATTGCAAAAGATTTGTAGAAGGAGAAAATTGCTCATTTTCTCCTTCATCCGGTGTAAATTTTTCCAGAGTTAGAACGAAATACGTTTTTTCCAGAAGTACGCTGGACACGACAACGTGATTAAACAAAAAGAACGCCGCAATGGCGTTCTATTTGGTACCCCCACGGGGATTCGAACCCCGGTCTTAGCCTTGAAAGGGCTACGTCCTAGTCCCCTAGACGATGGGGGCAAAAAAAGTGCTATCCTTCAATAGCCCCAGGATTTTACCAGAGGAAGGTAATCAGGTCAAGATATCAGGAGTGGAACTAGGTACCACCTAACAATTCATAATGCTCCACCAGCCCAATCCGCTCAAACGGCCAATAAACGAATACCGCCTTCCCGATAATATCCTCAATAGGCAGTGGCCCCCAGGAGCGCGAATCGGAAGAAACATTCCGGTTATCTCCCATCACAAACACCATCCCTTCAGGAACCGTCATCGGACGCATACTGTTAAGCGGCTTTGCATTGATATAAGGTTCTTCAAGTGGCTGATTATTCACATACACGATCCCATCGACCACCATCACTTCATCTCCCGGCAGGCCGATCACCCGTTTGATATAATCCTCGGCCGGGTTAGGTGGTGCAGGGAAGACGATCACGTCGCCGCGCTGGATATCCCCTAACGTATAAGCGACCTTCAATACCACCACACGGTTATTGTGATAATAGGAAGGTTCCATGCTTGGGCCGTCAACTCGTACCCGGGCGGTGAGAAAATTGATGATCACAAACAAGACAAATGCCAACAGCAACGTTTCAACCATCTCGCGTAAAAACACGCGAAATTTAGATGGTTGTGTCTCAATTGGTTCTGTTTCTGGTTCTGGTTCTATGAAATAAGAAACTGGCCGATGATTCTGAGGATCGTTCAAAATATACTCCTTAATTGCATTGGCATTATAAAACCCGGCATACAATCCTGACAAGGGTTATCTCTACGGTTGGTTGCGAAGGGCCATATGCTTTGCCAGAAGTGCCTGCCCCTTTTTAATGATCAGCGACATCTGGTTTTTCTTACCCGATTGTTTGGCCAGAGTTTCCCCCTCAATTGGTTCGCCAAACGTGACTCTCGGATGAGATAAAGGCGGCCGATTTTCAGACCGGAATTGGGAGTAGATCTGGAAAAAGCCGGCCACCCTCATGCGGGGGACCAGTTCCGGCTGCCTTCGGGCAAGTGGATGGTTGATAAACTCAGGTTGAATGATCCCGCTCACGATCACGGGCACCAGCCGGGTTTCAGGAACGCGTCTCATGATCAGCGCAATGCTCTCAGACCAATCTTCAAAACGGCGGTGTGCCCCCTCCATATAGTCCGGGTCCGGGTCTGCATGGCCGGTAGGAAAGATCAGCACAATTCCATCCGAGCGTAAGTGCTGGATGGTTTTGCGCAGGGCCACGATATTTCTATCTGTGCTGCGGTCCGTATACATGATATGCTGTTTCATATTCGGCAGGTGCGAAAAATATGGAATCCCGCCAACCAGCACTTTCAAATCCTGGCGCGGCAGTTGAGCGGTAATTGCCATGCCTTCAAAATAGCCGGGGTGGTTGGAAACCAGCAAGACAGGGCCATCAGGAGGGATATTCTCCGCCCCATGGACCCTCACCGGAAGCCCGCATTTTTCTGAGATCCAGGCGCACGCGGAGGTTAAAGACACGTCTTCTATCTGGCGATCAAACTCTAAAGCCATATCCAAGACCCCGGAGAGCCATCTGCCCACCAGGCGTTCTATCCCCCAACGGGTCGCCTTCACATCGGGAATATTGAGGGAGAACAAAATTCCAGTGATTGCAGTCTGATAAAGTTGTTGTTTGAGTTCGAGATACTGCATGCTGGATGGTTCCCTTCTGTTTAGATCACTCAAAATAAGAGATATGTTTGTCTAGCAGTTCCTTTGCCCGCTCTACCAGTGAATGCATGATCTGTTCAGCATCGCGTCGTCCGACAATCCCCAGGTCATTCAAGGTAAATGATTGATCGAAGGTAATCATCGGGACCAACCCTAATTTTTCGTTAAAGACCATCTGGCGCATGACCTGGATAAATTCCATGATCCGGCGCTTCCCTACGCCATCCTTCTTTAAGACCGTGAGAGGGGATTTGATGAACCGCTTATGCAGTACTCCACTGGTAATCGCAGGCAGGAAACGGGTCTCCGGAACCTGCCGCAGCATGATGGCGATGCTCTTGGACCATTTTTCCAGCGCTTCACTGGCCCCCGGAAGCACAGATGGGTCAGGATCAATCTGACCTGAGGGAAAGATTAACAACGCCCCGCCGTCCCTCAAATGCTGGATCGAAGAGCGGACAACATTCGCCCGGGCAGAAAAATTGGTCCGGTGGGTAAAAATGGTAAAGTTACGGGCAATCGGGAGCTTTTGCAAAAATGGCATGCCACCAACGATCACCTTAATGTCATCCCGGGGTGAATTGGCGATAATCGAAACCCCATCAATCGTGCCGGGATGATTGGAAGCGATCAGCAATGGGCCGGTTTTGGGAAAATTCTCCAGCCCAAATGCTTTTGGGGGTTCCGTAAAGGTCGGCAGCAGCCGTTTTGCTGCTTCCGACAGGCCAAACTGCGCAATGTTCTGATCAAACTGCGCAAAAACCTCCGAGAAACGTCTGGCTGGCTTCTTGAAGAGTGGGCCGATCGTCTTCTGCCAGAATTCATTTTTTGGCAGATTGAAGGCACTCAGAATTTCGATGGTGATTTCCCTTGTAAGAGTGGTTACATTTGCAGGTTGTACGTTCTCCATTTTATCCTCATCAACATAAAAAAGATTAACCCCTTGACTTAAACACAAACCTGATGGGAGTTCCCAAAAAACTATAGGATTCTCGAAACCGGTTTTCCAGAAAACGCTTGTAAGTAAAGTGTACCAGTTTATGGTCGTTTACAAAAATCAGGAAAGTAGGAGGATCTGACCTGACCTGGGTCCCGTAGAAAATTTTCAGGGGCCGGCCTGCTTTGGAGGGCGGCGGGTGATGAGCCACCGCCCGCTGCAGCACCCGGTTGATTTCTGCAGTCGTCAGGCGAACCAGGCGCTCTTCCTGAACCTGGAGCGCTGTGGGCAGCACCTGGTGAACCCGCTGGCCGGAAAGAGCAGAAATAAACAAGATCGGCACATAGTCCAAAAAGTTGAGCGCAGCCCGGACATGCTCAGTGTATTCCTCCATGGTATGGGTGTCTTTTTCAATCGCATCCCATTTATTGACAACCACCACAACGCTCTTCCATGCCTCAAGGATAAACCCGGCGATGTGGGCATCTTGCTTGGTAATGCCAGTGGTCGCATCAACCACGAGCAACGCCACATCAGAGCGTTCAATCGCCCGCATCGCCCTCAGCACCGAATATTTCTCTACCCCAGGCTCTACTTTTCCCCTGCGCCGAATTCCAGCGGTATCGATCAGCGTGACGGGAAGGCCGTTGTAGGTAATGAACTCATCAACTGCATCGCGGGTGGTGCCGGCAATCGGGCTGACAATCGCCCGGTCTTGCCCCAGAAGCTTGTTCAGCAAACTGGATTTCCCGGCGTTGGGCTTTCCAACAATTGCAATTTTTACCGAGTCATCCTCATCCATGTCATCCTGATCCCCGGTAGCTGTCGCTTTTAAGGCCGTGACAAGGGCATCGAGCATATCGCCTGTTCCCTGACCATGCTGGGCAGAGACCGGGTAAATTTCTCCCAGCCCCATGGAATAAAATTCATAGGCCTGCTCTCTGCGAGAGGCGTTATCACATTTATTGACGACGAGCAGGACTGGAGGAAATAATTCCCCATCGACTTCTTTCTGGTTGCGGCGCAAAATGCGAGCGACTTCCTCATCTGCGGGGGTAATGCCGCTCTCAACATCCACCAACATCAGAACCGCATCTGCATCCTGGATTGCAATTTCAGCCTGGGTACGGATTTCGTTGATGAATTCTCTTGAACCAATCGAAAGCGGTTCCCGGCCTGTACCAATTTTCACCTCAGTCGGGTCAATTCCACCTGTATCGACGACAATAAAATCCACCCCACCCCAATCTGCATGTGAGTGCAATCGATCCCGCGTAGTGCCGGGGGTTTCATCCACCACAGCCAACCGCTCGCCTGCCAGCCGGTTGAACAAAGTGCTTTTCCCTACATTGGGTCGCCCGACCAGGGCAACGACAGGAATACGTTTCGCCATTTTTTTATCGTCCTCAAGGTGTCGGGGTCACAAATGGAGTCCCGGTTGGAGTGGGTTCTGGGCTGCCATCATCGATGGTGATGATCACCTCAATCGTATCCGGATTAATCGATTCAATCCGCACCTGGTCCAGAAGAACATCTGAATCCGCCTCAACCAGGTAAGAGCCTGGGACCAACCCCGCCAGGGAAACAAATACGACAACATCATCCGGAGTCAGGTTCTGAATTACCGGTTCCGGACCGGAAAGAAATACATCGACCGTGGCCGGTGAGAAGACAGCTTTCAGGCCGGCGCCCAGATCAACCACCTGGATCGGTACAGTCAGCAGCACACTGGTTTCTATCGGAGCAACTCCAATTCTCACCGAAACAGTTTGGATATCTCCCACCCGGATCAAACCTACCTGCAAGTTCAACCCGATGGAAACCTCAAAATCCGATGTTTTTTCAGACAAATCGATTGGCAACGTACTGACAAATCCTTGAATTTCGGTGATCAGTTGTTCATCCTCAGAAAATAACGTGACTGTCGGTGGATCGACAGCAACAGAGTTCACCCGGTAGCCATTGGCCGGCTGCCCGGTGGTTTCCACCTTAACTGCTACATCACGGTAACCGCCAATCTGAGAGATGTTCACGGTGACATTGGTCTGGTTGGGTGTGACTGTCACGTTCGAAATCTGGCGGTCATCCTCATCCACAGCCAGTAATGTCGATAGTATGATCAGATCCTGCCGTGCTTCGTTGACAGAAACCTTCCCCAACACCTTGAATACCTGTTCCACCTGAGAAGCCGGCCCGCTCACCTTCACTTCCTCCGGGGTAAACAGCAACCCTTCTGTTTCCACTTCAAAGCCCGCGGCGGGTATTCCCACCGTTTGGATCTCAACTGATCGGGTCTCTTCTACCAGTTGATCCAAACTCACGGTGAGTTTGCTCGGCTGGATTTCCAACAACTCTGCCGGAGACAGATCCAGGGTCACTTCGATGGGTAAGGTGTACTCGCCAGCCCTGAGGCCAGTAAAATCAATCACTGCACTGACCAGTTCCGGGTTTGCACTCAGGGTTTCCCATACTGACTCGGGAGCCCGCATCCGCACGACCACTTCTCCTGTGATTGGTTTCAGAAAGATCAAATCTTCATCTAATCCGATGATCTGCAGAGGAACATTCCCGTTAATGAGATCGTCCTTATTCGGATCGTTGGCGAGGACGGCAGAAGCCCATACGGCCGCTGACAGTAAGAATGCCAGGATCAGAGTGTCCCGGTTTTTCCATAAAAATGTGAATGGGTTAGGAATTCTGAGTCTTGTTTGCATCTAATCCTCTCCCAAACGGCCGGCTTGCTCGGCAGCCTGACGCCCCAGGATGCGGGCCATGATCGATTCGAACCAGTTCAATTGTTCCGCCGGCCGGTAGATGGCGCGCAGAACCCCTTCCAGCCGCCGGGCATCCAGGTGCTTGATTATTCGTCCGCCGGTGGCAATCGAGATCGACCCGGTCTCTTCGGAAACAACCACAGCTACGCTGTCGCTGACCTCCGAGGAACCCAAGGCTGCGCGGTGGCGGAGCCCCATCTTGCGATCAGCGCTCAGGTTGAGCACACCACTCGCTGAGAGCGGCATGACACAGGAAGCAGCAACCAGGCGTTCTCCCGCCAGGATCACGGCACCATCGTGCAGCGGGGTGTTGGGGAAAAAGATTTGCAAGAGAACCTCTGGCGATACCCTGGCATCGATCTTCACGCCGGTTTCTACGTATTCTTCCAGTGAGTCGAACCGCTGCAGTACGATCAATGCGCCATGCCTGCGGCTGGCGAGACGCTCTGTGGCATGCACGACTGCCGAAATGGTATCCAGGGTTTGGCCGCGATCACGAGTATTGGGCAGAAAGTCGCTTGCGCGCCCCAATCGTTCCAAAGCGCGGCGAATTTCCGGGGCAAACACTACCGGAACAGCCAGCAACAGGGTCGGGAGTGCGGCCGATACCAACCAGGAGAACGCCGGGAGATTGAACAAAGAAGTGATCAGGCTGATCACAATAATCAGCAGAATAATGCCGCGAATGAGGACAATCGCCTGAGAATTACGCAGGAAAAGCAGCAAGATGAAAAAGATCAGAGTCACCAGCCCAATGTCTAGCAGGCTTTCCCAGGTAAATCGTTCGAAAACAAAAAGTAGATTATCCCAAAAATCAGTCACGGGTATTTCTCCGTGTCACACATCACAAATGGTTTACCGCTCCCCATTAGATAGGGGAGGGAGTTAGATCGGGCGCAAAATTTGATCGACCCGCAGTTGCTTGAACAAGATCAACGTATCCGCTGGCTGGCTTTCCCGGGCCGCATCCTGCCAGGCACTGATCTCAAGCTGCGGGATCGTCATTATCTGGTATCCCATCGGCTGCCAGATCGAAGTATCGGCCGCCTGTTCCGGATCAACAAACGCTAAGAGCGCTTCAGCTTGCAGTTCTTTTGAATATTTTTCAATCGCCTCTACTATGGCTTTTAACGCTTTAGACAAATTTAAGGTTCCTTCCAGCCAGATTTCATCAATCCGCGCTACAAGGTTCTCCACCTGCCAGCCAACCACTCCGGCAAGTTGGTCATTGGCATACAACAACATATAGGCTTTTTCACCAAATGCCGCCATCACATCCATCCGGGAAAGGCCTGTCGTGCCAGCCATGCGGTTGATAAAATCTGCTATATCCTGGGCCTGGCGCGGTTTCGCCCGGTCAATGTCTAATACGGCCTGAGACAAATCGAGTAGTTCTGCCGCCGCGGCTGCTGCTCGCACCTTATCTGCCGGGATTCGCTGCGTATCCCCCGTGCTGCCATACGGGAAAAGCTTCTGCCAGGCACTCTGAACTTGCTTCCATGTGTCTTCAAAACTGCCGTTGTTCTCGATGACCACATCGGCGGCTGAGATTTTCTCTCGCTGGGAGGATTGGTTGGACATCCGTTGGCGCGCATCTTTGGTGCTCATCTTTCTTTTGGTTGCCAAGCGCACCAACTGGTTATCTTCTGAGGCGGTCGTCACCCACAGCGATTCTATTTTTTCCCGTAAAGGGGATTCAAGCAATTTAATCGCTTCAACCACAACCACATCCTGGCTGGCCCTTCGGATCAAATAATCAACCGCCTGCCGCACATATGGGTGAATAATCGCTTCCAGACTGGCAAGCGCTTCCGGATCTGAGAAAACCACCTTACCAAGTTTTCCTCGATCGATATTCCCTTGCGAGTCGAGAACAAACTTGCCAAACAGCTCAACGATGCTTTGATACCCTGGGCCATCCTTTGCCATCACCCGGTGAGTCAGGGCATCGGCATCAATCGTGTACGCCCCGAGATGCCCGAGCATTTTGCGCACAACGGTTTTACCTGTGGCAATATTTCCAGTCAGCCCAATGACAGTTTTTTTGGTTGCAGAGCTCATGGTTTTCCTTTTAAGCAGCCTAAAAGGGTACTGTGCAAACTCCGTTCACACGTCCCATATTCATTGTAGTCGTGGGAGACAAAACTGTCAAAGTTTTTGCTCAACGTTTGCTCCCAGAATCATCCAATCCTTATAACACCTAAAGGTTGTATTCCGTTCTACAAATGATCAAAGCTAAGAAATGATTGGTTTACCGGATATTTGATTCAGTTCTTGAGTGGATCGTCTTCGGCAAAAAAAGCGTCAGCCCCATGGTTTCATGGGGCTGACCAACCAACTCAGAAGGAGGAGAGTGGTAACTGAATAGGGTTTGTGCGTACACAAACCAGTCAGTTATCTAAAGAACAGAAGCTTCAACTTTGGATTTCGGCCGGTTGATATTTTCAACGGCATACACACAGGCCGATTTATCCTGAAGACTACACACAAAATAATGCGAACACCCCCGCTGGTTAATCCTGGGGGGTGAATCCGGCATGATATCAGCGGGATAGATATAAGTAGTTTTCAGTACAACATTACAATTGGCATGAGAACAGAAATGCTCTACTTTTGATTCGGCAATCCGGTTTCGATCTACCATTATTACCTCCATATCTAACTCTGAAACGAATAATCAATTATCTGCACTGACACTTTTAGTTTACCATCAGTGAAATTCCAATCAGGTGTCAGATGTCCCAACTTTGCTGGATGAATGTCCCATTATCACACTATTTGGATATATTTTGCCGGATTGGATATATCCACCCCTTCCCCCCAAAAAAATATGCGCTGCCCGGTGCAGAATAGCAAAAGCGCTGGGAGTGGCAAGGATTTCCCTGGCGGGAAACCATTCACTCCCAACGCTAGCCTTCAGTACAATCACCAGGCAATCACATGGTGATCTCAATAAAATAATGCAACCTCGGCTGTTTTCTGCTTCCTACAAGCCGTAGATCTCGCTGTACTTGGTTCGGAGATACTCCATATACGGATCGATGGTCAATGGGCCTCCACTGACCCTCTCAATCAGTTCCGAAGCGGTAAATTTGTACCCGTGCTGGTAGATGTTTTGCTTCATCCAATTGTGCAGAGTGTCAAATTGGCCCATTCCAACCTCATCGGGAATTTCGGGGTGAGCTTGTAAAGCATGTTTGTAAAACAACCCGCCCATGATATTCCCGAGAGTATATCCCTGGAAAACGCCGCCGATCACATCGGCATACCAGTGAACATCCTGCAGCACGCCGTCCTTATCGTCCGGGGCACGGATCCCCAGGTCTTGCTGGTAACGCTCGTGCCAGGCTTCCGGGAGGTCCCTGATTTCCAGCGAACCTTCCAGCAAAGCCAGTTCCAGGTCGAAGCGGAGCATCACATGCAGGTTATAGGTCACTTCATCGGCATCCGTCCGGATCAGGGAACGGGATACTTTGTTGACCGCTTTATAAATCTCGTCCACGGAAATGGAACCGAGCTGATCCGGGAAATATTTTTTAGCCAGGGGAAGATAATGAGACCAGAACGGTTTACTGCGCCCAACAATGTTCTCCCACAAGCGCGACTGGCTTTCATGGACACCCGCAGAAACACCAACGCCCAATGGAGATGCCTCGAATTTTGGGTCGATGCCCAGTTCATACATCGCATGGCCGGACTCGTGCAAGGTACTGAACAGACCATCTCCCAGGTCATTCGGATTAAATCGGGAGGTAATACGCACGTCTCCGAGAGAGAACTTGGTCATGAAGGGATGATGGGTGGTATCCTGCCGGCCGCGCTCGAAATCGTAACCGAAATCCTTGATGATCTCAACTCCCAGGGCCGCCTGCTTATCAACGGGAAATTCCTGAAAGAGCACACTGTTATCAACAGGCTCTTTATCCATGATCGCCTCAACCAGCGGAACCAGTTCCGCCCGTAATTGAGCGAAGATCGCTTTGATGTCGGAGGCTTTCATACCGTAATCCTGAAAATCGATCAACGGGTCAGCGATATGCTCGTACCCGGGAAAGCAATCCGCCAGTTTGCGGCTCAAATCGAGCGTCTTTTCCAGGTAAGGCTGCATGGTCTTGAAATCGTTGTTCGGGCGGGCTACAGTCCATTTTTGATATGACTCGGCGAAATGTCCATAAAGCTCGCCGATCAGGGCGGTTGGGATCTTGACGGCAACATCGTACACCCGGCGGGTTGCCCGGACAAAACTGGCGTCATCCGAGTCGTATGACAAAGTCTCTGCCCACGGCTCGAGGTGATCCAGCAACCTGCCAATTTCCGGGTCAATGATTTTTTCCTGCCGGATTTCAGCGATTAAAGCACTTTGGCGGCCGCGGGCCGGTGCCCCGCCCGGAGGCATGTACGTGGACTGATCCCAATTCAGCAGTTCATTGATCAATTCGAGGTCTTCCACCACGCGCATTTTTTCTTTCAGTTGTGCCAGCTTTTTTTCCATCTCAGTCTCCTTGCTTCCCGATCAACTCTTACATCGAATATTTCAAATCAGATCACCCCAAGGGATTTACCGACTTTTTCAAAGGCGGCCAACCCCTGCTCCAGGTCGTCTTTGGAGTGTGCAGCAGAGATCATCACCCGGATGCGGGCTGTGCCGCGCGGGACCGTTGGGAAGCCGATTGCCATCCCGAACACGCCCTCCTGGTAGAGCCCTTTGCTGAACTCCTGTGCCAGCTGCGCTTCCCCAAGGATCACCGGGGTGATCGGTGTGACGGATTTCCCGGTATCGAAGCCCAGGCTGCGCATCTCGCGTTTGAACAGTTCTGCATTTGACCACAGGCGGTCGACCAGTTCGGTAGATTCCTCCAGCAGGTCCACCGCTGCCAGGCAGGCGGCCACATCCGGCACGGTCATGGCAGACGAGAACAGGAACGGCCGGCCGCGCTGGTGCAGCCATTCCACCACCTTCGGGTTTCCAGCCGCCACGCCCCCAACCACGCCAAACGCTTTGGAGAGGGTGCCGATCTCGACATCCACTTTGCCGTTCAGGTCAAAATGATCGACAATCCCGCGCCCGCCTTTGCCCATCACGCCCTCCCCGTGGGCGTCGTCGACCATTAACACCACATCGTATTTCTGGGTCACTTCATAGATTTTATCGAGCGGAGCGATATCTCCGTCCATGCTGAAGACACCATCGGTGATGACCATCGCCCGGCGGTACTGGTGGCGGTGAGCTTTGAACTGTTCTTCCAGGTGCTGGGGATCGATGTGATTGTAGCGGATGATCTTGGCTCCCGACAGCCGTGAGCCGTCGATGATACTGGCATGGTTGAGTTCATCTGAGAAGATGACGTCTTCCTTGCCAACCAGAGCCGGGATCGTCCCCAGGTTGGCCGTGAAGCCGGATTGGAAGGTGATTGCGGATTCAACCCCTTTGAACTTCGCCAACCGCTCGTCCAGCTGAACGTGCAGGTCCATCGTCCCGGCGATGGTGCGGACCGCCCCGGGCCCCACCCCCATGGTGTCGATGGCTTGTTTGGCCGCCGCAATAATGCGGGGATGGTTGGCCAGACCGAGATAGTTGTTTGAGCAAAAGTTGAGCACCTGCTTGCCATCCACCACCAGCCAGGCCCCCTGCGGGGAGCCGAGTGTGCGGATGTGATTGTACAGGCCTGCATCTCGCAGTGCTTGCAGTTCTTCATCAACCCATGCAAGTTTGTCAGTCATCTTTTTTGTCTCCTTGTTACCGAACCATTTGAATCTTGTGTATCCGTTACAAGTATAACTGAAAATAAAACCGGGAGGTCAGGCTGAAATTTTTTCTGAGTTTTCTCTCATATAGGGCCAGCAAACCTATTGAATCGGGGTATTGCCTGTGGTACAATACCTCGCACTCGGAGGGGCCTTCTGCTTCACACGAGTACCATGGAGGGATGGCCGAGTGGACGAAGGCGTCTGTCTTGAAAACAGATGTGGGTGATAAGCCCACCGTGGGTTCGAATCCCACTCCCTCCGCCTGACGATCCAGTGAGAACTTGATTGTTCAACCGATTTGGGGAGGTCGCATAGTCTGGTTTAGTGCGCCCGCCTGCTAAGCGGGTTCCGGGGAATACTCGGACGAGGGTTCAAATCCCTCCCTCCCCGCCAAAAGAAAATGAGACGCGCAGCGTCTCGTTTTCTTTTAACATCAACCAGCTGTTTCCTAAGAGGCTATTCGGATGAGGGTGATTA
>DATHZS010000083.1:0-69484 GCA_035458505.1 Anaerolineales bacterium | reverse complement strand
GTGATGGGACGCTGCTTGGCAGCCAGGTAAGCCAGGATCGCTTTCGTACGGCGTGAGCGAAAGCGAGGTAAGGGAGGATCATTATTTCCATGCAGGTAGGGTTCCAAATTTTCCAGTGCAGAATTTGGAAAATGAACCAATCGAACCGATCCTAACAGACAAAGAATTTGCTGGCCGATAGGTGCCTCTCCTTGGCGAAAAGGGATTAATTGAAGTCAATCGTCTAAAAAATTATCTGTGAGTGGAAGAAAAGTGGAAAGTCAGCCTCTATGATGGGGTAGACGCTACTCACATGGTAGCTCCAGCTATAAAAAAATTATACACTGTCCGCAAGATTGAATGCAAATCTTTGTGTTGGATTCAATTGCGGAAATCAATCGGCTTGTTGATAATTTCTACATCAATTGTACGCAGATTGATTTATTAAATAGCGGTTGGAGATTTTCATGGTCCGGCATAAAAACTGCCCTGGTCCCAGGGGGAACGGCTTATCAAGCCGGGGGCAGCGACCAGAAGGTGGCAGGGAGGGGGTCCCTGCCACCTGATTATGGCGATAAAATAATTTTTCCGTCAAAGCTGTTTTGGCAGAAACAGGAAAACTGAAATAATTTCCTCCTCCAATAAGCAAATGGCCTCATTCACATTGAATGAGGCCATCTGCCTGGTTGTGCCTTGAAAAAATCTGTCGTAATAAGAATCAAAGAGGGGTACGTTCGTTCCCCTGTTTAAATACAGTTTTAGCCAGGAATTGTGTCACTCAAAGGTGACTACTGCATCTCTTAGAAGAACTTCTATACTTTTTTCTGGCTTTTCACACTCGGTTACTAAGCCCCAATAAACGAGTATCATACATTTATTGGCATAGAACATCTGGACGGTGTGTTCTCCTTCTAATCCCTCCGGGAAGTTGAATACGAAGAATTTGTCAAAATACACCTCCCCTTCATACTTGAAAGGGGCAAATTCAACGTAATCGTGTTTGACCTCTTCGCCATCAACTTCAACACGAACCCGCATATTTCCTAAAAATTGAGCGTCTGTATATTTGGCAGGGAGCCATGTAATGCCCCCACTTAGATGAAACGGCTCGCCGGCTGGAAATGATAGTTCACTATAACCGATTGGTAGGTTCAACTTTTCTCCAATTCTAACATTTGGGCTAGCAGCAATCATTGTGATTGCGATCAAGACAATTGCCAGAAGGATCAACCTTTTCTTTTTCATTTTTATCTCCTCTTTTTTCACCTGTTCGTTTAAGGCTCAAAATGAATTTTTCCTGAGTATTCGTTCTCTGCAACATTCCCGAAACCAGGATCAAGCCCGCTCGTCGTTCCTTGCCCACGCAGGTTTGCCAATTCCCCGGTACCGCCTATGATCTTCCAATACCCATGCCATTCCACCTCCGGATGCCACCAAGCCCGTAAAAGAATTTGCAGTGTCCCGGTTTTCCCTTGCACCTCTCCTTCAAATTCAAAGATCCCCTTTACGAGTGCAGGATCGGTATCCTCAGGGCCGTACAGGGAAACTACTGCTTGCATGGTTGAAGTACCTTCGAACGTGCCGGTCCAGGTTGCCACATCTGTGATTTCCATGAACGCGTTCCTTCCTGCAAATCTGATATCGACAAGTTCCGGCATATGGTAGAAAAATCCTTCTGCAGTTTCAGGAGGACCAGCCATCACTGGAGATGAGACAACCATCATCAGTCCAATCATCATCACTGCTATCAAAACTAGCCACTTCTTTTTCATTTTCTGTTCTCCTTAGATAAAAAAAACTGACCTAAAAGAAACCAACACAAAAGTTCACAAAAGATCACTCGAGATGAAGCCTCCTTTCCCTCTCCGGATAGGTGCTGCACCACAAGATTGACCAAAACCTTCTGTTATTCGCCTCGGGAGATTAGGTTTTATGAGCAGCAACCATCCAATGTTACAAACTTTTTCTCCACTTTCCTTCCACTTTTTTCGAATTTAGCGAATGACTGTACAGCTAAGAATGGAGAAATCCATTAAAATTGAATTTCGGAAGGCAGATCTTTGGAGAGACGCATGCGAAAACGGATGATCGGATTTATTCTGGGGCTGGTGATTGTGATTGGGGCGGGAGTGGTTCTTACGACTTTCCGTAAACCGGACTGTTCTCAGCTGTCTCCCGGTCAACCCGCAGAAGTTGAGGTGATCCCGATTCCAATGGCAGGCCCGTTAAACCAGCGCTCGGCAGAAATATCCGGCATGGATTGGTATGGGGAGTACCTGATCATCCTGCCGCAGTATCTTGACCATGCCGATGGCCGGGTGATGTACGCGATACCTAAATCCGAAATCCTGAAAGCACTGCAAGAGCCCTCTGCCCCCCCCATTGAGCCGATCCGCATCCCCGTCGAAGACCAGATGTTTGGGGACAAGGATGTGAAAGATTTTGAGGGGTATGAGGCGATTGCCTTTATTGAGAACCAACTCTACCTGACGGTGGAAGTCTCCTCCGATGACGGCATGGTTGGGTATCTGATCTCGGGTGAGATTGAACCCGATCTCAGCCGGATCGTGCTGGATGTTGACGGCCGGCAATCAATCCCCCTTCCTCAGGATATCGATAACCTGACCGACGAGGCAATCCTGGCGGTTGGCGACCAGCTGGTCACGATTTTTGAAGCGAATGGGGCTGTGGTCAATCCGTCACCGGCAGCTCAAGTGTTTGACAGCAACCTGAACCTGGCCAGAAACATCTCCTTCCCGGTGATGGAATACCGTGTGACAGATGCCACGCGGCTGGACTCCAGCGGCAATTTCTGGGTGCTGAACACCTTTACTCTGGGCACTTATGATCTCGATCCTGCTGAAGATCAGATCGCCCAGCAGTTCGGCGAAGGGTGTACCCATTCCTATTATCACTGGGTGGAACGCCTGGTGGAACTTCATTATGAGCCAGAAACCGGGATTACGCTCTCGGAGACACCCCCCATCCAGCTGGCCTTGCAAGGTACCGTGCTATCCCGTAATTGGGAAGCGGTTGTCCGCCTGGACGATCAGGGATTCCTGATTGCCAGCGATAAATATCCCAAAACAATTCTGGGCTTTGTTCCGCTGCCTTAGTCAGGGGAGCCACACTCTCAGCAGGGAGGAATCCAAACCTGCGGCAAGTGCCAGCATCCCGCCGGGCAAAGGCACTGCTGCCAGGTTGCTGGAGAGATTGCCTTCGAGCGCTATCTCGGCAACCACCGCTGCGCCGTCCACGGTTCGCTGGATGATGCCCAGATGGGTCAGGCGTTGGTTGGGCAGCAGCAGGTCCACCCGTCCATCGGCGTTGAAATCAGCGGCAATGGCTAAATCCAGGTTGCGGGAATTGATCACATGCGAGGTGTAACCGGACACTTCGGCAACCTTCACCAAAGTATTTCCCTCGAGCCGGAAAAATTCAACCACCCCTCCAAGATGCGGAGTCAGCACATCCACCAGCTCAGTTTCCCGGTTGGGGCCAAAGGGTGCCACGGCAATCTGGTGCCGCCAGCGGAAACCGGTGCCGATCGCTTCGCTCTGTGCAATCTGTTCTCCTGTTTCAGAAAATACCGCCAGCTGTGCGCCATCCCGGCGGTTGCTCAGGGTGAGGATGATCTCCCGCTGACCGTCATCGTTCATATCAACCCAGATTGGGGCGATCCCTTCAATCACCTGGTCTGAGAAGAGGGTGATGCTTTCCAGGATTTCCCCGGCCTCACTGACAACGGTCACAGATTTTGCTTCAACCGAGTCACCCAGCACGCCATGCTCATACACACTGGTCCTGGACGTCAGCAGGAGCAGTTTTCCGTTCCCATCGCTCAGCACCCGGGCATCGCGCAAGGCATCCAGTTGTTTTGCCTGGTTGATGTTTTCTCCCCAGATCACCAGTTGCCCATTGCCGTTGATGAAGGCCAGGCTGCCAGCGGTGGTCAGGATCGGGTGGGTGAATTCGGCCAGGTTGGGCGCACGGTCATTGAGGATTTCGACCTCCTTCTCCTGGAGAATTGCAGGCGGCATGCCTGCTGGCAGGTTGTCCGAGGACAGCTCTACAGGTGTGATCTCCCTGCCGGAGATGCGGAACCCCTGTAAACGGCCATCTTGCAGGGCTGCCACCCATACTGTGCTGCCGTCCTCGTCCGGGATCCCGGTCACCCAACCCGGCACGCCATCCAGCGGTATATCGATTGGCTGGCTGTTGGGCAGGTCAATTGTCCCGTTCTGGTAGCGGTTTCCATCCGGTCGCTGGTTGGTGAAGCCCAATACCGGCGCTTCCTGATCACTGCTCAACCGGCGCACTTCGAAATCCAGCCCGTTGGACTGATTCAGGAAAACCGTCACCATTTTCCCACCGAACCCATCCACAATGTCGTGGGCACGGGCGGTCACAACGTCTACACCCTCGGGGATGATGATCCCCGTTTGGCTGCGGGTAAACGGCTGTTCGGTTTCATGAGGGTGGGTGAGGGTCCGGGTGAAAGATGACCCCGCATCCGGCAGGAGCACAGTCCCATCTGGGAGCACCAGGTCCCACCCGTCTGCGTAATCCTCCCATCCAGTATCGGGATGGGAAACGGTGACATGAAACGTCCATGTCCCGTCCTGATCCTCTTCGGCAACCACGTACAGCACATCGGCATTGGCAAGCATGGGCGTTGGGCTGGGGGCCGGAGAGGGTGTTGGGCTGGGAGCTGGGCTTGAGCCAAACAGGGAACACGAAGCCAGCAGCAGCAGACTTGTGAATAAAAACAAAAGGAGGGGTAATTTTATGTTCATGGCAGTTTTTTTTGAAGAAATATAATTGAGAGGTTCGATCAACAATCTGATCACACCAAAATGACACCAGTCGGATGATTTGGTATGGAGAATTCAGCTTTGGCAATTAACTGATATAGTTTATCATTATATCGTGGTGCCACATTGCAAACTTGTGCTGACTTTGGTAAATCTCGATTGAGGATGGACCATGCCATGAACCAAAAAGTTGCCTTATTCGTCACTTGCCTGGTAGACCAGATGTTTCCGGAGATTGGCGTCGCGGCGGTAAAGCTGCTCCGCAGGAATGGGTTTGAGGTTGCCTTTCCGGAACAGCAGACTTGCTGCGGGCAGCCGTTTTACAGCAGCGGTTTTCTGCCTGAAGCCAGACAGCTCGCCTGCCAGACCATCGAGATCATCGAAGATTTCTCGGCGGTGGTCATTCCGGGTGGCTCCTGCACAGGCATGATTGCCCGGGAATATGTGCACTTATTCAAGGATGATCCGGCCTGGCAGACCAGGGCTTTGGCCGCATCCAGGAAATGTTTTGAACTGAGCGATTTTTTAGTTGCCAATGTTGTCCTCAGGCCAAAAGACGGCGTGGTCCTTCCCGTCACCTACCACGATTCCTGCCATATGCTGCGCATAATGGGGATCAAAGACCAACCGCGTCTATTGCTGGAACAGGTCGGCTGCGACGTGCGCGAGATGGAAGAATCAGAGCGCTGCTGCGGTTTTGGCGGCTTGTTCAGCGTCCGGATGCGCCAGGTGTCCCAGGCGATGACAGGAACGAAGCTCAGCCGGGCAGCAGGTTCTGGCGCACAGGTCCTGGTCACCTCTGACCCCGGTTGTCTGATGCAGATGAGGGCCAATCTGCGCCCGGAGGACCCCCTGCGCATCGAGCACCTGGCAGTCGTGCTGGAGGAATTGGCCCAATGAAGATTACCACCCGACTGTTCCAGAAGACAGCCCAGAAAACCATCCAAAACAACCGGCTGAAAAATGCCTACCAATCGGGGATGCAGCACATTATCGAGGCCCGGCAGCAGGCGTATGCCCTTGTACCGGATGTCGATGCCTTGCGCGAGGAGCTGAAACAGATCCGCCAGGCGACGATTGCCAACCTGGGCGCTTACCTGGAAGAATTTGAGCGCAACGCCCAAAACGCAGGGGCGGTGGTCCATTGGGCAAAAGATCAATCTGATGTTGGCCGGATCGTGCTGGAGATTGCGCAGCGCGAGCAGGCCAACCTGATCGTCAAGAGTAAATCCATGGTCACGGAGGAGATCCAGCTCAACCATGTGCTGGATCTTGAGGGGATTGATGTCGTCGAGACAGATCTGGGTGAATACATCATCCAGTTGGCTGACGAACGGCCCTCCCACATTATTGCTCCTGCGGTGCATAAAACCACTCAGCAGGTGGCGGAATTATTTTCCGACAAACTGGGCCAGGAGGTTGAAGCCGACCCCAATGCGCTGACAGAAGTGGCCCGCCAAACCTTGCGCCGTCTGTTCCTGGAAGCAAAAATCGGGATCAGCGGCGTTAACCTGGGAGTAGCGGAGACGGGCAGCATTGTGCTGGTGACCAATGAAGGCAATGGGCGGATGGTCACCAGCTTGCCCGATGTGCACATTGCTGTGATGGGCATCGAACGCCTCGCCCCAACTTGGGATTCCGCCGCTACCTGGCTTTCTCTGCTGGCACGTTCCGCGACGGGTCAACCGCTTTCGATCTACACCTCGGTGGTCACCGGCCCGGCCAGACCGGATGAATTGGATGGCCCCCGGGAAGTACACATCATCCTCCTCGATAACCGGCGCAGTTCGCTGACCGGTACTACCTATCAGGAAGTGCTTGAGTGCATCCGCTGCGGCGCCTGCCTGAGCGTATGCCCGGTGTACCGGGAAGCGGGCGGGCATGCCTACCACAGCCCGTACAGCGGCCCGATCGGGGCGGTGATTTCGCCACTGCTGTTTGGATTGGAGAATTATCCCGGTCTGCCCCAGGCCAGCACGCTGTGCGGGGCCTGCCTGGATGTCTGCCCGGTGAAGATTGACTTGCCCCGGATGCTGCTCGCACTTCGGGCAGATCAGGTCGAACAAGGCTTGGTCGCCTGGCCGGAACGCAGACTGGAACAGGGGGCAGCAAAAATGATGACCCGCCCCGGAAGAATGGCCTTCCTGTTCCGCATGGGACGCATCGGCCAGGTGGTGATGAAATTGTTCAACCTCAAACTTGGGGGAGTGGAAAAAATCCCCCAGGTGGCGGAAAAATCTTTCCGAGACCGATGGCATGAACTGGAGGCCGATGATGACCATCAGGGATGAGATCCTTTCCCGTCTGAGAAGGGAGCAGCAAAATATGCCGGTTACGGGAACCCACAAGCGGTCATACCCCGAACTGGCGGCTCAATTTTCACTCCGATTGCAGGCATCGGCAGGCGAAGTCTATCGGGTAAGCCGCTTTGACGAGGGGCTTGAGAAACTGCGGGACCTGTTTGGAGAACTGAAAGTGAAAACAGTCGCTTCCCAACGGGAAGCTCCCTTGGATCGCATTGATTTCTCTGCCTCTTTCCCCAATCAGAACTGGCATTTTGCCGGCGAGGTGGAGGATTACCGGGGAGTGTGCGCTGAAGCAGATGCCGGTCTGACCAGCGCAGCAGTTGCCCTGGCGGAAACCGGCACCCTGGTCCTGGAGCCTGGTCCGGTACAATCCAGGCTGACGAGCTTGCTGCCGCCGGTGCATTTCGTCCTGCTGCCGGAATCCAGGATCCTGCCGAGTATTTTTGATTGGTCGGCACAGCTTCCTGACCCTCTCCCGTCAAACGTGGTGCTGGTCAGCGGACCGAGTAAAACCGCCGATATTGAACAAACTCTGGTGGTCGGTGTGCATGGACCCAAACGGCTGATCGTGATCGTCCATCCGGAATGATCATTGTTGCACACCATACTTGAATATCCTGCATAAAGATTTCTTTTCCTATGGCATTCTCAAAGTCACTTGACATTCTAGATATTTTGGTTGGAGACTGCTTCGCCCGGCTCGCAGTGACAGAAAAGTTTTTGGTTGTCATTGTGATTGAGCGGAGCGGAAGAAGCAATCTCCGGCTTTAAGAACGCCATGTTTGTTTTCCCCGGATTCCTTGTGAGTTCAAATGGCTTGTGTTAGAATGGCGCCACCTTAATAATTCAATAGTTCTTTTGGTTGCAGAGCCTCTTCCCCCGGATGGGAAGGCAGAACATCACGGAGATGTTCATGGCGAAACCGGTGCCCGTTAGATCACTTTAGCGGAAGTCCGGTGCTGTCCCGCAACTGTAATCCTCATGATGAGGAAAGCCAGGTCGCCCGCTGCAATCAAGTTCTAGTTTCAAGCCATCGGCTTGAATATGTATCTCTCGCGGCCAGGGATCAGAACCTTGAAGCAGTCGAATGCTTTGAGAAATTTGTCAACAACCTGCCCTTGAGCAGGTTTATTTTTTTAACCTTGAGGAGGTTGATTGTTATGAAACGTGCTTTACTCGTAGTCCAGTTGGTCATGATTTTCTCGGTGATGCTGTTGGCAGCATGCGGCGGCACACAAGCGGAACAAGTGAACGAACCGCAGAATGCACCTGTGAATGCTGAGACAAATGACACGACAGTAGAAGAACCCGTGGTGGAAGAGTCTCCTGAACCGATCACGTTGGTGGATGGATATGGCCGGGAAGTGACGCTCGAACAGCCGGCCCAACAGATCGTCTCATTAGCGCCGTCGATCACCGAAATCCTGTTTGCAATTGGTGCCGGAGACCAGGTCGTCGGCCGTGATGATTTTTCCAACTATCCAGAAGCTGCCGTGTCTCTCCCGAGTATCGGCGGGAATTTTGGTGAGCTGAATACTGAAGCGATTGTGGCACTGCAGCCCGATCTTGTCCTGGCAGCGGAACTGACCACCCAGGAACAGGTGCAAGCCCTCCAGGATCTGGGACTGACGGTATTCCTTTTAGCCAACCCGGTGGAAATGGAAGGGATGTATGACATGCTGGGGATAGCGGCGCAGCTGACGGGCAGGGAAACCGAAACAGAAGCGTTGGTCGCTTCACTCCAGGAGCGGGTGGCCGCGGTGGAGGAAACGATTTCATCGGCGGAAACCACCCCGGTGGTCTTTTATGAACTGGACAGCACCGATCCCAGCGCCCCCTGGACAGCCGGTCCGGGAACATTTATCGATACCCTGATCACGATGGCCGGTGGGGATAACCTTGGCGCCAGCTTTGAAGGTGCCTGGGTGCAGGTGAGTTCTGAGGAACTCCTTTCAAAGAACCCAGAAATCATCGTCCTGGGAGACGCGATCTGGGGAGTTACCGTGGAGTCTGTGGAAGCCAGAGCAGGCTGGGAAGGGATTGCTGCAGTCCAGAACGGGCAGATCTTCCCATTCAACGATGACCTGGCAAGCAGACCCGGCCCGAGGCTGGTGGATGGCCTTGAAGAATTGGCAAAATTGATCCACCCGGAATTGTTCAACTAACCTGAATTAACGGAATGGTCGTTATTTTCTGCAGTTGGTTCGATGGCAGATAAGAAAAAAAAGCGGGTCTATCCGTATATCGTGAACCTGTCCCTGCTGCTGCTGGCGTTTATCGTCAATATTGCAGTGGGGGCAGTCTTCATCCCTCCCGGCACCTTGCTGAAGATTTTTGGCATGAAACTGAGCGTTTCGGCTGCCGTAATCGATTGGCCTGCCCATTTTGAAACGATCCTGCTCAGCATCCGCCTGCCGCACGCTGTTCTGATCATGCTGACCGGGTCGGCCCTGGCTTCGAGCGGGGCGGCTTACCAGGGCTTGTTCCGCAATCCGCTGGCAGACCCATACCTGATTGGCGTGGCTTCGGGAGCGGGTCTTGGCGCGGTGGCTGCTCTGGCCATCCACTGGCCCCAGACCTTATTCGGGTTTTATTTTATTCCCATCTCCGCGTTTGTCGGGGCCGTCCTGACAGTCGTGGTCGTTTACAACCTGGCCAAAATTGGGAGCGTTGTACCGTTGACGACTTTGATCCTGGCTGGGGTAGCAGTGGGGGCATTTTCCTCTGCAATGACCTCATTCCTGATGCTCAACTCAAACGAACAAATTTACCGGGCGATCTCGTTCCTGCTCGGAGGTTCTCCCATGTCGGGATGGAATCCGGTGCTGGCTGCCTTGCCCTATCTGATCGTGGGAATGGGTGTCTTATCCCTGCTCGGCCATCCGCTCAATTTGCTCCAGTTTGGGGAGGAACAAGCCCAGCAGCTGGGTCTCCCGGTGGAGCGTGCCAAAATGATCGTGATTATTGTGGCATCGATTGTAACTGCGGTGGCGGTCTCATTTTCCGGGGTGATCGGTTTTATTGGGCTGATCGTGCCGCATGTTCTCCGGATGTTGTTCGGCCCTGATTATCGAAAGCTGATCCCTTTGTCTGTCCTGGCGGGCGGGACGTCCCTGCTGATTGCAGATGTGATTGCCCGCTGGGTATTGGCACCGCGCGTCATCCCGGTAGGGATCATCACGGCATTGGCAGGAGCACCATTCTTCCTCTGGATTTTGCGAAGAGCGAAAACGGAGGTGTTCTGGTAGATGTTGAAGATCCAAGATCTCAGCGTGCAATATGGTACTTGCCGGGTGGTGGAAAATGTCTCCCTTGAGGTCGCTCCTGGGGAAGTTGTGGCGCTTATCGGCCCGAATGGAGCAGGGAAGACTTCTCTTGTGCGCGGGGTGAGCGGCGTGACAAAAATCAAATCAGGCTCGATCCATTTTGGCGACACCGATTTGCTATCCCTCAACGCGGTGGAACGGGCCAGGATTTTGGCAGTTGTCCCTCAGGTGTCTTATGTTGGAGGTGCGTATACTGTCGAGCAGGTCGTGATGATGGGCCGGACAGCTTATATGTCCTGGATTGGCAGGCCCTCAAATAAGGATGAAGAAATCGTCCGGATCGCGATGGAAAGCACGAATACGAGCCTGCTGGCGGAGAGAAGGATCGCAGAACTCTCCGGTGGGGAACAGCAGCGGGTCATGCTGGCGCGGGCCCTGGCTCAGAACACTCCGCTGTTGGTGATGGATGAACCGACCAACCACCTCGATCTCCAGCATCAGGGGACGGTTCTTTCTCTGGTGCGGGAGCAAGTTGCCCAGCAAAACCTGGCCGTGTTGATGGTCTTGCACGACCTGAACCTGGTTTCACAGTTTGCGGATAAAGTCGCGCTTATGACCGATGGAAAAGTTATTGATTATGGCCGCCCGGCCGAGGTGCTGAAAGCCGAGACGATCAGCCGGGTGTACCAGGCACAAATCGAAGTCATCCTTCATCCGGAGACCAGCCAGCCGATCATCTTGCACAAAACAGGCGGCCAATCAGGGGGAATGAACGCAGGCCACTAGTTCAGGGTTTCTGCCCTAAAATCGTCAAAGTTGGGGGATATCCACTTCGCATCCTGATTCTGCATTACAAAACTCTTAAGTGGTACAGCTCCAATAGTGTTTATAATAACATCAGGTATTGCTATGAAAAATAATATGCCGTTCCTGCAAGAAATTCGTTTCCCAAAATCGTTTAGTGGTGGGGAAGAACAGCAAGAATATGTCATCCGCGTAATCTTGCTAGCCTCTGTTGGCGTGCTGACGGTGACCAGCCTGCTAATCTTCGCCTTGTCCTTTTTTGGAGAGCCATTTGGCAGGATTTGGAAAGGCCTGCTGATCACATTTTCACTGCTTGCATTGGGGTTGTTTCTAATCCGGTGGGAACGGTATCAATTGGCCAGATACCTGATGGTGTTTAGTATCTATGTATTTGGCCTGTTCCATATTTTGCAAAGGGGACTTGATTCAGTATTCCTATTGTTTTTTTTTATTGCTCTAATCCTTGTTTTTATGATCATTTCCCGGCGAAAGACCATGATCTTTTTGATCATTGCTGGACCTCCCCTTATTTATTTCATTTCACCCTGGGTGGATACTTTTCACCTCAGATGGGCGCTGACCTACATCACCTTTATGATCATGAGCAGCCTGCTTCTGACAGTATTCACCCGCTTCAAAGAAGGATATGTCATCGAACAAACCCGGGCCAGGGAGATCGAGATTTTGAATCAGGCCGGGTCTTCTATCCTCTCTTCACTGGACTTACAGGAAACGATTGAAAAGATCCTGGAGGAATTGAAGAATCTTATTCCTCACGATTCAGCCTCCGTGATGCTGATGCGGGATGACCATACCCTCGAAGTGGTCGGTGGGAGCGGATTGTTGAACCCGGAGGAAGTGATCGGTTTCCAGTTCCAGATTCCGGGAGATAACCCCAATACTAAAGTCATCCTGGAAGGGCGGCCATATTTACTGGGGAATGCTGCCGCGGTGTATGAGTCATTCCGGGTCGAACCTCATAATCACATTCAATCCTGGATTGGCGTTCCGCTGGTTGAGAATGAGAAAATCATCGGGATGCTGTCGATTGATAGTGTTGAGCAGGATTATTATTCTGAAAAACATATCGACATCGCTACGGCTTTTGCAGCGTATGTATCAGTAGCGCTGGATAATGCGATGCTGTATGAGTTTGCAAACCGGTCTGTCCTCCGCAGGTCGATTCTCTATCGAGCATCAAAGGATGTGATTACGGCCAGTGCGGATTTGGACAAAATCTACCGTGCCATTCACGAGGCTGCCAGCCACCTGATGCCCTGTGAATCTTTTGCAATTTCTTTAGTGAATGAGGCAGAAAAATGCATCGACGGGGTATACCTGATCGATAAGGGAGGATTGAATGAAAGAATCCGGATTCCCCTTGGGAGCGGATTAAGTGGAAAAGTGATCCACAGCGGGAAATCCGTGATGATCAAAGATTTATTGGACGAAGATTTTAAAGGGCGCCATTTTGGTCATGAGGATGAAGTTAGGTCTCTGATCGCTGTTCCACTGCAAACCGGAGAAAAAATTATCGGCATGCTTTCTGCACAATCCTACCATGTGGCGGCCTATTCCCAGGAAGACGTGGAACTGCTGGAACTGCTGGCTGCACAGGCTGCGGTTGCGATCAAGAATGCGCAGTTATTGTCTGAAATGGCCCGGATGGCCAGCACCGACAGCCTGACAGGGTTGCTCAACCGGCGGGCATTCGATGACAAATTAAATGAGGAGATCAACCGCGCAAAACGATATGGGTATTCTTTGTGTTTGCTGATGATCGATATTGACGGTTTCAAACAGTTTAACGATCTATACGGCCATCGACGAGGCGACCAGCACCTGATCACAGTCTCAGAATTGATCCTTAACTGTGTGCGGAAGCAGGACCTGGTTGCCCGGATTGGCGGAGAAGAGTTCTGCGTCATCTCACCCCATACCTTTCGGGATGGCGGGGGAGAGCTGGCCGAACGGATCAGGAGCAGTATTGAAGCGAGATTTCGCAATCAGGTGGAGACAGGTGGGACCGTCAGCATCGGCGTGGCTGAATTTCCTTTGGATGCCGAGTCGATCAATAATTTGTACGACACAGCGGACCAGGCAATGTTTACGGCAAAACGTTTGGGTAAGAATAGAGTGGTCTTTTCAAACACAACGGAGCATGAATGAAAGCAATTTTTTCCCCAGCTGAACCCAGGCAGCAAAAACGAATCGAAGCCCTGAATGCGGCTGCGGGTTTGCTTCAGGGTGTTGCCGGTTCGGCGGAAAGTATTTATTCTGTGTTCAGGGAACAGATTGAAGAAATGGGGTTGCGAGGGGGCGTTTCCTTGCTCGATGGTGAAAAACAAAAATTAACCTTTCAATCTATTGCTCAGCCAGGCAGGAGGCAGGTGCTGTCCAAACTGGAATCGATTTTTGGCCGCAGTGCCAAAAATTATTCGATCGATGTTGACCAGGTGGATGTCTACCAGCGGGTGATTATGACCGGGGAAGCAGTTTTTGCTCCTGAAACAAAAAAAGTCATTCGCCAGATGCTGCCATTCTCAGAAGAAAGTTTTATTGCCCGGGTGCTGGAGGTATTTGGGCGAGATCCAGGCATCTATTGTCCATTGTTTATCCGGGACGAAATTGTCGGGGTTCTGAATGTCGCCGGTTCAGATTTAACCGAGGCAGATCTGCCTGTGTTCAATGCGTTTGCCAACTATATGTCTGCCGCCTTAACCAATAACCAGTTAATCGAAGAACTCAAAGAAAAAGAACGCAACTACCGAAGCTTTTTCAATAATTTACCCATCGGCATCTACCGGGTATCACCAGAAGGGCACCTGTTAATGGCCAATCCGGTCTTGTTAGCGCAGATGAATCTGACCAGCCAATACATTTATGAAGATATCATCCTGGGAGAAACGGGACTGAAGCCGCTTCATGACCGGGCAAAAGTGATGGAGGAACTAAAACGTACCGGTCAATTAATTGGGCTGGAGACCAAATGGGAAAACCATCAGGGTGAGAAAACCTATTTCAAAGAGAACCTCAAGGGCTTTTACGATGAACATGGGGAACTGCTGTATATTGAGGGAACTTTAGAAAACATTACAGACAAGATCACAACCATCGCCACGATTCAAAAGCAGCTCGACGATTTATTACTGCTCAACCAGATTGCAGAGACCAGCGCCAGGCAGGTGAATGTGGACACGTTGCTGGAACAGGTGACCGAATTTGTTGCTGATAAACTGTCGTTTGAGCATTTTGGTGCATTGATCTGGGAACCGACTGAAGGCCTGCTCCGGGTACATCCGTCCTACCGCGGGCTGTCGCCTGAAAATCTGAACAAGGTGTTCCTTCCTGGTGAAGGGGTCATCGGATCGGTATTTGAAACGGGCGTGGCTCAAAGGATTGCCGACGTTCGCCTGGTTGCGGGTTATATCGATTCTGGTTTGGAGATGAAGTCCGAACTTTGTGTCCCCATCAAAGCCGGAAACCGGGTTTTAGGTGTGCTCAATGCAGAACGGAAGGAAGTGGCAGGGTTCAGTGCCGAGGAAGGTATCCTGCTTAGCACGATCGCAGACCAACTCGCGACTGCACTGGAACGAGCGCAATATTTAGGGGAGGTTAAAAATCAGGCCCTCCGGTTAACATTATTGAATGAAGCCTCGATGACCACCAGCCGAATCCTGGATCCAAAAGAATTAATCGATCTGATTGCTTCACAGATCATTAACCTGATCAACCCGGATTCTTTTCGGATCACCTTACATCATGAACTCACCCAGGAATTGGAAATCGCGATTGCGGTAGAGAAAGGCGTGGTGGATCCGTCAGTCACCGGGTTGGTTGTCCCTGTTCGCGAGGGAGGATTGACTTCCCTCGTGCTGGAAACAGGCGAGATGCTCCAGATTGAGGATTTGGAGACCAGCCCATTGTTGATCGGATTTTCGCAGGGACGATCGCAGATGAAAGGGTCCTGGGCGGGCATTCCCCTGGTTTCCGGCCGGAGTGTGATCGGGGCCCTCACCTTGCAGTATTACGAGAGAAAGGTACTGGACAAAGACCAGACCCAATTCCTGGAATCACTCGCCTCCAACGCGGCGATCGCGATTACCAATGGGAATTTATTTGCTGAGATTCAAACACGCTTCGCACTCAGCCAGCACCTCGCCAAATTGAGCGAAAAGCTCAACCAGCCACAGACAGAACGGGAAGTCATCGAGGTGATCGGTGAGAGCGCGCTCTCCTTGTTGAACCTTGAGATTGGGGCTGTCTACGTCCCTTCCAAAGCCAGATCCATCAAATGTGCCTGGTCAAAAGGTGTGAGTCAAGCATTCATCGATTTTACTGAAAATCACTTTACGAATGTTTCTGCGTTGGCCCTGCTTAGAAACTCGGAACCGGTTTTGATCCCGGAGATTGAGGGATTTCCGGGGGATGCCCAATTGGCTGAATCGGGTGCAAAAGAAGGTCTCAAATCGGTTGCGATCTGGCCTTTGATTTATGAAGGAAAAATGATCGCGGCCGTGGCTTGTGCGAAACGTGAACCATACCTCTGGACTGATGATGAAGCCAGTGTGTTGATGACCTTTGCCCGTCAGGCCGCCATCTCGATCCAAAATGCGCGGCTCCTTGAGGCTGAACGCAACCGTCGTTTTGAAGCCGAAGCGCTGTATAAAACGACCACTGCTCTGACATCGACCCTGGATATTAATATGGTTTTGGATAATATTTTAGTAGAGCTGTATCGCGTGGTGGATTATTACAGCGCCAGCTTGCAACTGCTGGATGATGATGTTGTCCGGATAGTGGCTGTTCAGGGCCTTCATATCAATCCTGATCAGATCATCGGGTTGGAATTTTCGGCCACAAATCAGCTTTTTTCAGAGATGCAGCAGGCCCTGGAACCGATCATCCTGAAAGATGCCCAGGAAGACACCCGGTTTGAGTACCTTTCAAAAGTGAATTATGTGCGTGGATGGATCGGGGTGCCGCTGGTGGTCGGAGAGAAGATGATCGGTTGTCTGACGATTGACAGTGACCAGGTGGGAGCATTTGATCGGAACCACGCCCAAAAAGCCAAAGCCTTTGCCAACCAGGCTGCCATTGCCATCGAAACTGCAAGCCTGTTCAGCCAGACCCAGCGCCGCTTGCAGGTGCTTCAATCGATCCATACCATCGACCAGGCAATTTCAGGCAATTTAGACCTTTCTGTCACCCTCGATGTGTGGATGGAACAAGTGGTCAACCTGTTGGGTGTGGATGGGGTCCGGGTGTTTTCTTATGATCCGGATTCCCAATTGTTTGACCTGATCTCTCAACGCGAGCTGATCTCAATGCGCCGCAAAGGAACTGAACAGTTTTATGATGAAGTTTCTGTGCAGCAAGCCATCACCCAGCGGGAAGTGATCATGCGGATCTCGCCTGTATCCAAGAAGAGTCTGGCCCAGCCGAGTACTGCCAGCTATTTTGTTGCCCCGCTGATCACTCGCGGGCTGATCCATGGAGTATTGGAGTTGTTCAGCGTCAACAAGGTTCAATCCAATGACGAATGGCTCAGCCTGCTCAAAACACTTTCCACGCAAGCAGCGATCGCCATCGAAAACGATACTTTGCTGTCCAGTCTGAAACAATCTAACGATGAACTGGTCTCTGCCTATGATCGTACCTTGGAAGGGTGGGCTTATGCTTTGGAACTGCGTGACCGGGAAACAGTTGGCCATTCAAGGCGGGTAACTGAACTGACTCTGCGGCTGGCAAAACGGATGGGAATCAGCGGGATGCAGTTGTCGAACATCCGGCGCGGTACTCTGCTGCACGACATCGGGAAAATGGGATTGCCGGACAATGTGCTTCTGAAGGAAGGCCCCTTAACTGAAGATGAGTTGAAGACCATGCAAACCCATCCGCGATTGGCCTTCGAGATGCTGTCCTCGATCCCATATTTGACACCGGCTTTGGATATTCCTTACTACCACCATGAGAAATTCGATGGCACCGGTTATCCCCATGGTCTCAAGGGAAAGGATATCCCGCTGCCTGCACGCATCTTTGCTGTGGTAGATGTCTGGGATGCGCTCTTATCCGACCGGCCTTATCGGGATGCCTGGACCAAAGATGCAACCTTACAGTATATTAAAGATCAGTCAGGGAAACATTTCGATCCGGATATTGTGAAGAAGTTTCTCGAGATTGTCGAATAGGAGACAGGAGAAAAAAGACATGAAAACATTTGAGTTTATTGAAAACGTATTGGCCTCAGCACAAGAACTGCCCTCAGACAGCATCCTCAGCCGAACGCTGATGCAGAATCAAGATCTGCGTGTGATCTTATTCCAATTTGCCCCCGGGCAGGAACTTTCAGAGCACACGGCATCCAAACCAGCCCTGCTGCATTTTTTGAGCGGTTCGGCACAGGTGACCTTGGGGGAGGAATCAAAAACTGCCGAACCCAATACATTTATTTACATGCAGCCTCATCTGCCGCACAGCATTGTGGCGAAAACCCAGGTTTCGATGCTGCTCATCATGCTGGAAAAGGGGAAATGACGGGGATTTTTTATCTACATCTTGCTTAAGACCGTGATCTAGATCCTTCAGACCTCTCCGAGAAATTTTGAGGAGAGGTTTTTTATGGATAATTTGCTTATGGCTTTTGTGAAAATTTGCGCTAGATCAATGATTTTTCCCTTAATTTGGTGTATTCTGATTATAAGGAATAAACTAATTCTATTTTTGGAGGACTATATGAATGCTATGCAATCACCAGGGACGCGCACCTGGTTGTTGGGGGTTGTTGGCGTGGTTCTCGTAGCAGCATTGATCTTTGTGATCATTTCGATCGGCCTGGGGAGCGAGCCAGCAGAAGGGGAACGGGTGGATGCGCTGGCGAACAGCAAAGATGATTGTGTGGTTTGCCACCGCAAGTCAACTCCCGGGATTGTCGATCAGTACGGTCACAGTACTATGGCTGCTGCAGAGGTTAGCTGCCAGGATTGTCATCAGGTGGCCAGTGATTATCCGGGAGCTGTAGAGCATGAAGGTGTGTATGTGCTGGCAACTCCCACCACAGCCATGTGTGAAGACTGCCATCAATCTGAAGTCAAGCAATTTAATGCCAGCCGGCATGGGTTGCCGGCGTATGTGGCGTTTGCGGGAGCCCAGGTGCTTTCTGAAGACCTGCTGGCTATCTACGAGTCCATCCCGGAAGGGAGTTTTAATCCGGACCGTTCCCGGAATGAAATTTACCATCTGGAAGGCCCGGAAATCACTCGGTTTGCCTGCGAGGCCTGCCACAACGTCGGGAAACCGGCTGAAGACGGCTCTGTTGGCCAATGTCAAAAGTGCCACCTCAGGCATGAGTTCAGCCTGGAACAAGCCAGAAAACCTGAGACCTGTAATGCCTGCCATATCGGTCCCGACCATCCACAGTTCGAGATTTTCATGGAATCCCCCCATGGGATTTCCTATGCCACCGGTGGAGATCGCTATAACTGGGAAGCAGAACCCGGCTTGCTGACCGTGCAGGATTTCCCGGCGCCGACCTGTGCTACCTGCCACCTGAGCGCCTTTGGCGGCACAGCCACCACGCATGATGTCGGCGAGCGCCTGACTTGGTACTTGTTTGCGCCGGTCAGCGAACGTCGTCCTGCCTGGCAAGACAACCAGGTGCGGATGCAAACTGTTTGCGGAGAATGTCATAACGAAAACTGGATTGAGCAGTTTTATACCGATGCCGATGCATTGGTAGGCAAAATCAATGAGTGGGTCCTGGAGAGCCGAGAGGTCATCAAGCCGCTTCAGGATCACAACCTGCTGACCGAGGAGCCATTTGATGAACCGATTGATTTTGTGTTCTTTGAACTTTGGCACCATTGGGGGCGGACGGCGAAGTTTGGCGCCTGGATGCAAGGGCCGGATTACACCCAGTGGCATGGAGCGTATGAAATGCTGGCAGACATGGCTGAACTTAGGGAAATGGTGCACGAAAAACTTGAAGCTGCTGGAGTGGAACCGTAACAATGTACTATCTGGCAGAAGTATTTCCGAAACTTCGGGAGATCAAACTTCCATTCACGCGGGATCAATTTATCTTGCTGATGGCAGCAGTCAATGAAATATTCCTTGGGATAGATATTTACCTGGCGCATTCAATCAGCGGAACGATTGTCCCGCGGGAATGGATTCCGATCATATTTGGTCCAACAGCTGGCGTATTGCTCCTGCTTGCAGGAGCAATCGCCGTAAAAAATCGCCCAATCGCAGTGGTGCTGGCAAACATCGTCCTGATCGGCAGCATTGTCGTTGGGTTGCTGGGAGCCTATTTCCACCTGGTAAGAGGGATTATGCCCAGTGCGCCGCTGACCCAGAAGGTCACCATTGATTTGCTCGTTTGGGCGCCCCCGGTAATCGGCCCGTTGATGTTTTCATTGGTCGGCTGGATGGGAATCAGCGCCGCCTGGATCGAGGATCCGGCTGATTCTGGCCAACTGGTCCTGTTCCGGGGAAGAAAATTACCTCTCCCTGTCAGCAAAACCAGGGCATACCTGGTGATGATTTGCATGGGAATCCTGGCAACGCTTATCAGCAGCGTACTGGATCATGCCCGGACCGATTTCCGCAACCCCTGGTTGTGGCTGCCAACGGCAGTGGGCGTGTTCTCGGCGGTGGTGGCGTTTGCACTGGCGGCGTATGACGAGATCAGGAAGCAGGATGTGGTAGTATATGTCATTGCGATGGGGCTGCTGATAGGCGTGGGCCTCATCGGCCTGGTCCTCCACATCCTATTGAACCTGACCTCAGAAGGCCTGGTGATCCAGGAGCGGTTTATTCGTGGGGCACCCTTCCTGGCTCCGACTTTGTATGCGAATATGGGCCTGCTGGGCTTACTGGTCTTGCTGGATCCAACCGAACGACCAAAGGACAAATCATAATTGAACATACTAGCGATCATTTCAGGTGAATACGGCCTGAGACACGTGCAAAACATTCAAAATCATGGTCCGAAAGAGTGGAAACTGACCACCTGGGATGCGCCCAAAGTGCTTCCCCCGATTGTGGATTATCCGGAAGATTACCTGCCCGAGTCGTTTGCTCCGGCAGACCTGATCCTCTCGTTTGCGGAACATAAAGGGGTGGCTGAACTGCTCCCGGATATTGCCAGGATGACCGGGGCACGGGGAGTGGTGGCTGCCGTGGACAGCGAAGCATGGCTGCCGCGTGGCTTGGCCCGCCAGCTGCGCGGTTGGCTGGAACGCAGAGGCGTGGTATGTGTCACGCCCAAACCGTTATGTTCCCTGACAGAAGAGGATTTTGGCGTCAAGCTCAAAGAGCGCATCGCTTACCAGTGTGAGGAGATTGCGGCCTTTGCGAAGTACTTCGGCCAACCCACCCTGGATGTGGAAGTTGATCCTGAAACGAAGCAGATTGTCAAATGTGAGGTCAATCGGGATGCGGTGTGCGGCTGTGCGCGCTTTGTTGCCGAGAGCTTGATCGGCGTGCATGTGGACCAAGCGGAAGAGAAGGCTGGTCTGCTGCACCACCATTTTCCCTGTATGGCCAGTATGCAGAAAGACATCGATTTCAACATGGATACCCTCATGCATGCATCCGGCCATCTGCTCAAAGCGAATGTTGGTGAGCAGGTCAAGCCTTACAAACAAATCCGCTATTTTCGTCCCGGGACTCTGTCTGACTGACCGGGAACACCCCCTCATCTATCAAGACTTTTCCGCATCAGGCGGAAGAGTCTTTTTTTTTCTCAGCAAGCTGCACCCGGTCGGATCATGCTGGTTTCGGACAATTCTGGAGATGCTGGTAAAATTGGTGGCTGAGAGCAAAGGAGTAAACTATGCAAAACAAAGCAGATATTGGCTTAATTGGCCTGGCTGTGATGGGGCAGAACCTGGTCTTGAACATGGAAGATCATGGTTTCAGCGTGGCAGTCTACAACCGCACCACCAGTAAAGTGACCGAGTTCATCGAGAATGAAGCGGCCGGGAAGCGTGTGATCGGGGCGATGTCGCTGGAAGAACTGGCCACCATGTTGAAGCGGCCGCGTAAGGTGCTGTTGATGGTCAAAGCCGGGACTCCGGTGGATAAAACCATTGAGAGCCTGCTGCCCTATTTAGAGCCGGGTGATGTGATCATCGACGGCGGGAACTCCAACTTTGAGGATACTAACCGGCGCACCCGCGAGTTAGAGGAAAAAGGCTTCCTGTTTGTCGGGGCAGGTGTTTCCGGCGGTGAAGAGGGAGCCCGGTTTGGTCCCTCGATTATGCCGGGAGGGTCTTCGGAGGCATGGCCGCTTGTCAAAGATATTTTGCAGAGCATTGCGGCCAAAGTGGCTGATGGTACACCGTGCTGCGATTGGGTTGGGCCTGATGGTGCAGGACATTTTGTCAAGATGGTCCATAATGGAATTGAGTACGGGGACATGCAGTTGATCGCGGAAGCCTACCACCTGATGAAAGATGTGTTAGGGATGTCTTACGACGAGATGGGTGAGGCTTTCGGTGAATGGAATCGCGGCGTGCTGGATTCATATCTGATTGAGATCACCTCCAGAATTTTGGCCTATAAAGATTCCGATAACCAGCCGATGGCAGAAAAGATCCTCGATGCCGCCGGTCAAAAGGGCACCGGACGATGGACCGCGATCAATGCCCTCAACCTGGGAATCCCACTGACGCTGATTGCAGAAGCGGTCTTGGCGCGCTCGCTGTCTGCCCTGAAAGAGGAACGTACCCAGGCATCCGAACTGCTCTTCGGGCCGGAGAGCACGTTCCAGGGTGACCGGGCAGCCTTCGTGGAAGATATCCGCCAGGCGTTGTATGCGGCCAAGATTGTCTCCTATGCCCAGGGATACATGATGATGGGCACAGCCGCGGGGTCATACGGCTGGGAGTTGAGCTACGGGGGGATCGCCTTGATGTGGCGCGAGGGATGCATCATCCGCTCCGCTTTCCTGGGCAAGATTGAAGAGGCTTACCGGCAGGACCCCGGTTTGGTCAATTTGCTGCTGGCCCCCTATTTCAGGGGTGAGGTGGAGGGAGCCCAGTCCGCCTGGCGGCGGGTGGTGGCAAAAGCTGCCCTGCATGGCATCCCGGTTCCGGCCATGTCAAGCGCTTTGGCCTTTTTTGATGGGTACCGCCATGAACGCCTGCCCGCCAACCTGATCCAGGCCCAGAGGGATTATTTCGGCGCACATACCTACGAACGCGTCGACCGGCCGCGAGGTGAGTTTTTCCACACCGACTGGACGGGTGAAGGCGGCGATACGACCTCCAGCAGTTATAATGCTTAGCTGAGTTTGATTAACGCTGAAGGAGCCTGTCTGAGGAGTGGACAGGCTCCTTTTTTATCAGAGGCGCTTATGCTCTGTTTAGTTTCCGGAAAAGCCTAAAACAGTCAGGAAATCTTCCGGCGGAATGGAGAACAGTTGGATTAAGTTTCCTCCTTCACTATCTGCCATAAACAGCCCTTGGTTCTCTGTCGTTTTCGGGCTGAAGGCATCGACAATGAACAACAGCGACTCTCCAGATGGTGTCCAGACTGCATCATGCACCGGGCCCGAATAGACCGGCCGCAGTTCCAACGTCCCGTTGGACTGCAAGCCCAGCCACAGCCCGGTATTGAACGCATCCACATACCGGTACCATGCCGCTTCGCTGCTGTCCGGTGAGCTGGCAAGCTCCATATATTCTCCAGGGACTCCCCATTCGATGGACTTGACCACTTCGCCGAGGTGTGAAATGTGCAGTAATTTCAACTCGGGGACTGTGGTTGACCTGCCGGTAAACACCCCAGACCGTTCTAACCACTGGATGTTTTCCAATTCGTCGGAGAACAGGCGTACCCCACTCGGGTTATCGGGGGTGAACAGGTAAGTTCCAGCCTCATCGGAGGGCAGGGTCGTGTTGAATGAGGTGGCTAACATGCTGCCGGTCTGGGGCGAAATGTCATAGACTACAATTGGGAAGGGAAAATTTCCCTTTTCTCCGGTCAGGATATCCAGCCAGCAGCCATTGGAGGTGTCGCATGGCGAACCAGTACCAAAAAAGTGGAAGGTGCTCCCAAACCAGGCAGTGTATCGGATGTAGGCTGGTTCATCACCGAAAGGCCAATCAATCGGTTCGAGCGTGGCCCTTTTTAAATTGTAGCTCCATAACCCATCAGGTCTGAATAAATAAGTCGAATACCCCTCACCCCGATGGAACTCGCTTGTGGCTGTCACCAGGATCGATTGGCTGTCCTGGGACCAGACCGGCATGTACATCTGGAACGGCGTTTCGCTGGCCCGAGTAACGCTTTGTTCTGATGGTGAGTGCAGGAATAGCTCAGCCTTGCCTCCCTCCAATGCCCCGATGAAGGCCAGCGTCTGCCCATCCGGCGACCAGGCCAGGCTGGATTCCTGGTAGAGGATCACATCCAAAATGTCCTCGGAATTTCCCAGGGTTGTTTCATCGTAGAGCATCACCACCCGGCGATTTTCTGTAGAGGGCAGGTGAACAATCCGCAGATAAGCTCTCAACGGCGATTCCTCAACTTCGATATACGCCACGTAGTTGCCGTTTGGTGAAACTGCCGGTTTCAGGTTACTACTGTAATTTCGGGCCCCCACAACAAAAGCGTTGGATGCCAGGACAATCGGGTTGGAACCATCTTTGTTGGCTGCCCAAATCTGAGACTGGCGACTTTCCCCGCCAGTCATAAAGACTAACCACGGGCCGTTCACTGTTAGCCCGTTTTCGCCTTTTTTGGTTTGCTGGTTATTCATTTGGTTGTTCTGCTGGTTGGTTTGATTGTCCAGCGCTGGGTTTGGGGTAAGGATATCGTCTGTGAACTCTGGTGGAAGCGGGGTGAGATCATTCTGCTCAACTCCCAGTTCCAGCACTCCGCAGCTGATTGTTACCAGAACGATCACCAGACCGATGACCCAAAAATGGTTTTTCTTTGTAGATAATGGATAGTTGGGTTTCATATTTGAATCTCCTATTGTGACTATGTTCATTATCCTATCACCCGTATGTTAGAACAAGATGAAATTTTTGAAATCGTTCTGAAACAGATCTTTACAGTGCTGTAACAGGATTCCAGAAGAAAAATGAACATAACAGGGATGGAAACTCGCGAAGTTCAGATGAATATAAAGCCCTGGCCGGATCGTTGGATCCCCGGCCAGGGCTCGTCAAGGAGGGGCCACTCTGCGTGGATGGCTCAAAAAAAGTTTAGTTGAAAACTAATCCATGAACAGGATTTCCAGGAAATCCCCCAGGTTGTCCTTTCCTTCAAGCATTTTCAGGTTGAACACTTCGCTGTAGCCGCAGTTGGTGCAGGACACAAAGGCGTACCGGTGCCTCTGGATCTCCAGAAAGCGCGAAAGCCCCGTGCCCGACATGGCCAATCTTTCCACATAGCCGTGTTTATGATCGCAGCGCGGGCAAACAAATTTTTCAGCAAGCATTTGGTCTGTATTCGACATGATCTATTCCTTTCACTATCTTTCATTGTAGGGAAGTTTTGGCAGTTTGACCATCCTGTTAAGTATGGGGATTTGATCTTTTGAGTGGGCGGGCTCTGAGCAAATGAATGCAGCTTTGCCTGAATAATGGCATAAAGTGATATCGAGTGGAATTTTGAAAGGGATGGCTTCATGCGCGAAATTTTTTATCCAGGCAATGTGGTTGTGATCGGTGTCTCGGATCGCCCGGATGTGACGCGAGGGCTGTATTATCCGTTCTGCCTTCCTGGGAAAGATCGAACAGGCTTACCGGCAGGACCCTGTCCTTGTCAATTTGCTGCTGGCCCTTATTTCAGGGGTGAGGTGGAGAGAGCTCAGGCCGCCTGGCGGCGGTTCGTGGCAAAAGTTGCCCTGCACGGCATCCCGGTCCCGGCCATGTCGAGTGCCCTGGCTTTTTATGCTGGGTACCGCCATCAGGGCTTCCAGCCAACCTGATCCAGGTCCAAAGGGATTATTTCAGCGCTCACACCTATGAGCGGATTGACCGGCCGCGTGGGGAATTCTTCCACACCGACTGGACCGCTGAAGGCGGCGATACCACTTTCAGCAGCTATCACGCATAATCCTCTTGGACTTAAATTGGAAGGAGCCTGTCTGAGGCGAGGACAGGCTCCTTTATTAACAGGGGTTAAATTTCCCCTGGTTATTCTCCGGCAAATCCCAGAACCTTCAGATAGTTCTCCGGCGGGATCACGAACAGGTAGTTCAGCCCTTCTCCATCACCATTCACTACGTAGAGACCCTCGGCGGTGTCCGCTTGTGCCGCGTTGTAAGCATCCACGACGAAGAAAAGTTTATCCCCATCCGGAGTCCAAACCGCATCATGCACGGCAGATGGAAAAACGGGTATAAGTTCCAGCATGCCGCTGCTTTCTTTCCCCAGCCAAAGTCCGGTCTCAAATGGTTCAGCAATCCAGCGGTACCAGGCTGTGATCCTTCCGTCTGGGGAGGAGGCCAATTCCATTTTTTCTCCGGGAACATCCCATTCCAAGGTGTTGACCAGTTCTCCGCTGGCTGAGATCTGCAGTAATCTCAGACCTGGTACGGTGCTAACCCTGCCGGCAAATAGTCCGGCACGTTTAAGCCATTGGATGTTTACCAGCTCCTCAGCAAACAAACGCCTCCCGCTCGGATTTTCAGGCGTGAAGAGATACGTTCCGGCGTCATCGGATGGCATTGTGGTGTTGAATAAAGTTGCCAGCAAACTATTGGTTATTGGAGAAATGGCATATTCAATTATCGGAAAGGGAAACGAGCCTTTTTCTCCACTGACAACATCCAGCCAGCAGCCGTTGTTGTCTTCGCACGGAGAACTATCCCCGAGGGTAAAGATGAACTTGCTTTCGTACCAGGGAGAATACCTGATAAAGTCCGGCTCAGCCCTAAAAGGCCAGGGCACGGAAACCATCCTGTCGTTATCAGCCTGATAGGCCCACAGGCCATCCGGATCGAACAAGTAGGATGAAATCTGGTGGAATAGACTGGTGGCGGTGTGCAGAATGGTTTGGCCATCCTGGGACCAGACAGGCAAATAGGCCTGCCCTGGCCCATCACTGACGCGGGCCACACTCTCTTCATCCGGAACATGGATATACAGATCTGCGGTGCCGCCTTCGAGTGCCCCAATAAACGCCAGTGTCCTTCCGTCCGGCGACCAGGCCAGGCTGCTCGCCTTGTACAGGATGACATCCAATATTTCTTTGGAGTATCCGAGCTGGCTTTCATCATACAGCTGGACAATTCGATTGTCGCTGCCGGAGGGCAGGTCAACGATATGCAGGTAAGCTCTTACCGGCTGCTCCTCAATTTCGATATAAGCCAAATAATGTCCGTTCGGGGAGATCTGCGGTAACAGATATTCATCATGAATACCGCCAATGAAAACATTGTCTGCCAGTACGGTCATGGCAGAACCATCAGGGTTGGCAGCCCATATCTGGGGGTCGTAGTTCGAATTTCCGGTGATGAAGACCAGCCAGGGGCCGGTTGGGTTCAAAGTGGTGGCAGGTTGGGTGTTCGGTTGGGTGTTTGGTTGGGTGTTCGGTTGGCCGGTTTGTTGGGTGGTTTGATTGTTCAGCGCAGGATTTGGGGTGGGGACATCGTCGTTGAATTCAGGTGGAAGCGGGGGGAGATCATTCTGCTCAACTCCCAGTTCCAGCACGCCGCAGCTGATCGTCAGCACAATGATCATCAGGCCGACCATCCAAAAATGGTTTTTCTTTGTGGATAAAGGATAGTTTTGTCTCATATTTCAATCTCCAGTTGTGACAATATACATTATCCTATCACCCGTATGTTAGAGTAAGATGAAATTTTAGAAATCGTTCTGAAACAGAGCGTTACAGTGCTGTAACCGAGTTCCAGTAGCAAATCGAGTATTACACGGATTGAACCAATTAAAAATCCGGATAAAAAGAGAACCCTGATCCGGGATCCAACGATCCGGCCAGGGCTCATCAAGGAGGTGCCACTCTGCGAGGATGGCTCAAAAAAAGTTTAGTTGAAAACTAATCCATGAACAGGATTTCCAGGAAATCCCCCAGATTGTCCTTGCCTTCTAGCACTTTCAGGTTGAAGACTTCGCTGTAGCCGCAGTTGGTGCAGGAAACAAAGGCATACCGGTGCCTCTGGATCTCCAGAAAGCGCGAAAGCCCCGTGCCCGACATGGCCAATCTTTCCACATAGCCGTGTTTATGATCGCAGCGCGGGCAAACAAATTTTTCAGCAAGCATTTGGTCTGTGTTTGACATGATCTATTCCTTTCACTATTTTTCATTGTAGGGAAAATTTAGCATTTTGACTATCCTGCAAAGTATGAGGTTTTGATCTTCTGAGGGGGCGGGCTCTGAGCAAATGAATGCAGCTTTGTCTGAATAATGGTATAAAGAGTTTACGAGTGCAATTTCGAAAAGGATGGCTTCATGCGCGAAATTTTTTATCCAAGCAGTGTGGTTGTGATCGGTGTCTCGGATCGGCCTGATAACCTGGGACGCAATATTGTGGGAAACCTGATTGAGTATGGGTTCAATGGGATCGTGTATGCGGTCGGCCCACGTGGTGGGATGATCGAGACCCGCCGGATCTACCATAGTGTTGCCGACATCCCGGATTCTGTCGACCTGGCAGTGATCATCACCCCAGCCAGGACCGTTCCCGGCATCCTGGAGCAATGCGGGCACAAAGGGATTCGCTGGGCGATCATCGAAACGGCTGGATTCCGTGAGTTTGGAGACGAGGGAGAAAAGCTGGAGCAGGAGATGGTCCGGATTGCCGATCAATACGGCATCCGTTTTGTAGGTCCCAACTGCATCGGCGCCATCAGCATGGAGAACGGATTCTGTGTCCCTTTCCCGCGCCTGAAAAAATACATAAAAAATGGAAAAGTTTCCATGATCTCTCAGAGCGGCGGGGTTGGCTTGAGTGTGCTGAACCTGATGTCGAACGAGGGGGTTGGGCTGAATAAGTTCGTCTCGGTGGGGAATATGCTCAATATCGATGCTGAGGACATGCTCGAGATGATGATTGACGATGATGGGACAGAGCTGATCTTCCTCTACCTTGAAAGCATCCGCGATGGGCGCAGGTTGATGGATGTGGCCAAGCGGTCGACCAAACCAATCCTGGCGTTTAAATCGAACATTGGCAATTTAGGCAACTCGATCGCGCTCTCCCACACGGCCTCACTCACCAGTGATGACAAAGTCGTCGATGCCGCGTTTGACCAGGCCGGGATCATCCGGATCCATGACGCCACCACGCTGGGCAACAACATGAAGATCCTGGAACTCCCGCCGATGAAGGGCAGGAACCTGGCGATCATTTCGCGTTCCGGGGGGCATGCGGTTATCGCGGCCGATACCTGTGAACTGTCTGGTTTTAAGCTGGCCGAACTCCCGGAAACATTCTTGCGCGAGATCGAGAAACATTTCCGGGCTTCGGTGATCAACCTGACCAATCCGCTGGACCTCGGAGATCTGTTTGACCTGAAGGTGTATGCCCAGATCGTGGAACAGACTTTGCAGCTTGACTCTGTCGATGGGGTGGTCTTTTTGCATACTTCATCCTCGGGCACTGAGAACGAAGCCAGCCGTGAACTGCTGGACTATATCATTGACATGGTGAAGAAGTACAACAAGCCGGTTGCCTATTACATTTCAACCCTGGCAGAGGAGGTCAATTACCTTAAACAGAATTATGATTTCCCGATCTTTACCCAGGTCGTCGAGACCATCCGGGCACTCGAAATTAACCATGCTTATGCCAATATTGCTGATCGGCTGACAGTTGAACTGGATATCCCCCAGTTTTCTGTGGATACATCCCGGGTGCAGGAATTGATCGACACCGCCAGGAACCAAAAACGAGACTTGCTGCTCTCCGAAGCGATCGAGGTGCTGGATGTGTATGGCATCCCGACGGTAAAGAGCCTGGTTGCGAACACTGTGGATCAGGCCCAGGCAGCCGCTGAGCAGATCGGGTATCCCGTTGCGATCAAGATCATCGCCGACCAGATTTCCCACAAATCGGATGTTGGTGGAGTGCAGCTCAACCTGCGCACTCCTGGGGCAGTCACCCACGCCTTCAAAGATATGATGAGCCGCATCCGCAAGGCTTACCCCAAAGAGAAGCTGGATGGAGTCCTGGTCCAGCCGATGGTCACTGGCGGTCAGGAGCTAATCCTCGGCGGCCGGCAGGACCCACAGTTCGGTCCGGTCGTGGTCGCTGGTTTGGGCGGCATTTTTGTCGAAATCTTTGGGGAAACCTCCGTCCGGGTAGCTCCGATCTCGCGTGATGACGCTGAAAAAATGATCCTCAGCCTGCGGGGTTCCCCGATTTTGCTGGGTGCCCGCGGGCGCCGGCCTTCGGATGTCGACTCTGTGGTTGAGTCGCTGTTGAAGCTTTCCCAACTGCTGAGAGATTTTCCGGAGATCGAAGAGTTGGATATTAACCCGCTGCGTGTCCTCCACAAGGGTGAAGGATGCCTGGCTTTGGATGCCAGGATGATCCTGGCGAAGTAGGTTTTCTGTAGGGATAGGGGATTCAAGTCAGCTATTTTTCGTTGCGCAGGTAAACTATTCCTGTGGGTTGTGGTCTATATAGAAAGTTCCGGACTGATCTTTTCTGAGGGCTTTTACTGATGTATGGTCGACCACAACGAAAGAAAGGTGTACCCGTGAACGAGTTTTTTCCTGGTTTGGTGGCTTTGCTGGGTTCAGGGGAGACGTTGCCCTCCAGCGGAAGCACACATGAATATATTGCCAAATCTCTTCCTGATGATCCAAACATTGTGATCCTGGAAACCCCTGCTGGCTTTGAATTGAATTCCGACCGTGTGGCCAGAAAGATCGGCGAATTTCTGGAAGTCCGCTTGCAGAATTATGCCCCGAACATTGTTCAGGTTGCCGCGCGTAAAAAGGGGACAGACTACAGCCCGGAGAATTTCAAGATTGTTGAACCGATGCTGAAGGCGGATGAAATTCTGCTCGGCCCTGGCAGCCCAACCTATGCTGTCCGTCAGCTGAAAGACTCGCTGGCATTCGAGCTGATCAAGGCGCGCCATCGGATCGGGTCTGCGATTGTGCTGTCAAGCGCGGCGACCCTGGCCTTTGGTCGCCATACGATCCCGGTGTATGAGATTTTCAAGGTCGGGGAGGACCTGCATTGGAAGCATGGTCTCGATTTTTGGAAACCGTTCGGGTTAAACCTTTCGGTTGTTCCTCATTGGAATAATAATGATGGGGGGGATGAGCTGGATACTTCCCGCTGTTTTATCGGGCAGGAGCGTTTTGAGCGACTGGTCTCTCTCCTGCCGGAGGAAGAAGTAATCCTGGGGATTGACGATCATACGTCACTCATTCTTGATTTTTGCGCAGGCACCTGCCTGGTCATGGGAAAGGGGGCTGTCCACGTGCTCCAAAAAGGGGTTCAACAGGATATTATCAGCGGCGAGACATTCGACCTGAGTGTTTTGGGTGAGTTCACGCATCCAGCCGCCGGCACAGGAATCAACCCGGAGGTTTGGCAGCAGGCGGTATCCGCCCAACTGTCTCGCATCGCTGAGGAGCAGTTTGTACCAGAACCCCCTCAATCTGTGCTCGCCTTGCTGGAAAAACGGGATGAAGCCCGCCATTCGAAAGATTGGGAAGCTGCAGACGCGCTGCGCATTGAGATCGAAGATTTGGGGTGGAGAGTGATGGATACGCCTGGCGGGGTAGAACTTGTCCCGATGGACCAAAATGATGCCGCCGGTTGATCGCTGGATCGACCTTCCAGGACTCCGGCTGCATGCCAGGGAGTGGTTGCCGGAGCATTCAGAAAATTCCCGGCCGGCTTTTTTGCTCTACCACGGCCTGTCGAGCAATGCGGCAACCTGGGATTTGGTTGCAAGCCGACTTGAGAGGCAGGGCTACCGGGTTCTCTCTGTCAACCAGCGCGGCCACGGCCTGAGCGATAAACCAGACGATGGGTATGATTTCTTAACTCTGGTTGAAGATGTGCGCCAGGTGATTGAGTCGACCAGGCTGTCCGAGGTGATCATTGCCGGGCAATCCTGGGGTGGAAATGTGGCCCTTGAATTGGCTGCCCGGTATCCCGGCCTGGCGTTGGGGTATGTGTTTGTCGATGGCGGGTTTTTAAACCTGCGGAGCAGAGGGAACTGGGAGGAAGTATCTCGTGAATTGCGGCCGCCAAACCTGACGGGCATCTCCCTGACGACCGCCCGTGAGATGGTCCGGGCCAGGCATCCTGATTGGTACCCCGATGGCATTGAACTGACCCTGAAAAATTTTCAGACCCTGCCGGATGGTACGATCCGTCCCTGGCTGACCTTAGACCGGCACATGGCCATTCTGAGGGCGTTATACGATCAGGACGTAGTTGGTTTATTTCCCCGGGTAGAGGAGCGGGTGCTGATCTGTGCTGCGGCTGACGGCAGTGAGATGCTGGATGCCAAGGCCGACCAGGTGGCTCTGGCTGGCAAGTCCATAGCCAGGTCCGAGGTGGTCTGGTTTGAAGGGACTGCCCATGACATTCATGTCGATCGGCCCGAAGAGCTTGTCCAGCACATGCTCAGGTTTGCTGATCAGCTTTCAAAGAAGACTGCCTGAAAATTTCCCATCACAGGGTGGTGGATGACTGTGTTCCCAATCCGCCTTTGAGTAAAAAACTGAAGCGGTAAGTGCGGTTTGGCGGCAAGATGATCTCTTCTGGCCATCCGCGCAGGAAAGAAAAAAGATCACCGACCCCGCGCTGCGCATAGCCAATATTGATTGTGTTTGAGTCCCGGCGAGGCAGTTCGTGGTTATGCCGGGCCGCTTCAAGGTCTGCCTGGGTGTATGGCCAGGCGCTGAAATTCAACAAACTGCCGCCGTTTGCCCTGACCTCGATCCCTGTTCCGGACAGATCCTCAAATTTCACCCAACGGATCTCTGAGCGGTTGCCGTTCTCCTGTGGATGGGTGTACCCATGGATCAGGTCTTCCACTTTACTTTTATAGACACCCACAATCCCGCTGGCCTTGCGGTCAGGCATCGTTTCGTGCGGCCCGAGACCATAATAGCTCACATCACGGCAAGAGGAGGGGATCTGGAACGACATCCCGATCCGCATGATCTGTTTTTTGGGAGTGAAGGCGTAGGAAACCAGCACGTCTCCATTGCCATAGACGGTATAGTCCAATGTTAGGGGGCCTTTGCCGTACGGAATTTTGAAGCTGGTATGGACATCGACAGACCCATCCACCATCTGCTCCATCTGAAAATCTTTCAGTTGTCGTTTGTCCGCTGCCTTGGCCCAGTATTTTCGCAGGCTGAAGAAGGACCCAATTAGTGGGACCAAATTTCTAGCCATGGCATCGTTATCCACTTCCGCCCGCCAGAAATTGGGCACCAGGGGAGAGGTAAGCAGCGAGCGTTCACCCACCCGAAGTTCTGTCAGCAGACCTGAAAGGGGGTCAAACGCGACTGTCCCATTTTCTGTGACCAGTAAAATCCGGTCTTCATCGTATGCTATCTCGACAGCGGTTTGTTCCAATGGATCGGGTCCGGGGAGGGGTGGTGATGACAGGGGGATTGGGAACTGCTCCCAGGCGGCCAGGTGGCCGGCGGGTGCCCAGGGGGTGTTGGCTGCCAAAGGGAAGCGCAGCCTGAGATGATATTCTGCCCCTGGCTTGGCGTCAGGCAGGTGATACGGGATCACAATATCTTCATTGTCGCCGGGCGGGGTGTTGAGCGGGGGCATCTCCCCGGATTGGATGACCAGGCCGTTTTCCTGCAGGTCCCACTCCAGGGTATAACTGCTCAGGTCGGTGAACCAGCGTTTGTTGTGGATGCGGATCCGGCCAGTCAGCAGGTCTACCGGTACAGCCGCGACATCCTGGTACAGTTTCTTTACCTCGATGGCATGCGGATGAGGTTCCCGCCTGGCATCCAGCAGGCCGTTGATACAAAAGTGCCCGTCGTTGGGGTCATCGCCAAAATCTCCGCCGTAGGCCCAGAAATCTTTTCCATCTGCTGTCTTTTTCAGCAGGGCCTGGTCGATGAAGTCCCAGATATACCCGCCTGCTGCATGGGGGTAGTCTTCAAAGATGCGCAGGTGCTCGTCCAGCTGGCTGACGCTGTTGCCCATCGCATGGGTATATTCGCAGATCAGGATCGGGACGGTTCCATACACCGCTGGCGAAACGCGCTTTCCCAGAATGCTTTCACTATCCGTAAACCTGACCGGTTTTTCTGCCTTGGCGATGCTCTCCAGCCGTTTGGGAGAAGGATACATGGTGCTGATCACATCGCTGACGATGTGGAAGTGGTCGCCCTCATAGTGGAACGGGCGGGTATGGTCGAGGGCAAGAGCGGCATTTTTCATTGCTTCAAATGTCTCCCCGTGGCCCGCCTCGTTGCCCAGCGACCAGAAAAGGATGCAGGGGTGGTTGCGGTCTCTCTGTACCATCCGCACCATCCGGTTGACTGCCGCCTCCTGCCATTCCGGTCGGCTGGCTGGGATGTGTTTGGACACACCGTGGGTTTCCAGGTTGGCTTCGTCCATCACGTACAGCCCATAGCGGTCACACAGGTCGTAGAAAAGCGGATGGTTGGGGTAATGAGCGGTGCGCACCGCATTGATGTTGTATTGTTTTATCAGCCGGATATCCTGCTCGATCCGTTCAGGGGTCATCACCTGCCCAGTGACCGGGTCGCATTCATGCCGGTTGACGCCTTTCATGATCACTGGCTGGCCGTTGACCAGGATTTGTTTGTTCTTGATCTCTACCTTGCGGAACCCAAAGCGGCGGTCGGTGACTTCAACCACCTCCCCCTGAGCGTCGAGCAGTTCCAGCACCACCGTGTACAGGGTTGGGCGTTCTGCCGACCATTTTTGCGGTGCGTGTACGTTTATCCTGCCGTTCACCTGCCCTACGTTGGAGTGCGCTTCCGGCCGGGTGCTCCCGGCTAACACCAATTCCTCCCCAACCTGTTCCCCTGCAGCATCCAGCAAACTGACCTGCAAGGTATAGTCAACCGGAATCCTGCGGTCTGTGCTTTCAATCGCTGCCTGGATCAGGAGATCGGCGTGCTCAAGGTTGGGATCAAATTCCGAAGAAAGGAAGAAATCCATCAGGTGCAGGTGGGGGACAGCCGTTAGGGTCACATCCCGGAAAATACCGGAGAGACGCCACATATCCTGGTCCTCAAGGTACGTGCCGTCGCACAGGCTGTACACTTCCGCTGCAATCAGGTTTTCTCCCGGGACCAGGTAAGAGGTGATCTCGAACTCTGCCGGGGTATTGGAGCCCTGGCTGTAGCCAACCCTGTGTCCGTTGATGTACAGGTAAAATGCGGACCGCACTCCATCGAAACACACCATCACCCGCATGCCTTCCCATGCTTCGGGCAGGGTGAATGTGCGTCGGTAACAGCCCACCTGGTTGTAGGCGTGATCGATGCGCGGGATGCGCTTTTTGCTCAGCCCGGGTCGCGGTCCGATGTTGATGTACTGGGGTGTTCCGTATCCGTGCATTTCCCAGTTGGATGGGACCGGGATCGTTTGCCACTGGCTGGCATCGAAGTCCGGACGATAAAAACCGGTGGGGAGGGAAGAAGGGTTTGGCGACCAGTGAAACTGCCACGCTGCGTTGAGGGACTGTTCCCAGGGGGAGCGAAGCGATTTCAGTGCGCTCTCCCGGTTGGGGAAATAACTGGCGCTGGTATGGGGTGGCCGGGTATTGAGTTGATAAATTTCTGGATCTTCCCAGTCGTGCATGTATTTCGCCATGTGGGCTCCGGGCGTAAATGGATTTCATGATGCAGCATCAATCGTGCGGGGAAACGATACCACCGTTTTGGATTGAACGTTCCACATTTTACCTGAATAATGCGCCCAGCGGGAGAACCATCCAATACAATAAAAATGCCTGGCACATCGCTGCCAACCAGGGTCGTTTGCTGATCTTGTGGATCAGGGAACCAGTCAGCATGGCCAGCGCAATCACGACCAGCCCTTGCACCCCCACCAAAACCCCGCTGGTTGATCCCAGGGCTGCCAGAATGGCAGGATAGAGGAAGAATGGAAGCAGTCCGATTAACCCATTCAGCCAGACCAGCCAGAATTGATCGGGATGCCAGTCCCGCAGCATGTCTGCCTCTTTGAAGCCAATCCTGAATCCAATCGCGGTGACCGGGGTGAAGAGGAGCAGCCACAGGAAGCGATGGTTTAGAGGGAAGGCATACCACCAGCCTGAGCGCGCCATCAGCGAAATTGATCCCAGCACCAGCAGGAAAACCAGTCCGGCCAGGACTGTGTTTTTGACAGTGGGCGAAGCGTACCCTTTGAAGTTCATTTTGCCTTCCACGCCGGGCATTTTTTCCCTGCGGTAGCGCCACCACAACACCAGACCATATCCGCCAAAAAACACAATGTAATGCAGGTTGAAAGCCGGTGAGTTCATTGGAGCAAAGAGTACGGCTAAACCGATCAATGCGCCGGGAATCAGAGCGGGGAACCAGCTGAGCAGCTTGCCGCGGAAGTACGCTCCCAAACTCTCGATCACCGCTTCTGGGGGGTTTGCTTCTTGTTTGTTTATCACCCCTCTCGCTGCGAACAGCGCCAGGAACAACCCGCCCAGGCCGTACAACCAATCGGTAACGCGTTGGTTGTATTGGTTCGGCTGGCTGGATGGGTCGGCAGATCCAATCGCCTCTGTAATCCCGAGTTGAGGGATGATTGAATAGATTTCAAAATTGTGCAGCAGCTTTGGCACAAGGATCAGTGTCCTCACGGGATCGGTTTGCACATTAACAACCCGGTTTTGGGACTCAAGCGCTGTTCCAGACAGCTTTTCCACCAGCAGCCTTGCACCTTCAGGCTTGAGAACGTCATCCCATTCTCCAGAGATCAGGATAATGTCTGTATTCGGGTTCTCTGGACCCAGCGCCTGGACCCAGGCAAGGTCTGAATCCTGCGTCTGGGTGAAAATTTCAGCCTGTTGGTTAGGTGCCAGGTTGACAGACGTTCCCAGCAAAAGGAGCAGCATTGGTGGGGTTGTCATCATTGTGCTGGCCTGCAAGCTGACCCGCGCGCCCATGCTGTGACCGAGGAAGATGATCTGATCTGCAGTAAGTCCCGACAATTGGCGGAATTTGGCCTCTGCTGCCAGTACCTGGTTCGCCAGACGCTCCGTGGAGGCGTTGTTGAAGTCCAGTCCCCCGGGGCTGCGGCCGTGACCGGAGAAATCAAACGTGAACACGTGGAGGCCGGCTTTGACAAATTCACTGGTGAGGGGCCGCAGGGCGGTTTGGTCTGAGCCAAAACCTGCCATCAATAACACCCCGTATGGTTGCTCACCGGGGGTATATGCTCCTGTTAAGGTGTCATCCTGCGGAACGTTGATCTCAACCAGTACCTCGCCAGTTAAAGGTTGGTCAAAGTCAGCCAAATTGAACAGGACCACCACGACTACCACTCCCCCTGCCAGGGTGGCCAGCGCGCTGAGTATTTTTTGCATCTTACCTCCACACTGCGTGATCTTTTTCAGGCTGGTGTTTTTTACAACTTCTGTCTTAGGTGTGGTAAAACTAGCCTGGAGGAAATTGACTCTATGAAATCGTTCACTATGGTCAGCTACCTGTTAGAAAAAGAGCCTGTAAGGATCAACATCCTCAGGAGCGGCGGCTCACTTCTGAGTGTAACAACATCTTACACTTTCGGCAATATGGAAGCCCGGAAAAACGGGATCACCCTCAACTCCGACAAAGTTCAATTAACCCTCGTGCAGGAAGCGGCTAAACTCAGTTTTCGCTGGAGTGGACCGCAGGTGGAGAACCGCATCCCGCTGAAAGGCCGCTGGTACGGTCTCGGGGAACTGGTCAACCAGCCCTGGGATTTGAGCGAGATCCTGCTGCCCCTGTCTGAATTCCTGACTTCTGACGCTGGGGGCACCGGCTATTCCAACCTGATGTCGCCGGTTTTTTATCAGGAAGACGGGGTGCTCCTCATCGTCAGGTCGCATTTCAAATTGGGGATCAACCAGCCGCCATCGGTACCGGCTCACCTGGATGATTTTGTCTTTGGTGATGTGATTCCTTTCGACCAGCGCCCGGTGTTCGATACCCGGCAACAGGGTGATGGCTGTCTGACTCTGGTGGGCGATGATCTGGCTTTTGACCTGTTTGTGGCGGAGGATCTGGTCGATGCCCACCGGATCCTGGTCGAGCAGGCAGGCCATCCCAGAACAACCCCTCCACTGGAATTATTCGGCAGGCCTGTGTGGACCACCTGGGCACAGTATAAAGATCAGATTGACCAGAAAAAAGTGCTCGCATTTGCCCGGCAGATCCGGGATAATGGTTACCCGTACCAGGTGCTGGAAATTGATGACCGCTGGCAGGTGCAGTATGGTGATCTGATCTTCGACCCGCAGCGGTTTCCGGACCCTAGAGGGATGATCGAGGAACTCCACGCGATGGGGTTCAAGGTAACGGCCTGGGTGATCCCGTTCGTGCATCCCCGAGCTGAGATCACACCGGAAGCAGTGCGCAGAGGCTACATGGTCCGTCAGACAGATGGCAGCCCGTATCCGGTGCGATGGTGGCAGGGCTTGGGATATTTGCTGGATACCACTAACCCGGCCGCGATGGAGTGGTACAGGCGACGTCTGAACCACCTGCAGGAAGCGACCGGTCTGGATGGTTTTAAGTTCGATGGGGGAGAAGCAATGTTTGTCCCGCCGGATGCAGTCCTGCATCAGCCGGGAACTTCCCGCAACCACTACTCCCAAGCCTACGTGGAGTGGGTTGGGCGCTACTTCTCGATGTGCGAGGTGCGCACCGGCTGGCAAAACCAGACCTCGCCGCTTCTTTTTCGCCTGTGGGATCTTTGGTCTGCCTGGGGGCGGGATAATGGCCTGCGGGCGATCATCCCGGCCACCCTTCAGCTTTCCCTGACCGGGTATCCGTTCACCTTCCCGGATATGATTGGCGGAAATGGGTATTTCACGATCCCCAGGAACCGCCTTGTGCGGAGCCTCATTACCCGGGGGATCATCCCGTTGATGGAACGGCGCAAAAAGAACCAGAACGCCGATCAGCTCGCTGTTCTGAATGCCTCGGATGTCCCTGAGTTTATCCAGACCAAAGCCATGTTTGGTTGGCCGACCGCAGAGTTGATGATCCGCTGGACACAGCTCAACGCTTTGCTGCCGGTGATGCAGTTTTCCATCACACCCTGGCAGTTTGGAGAGAACTGCTCCTCGATCTGCCGGGAGTATGCCCAACTACACCTGGAATTTACTCCGCTGTTCGAATCTCTGGCGGAGCAGGCTGCCAAAACCGGGGAGCCGATGGTGAGGCCGCTTTTCTGGCTGGCCCCGGATGATCCGCTGGCGCTGGACTGCCAGGACCAATTTTTGATCGGGAACGAATTGCTGGTGGCACCGGTGGTGGAAAAAGGTGCCCGCGCCAGGGATGTTTACCTTCCGCCGGGTGTGTGGCGTGAGCATTGGACAGGCGAGCAGTTCACCGGCCCCACAGTTTTGGGAGCCTTCCCTGCCCCTCTCGAAAAACTCCCATTCTTTCACCAGGTGTATGTATGAGCGCATAGCCTTTTTTCGGGAAATTATTGAAGCCTGAAAACGCGCGCAGGTTTTAACCCCCTTTGCTATAATCGATTCATGGAGCAAAAAACAAACGGCGGAACCCGCACGTCAGATTTTGGCGTAAGCAAGCGTGAAGCCCATGATGCATCGCTGTTCTATCAGAGCAAAATGTACCAGGAGCACTGGTTTGCCCGAGAGGTGCCACACCGCGACCTGCAGGATACGATGGTGCCCGAGCCAGGCGAATGGGCTGACCAACTGTACTGCCACACGGCCGAAGATATGCACCACCTGCCGGATGACAGCATCGCCCTGGCGGTGACTTCTCCACCGTATAACGCCAGCAAGCAGTACGATGATGATCTTTCCCTGGAGGAGTATCTTGACCTGATCTCCCGGGTGGGCGAAGAAGTGTACCGGGTGCTGCGTCCCGGCGGACGCTACGCCATCAATATCGCCAACCTGGGCCGCAAACCGTATATCCCGCTGACTGCATTCTTTTACCAGGTCCACCTGGCACTCGACTTTTTACCGATGGGCGAGATCATCTGGCAGAAGGCACGCGGCGCCAGCGGCAGTACGGCCTGGGGGAGCTGGATGAATGCCAAATCTCCACGCTTCCGTGACCTGCACGAATATATTCTGGTCTTCGCCAAGCAGTCTTTCTCACGTCCCGATCGGGGGGAAAGTGATATTGAGAAAGAAGAATTTATGGCCGGGACCCTGTCTGTCTGGGAGATTCCTCCCGAATCGGCAAAACGGATCGGCCATCCGGCGCCTTTCCCGATCCCATTGGTGGACCGGCTGGTGCGCCTGCTCTGCTACCGAGGGGATGTGGTGCTGGACCCGTTCCTCGGTTCCGGCACAACCGCCGTCGCGGCCCAACTTGCCGGGCGGCATTATGTCGGCTATGAGGTCAACCCGGATTACATTGCCCTGGCCGAGCAACGAATCGCCCAAGAGGGTGTTGGATAAGGTTAAATTACGCAAAATCCATTTCAAGTGTGATACACTTTTTTATCCCATTTTGCACATCAAGGAGGCGCCATGGCATCGACGTCTGCCGTTCAGGGAGCCGAAGCAGAGACCAAGTCCGGCAAGGGGAAAACCTTATTTGCCCTGTCTTTTGGATATTTTATTGACCGGGGTGAGGAGCAGACCATTTCGGTGCTGTTCCCAACCCTGCAGCAGTTGTGGGGGCTGAACTATACTGCTCTCGGGCTGATCGGCACCATCCGCACCATCCTCCAGGCGGTTTTTACGCCTGTCTGGGGTTTTATCGCGGACCGCTATTCCCGCAAGAGCGTGATCATTTTCGGCACTGGTTTGTGGGGGTTGTGGACCTTTGTGGTTGGGTTCACCAATGATTTTGGCCAGCTGCTGACCATCCGGGCGATTTCCGGAATTGGCCTGGGGTGCCTGATGCCGGCCACTTTTTCGCTGATCTCGGATACCTATCCACCGGAGAGGCGCGGGCGCGCTCTGGGGATCCTGGAAGGGATTGGGATCTTTGGAATTGTCATCGGGACGGTCGGGCTTGGCTTCCTGGCCTCACCGGAACTGTGGCGTTGGGGATTTTTTATCCTCGGGGCATTCAGCGTACTGTCCGGGCTGGTGGTATGGTTCCTGGTCGAAGAGCCAGTGCGCGGGGCAGCGGAACCGGAACTGGCAAATAAGATTACGGCCGAAGCCGCGGCGGAATACCGGATCACCTTTGCGGATGTTCCCAAGGTATTGCGCATCCCGACGATCTGGGTGGCCATCGCTCAGGGAATGGCCGGCACGATGCCCTGGGTCATCCTCCAATTATTCTTCATAACCTGGCTGAAGAACGACCGCGGCCTGGACGAGTCGGTTGGGACGATCGCATTTGCCGGGATTGTGATTGGCACGGTGATCTCTAATATTATGGGCGGGATCATTGGCGATTATGCCGACCAGGTAAATCCCAAATATGGGCGTGTGGTGATCGGCCAGTTCTCGATCATCTCTGGCATCCCGCTGTCGTATTGGCTGCTCACCGGCACTGAGGATTGGAACCTGGCAGCCCTGGTGGCGCTGTCCTTCGTGACCGCCTTGTTCATCAGCTGGCCGGGAAAAGGAGCCAAAGAGCCGATGATGCAGGGAGTCACCCCGCCAGAACTGCGCAGTGTTGCTTATTCCGTTGTCGCCCTGATCGAGAACAGTTTTTCCGCCCTGGTGGCCATCCTCGCCGGCAGGCTGGCGGACTCTACCAGCCTGACTGAAGCGATGGTCTGGACGGTTCCGGTACCCTGGATTGTGTGTGCACTGGTGTTTTCCGCCTTTTATTTCACCTATCCCCGCGATGCGGAAAAGCTGCGCCGCCAGATGGCAGAACGCTCGAAGCAGATTGTATAGGTTGAGGAGCGATCCAAATTTCGCGCGGCTTTAAAACAACATTTACATACACTTTTGACCGCCGGATTCTAAAATATTTTCAGGTTTGGAGTAGATGTCCACTTCGCCGGGTTTCCCGCGATGAGTAAAGGAGAAATGACATGCCTGGAAGTACGTTCCCAAAAGATGGTAAGAAAAAGAAAGCACCCAAAAGCGGGTCAAAAAAATCGGATAAGAAAAAGAAGAAGTGAATGACCCAATCATCAGGTAAAAGAATAAAGACCCCATCATAGGGGTCTTTGTTTTTTATCCTGTTGAAACTGGAACTCTCAAGGGCTAGAGCCGCAGTTTTGGCAGATAACGGCCGGTCCTTTTAATGTAATCACGGTAGTCGTCCCCGAAAGTTTCCAGCAGGCGTTGTTCCTCGAGGGGCGTTCTCATGGTCAGAGGGATAAAGGTGAGCAGCCCGATCCCAAAGATGAACCAGTTGGCGGCAGCAGTGGCGATCGCGAGGATAAAAATCGTCCCGAAGGTGTACAGCGGGTGCCGGATCCAGCGGTAAGGGCCGGAGGTGACCAGGGTGTGTTCTTTGCGGATCGATACCGTGGGAGTGATGTTATTGCCCAGACTGCTGAACAGCCAGTAAAACAGCGGGACCAGGGCAGCCATCACCCCAATTGCCAACCAGCGCAGGATGGGGGAGAGGTTCAACTGGGCCCACTGCATCGATGCGGGATAGATCAGGTAGGCCAGGATGCTGCCATACATCAGCAATGCACCCGCTGAGCGCAGTTTCAGCAGGATCGGGTTTTCTTCCTCGAAGGTGGTCTTCCCGTCGTTTTGATCCGCCTGCCGGCGGAAATATGCCGAGACCGTAAAGTTTGCCAACATGAATACGAAGATCAGTACTCGAAAGATGTTTTCTTGAGACATGGTTAATGCTCCTGTTTAAATTAGTAATAACTAAAAATATATTATATTTTGCCTAAATTGTCAAGTTTTGTTTCTACTTAAACCCTGTCTCAGGGAGTCTTATTGGTATGGTGGATAAGACGGGATTGTTATCGCCTGTGGCGATATCGGTCGACCAACCCGATGTTCTCGAATGGAAAATTGATTTCTGCCGCCCATGTCTTCATCTGCGCCCACTCCTGATTGCTGAAATCATCCAATTCCAGGCATGTGGATTGCGGCTCAAACCACTCCCAGCGGTGGCATCGCGTATCCAGATGGGTGGACAACCATTCACCTGTATATGCCAGCGCAGCTCTGGTGGCGGTCTGGTTGCGGATCAGCGGGGTGCGCACCACCAGGGTGGTGGGCGGCGAGAGTTCATCAGCAATCTGGACCAGATTTTCAAGAATCAGGGAATTCCCATAGCCAGTCAGGTGAAGATGGGCTTGCTCATCAGGAGTGATGAGCTCAAACCTGATCTGAACAGGACGGGAGAGCAAGGGCAGCAGGTTTTCAAAAGGAGCCAGGCCGCTGGTCTCGAGGATCGCCGGGATCCCGGCTTGCTCGATTTGAAACAGCAGTTCCGCGACAAACGCAGTTTGGGAGCCCGGCTCACCGCCAGTGATCGAAATCCGGGTGATCTTTCTGGCTGTGGAGTAATTTTGTTTCAGGGTCTTATGCAGCAAATCCCCGGCGGTGGTTCTGATCCCGATCATTTGCAAAGCCGTGGATGGGCATTCTTTGAGGCATTCTCCGCAGGTGTCACAGCACTCATGGTCAATTTCCAGCCCCTCATCGCCCTGGTGGAGGCATCCCTTGGGGCAAACCCGGTCGCATTGTTGGCAGTAGATGCACACTTCTGGGTTCCAGTGGAGTTCGGGATTCTCCGTATGGTGCAGGTCGGAACTGCGCCAGGAGGTTGGGAGTGGGTGCCCTTTTAGGACGATATTGGTGTGAAGTTCTTGCCCTTCCCTACTGGGGAGATGCCTGACTTCCAGGATCGTCCCTTGTACGGCCGGTTGCACCAATTGGGAGGGTGCGTTGTTCTCTGTCATCTGCTTACCTGATTATGGCTGAATATCTGCTGGAGTGTCAAGTTCAGCGGATCTCTGTTCCAGACGATGTGCCCGGCATTGATCCTCGCTCGAGAGCACGCTGCGCCAATCCGATCGCCCCCAGAACCCCCGCCCTGCTGCCCAATTTTGGCGGGACAATATACTCCTGGATCTGCTGACCGAGGTGGGTATGGTTCACGTACCCTGCCAGCAGCTTTCTGACCCGTTGGTGAACGAGGGGGAAAAGCCATGCTGCCCGCATTACACCGCCTCCCAGGATGATGCGCTGGGGGGAAAGTATCAGGATATAGTTCATCAGGGCCGCGGCTATGTAGGTTGCTTCCAGGGTCCATGCCGGGTGATCTTCCGGCAGGGTTTCGGCAGGTGTACCCCAGCGCTGCTGGATCGCCGGACCGGAAGCCAGGCCTTCAAAGCAGTCCTGGTGAAATGGGCAGAGTCCAACAAAAGGGTCTTGGTCAACATCATGTGGAAGGAGGATATGACCTGCTTCAGGGTGGGTTTGGCCGTGGAGCAGTGTGCCGTTTGCCATCACACCTCCACCAATTCCGGTGCCAATTGTGAGATAGAGAAATGTATCCAGCCCCTGGGCCGCGCCCCAGAGAAATTCCCCATAGGCCGCGCCATTCACATCCGTATCCAGGCCAACCGGAACACCCAACGCCTGCCTGAGCGGGGTGAGCAGATCGGTATCTGACCAGTATTTTTTGGGGGTGGCTTTCAGGTAGCCAAATGTGTTTGAAGCGGGGTTGAGGTCCAGGGGGCCAAAATTCGCCAACCCGATCGCGGAAGGTGCCTGGCCGCTTTTATCCCTGAAGAAATCGATTACCCGAGACAGGGTATCTTCCGGGGTGGTGGTTGGGATGCGGGTCTCGGCTACAATCTGATCTGGCGCGTACGCCAAAATGCAGTTGAATTTTGTTCCACCACCTTCAATTCCCCCGTATAAGGGCGGATGAGATTGTTCTGTGTGCATTTCTCTCTCCCGTCTTTATGGATCTCTTGGAGATCAGGAGGTTTCGTTTCCACCAATATCCAGCCACTCGCGGATTTTTTGTTTCAGGTCATTTGGGTGGATCGGTTTGGTGATATATTCATTGATCCCGACCGCCAAGGCTTGCTTGCGAATTTCTGCCTGGCTGGCGGAGGTAAACATCAGAATCGGAATATCTGCAAGTTCAGGATCGTTTTTCATCTCCTGGCAGACCTCAAATCCATCCACGCCAGGCATCATCAGGTCGAGGAAAATCAGGTTCGGTTTGAAATTTTTTGTGGTTTGCAGGGCATTGTCACTCAGGTTCTCAGTCAGGATGTTGTATCCTTCTCTGGTGAGCAACACTTCCAATAAACGGGTCGTAGCTGGATCGTCATCAATGATAAGGATGTTTTTCATCAATCTTCCTTGCTGACATAAATTTGGCTCAATCGCTCATGATCGAACCGTACGTTACCTGCAAACCTTGGTGGAGGCTCAAGCCTGGCCGATCTGAGTTCTCAGAAAAGCTTCAATGAACCCATCCAGATCGCCATCCAGGACGGCCTGGGCATTCCCCATCTCGTAGTTGGTGCGGTGATCTTTGACCATCTGGTATGGGTGGAGCACATACGAGCGGATCTGGCTGCCCCACTCCGTTTTTTGATATTCTCCACGCAGTTGGGCAAGTTCTTCTTCTTCTTCCTGCTGCTTGATCTCCAGGAGTCGAGCTCGGAGCACCCGCATGGCGTTTTCTTTATTTTGTGTCTGGGACCGTTCGTTCTGGCAGGATGCAACGACTCCGCTGGGGATATGTGTGATCCGCACGGCTGTATCATTCTTTTGCACGTTCTGGCCGCCAGCCCCTCCAGCACGGAAGGTCTCGATGCGCAGTTCGTTCGGGTCAATTTCAATCTCGGCATCTCCCTCAACTTGCGGGAGCACCTCTACCTGGGTAAAAGAAGTGTGGCGGCGGTTGTTGGAATCGAACGGGGAAAGCCGCACCAGGCGGTGAACGCCTTTTTCGGGCCGAAGGTACCCATACGCATACCGGCCGTTGACAGAGATCGTGACACTCTTAATCCCGGCTTCCTCGCCTTCGGTCATGTCGAGGATCTCAGTCTCAAAGCCGCGCTGTTCAGCCCACCGCAGGTACATCCGCTGGAGCATCGCCGACCAATCCTGGGAATCCGTGCCCCCGGCCCCGGCATTGATCGTCAGCAGGGCGTCTCCCTGGTCTAATTTGCCGGAGAGCAGCGTGTTCAATTCTTTGTGATGAACGATTTTTTCCAGCTGAGCGGTTTCGGCTTCCAGTTCCGGGCGCAGGCTTTCGTCACCGATTTCAGCCAGTTCACGCGCGTCCGCCAGGCGTTGGGTGAGCGAATTCCATTCATTAATTCGCTCGCGAAGCCTGGCCGCAGATCTCATTAAATTTTTTGCTTCGTTGGGGGAGTCCCAGATCGCCGGGTTTTCTGCCTGTTTTTCCAGCTCAGCTAATTCCTGTTCCCTGGCTGGCAGGTCAAAGACGCACCAGGAGGGCCTGGATTTTCTCTTCGTATTCCGAAAGAAGTGCCACTAAATCTTGCATTTTATCTACCTCAAACTCTATTCTATCGGATTCTCCTGCACCTTTCAGCTGGAGAACCCCGCCAATATGCTTTGGATAAACGCGTCCGGATCGAACGGCTGGAGGTCGTCTGCCCCTTCTCCCAACCCGGCATACAGGATTGGCAGCCCGAGGGTTTGCTGGATGGCAAACGCCATCCCGCCCCGCGCAGACGAATCCAATTTGGCCAGGATCACCCCGGTAACGCTGACGCTGTTCTTGAAGGCAATCGCCTGCTGCAGCGCATTTTGCCCGGTGGTAGCATCCATCACCAGCCAGACTCCATGTGGGGCTCCGGGGAGGGCTTTTCCGGAAACGCGGTGCACCTTCTTGAGCTCCTCCATCAAATTGAAGCGGGTGTGCAGCCTCCCGGCGGTGTCAATCAGGACCAGGTCTTCCTTACGCGCAATTGCGGATTGGATGGCATCATAGGTCACGGCCCCCGGGTCTCCTCCGGACTGGCCGTAAACCACCCGCAGGTTCAGCCGGTCCCCCCAATTTTGCAGCTGCTCTACCGCGGCTGCCCGGAAGGTGTCGGCCGCAGCCAGCACAACTTTCTTTCCGGCTTCGCTAAACCGTTTTCCCAGCTTGGCAGTGGAGGTGGTTTTTCCGGAGCCGTTCACGCCGACAACCAGCACGATGGTCGGGCCGTTCGGATTGAATTCGAACGAAGGCGGGGGGACGATCAGGTCTGCCAGGTGTTTTTCCAGCCCAATCTTTAGCTGGGCGTTCTTCGTCCAGCCTTCTGCTTTAGCCTGCTCTCTGAGGATCTCCAACAGCACGTTGGTGGTGTCCACACCCAGGTCCGCCTGGATGAGCATGGCTTCGAGGTCATCCCAGGTGTCGTCATCCAGGTCGGTCATCCCCAATACGTTGGCGATCCTGCCAAAGGTGCTATTCCGCGTCCGGGCCAGGCCGGACTTCCATTTCTCTAGTCGTTCATTCACAGCCATTTATTATACCTGACGATTGGAAGATGTGGAAACGAGGATTTCAGCAAATGAAAACTGTCCTCTCCATTACGGGTCATAGATCATCTGCAAAGCCAGTAAGTTCTTTAGATCACGAACTGATTTTGATTGTACAGCAGGTCAGAATTCTATATAATAGAATCATTATTGGTGCTCACTAGGAATGGAGGCAAAAAATGACCAAAAAACTGGCGGTTCCTTATCGTTCACAGAGTGATCAGGATGCCCGATTAGCTACAACGGATTGTGGAGCGGCTTGCGTAGCAATGCTGCTGGAAGGCTTTGGCAGATTTGAAAAAATCGATGATATTTTCAGATCAACCGGAAGGCCTCATAATGCATTTCTTTCCCGGGGGGATATGATCAAAGCCGCTGCTGGTTATAACTTTGCTCTGCGACGGTATAATGTCGGCAGTCAGGATTTCCTGAAAAATTCTATCGATAAAAATAAGCCCTTTATTGCATTGGTCCACTACGCGGCGTGGTCAAAACCCAATTCGGGTGTGGATACCCAGAGTAATTTCTCGAGTGCTCATTTTGTAGTTGTCACCGGATATGATGGCAATGATGTTTTCATCCATGACCCCCTTTGGTGGGGGTCGCGCAGGTCGGAGGGCAGCCACAAAAGAATGAGTTATGCCAAGTTTGCAGCCGCCTGGGGGACCGCCCATAAATTCCCTGGAAATCCGGATTTTGCTGGCCTGATCCCTAGAGATCCTATGCCCGGGGGTGTTGAGCCAGTCGTGCCTGAAGTTGATAATGCTGTGATCAACCGCGTCCTGGCCTGGGCCTTTATCAACGGTCAGGCAGTCGATGCTGAAACGCTTTCCCAGCAGGAAGTGGTGGATGTTTTTCTGCAATTCATGGGCAATTGGGGGACGAATGTGGTTGAACACAGGGTTCAGCCCGGAGATGACCTGGGGTTGATCGCTTTACGCTATTATGGAGACCCGCTCAAATGGAAGGTGATTACCTTCTTCAATGGTCTGCCCCCGATCAATGCTTTCGAACCTGGAGATTTGCTCAAGATCCCAGAACCGGTCAATCCGTAATGATGGATTAATATCCTGTAGACATGCCCGAAGTGAGTAGATTTGACTGGAACACTTCGGGCATTTTTTATTTAAATGACCCTGTCGCAGTTGAATTGGGCCGGCAGGTAGTATACTAGAGGACAGGCATATTTCTTGCAGGATGGCGGAGCACGGCCATTCAGTTGTGTGTTTACCCTATCTGGGAACCGGATGGAATGAGAGATCCATGGCAAAGAAAATCCGGGAGTTAACTCCCCCCAAAGGGTTGGCAAGGTGGATCTTTCGCCTGCCCATATTCCTCTACCAGGTTGGCCTTGGCTGGATCTTTGGGAACCGCTTCCTGATGCTTAATCATATTGGCCGGAAAAGCGGGGACACCCGCCATGCGGTCCTGGAGGTGGTTCAGCACGATCCGCAGACGGATGTCTATATCGTCGCGGTCGGTTTCGGAAAGAAATCGCAATGGTACCGGAACATCCTTGCCCAGCCGGCAGTCAGTATCACCGTCGGGCGACGCAAACTGGATGTGACTGCCGAACAACTGGATCCACAGGCCGCAGGGCAGGTGCTGGTGGATTTTGCTCGCAGGTATCCAAATGAAGCCAGGATGGCAGGCCTCTTGGGGTTTGAAGTGGATGGTTCAGAGGAGGACTATCGCGAGATGGGTGCCATGCTGCCTTTGATTGCCTTGCGCCCAAGATGATCTAATAGGAAAGTACCAACCAGGCTACAACTTTATTTTTTAGACCACTTGCTACAAGGAGAAATCAATGACACAAACGCAATTCAAACGCCGGAAATTAGGCCACTCAAACCTGGAAGTCTCTCCGGTAGGAGTAGGTGTAATGCAGTTTGCTGGTGGGGGAGGGATGTTCCGCTTTATGTTCGCCAAACTCTCCCAGGAAGAGAAGGATCTGATCGTAAAGATTGCCTGCGAAGGCGGGATCAACTGGTTTGATACGGCTGAGTATTATGGGTGGGGGCGTTCAGAGCGCACCCTGCGCAAAGCCCTGGAGAACAATGGCATCCGGGATGAGGATATCCACATTGCCACCAAGTGGTGGCCGGCTCCTCGCACAGCCAGGAATATCAAACACACGATCAATAACCGGTTGAAGAACCTGGAAGGCTACACTGTCAGCCTGCATCAGGTGCATTGGCCCTGGTCTTTCTCGCCACCCGAGGCTGAAATGGACGCAATGGCCGACCTGGCCGGGCAGGGGAAGATCGGAGCGGTGGGCGTGAGCAATTTCAGCGCACAATATACCTATCGGTCGCACGCCGCTCTGGAGAAGCGTGGGTTGGGGCTGGCGTCAAACCAGGTGCACTTCAACCTGATCTACCGCAAGATCGAAACCAATGGAATCCTGGATGCCGCCAGGGACCTGGGTGTCACGATCATTGCCTATTCGCCCCTCGCCAGCGGCTTGCTCTCCGGCAAGTTCCACAAAAATTCTGAAATCCTGCAAAGAACCCCGATTGCCCGCCGGGTCAATCTAGCCCGTCAGATCAAGAAGGTTCAACTGCTAATCGAGGCGATGGATGAAATGGCTAAACGGCATGATGTCACAATCTCTCAGGTGGCGCTCAATTGGACCGTGAACTTCCACGGTGATACCGTTGTCGCCATCCCGGGTGCCAGCAGACCGGAGCATGCGGAAGAATTTGCCGGGGTGATGTCGTTCCGGCTGACCGATGAGGAGATGAACCGCCTGGATGAATTATCCAGGAAGTATCGTTAACGACTTCCTCAACCGGGGGTTGAGGATTAAAGTATAATTCGGCTATGACTGATCCAAAATTAACCCATATTGACGAAGCCGGGAATGCCCGGATGGTAGATGTAGGCGCAAAGCCGGAAACGGAGCGCATGGCGGTGGCGAAAGGCGAGGTGTTGATGCGCCAAACCACTCTCGACCTGATCCGTAAGGGGGCGATTAAGAAGGGGGATGTGCTGACGGTGGCCCAGGTAGCCGGGATCGCGGGCGCAAAGCGCACTGCAGATTTGATCCCATTTTGCCACCCGCTGCCCCTGACTCACCTGGAGATCAATTTTGAATTGGACGAACAACTCCCGGGAGTGCGGATCACAGCATCAGCGCGTACCCGAGGCCAGACCGGGGTGGAAATGGAAGCCCTGACGGCAGTCTCGGTAGCCGCGCTGACCATCTATGATATGGCCAAAGCTGCTGAAAAGACGATGAAGATTCAGAATATCCGCCTGGTGGAGAAGCGCGGCGGGCAGAGCGGAGATGTGGTCAATGAATAAGATTACCGTATTGTTTTTTGCTACTTTTCGGGATCGGGCCGGTACCAACCGCACCCAGATTGACATCCCGGAAGGGACAACCATTGCAGGCTTGCGCCAGATACTATCGGAAAAATACCCGGGATTGGAATCGCTGGCCGATCATGCCCTGGCCTCGATTAACAAGGATTTTGCCTTCGATGACCAGGTAATCCCCGAGGGAGCGGAAGTTGCCTGGTTCCCTCCGGTCAGCGGCGGCAGCCAACCTCCCACGGTCTTTTCGATCACCGAAGACGAAATTGATCTCAACCAGCTGCTTGAGTCGATTACACTCCCCAGCACGGGGGCGGCCTGTTTTTTTACCGGCATGGTCCGGGGGATTACCACCCGCGATGACTCACACGAAACCGAGTACCTCGAGTACGAATCGTACCGGGACATGGCTGAGGAAAAGATGGACCAGGTCGCCCGGGAGATCAGGGACAAATGGCCTACGGTCGAAGGTGTCGCCATCGTGCAGCGGATTGGCCGCCTGTATCCCGGCACGCCGACCGTGTTGATCGCCTGCACTGCTGCACACCGGGATACTGGAGTATTTGAGGCAGCCCGCTATGGCATCGACCGCCTGAAGCAGATCGTACCGGTCTGGAAGAAAGAATTTATGCCCTCCGGCGAAGAGTGGGTAGAAGGGGACTATCACCCCAAGCCCGGAGAGTAATCTCAATGACCGTCTATGCCTGTCTGGATTGTGGTGAGACCGCGCCTTCGGCTGTGGTGCATCGCTGTCCGGCATGCGGCGGGATGTTCGGTATCCCGGATGGGATCACTTACGATCGAAAAGCCCTCATCCCAGATGCACCTGGCATCTGGCGCTATCGCGAAACCTTTGGCCTACCTGGTACAGCACCTCTCCTGACCCTGGGAGAGGGCAATACCCCGCTGGTGCCGGTGCAGGCGCATGGCACAGACCTGTTCCTAAAGCTGGAATCCAGCAACCCTAGCGGTTCCTACAAAGATCGTCTGGCAGCGGTGCTGGTCAGTGCCCTGGTTGCCGGTGGGGTGCAGTCGGCGGTGGAAGACTCCTCCGGGAATGCGGGTGCGGCCTTTGCAGCCTATGCAGCCCGGGCAGGGATCCGCGCCCAGGTGTTTGTCCCCGAGTCAGCCTCCGGACCGAAACGCGCCCAGATCGAATGCTATGGCGCCGCGGTGGTCCCGGTGCCGGGTCCCCGGCAGGCCGCCGCCGATGCGGTGATGCAAGCAGTCCGGCAAGGATCGGTATATGCCAGCCATGCATGGCTGCCCCAGGGACTCGCGGGGGTGGCGACGATTGCCTATGAATTGGTCGCCGAGCTGGGCAGCGTGCCGGGGTCTGTTTTGGCCCCGGTCGGGCATGGCGGTTTACTGTATGGGATCATCCTGGGCTTCCAGGCCATGCTTCGGGCAGGCGAGATCGAGAATCTGCCCCATTTTGTCGGTGTCCAGGCCAGGCAGAATGCCCCGTTGTGGTCGGCGGCGCAGGGGAGGGAGTTCGTCCCCGGCACCACGGCTGCTGAGGGAATTGCCGTCCGCCAGCCAGCCCGCATGCAGGAACTGATGGACCTTCAGCGCAGCGGAAGTGTTCAGTTTGTGGCTGTGGAGGAAGAGCAGATCCGAAGCGGATGGAAGTCGCTGGCTGCTTCAGGGATCTATGCAGAGCCGACCTCGGCTGTGGTCTGGGACGCGTATCTCCGAACCCACCAGTCCCTCCAGCCACCAGTCGTAGCCATCATCAGTGGTCATGGCCTCAAAGCCTGATCGGCCTGATCTGATTGTTTTTTCTTCTGCGGAGAGGTTGATAGAACGGTACCTGATGATATAATATCCTTCAATCGAATTGTATTGAACTTGTGGACCGCAAACTACCCGGCAGATGTGGGGTGGTTAGCGCTCCCTGAGTTCGGAGGAAACTAAATGAACCCAATGGGAGATTTTGGGGTTGAAGCACCCCAAGAATTTGCTGAGCGCAACGCGCTGCCTTTCAAAAATTTTCTGCTGCTCAACCGGGCATTAACCCATCGATCGTATCTGAATGAAAATCCAGAAGCGCTGGAAGATAACGAGCGCCTCGAGTTTTTAGGCGATGCCGTTTTGGATTACGTGGTGGGTGCCTGGCTGTATAACCGTTTTCCGGAGATGGCAGAAGGAGATTTAACCCGGCTGCGGGCCGCCCTGGTAAAAACCGATCAACTGGCACACTTCGGCAGTTTGATTGGGATTGGTCAGGTGCTGCGCCTGGGCAGAGGGGAAGAGGATAGTGGCGGCCGTAACCGCAGGGCAATGCTGTGTGGCGCATTCGAGGCTTTGGTCGGAGCGCTCTGCCTGGACGCCGGGATGGAAGCTGTCGAGTCCTTTGTTTCTCGATTTCTTGAGACGGCTGTCAGCGAAATCCTCAGCCAGCAGCGTGACAAAGACCCCAAGAGCCTCTTACAGGAGATTGTTCAGGCAGGGGGGAAACCTGCCCCGAACTATCGCGTGGTGGCTGAAAATGGGCCAGACCATGCCAAGACCTTCGAAGTTGAGGTGTACGGCAATGGCGACCTGATGGGAAGCGGGGTTGGCTCATCCAAACATGAAGCCAGTATGGCCGCAGCTCAGGATGCATTAAACAATTTAGATTATATCTAAGGGTACCCAGTTTATGACAAACCGTCTCAAATCATTGGAACTGGTTGGCTATAAAACATTTGCCAGCAAAACCAATTTCGAATTTTCAGGGGATATTACCGTGATCGTTGGGCCAAATGGCTCGGGCAAGTCAAATATTGCCGACTCTTTGCGCTGGGTGCTCGGGGAGCAAAGCTTCCGATTGCTGCGCGGACGAAAAACCGACGACATGATCTTTTCGGGTTCACAAACCCGGCCGCGGTCAGGCATGGCCTCAGCCACGGTGACCTTTGATAACAGTGACGGCTGGCTGCCGATTGATTTTTCAGAGGTCTCCATCACCCGCCGGGCCTACCGCGACAGCCAGAATGAATACCTGATCAACGGACAGCGGGTACGTTTGCGGGATGTGAATGAACTGCTGGCCAGTTCAGGGCTGGCTGAACGGACCTACACGGTGATTGGGCAGGGGTTGGTGGATGCCGCCCTGACGCTGAAAGCCGAGGAACGCCGCCGTTTATTTGAGGAAGCCGCGGGCATTGGGCTGTACCGTACTCGCAAAGAGCAAGCCCTGCGGCGGCTCGAGAATACCAAACGCAACCTGGAGAGAGTGGAGGATATCCTCTCCGAACTCTCCCCCCGGCTGCGCAGCCTGCGCCGCCAGGCGCGCCGGGCAGAGGAATTTGAACAGGTACGGGTAGACTTGCAGGAGGTGCTGCGCGAGTGGTATGGTTATCATTGGCACCAGGCACAGAAAGAACTCCAGCAGGTCAAAAAGGAAGTTGCTCAACATGAGAAGAATATGCTGGAGGTCAGGAGCGTTCAGGATACTGCTGAACAAGCCCTGGCGGATATGCGGGATCAGATCAATACCCTGCGCAGCCAGCTGAACTCATGGCACCGCCAGCTCGCTCAGATCCATACCCGGCGGGAAGAGACCAGCCGGGAACTTGCCGTCAGCGGAGAACGGCGGCGGGCACTCCTGGAGCAGGAAATCCGCACCCGGGAAGAAATCAGCCAACTGGAAGAAGAACATACCCGCCTGCAAACCCGCCTGGAGGAATTTCAGCGCCGGGTGGAAGAGGCTCGCCAGACAGCCGAGATGGCGGAAAGTGAGCTGGATTCGTCCAGGCAGGTCTTGGAACAAAAGAAACAAGAGAGTAGAGCTTTTGAAGAGGCTGCCCAGCACGCCCGTGAACGGATTAACCAACTGATTGCCAAACGTGCCGAAATAGATGCCCGGCGAGGTGAGCTGTCTCACCGTGTTGTTCGGCTGGAAGGTCAGTTGAAGGCCCAGGACGAACAGCTGTTAAAAGCCACCGAAGAACACAACACACTCCAGACCGCGATCAACCAGGCGGAAGAAGCCCGGTCTCAGGCCGCAGAACAATCCGCCCAACAGCAGGCAGATCTCGACCAGATTCGAGAACAGATCAGAACACTTGCGGCTCAGCGCAGCGAGATCCAAACCAGGGTCAACCAGACCCAGGCCGAATTGGCCCGTTTGCGGGCAGAATTTAAAGTCCTGCAAGAGGCAGAAGCGTCCCTGGCCGGGTATGCTTCCGGGGCGAAGGTGCTGCTCGAGGCTGCCCGAGGCGGCAAATTAAACCAGAATGCCATGGCACTCGGCAGCCAGCTCCAGGTTCCCGAGCAAATTGAGGCTGCTGTGGCTGCCGCCTTGGGAGATTATGTCGATGCGATCCTGTTGGATGACAGCCGTGATTCCGATCAGGCGCTGGAACTGCTGACCAAAGACCCCTCCCGGGCCGCCCTCCTGCCCCTGACAGAGCTTTCTCCTCTCAAGGCGATCGAAGCGCCAAAAATGGCAGGCTGTTTGGGTGTGGCCGCAGACCTGGTGGAGGTATCTGCCCAACTGCGCCCGGCGGTAGATTTGCTGCTGGGGCAGGTCTTGGTGGTGGAAGACCGCAAAGCCGCCCGCCAGGTCTTACGCGGGCGGGAGAACCACGTACGCGCTGTCACCCTCAATGGCGAGGTGTTTTATGGCAGCGGTGCGATTCTGGTGGATGCTGGCAAGCGCACGGCAACCCTGAGCCGCCCCCGCCAGCGCAAGACTCTGGTGGACCAGATTGGTCAATTTGAGACACAGCTTTTGGAACATCAGCAGCAGCTGGATGCACTTGTTGAGGAAGAGCAATCGCTTCAGCAACAACTGACTGAAGCCACCAGCCTGGCTGACCGGGCAGAACAGGCCACGCGGGAAGCGGAAGCGGTTTTCCGCAAGGTAAATCTCGAATTCGACCAGGCCCAACAACAGCTCACATGGTTAAGCCGCCAGAAGGAAACCATTCAGGCCGAAATTTCTACCACCAAAAACGAATTCCAGGAATTGGATGACCAAAGTGGTGAGGCGGTGCAGGCACTGAACACGGCGGAATTTGAGCTGGATGAAGGGCTGAAACTCCTCGAGCAGCATTCGATAGAAGAATTCGTCTCCCAGGTCTCGTATTGGGAAGCCCAGGTAACAATTGGCCAGCGTTCGTTGAACAACGCTCAGCAAGTCTATAATGACCAGGAACGCGTCCTGAAAAACCAAACCAACCGCCTGGAAGAGCATAAGGCTCGGGTTGATAGGGTGAAGGCCCAACTGGTGGAGCTGGATCAACAGGTCGAGCAGATGCGATCCTCCGAAGGGGGGATTGGGGAGGAAATCCACAAGTTAAACCAGCTGATTGAACCGGCAGAAGCCGAATTGGAAAAACTGGAAACTGTCCAGGAAACAGAACTGGACCAGGAAAGTGAGGTCCGTAAGCAGACCAACCTGGCTGAACGTTACTACAACCAGGCGCAAATCACTCTGGCCCGGCGGCAGGAAGCGATGGATACCCTGCGCCAGCGGATTGAGGCCGATTTTGGTTTGGTTGAGTTTGAATATATCAGCGAGGTCTCCGGCCCGGCGCCGCTCCCATTCGGAGAGGTTGTCCAGCAGCTGCCAGTGGTCGAGTCGGTCTCGGATGACCTTGAGGAAAATCTCAAACAGCTGCGGCTGCAGCTGCGCCGGCTCGGTTCGGTGAACCCGGATGCCCAGCGCGAATATAAAGAAGTCAGCGAACGCCATGAGTTCCTCACCAAACAGGTCGAAGACCTGCACCGGGCGGAACATGATATCCGTGAGGTGATTGCTGAGCTGGACGAGCTGATGGAACGTGATTTCCGGGAGACGTTTGAGATTGTCGCCAGAGAATTCAAACAGGTCTTTACCCGGCTATTTGCCGGCGGTTCGGCTAAGCTGGTGCTGACTGAAGGGGAAGACCTCGATACGATCGGGATCGACATCGAAGCCCGTCTGCCCGGCAAACGGACCCAGGAACTGGCCCTGCTTTCCGGCGGCGAACGCAGCCTGACCGCGGCGGCCCTGGTGTTTGCCCTGATCAAAGCCTCTCCGACACCTTTCTGCGTGATGGATGAGGTGGATGCCATGCTGGACGAGGCCAATGTCGGGCGCTTCCGGCAGGTGCTGGAAGAGCTCAGCACCGATACCCAGTTTGTCGTCATTACCCATAACCGGCATACAGTGCAGGCCGCGGATGTGATCTATGGGATTACGATGGGGCGCGATACCACCAGCCAGACGATTTCACTCAAGCTGGAAGAAGTGGACGAACGTTATTCGTCGAATTAACCCAATCCTGGCAAGACTCTTGTTCACAACTGGCATGTCCCAAACATGCCAGTTGTTGTGTTAAATATGCAACCTAAACGTTTGTTTTTCGTATAGTGTTGTGAAAGATGTTATTGAAAAAATCAAGATTTGGAGGTTGATACGATGACAAACGAAAAAGCTCGCTATTTACGGCGTTCAAAAAATAACCGGGTGTTTGCGGGTGTAGCCGGAGGTCTGGCCGATTTTTTTGGCATCAGCGCATTTTGGTTTCGGCTGGCCTTCCTGATTGCTTGTCTTCCTGGTGGAATACCTGGAATTGGGCTGTATATCCTGTTCTGGATCATCATGCCCAGCGCATAATACTGTCTGCAACCGCATCCCGGATGCCAAAGATCAGGCCATTAGTGCCTGATCTTTTTGTATGCTTGAATGATGCGGGTACCAAAGGAAACGGCCGAGGCATGCCTCGGCCGTAGGGGTCACTTATGTTGTGTCTGAAGTGGGTTATTGCTGGCCTGAAAGGAGCGAGATCACATCCGGTTTGGTGGGAGTTCGGTTGATCCAATCATCGCCAAACACAATCGTCCCTTGTTCCTTGTACTGGTTCAGCAGGTCAGTCAGGGCTGTAACCACCAGGTTGTCGTAAGCGTTCTGGTCAACCTGAGTGTCTTTACCGAGGATCTGGATCAGGTGATAGCCAAACTGGGTCTCAACTGGCCCAACAACTTCCCCGATCTCTCCGGAGAAGGCGGCCTCTTCAAAAGGCCCAACCATCTGGCCGCGTCCGAACCATCCCAGGTCTCCACCGGTTGCACTGGTGGAATCGGGATTATTTTCAGCAGCCACGTCTCCAAACTCAGCTTCGCCGCTGGCAATCTGATCGAACAGATCCTGGGCAGTGGCAAGCGCTTCTTCCATGGCGGCTTCTTCGTCTTCAGCTTCGCTATCAGGCTGGATGAGGATATGGCGGGCCCAAACCAGGTCTTGCTCAGGTGGGGTAATCCCTTTGGCCAGTTCTTCATTCAGCTTATCACGGACAAGCTGGGTGTAGATCAGGCTCTTGAAGTAGGCTTCATCGATCTTATATTCATTCATCTGGTCGAAGAAATTGGCTTTACTGGTTTCAAACTCTTCCACGGTAACTGAGGTCGGTGCAGGTACTGCGGTGACCTCGGTTGTGGCCGGCTCTTCTCCCTCCGCTGGAGTTGGCTGCGGGGTTGGTGTGATGAGCGCTAACTGGGTGGCAGAGAGTGTGGCGGAGGGGACAGGGGTGGGGGAATTATCTTCCAGTACGCCATTGGGGGAATAGCTGAAATAATTGTTGAAGTATTCTTCCACTTCCTGATCTGAGACGGTAATCCCTCGCTTGGCAGCTTCCTCCAGGATAAAGTATTCATCGATGATCTGGTTCATGACCCGCTGCCCAATGTTTTCTTGCTGCAGGTCGGTTTCAATCGATTGCAACAGCCCGTAGATTTGCTGCTGGGCATTCGGATCTTGTGTGAATTGGAGGTAGTTGGTGTAAAGGGAATACGTTTGGACAAGGTTGGAGCGTTCAAATTGGACACGCCGTTGGAAATCGGAGGTTTTAATCTCTGTTCCATTGATGTTGACAATGGTGGTGCCTGGAATGATGAACGTATTAATAATGATTCCACCCAGGGTGATGACCAGCACCAAAGCAACCACAGCGATCGTCGAAATTTGGACGATCCGGTTGTAGCGTTGCTCCTGTTCAACCCGGCCAACTCTTCCGAGAGACTGCTTCTTTTTCTTTTTTTTGTTGAACATCTATTTTTTCCTCATGAATACAGGGCATAAAGGATTCAATCCTTTATGCCCTGCATTCGGTTATCTATGGCATTAGCTCAATGATTCTCCGGCGAATTGAAGCAGTGCCATGTGTCGGGCACGTTTTACGGTCACAGCGATCTTGCGCTGGTGTTTGGCACAGTTGCCGGTCTGCCGCCTGGGGCGGATTTTTCCTTCCCGATTGATGAATGTGGAAAGGAGTTGTGTATTTCGATAGTAGATTTTTAGCTCGGGATCTGAGCAGAACTGGCAGGAACGCGGGCGGGAAAAATACCTGCGCCCACCACTACCTCTTCTGCCACCCCGGCTTCCAGCTTGGTTAGACATTCGATACTCCTGATTATTCTCTATAAACGAGTTAAGTATTTCTTCTGGTTAGCAACGAATTAGAAGGGAAATTCGTCCGTGTCGTCCTGATCCAAATCAGCGTCAAGGTCTTCCATGTCTTCATGGTCGGCTTCCTGGTCTTTTTGTTTGCGTTTACCCAGCATGACCATTTCTTTGGCAACAATCTCAACTGTGCTCCGATGGACGCCATCTTCTTCCCAGCGGCGGGTTTGCAGTCTGCCTTCAATATAGACTTGCTGGCCCTTTGTGAGGTATTGGTTGCAGATTTCGGCCAGGCTGCCCCAGGCAACCACGTTGAACCATTCGGTTTCGGTTCTCCGTTCGTTGTCTGAGGTTTTCCATGACCGGCTGGTGGCAACATTGAAGTTCGTGACCGGACGGCCGGAAGGGGTATAGCGCATTTCGGGGTCTCGCCCCAGATGCCCAATCACCATTACTTTGTTTAGACCTCTACTCATAACAAACTCCACATTTCTAACTCTACCTTACGGTTGGATACAAATAACAATTCGATTATTCTTCGTCAACTTGGGTGATCATAAACCGCATGATCGGCTCGAGCAGGGTCAGGTTGCGTTCAAGCTCTGAACATAGAACTGGCGGCATTTCAGTCTGCAGGAATACGTATTGGCCTTCTCTTTGTTTGCGAATTTCGTAGGCTAATCGTTTTTTGCCCCACAAATCAACTTTCGTTACCTTGCCGTCACCTTTTTCGATCAAGTCCTTGATCCGGTCGTTTACCTCGGCAAACGCGGTTTCATCCAGGTCGGGATGAACGATATAAGCAACTTCATATTGGCGCATGAAAGGGGTCCTCCTTTCCTTGGGATTGCCCCTGGGCGGGTCGCCAACCTGCCAGGAGCGGAAAGTGAGCGAAGAACCGGGAATTTTCCCGGATGTTTCGGCGTCACGAAGAACAAGTTTAGCACAACTGCCCTGTTTTGTGTAGGGGCGGGAAGGCCTTGATTCAAGGTTTTGAACGGCTGTGTACGGAAGGGAAATTTCATTCTAAGGTCAGCATGTAGCTGATCAGTGCATCCAGGTCTTCATCAGAGATGCTGTTCCCGTACGTATCCGGCATCAGGTTTTTAAATCCATCTGTGAGATAAGCCCCTGGATCGAGGATAGACTGTTCAAGATAGGCCCGACCATCCAGGCCGCTGACAACTTCCCCCGCACGTGTCGCGATCCCGGCCAGGGCCGGCCCAACGATCGTTATGCCGGGGGTGGTGGAATGGCAGGCGGAGCAGTTGGCCTGAAAGACCAGTTTTCCCTGCTGGATCAGGGCTGAATCAGCTCCGTCACCCTCACCTCCGCCACAGGCGGACAGGATGAATAGGCTGAGGGCTGTCAGCACGACTAACCAGACGAATCTTCGGTTCATTTTTCTTCCTCTAACTCCACATAGATGCGTTTATTGATCTTCCCCTTGCTTTTATAATCCGCGACCCGAATTGTGCCGACCTCCGAGGTGTTGGCGACATGTGTTCCGCCATCTGCCTGAAGGTCGAGATTCTCGATCTCCACCACGCGAACTGCTTGGATCGCTTCGGGAAGCAGATTGATCTTGGTCCGGATCAGGTCCGGGATCTGGAACGCCTCCTCCCTGGGCAGGATGCGCACAGCCAGCGGCCGGGCATTGGCTACTTCCTGGTTGATGGATGCTTCGATCTCAGCGACCAGCTCCTGGCGCATGGTTTCAAATTCGAAATCCATCCGGCCTTTGAGCGGGTCCATATTCCCGCCGGTCACCTGGGCACCGTAATCGCGGAAGATCACCCCGCACAGGATGTGCATGGCAGTGTGGGTGCGCATCAACTGGTAGCGGCGGTCCCAGTCGATGCTGCCCTGAACCTTGGTGCCGACCTGCGGCAGCGGCGCAGATGGCTCCAGTATATGCAGGTAATCCCCATCGACGCGCCGCATTTTAATCACCGGTACCGTTTGCCCATCAAACGCCAGGGTGCCGGTATCGTTCGGTTGGCCTCCGCCGCCCGGGTAAAATGCGGTCTGGCTGAGAACCACTCCCTGCTGGTCTGGGTTTACGGCCGTCACATTGGCCTCGAATGTTTTGAGATAGCTGTCGGTTTGGTAGAGAAGTTCGGTCATATAAGCCCTCCTGAAGGTGCGGTTGGATACGGCCCACTCAGGTGCTTGGGATGGTTCAAGAGTTGGCCACACCATTCAATTGATTGTATCAAATTTAGGATAGCTGGATCGGTTGAATATTTTCTGGCCCTTCATTAAATGGGCTGTTAACCGTGGTGGACACCGGGTATGCGACCATTTCCTCCGCAGGGTAGGCGGTAAGTAAATGCTGCAAGGCATCGGGGGATTTCTCGTCCTGGGAAAGCCAGAGAGGATACGCTTCCGGGTGCAAGATCACGGGCATACGGGCATGCACCTGACCGACCAGCGGGTTGGGGTTGGTGGTGATGATCGTGGCAGATTTGAGCTGGGAACCTTCCGGGCTGTTCCATTCCTCCCATAGGCCGGCAAAGGCGAAGGGCGCGCCATCTTCCATGCGGAAGTAAAAAGGCTGCTTGGCTTTCTGACCGGCAATCTTTGCCCATTCATAGAAACCATCCGCCAGCACGAGGCAGCGGCGGCGCTTATACGCGTTTTTGAATGAGTTCTTTTCTGCCAGGGTTTCCGACCGGGCATTGATCATCTTACTGCCGATGCTGGGGTCTTTGGCCCAGAACGGGATCAGGCCCCAGACAAAATGGTCGATTGCATTTCTGCCGTCGTTGGGTATGGCCGCAATCGGCTGGGTCGGGGCGATGTTGTAGCGCGGGGCGATTTGATGGGGGATCTGTTCCAGCCAGGGGAAATGGGTCTGGATGCTGTCCGCATCGACGGTTAAGGTAAATCGTCCACACATAAGACTCTCCTAAAGCCAACCGCTTAGATTATAAGCGTGGTTATATTGTGGTTTGATGAGTATGTTTCACATCCATTTTACTCGAAATAAATCTCTGAGCTCAAAAGTGTGTCTTTAAGTGAGAACATGGAGATCGGGCATTCCTGTTTGGAATTTTACTCCTTACTCGCTATAATGATTATAAGAGGAACGATCGCATGAGAACGCGCAGGGCGGTGATGTGGTTTGGAAGACTCCTGTTAATCGTCGTGTTAGCGGTGGTAGGCTATTTTGTGTTTTGGCTGCCTAATTTTGAACGAAGGATAGAAGATCCCCGAATAGAAGCGCTTCATCGTCTGGAAAATGCCGCAGGAGATCAGCTGGAAATTACCTTTCAGAATGGATTTCCACGCGGGGTGCTGGGTTCGATTCCTGTGGAGGGTGACAATACGGTCGAAAAAGCACGCAATTTTCTGCAGGAGTATCAGGCATTTTTCCGGCAAAATGACCCAAAGCTTGGATTACATGTCCGGCGGGTTTCCGGAGAAGAGGACCAATTCGTCCTCTTTTACCAGACCTACCTTGGGATCGAAGTTTTAGGAAGCGAGATCCTGGTAATGGTGAACGGGGACAAGGTCACCGCCACGGTCGGTGGATTGCTGCCTGCTGGAGTTGTTTTGGACACCTTTCCCCTCATTGATGTTCCCCAAGCGATTGAGATTGCCAAACAAGAGATCCAAGTCTCTGATGCTTTTTTGGTTGGCGAGGAGACTTTGCTGGTGTATGATCCGGCTGTCTTTGAAGATGGCTTCTCCCAGCCGCGCCTGGTCTGGCGCATTCCGCTGGGACCGGGCGTGTCACGGGTGTATGTGGATGCCTTCACTGGAGAAGTTGTGATGGTCAACGAATTGTATTCTGAAGCCTACGAATTAGACCTGGAAGATGCCAATGGGTACACAGAGTCCACTATTGACTGCTTTTGGTACACCACCGCTGACGACTGGATTGGGGATGAAGACGGATTACTCACTGCTTATTCCTATCTGCAAGATTCAAAATACGCCTGGTTATATATCCGATCCACCTATTATTTCTTTGCCAATCAATACGCACGGGATTCATATGATGGGGATGGTGTTGAAATAGAACTTTACGTTTTCTCAGGTCACCCCAGAGCTCCTCATTGGGTACCGGGAACCGGGTGTGATTTTATTGAATTCGACAACGGTTCTGTCAGCTACGATGTGATGGTGCATGAGTATGCCCATGCAGTTCAAACCTATACCTCGCGGATAAACCATGGTGCAGGGATCAACCAGGCATTTGCCCTGAAAGAAAGTCTTGCCGATATTCAGGCGATGTTTGCCGATTCAGATGACTGGTTCCTTGGAGACAACCGGACAGGTGGGGGCGGTTATTCGCGTGATATTTCCAACCCCCGCATCCGGCATATGGATCAGTACGATTACAGCGGGACAAAAGCCTCCGGGTATGATAATTCGGGGATTCCCAGTTATGCGGCGTTTCTTTCCTCGCTTGGCGGTTTGCAGGATTTTTGGATTGGACCCGCACTGGGAAGAGCGAAGATGGGGCATTTATATTACGGCGTGATGGTTTCAATTCCCTCCAATGCGCGCTTTATCGATGCCCGCAACCTGGCGATGGCGATCGCAGCCCAGCACTTTACCCCAGAGCAGGTATGTACGGTGCAGAATGCCTGGGCGCTTGTCGGGGTTGGTACAGCCGACGTGGGGTGCGATGGGATCCTCGATCCAGACCTGACAGATTCAGATGATGATTACAATATTGACACTCTGGATAACTGCCCAACCATCTACAATCCATATCAGGATGATTTTGATGGGGACGGTGCCGGAGATGCCTGTGATTTCGATGATGATAATGATGATATTAATGATAATGAAGATAATTGCCCCTGGCTCAAAAATCAAAAACAGATGGATACGGATAAAGATGGCAAAGGGGATCCCTGCGATGATGAAGATGCAGATGGTGTGATCGATGTTCACGATAACTGCCCCTTTGTGCCCAATTCAAACCAGCTGGACCACGATGATGATGGGGTGGGCGATGTCTGTGATCTGGACCTGGATGGGGATGGGGTGAATGACAGGGAGGCTGATGGCCTTACGATCCTGGATAACTGCCTGTTCGAGCCAAATCCTGATCAGGCAGACAGCGATGGTGATGGGATTGGGGATGCCTGCGATGGATGCCCAAATGATGCTGATACCAACCAGGCCTATACAGCGGTAGACCCATTCCTGTTGTCTTTAGGCGCATTACCGAAACCCTACCAGCCAGACAGCGACGGGGATGGTATTCCGGATGCCTGCGATCCGGCAATCTCGATTGATGATTTACGGGCGCACGCCCATGTATTTTCACTGGAACCCGATCGGACGCGGCATACGATTGAAATCCAGGGAGATCCGGGATCTCTGTTCAAAATCCCCATCCCTGTTTGTGATCCTCTGAAAACTGGTGGGTATTCACAAAAAACCCGCGGCAGGTTGATGTTTGAAGGCCTGGATGAAACGATTGGGGTTTGGCTGGGCGATTCAGCAGGCTTTAGTGTAGGAAAATTGAAAGATTCGGGCAATGGGCAGCTCCTTCTTGAATATGCCCCGCGCGGCGGGATGGATTATTTTCTGATCGTTGGATTCCATCCTGATCTGGCTGGCCCGCAATCTGCCCAATTTTCGATGCAGTACGACTGCTACGAGCACCTGGAGAAAACTCTTGCCATTGGTGAAGCGACAAATCCCCCTGAATTGCTTGGTAACTCATCGCAGTTCTTACCACAAACGCCAACGCTGACACCGACAGAAGAGACCCCAACTATGGAGCCTGCCTCACGCTGTGATGTATTTGAGGGAGGGTATCCACTTACCTTGCTGGATATTCCTTCTGAAAGCACCGCACTCACCTTGTATATTGAGATTCCTGGTGGCGTGCCCGGTTTAGAAGTTGACGTTCCTGGAGGCGACCAGCCCTGGGCGTATTCTGCATGGCTGGGCAGCACCAAGGCGGACGAATGTGCCTACCAGGGATATGCTCAGCGCTTATACTGCGATTTTGTTCTGCCAGAAAGGTACCTGGATACGGTCCAGCAGCTTGCGATTTTTGTCAATGGCTGTGACCAACCTGTTTTTGAACATTCCCGCGTGAGCATTTTCGGCCCGGAACCAGTGTGTTCCGCAGAACTAAACGATGAGGAGTGTACTGCTGCGGGTGGAACCATGACCTGCGGCGTGACCTGCTACTGCCAGTGCCCTTAATTGGACCAGGAGTACCTTAGACCGGAATTAATCGGCGTCAATTTCACCGTGTCCACCCCCACCTGGTGTCCGGATCGAGAGGATATCGCCTTGCTTGAGGTCAAATGACCCCTTGGAAGGTAATAATTTATTACTGCCATCCCTGATCAGCAGGTTTTCACCCTGCTCTCCTGGGCTGCCCCCGTTCAGTCCATACGGCCGGGTGCTCCGCCGATCGGTCAGCAGGCTGGCTTGTGCCGGGCTCAGCATCAGCAGGTCGCGGATGATCCCGTCCCCACCCGGGTACCTGCCTGCACCACCGCTCCCCTGGCGGATGGCATATTGCAGCACCCGGAACGGGTAGGCGAACTCCAGTGCTTCCACCGGGGTGTTGAGGGTATTGGTCATATGGCTGTGGATGGCGGAATCCCCTGGCTTGCCGTGAAGGGCTCCCATGCCGCCGCCGATCGTTTCATAATATGTGAACGGCCGTTTCCGCTGGGTGTCCCATCCCCCGATCAGGGTGTTGTTCATCGTTCCCTGGCTGGCCGCCGGGATTTTCTCCGGGGCTGCCTGCGCCATCGCACCAAGCAGGACATCCACGATCCGCTGGGAAGTTTCCACATTGCCACCGGCAACCGGGGCCGGGTGGACAGCATTCACCACGCTCCCCTCCGGGGCAATCACCCGGATCGGGGCCAGGCATCCGCTGTTGTTGGGAGCATCCAGGCTGAGCAGGCAGCGAAACACGTAATACACGGCTGAAAGTGTGATCGCAAACACCGCGTTGACCGACCCCTGCTGCTGCGGAGCGGAACCGGAGAAATCGATCTCTGCCTGCTCCCCTGCAATCGTGATCGTGACCCTGATCGGAACCGCCTGTTCTCCGATCCCATCATTATCGAGCTGGTCGCTGAAGGAATATTGCCCGTTGGGAAGCGCCTTGATCAAGGCGCGGGTCATCCGTTCGGTGTACGCCAACAGGTGGCCCGAGTAGGTGTGCAGTTCTTCGGTTCCATAGCGGGTGACAAGGTCTAGCAAACGCCGCACGCCGCGCTGGTTGGCAGCCAGTTGTGCTTGCAGGTCTCCGGCGCGTTCCACAGGTGTGCGGACATTGGCCAGGATCATCTCCCACACTCCGCGGTTGATCTGTCCGGCTTCCACCAGTTTGATTGGCGGGAGGATCAGCCCTTCCTGATAGAGTTCCCGCGCGATCGGCATCGATCCGGGGGTCATCCCGCCGACATCGGCATGGTGGGCGCGGTTGGCGGCAAACCCAAATAAAGTCTCCTCCACGTACACCGGTGAAACCAGTGTGATGTCCGGCAGGTGTGTGCCGCCGCGGTAGGGGTCATTGAGGATCATCACGTCCCCCGGGTTAAGGGGCAGGGTTTGGATGGCCTGCTGGACAGACAGCGGCATCGCTCCGAGATGCACCGGGATGTGGGCTGCCTGGGCGATCATGTTCCCTGCGGCATCGAACAAGGCGCACGAAAAATCCCTGCGCTCCTTGATATTGGGTGAATAGGAGGATTTTTGCAGTACAGCACCCATCTCCTCGGGGATGGCAGCAAACATGTGTTTGAAGATCTCAAGTTTGATCGGGTCGTAATTGCTGTGTGTCATTTCAGCCTACCGTGATGATCAGGTTGAGGTACGGGTCTACCTCTGCCTGGTCTTTGGTTTCGAGTAAGATGGTGGTATCTTCCCGCAGGATGAGCGCCGGCCCGGTGATCTTGCTCCCGGGCGGCAGCTTTTCTCCGGCATATACCTTTGTTTCGATTCTGCCCTGGGTCAGGTAAAGCGGCCGCGTGTCGAGGTAGGCCCGGGACGGGTCTGAGGTTTCGAAAGGCAGAGGTTGGATCTCTGGGGACGGCACAATACCGGTTGCTTTCAACCTCAGGTTGACAATCTCTACTGGGGCATGGGGGTTGGCATAGCCGTAGGTGTTCTGGTGGACCGTATTGAAATCCTCCAGAACCTTCGCCGAAAACGGGATCGTCAGTTCGAAGGATTGTCCCTGATAACGCAGATCGAGGGCCGGTTCCAGCACCAGGTTGTCTCTCTGGATTCCTTCAGCGCGCATTTCCTCCACGGCCTGAGCTTTAAGGAGTTCCAGGTGCTGCCCGATACTGTCCAGTGGGGTGGTGCCGGGAAGCATCACGGTCTGGGAGTAGTCTTTGATCACATCTGCCATGATCATTCCGAAGGCCGAAAAGGTTGCCGCCTGGGGTGGAATCAGCACCTGGGGGATGCTCAGACTCCTTGCCAGGTCTGCCGCGTGCAGGCCCCCGGCTCCCCCGAAGGAAAGCAGGGCGAACTGCCTCGGGTCGTGACCGCGCTCAATCGAGATCACTCTCAGGGCGCGTTCCATGTGTGCATTGGCCACCTGGATGATCCCTAAAGCGACCTGCTCCACGCTTAAATCCAGTTGCCGGCCTAGCCGGCTGATCGCCTCGATGGCAGCATGGGGATTGAGAGTCATTTGCCCGCCGAGAAAGTATTCAGGTGCCAGCCGTCCTAGCACCAGGTTGGCATCCGTGACAGTGGGAAGCGGCAGGCTTCCGGGGGGTGTCTGCCCATAGCAGGCCGGACCCGGGACTGCACCCGCGCTCTCCGGCCCAACCCGCAAGGCACCCCCTTCATCCACCCTGGCGATCGAACCGCCGCCCGATCCAACCGTGTGGATGTCGATGATCGGCACCCCAATTGGAAATCCGCCCACGCTGGCTTCTTTGGTGACTTTCAATTCACCATCAATCAGGGTTACATCCGTCGAGGTGCCTCCCATGTCAAATGTAAGCAGCTGCTGGAATCCGGTTTGCCTGGAGACCGCGATTGCCCCAACGGCTCCCCCAGCTGGTCCAGATAAAATGCAGCGCACGGCATGGGTGCGGGCTGCTTCCGGATGGATGCTCCCACCGTTGGACTGCATGATCTGCAGGTCATCTGTTATGAGTTGGGCTTCGATCTCAGCCAGGTAGTGATCCATAACCGGTGCCACATAGGCATTGGCTACCGTGGTTGAGGTGCGTTCATATTCCCGAAAGGTAGGGAGTACGTGGCTGGAAATGGAAACGAATAAGCCGGCATCTCTCATGGCCTGCTGGATGGCTTGCTCGTGGTCTGGATGGAGGAAAGAGAACAGCAGGCAGACAGCGACCGATTCGACCCCGGAGGCCTTGATGCTGGTGGCCAGTTGAGGGAGTTGGGAGAGATCCAGGGCGGTCAGCACTTCCCCCTGGTGGCTGACCCTCTCAGTCACCTCGTAACGCCATTCCCGCGGGACCAGCGGTGGGGGTGGAGAGGCTTGCCAGTCGTACAGGCTGGGCCGGTTCTGACGCCCAATCTGGAGCACATCCCGGAATCCCTGGGTGGTGACCAGTGCCGTAGGCGCGCCTTTTCCTTCCAATAATGCATTGGTCGCCACGGTAGACCCGTGGATGATCTCTCTTTTTTCTGGGGAGGGAACCTGCTCCAGCCCGGCCAGCATGGCTTCGGCCGGGTTGTGCGGAGTAGAGAGCCGCTTGAACGTCAGCACCTGTTTGGTTTTAGGGTTGTATACAACAAAGTCGGTGAACGTGCCGCCGATATCTACGCCAATTCTCATGGAAATCCTTTTCATGTGGTGCTGCTATTTTACTCGATAAGGCAGCAGTAGGAGGGTTTCCGTGTTGTACCTGGGAGCCAGTATTTGTTGCTGAGGAAGCACCCTTATATAAGTTACCGTCCCTAATTTACAGCCAAATTCAGATCAGGTTCAGCTGATACTCCGGCCGCTTGCCGTTGAGGAGCACAAACGGCGCGGCGCGTTTGGCATTGATCCCCAGGGCTCTGAGCTGGTGAAGATCCGTTAGGGCTCGGGTGCGGCGGGCCTGGATGATGCGTTCCGCACCCAGCTTGCCAATCCCGGGAATCCGCAGCAGGTTTTCCCGGTCTACCTGGTTGAGTTCCAGCGGAGCTTCAGCCAGGTGTCCCTGCGCCCAGATCAATTTGGGGTCGGTGTGCAGGGGCAGGTTGCCGTCCTGGCCGAAAGGCAGTTCTTCCATGCTGAACCCGTAATCCCTCAGCAGGTAGGAGGATTGGTACAGGCGGTGCTGGCGCCAGGGGTTTTCAGCAGGGTGATTTTCCAGGGGCGTATCTTTTTGAGGGCTGAAGCGGGAATAATACACCCGCCTGAGGTTGGCACGCTGGAACATCTTCTCGCTGGTGGTGATCAATTCCATATCACTCTCCCCGACCGCGCCGACCACAAACTGGGTGGCAGAGGACGGCCAGCGGCCATTCCAGGTTTTGAAAGGAGAGCGGTTCTTGCGGATTTCATCCACCCACAGCAAGCGCCTGACCAGTTCTTCCATGAAGGTTTTATGCGGGGCGAGGTTCCGCAAGCGCTCGGTGTTGGGTGCTTCAAGGTTGAGGGAGACCCGGCTGGCAAGTTCCATTAACCGGATGACCTGGTCTTTCTCAGCGCCGGGCATGATCTTGGCATGCAGGTACCCTTTGTAATCATACCGCTGGCGCAATATCTCAGCAGTGGCGATGATCTTATCCTGGATGCGCACACCCCCGCCGATGATACCGGAGCTGAGAAAGATGCCATCGACTGCCCGGGCATAATAAAGTGTCATGTAACTCTTGGCGAGGTCATCGGGGGTGAAGGTGGCCCGGCGCAGATCCCGCCCTGCCCGAAACGGGCAGTAGTAGCAGTCGCGCTCACAGGCCGAGGTGACCATCGTTTTGAGCAGTTTGATTGTTTGCCCATTGGGCATCATCGCTTCCGTAATCGGAAGATCGGTGGCTTTCCCTTTGTAACAGGCAGGGCGTTCCCGCGTGCTGTCGGCCTCGAGGCTGGCATTTGTGTTGATCAGGGATAGCTGGGCAATTGTATCCATGATCTAATTATAGAACATATGTGCTTCAAGTGCAATAT
>DATHZS010000082.1:0-14546 GCA_035458505.1 Anaerolineales bacterium | reverse complement strand
TCGGCGTTCCAGGCTTGATGTATTGGATGTTTCCTTCGATCACGATTGGATGATATGTGCCGGGTTCAAGTATTCGAGCAAGGCGATGAAGCGTTTTGTCGGATGGAACCTCGTTGAGGTCGCCCAATAATTGAACTGCTTCAGGATCGCTGACCCTGTTTTCTTGGGATCCTATTTTACGAAATATAATCCCGCATGTACCACACGGACTACCGTACTCAAAAATTTGTTCTCCATTAACAAGTAAGTAGGAATAAAACCCTGGATCCTTAAAAAGGACAGGCTGAGAGGATACAACTTCTTCTCCGTTTAAGTTTTCATTAAAAAGGCTAGGCTGAAAGGATACAATTCCTTCTCCGTTTATGTTTTCAAAAGATGGGAGGTCTACCCAATCAATATTTGAGGAATAGGCATCCTCCCAGATATTGTTCTCAGTTGATGGATGTTCTATAGATCTGGTTTTCGATGTCTGGTTGTTTTTTAAGGGTCGGATTATCCCGGATAGTAACCTTACCCATCCTTCCCAAAAATTTAAAATTAAGAAGAGAATTAATCCGATTACCAACCTAGTAGGTGTCACTAATCCCTCCTAAAACAGTTCAACCGGGAACAGTTATTGGCTGTGCAATAGAAATTGATATTTATGCGTTCTCACAACTCCCCAAAGCGGTCGAGGATGCGGGCGATGTTGCGGGCGGCGTTGTGGAAATCCTCGATGCGGACATGCTCATCGGGGGCGTGGGTGCGGCTGTTCCAGTAACCGACTCCGGGGCTGATCACCGGGATGTTGCCAAGCGGTTTCTGAAAGGCATACACTGGCGAACTGCCGCCGCTCATCGGCCAGAGGATCGTTTCCCGGCCGTAGACTTCTTTGGCGGTTTGTGAGGACAGTTTGACCAGCGGGTCGTCGGGGGAGACGCGGGCCGGCCACATCGCTCCCAGCCGGGTGACCTTGATGTCTGCAAAGCCCTGCTCGACCAGGTGGGCGCGCAGCTTTTGCTCGATGTCGTCTGGGTCCATCCAGGGCACCAGGCGGAAATCGAGCTTGGCGCTGGCTTTGGCAGGGATGACGGTCTTGATCCCCGGTCCCTGGTAGCCGGTGGTGATGCCCTGGATGTTGCAGGTGGGGTGGAAGATTGCCAGCCCGGCCTCGGTCCCGGTAACGCCGCGCAGGAATTCGCTCAGCCCGAACTGTTCCAGCTGGCTTTGCAGGTATTCGTCGTATTTGGGGTAGGCCTCCACGATCTGGCGGTCTTGCTCGGTGGGTGGAAGGGCATCCTCGTAAAAGCCGGGGATCAGGATGCGCTCGTTCTCATCTTTCAGGCTGGCCAGGGCCCAGGCCAGGCGCCAGGCGGCACTCGGCAGCAGGTGGGCATTGCCGGAATGGGCATCCATGTGCATCGTCTCGGCTTCGAGTTCGAAACCAACGATCCCGCGCCGTCCGAGCAGGTCCAGCGGCCCCTGCCGGCTGATCTGCCCTTCTTCCCAGATGGCGCCGTGGCAGGCCAGCAAGTCCAGATGCTCCTGCACAAACTGGGCGATATAGGGACTGCCGATCTCTTCCTCTCCCTCTACAACGAAGATCACGCCGCAGGGCAGCTCTCCATCGTGGGCGTTCCTGACGGCGTCCATGGCGGCCAGGCGGGCAACCAGTTCGCCTTTGTCGTCTTTGGCGCCGCGGGCATACAGCGCGCCATCACGGATGGTCGGTTCGTAGGGCGGCGTGGTCCACAGATCCAGCGGTTCGGGGGGCTGGACATCGTAATGGTTGTAAAACAGCAGGGTGCGTTCGGATTTCCCGGCCAGTTTCCCGACGATCACCGGGCTGCCAGGGGTTTCGAAGACCTGGACCGCGAGGCCGTGCTCTTCCAAAATAGTTGCTACCAGTTTGGCACATTCATCCGTGCCCTCTTTGCGGGCAGAAACACTGGGCTGCCGGCACAGGCGAATGGTCTCCTGGAGGTAGGTGTCGAGATTGTCTAGCAGAAACTGGTCGATCTTTGAAGAGGTATCCATTTAATTCTCCTCGGCGAAGTTTTTTAAACTATAGCATAATTACAACCTGAGGTGAATGAAAACCGAAAAATTTTTCCAGTATCAGGCAGGATTAAAGGAGGAAATGGTTAAATATTTAAATTCCAATTATAGGGGAGGTAGCGGAAGGATGGATTTTGGCGAATGGAGGCCAGATGCTTTTTTCGCTTGCTATCCGGTAAGTAGCGAAGTAGGAAATCCACGATATCTGTGGGACTGCCGAAGTCTTTTTTATACCATTGGAATAACCTGGAGAGATAGATTTCGCCATTTTCCAGGCGGGTTTCCTGTTGGACATAATTTTGGGATGCGAGGTCGAGCTGCAGATCCAGGTTGTGTGGATCGTACACGCTGATGGGGGGACAGGATACACTGGCACAATTGAGCGCAAAATGGATGCGCGGGTCGAGCGGGGAGATGATGCAGTTGGTACGCGGATCGTCTGGCGGGAACTGCTGGCTGAATTGCAGCGGATTGCCGCTGTTTGCCCGGAGCACCCCATGCTCAATATCTTCCAGGCTGAAGCGCATCCCACCAATGTTGTAAGCCGCCTGACGGAAGAAGCGGACCTGGCCGCTGAAACCTCGTTCAGTGATGCTTTTCTCGATGCCGTATTCAATCACGGCATGGATCACAAGGGCGTTGTACAGGTTTATCCAGAAAGCAGTCGCAGTATTCCGGTCAGAGATGTCTTCAAATTTCAGCGACTGAAGTTGGGGGATCAGTTCGCGGGTGTAGCTGGTGAAAGCGTCGGTTTGCCGCAGCGATTGGTAGTCAACGTGCGCTCCGGTCTCATCCATGGCTTGTTGCTTGAACCGGGTAACCGCCTGGTTGATCTGATAGACCAACTTTAGGCTGGATGGGGCGTTGCCTTTAAATGGCTGAGGGTTGAGCACTTCTTTATTCGGGATGCGGAAAGCCAGGTTAATCGCAAGTTCCCTGAACTGAATGAATTGACTGGAAAATGGCGTGACCATACTTGTAAGATGTGGAAGGGAAGACGCTTCTTACGAAATGATTTAGTAGAACAAATATTCGTGTTACAATGTTTGGAAGGTGACCTCAGGAGGTAAACGCGATGCACGATGTGAAAGTGTTGGCGAATGTATTCAAGAGAAATACGATGGTGACTGGCCGCCAGGTGGAGGGGTTGACCCATGCCGACAGCCTGCTTCAGCCGGATTTCCGGGGTAACTGCCTGAACTATGTGCTTGGGCATATCGTGGTTCACCGGGAGAAGGTGATGGAAATGCTTGGCCTGACTCCGATCATGGACCCCACCAGCCGCGCCCTGTATGACTACGGTTCCGACCCGATCACCGAGGATGTGGAAGGTGTGCTGGAGCTGGATGAGTTGATGGATTTGCTTTCCCAGATGAACGAGTTGATCACCAGTGCGGTGAAAGATCTCACTGCGGAGGCGTTGGCGCGAGAGGTCAAACTGGGCGAATCATCGGCCACCCTCGGGCAGCGGTTGGAGTTCTTCGGCTGGCATGAAGCCTACCATGTCGGGCAAACCGAATATCTGCGCCAGCTGGCCGGGACCGATGACAAAGTGATCTAGGTTTTTACGTTGAGGAGGATAGGGGGATGCAATGAGGATGTCGAGGATTGAGTTTGGAAAAAATTTCGAACATTATCCGGAGGAGATCCAGGATATTTGCTGGGCGGTGCGGGACCTGATCTTTGACGTGGTGCCGACGGCCTGTGAGTGGAGCAAAATGGGTGGAGTAGGATTTTTTCTTGAGGAAGAGTCGACTTCCCTAAAGGGGATGATCTGCCACATGACCGCCGAATATGACCGGGTGAAGATTGGGTTCATTTTTGGCGCATTTATGGATGACCCTGCCGGCCTGTTGGAAGGGAACCAGAAAGCCAAGCGGTATCTCATTCTCAGCGACTATGAACACATTCCGTGGGAGAGCGTGAAGGGTCTGATCCGTTCTGCCGCAGAAATTGACCCAGCCGTTTTCTAAAGTTAAACAATAAAAAAAACTGACAGGCTTTATGCCTGTCAGTTTTAATTTAATCTTTAGTTTGGCTGGTTGCGCCTAATCCCAACCCCCCCTGGATTCCCAGCAGGGAACTTTCTCGCCATCGACGACGACATAACTGCCCCTGGGATTCTCGGAATTTCCAAAATAGTCCACCAGGAACTGCTGCTCATCCGCGGTTTCGAGCAGATCCTGCCACTCCTGGTGAGCGCGGTAGAGTGAAAAGTGGAATGACTGCCAGGAAGTATTCCTGCGGGTGCTGTTGGCATAATCATAGTGGTCGTTCATCTCTGCATGGCAGGCAATCGCGGCAGTCAGGGCCGCTTTTTCGCTGCTCCTTTCACTTCCAGCATATAAGTCATAAAGCGTGGGAATAATGTCTTCCGACAGGGAGGCCAGGTAGCTGATATCCAGCGGCTCACCGTCCTGGTATCGGCTGATGTTCTGCCTGACAATCAGGGCATCGACGTTGGCGATGTTCAGGGTGGTGATAAATCCAAGCCCGGCAATCAGGACGGCGAGAGCGAAATAGCCCTGTTTTCGGAAGGCTTGCAGCAGGCTGACCACCAGCAGCAGCCCTCCCAGCCAGATGATGAACACATGGGTGTAGATGCGCAGCCGGGTGAAACCGTAGACCTGTTCATAGAGCAGCAGGCGCTGGAAGGAGGATACCAGGATCACCGTCACCAGGGCAAACAACACAATTCCCAGGATCGAGAAGATGCGGTGTTCCCGTTGATCCTCTTTCCTGGTGACAAATGAGAGCCCCATGAACAGCAACAGGCTGAACACGGCCACCGTGATCAACTCGCCAAAGCCGCGCCGGGCGTATTCTGCATAAGTGAAGCCAGCCAGGTTGATATTGTCCTGCCCGCCGAAGAAATATTGGAACTGCACGATGACAAAAGCCAGGAAAAGCAAATTGATGCTGCCGAGCACGATTGTCGCTTCCGTGATTCCCAGGAACGGCTTCAGCCAGTGTGCTTTCTCGCCGGAGATGCCCTGGTCGTGGTTTTTGTAAAAGGCATGCAGGTACACGCCTAACACGATATAGGCGATGATCGAGATCAGAATTGCCCGGAAGATATATTCTCCGAGGTTATCGATCTTAAAAATTTCCAGGAAATCACCGATCGCCTGGTCGAAGATCGGGTCCGCTTCGGCCAGGATGCCCGCAAACACCAGCACAATCGGGAAAGCGATCAGCACACCGCGCAAGATGGATAAGGAGGTGCGGATGCCTTGTTTTTTATCGGCCTGGCCTTGTTCATTCTCAGTTTCCGCTTCAGGTTTTGGCTGGGATGTGAACACTGCGATCGGTCGGATGAGGGTATCCAGCCCGAGGGAGAACGCGCCGCCCAGGTAATCCCGGAAGGCATACTGCCACCATTTGCCGCCAAGAAACGAATGCCCCAGGATGGCCAACAGCGCAAATGCCCCGGCAATATTCAGGAAGGTGGTCATCGGTTCAAAACGGACCACGGACATGATGCCGAAGAACCCTACCGGGATGAGCAGCCAGTAAATGGTTCGGGCAGGTGTCAGCTCCTGCTGGCGGGAAAGCCAGAAACCGCCCACAGCCAGGATCAGGAGAAATATGGGGATCGAGATTCCCGGCTCCTTCTCCCAAAAGAGGAAGTCGAAGAGCCAGCCGATCAGCAGCACTGACCAGATAAAGATGTTTTTTTTCTTAAGGACGAATGTGTCTTGGTTGTCCTGTTCCGTCATGTTAATCTCCTTGCCTCGTGAACCTCGGATACGATTTGGATTGGTTCGTTTTGACGTGTTTAATTTTGGGTCATCTATTCCGCGATGATCAAATTCTCAAACTGATTGTATCCACAAATGGGGGTAAATTCGACCGTCCAGGTGGAGGGAGTTAAGCACCTGAGTGCGCGGGGGCAGAAGTGATGTTAAAAGCAAACACCCCAAAGATCTGAGCGCTTACACCGCTCAAATCTTCAGGGTGTTTTCGGGCTTAATCTTCGATAATTATTGGAATAAGCTGAATACGTAAGGAACGATCATCGCCAAGACCATCAAAACAGCCACAATGGAAAAAACGATCTGGCTGGTAGATTTCTTTCTTTTTGGGGTTCCTTGCTGCTTGGGCTGCGGCCCTTTTTTCTTTTTTTGCGCCATGTGCACACTCTCCTGTTTAGGGTTAAATCCTGTGTATTATACCAAAAAGGAATCAGCGTGACGTAAGAGAGGTGTTAATTTTTTATTTGCTCGGCCACCCGGCTTGCCTAGGCAAACCAGCGCTTCCCCTGTATTGGTACGGGTTTGAGCCACCAGGAATGGTCTGGGGCATGGATCAGCTCGATGACACGGTCATTGGGAACCATAGCCAGGATATGTTCACCGTCTTCATTATCCCAGCGCCGCCCAATTCCCAGGATTGGGGTTTTACGTCCCTCACAGATGAAGAAGATCGGGAGCACCTTGCCGGTGAGGTTGGTGTGCGAGGTTACTTCAACGAGTGTCATGTCAATCGTCCTTCTAAATATTGCAGGGTGTAGTTGAGGATAAAATCCGCGGCCTGCTCCTTGACTGCTATTCGGTCCCCTTCGAACTTCTGGCGGGTGCTCCATACGCCATCTGGGGTGCTGAGCCCAAAACAGACCAGACCGACTGGCTTCTCAGGGGTGCCGCCACCCGGACCGGCAATCCCGCTGATCGAGACCCCGATGTCTGCTGCCAGGGCATGCCGTACACCGAGTGCCATTTCTGAAACGACCTGACTGCTGACTGCACCGTGGGCTTCCAGGGTCTCCCATTTTACATCCAGCAAGCGGACTTTGGCTTCGTAGGCATAGGCAATCACACTACCCATGTAATAGGTGGAAGACCCGGGAATGTTGGTGATGCGGTGTCCGACCAGTCCTCCCGTGCAGGATTCGGCAGCAGCCAAGCGCAGGCCATGCCTGCGCAGGGCTTCGCCAACGCGTTTTTCAAGGGTGGTGTCCATCTGGTAGTCAGCTGTCATGCTACTCTTTTTTGACAAATGACTGGTAGAGCAGCCATGCCCCGGCAACGACCAGAACTGCCGGGATGACGTATTTACCCAGGTCTGTTCCGATGAAAAATCCGAACCCGAGGAAAGCCAGGATGCCGCCCGGGATCAGCGCCCACCGTTGGCTGCGGTTGATCAGGAATACCACCAGGAACGGGATTGCAACCGAGAACATGATATATGCCGGGATCGCAAATCCATCGAGAAGGTCGAATACGATCAACGTGACCATCGTGGCGATATTCAGCAGTGCATAAGCCGGAATCAGCGCCCACCAGTTCTGCCGGTTCATCAGGTAGACGACCAGGAATGGTAAGCCAATGGAGGACAGGACGTACAACGGGACCAGGTCACCGGGGAGAAAGTTTTGTTCGAGCAGGAAGACCATCACACCGATGGTGAGCAGTACCCAACCCGGGATCAGGGCCCACCAGTTCTCCCGGTTGAGCATGAAGACCGCCAGGAAAGGGATGGCGATCAGGACCAGCACGACCGTCGCAATGGTGCCATCTTGCATCATGTTGTTGATCACCAGGACGGCAATCCCGGCGGTTGCCAGCAGGATATAGGGTGGGATAAGCAGCACCCAATCCTTGCGATCGGTAAAGAAAAAGGTCAGGGTGACCAGACCACCAAGGGCGATCAGCCCAACCTCAACCATCTCATCCAGCCCAAAAAAGCTGTCCAATAACGCGTCCACGCCGAAGACGATCAACAGCATTCCCCAGGCCAAATTCCGTTTATTTGTTCTTGTTTCCATTAGGTTATCTCCTTGAATTCACATCTTTACCAAAGCAGGATAAGTCAATATCCTTTCATACTCTATACGTGATCTGAAGAAGAAAGTTGCACAAATCACACTCCAAATAGTTAGTGTTTGAAATGAACAAAGATCCGCCCAAAATTTTTGTCATCTTTCTCTACCCGGTGATACAGTTTGCGGATTTCCTTCTGGTTCAGAAAACGGAGGACGCGCTTTTTCAGCTGGCCGCTGCCTTTTCCGGGAATGATCTCCACCGGGGAGATACGTTTATCAATCGCCTCCTGGATGATCCGGTTCAGTTCGGCATCAATTTGCCCACCACGGTTATAAATGTCATGCAGATCGAGCTTTAATTTTGCCATGGGTATCCTTTTGCATTTTTGGTTGTACTGATGATTTCATTATAGTGTGAAATCTGCCTGCGCGGTTTGATTGCTGCATCGGCTCGGTCAAAAATCTTTGGCAGACACGAATATATTAATGCTAAAATAGCCCCTATGGCAGCCCCCGAGCACCTCGAATTGGTGATTGATACGCTGCCCACGAAGCCCGGCTGCTACCTGATGAAGGACAAGGCTGGCACGGTGATCTATGTGGGCAAAGCGGTCAACCTGCGCGCCCGGGTGCGCTCCTACTTCCATCAGAGCGCCCAGCATCCCCACCGTACGAAAGAACTGGTGCGGCGCATTGAGGACATTGAATGGATCATCACCGGATCGGAACTGGAAGCATTGATCCTGGAGATGAACCTGATCAAGCAGCACCGGCCGCGCTATAACGTGCGCCTGAAAGATGATAAACGCTACCCCTACATCAAGGTGCATTGGGGAGATGCCTTCCCCAAAGTGACCGTCACCCGCCAGATGCTGAATGACGGCTCGCGCTATTTTGGCCCCTATTACAGCGTGTGGGCGGTGCACAAGACGCTGGACGTGCTGCGCAGGATTTTTCCCTACCTGACCTGTGACCGGGAGATCACCGGGCTGGACACCCGGGCCTGCCTGTACCTGGATATCAAACTGTGCAACGGCCCGTGCATCGGCAGGGTGGATCAACATGAGTACCGCCAGATGATCGATGACCTGTGCGCGTTCCTCAATGGTCGCACCGATGAGATCACCCAGCGACTGCAGGTTGAAATGGACCAGCTTTCGGGGGAAATGAAGTTTGAGCAGGCGGCAGTCAAGCGGGATCAACTGCGCGCCATCGAGGAGATTGTCAAGAAGCAGCGCGTCTTTGATGCCGAATACATCGATTCGGATGTGATCGCAATTGCGCGCAGCGAGCGAGACGCCTGTATCCAGATCTTTTTTATCCGGGGCGGCAAAATGATCGGGCGGGAATATTTCCTGATGGAAGGCACCGACGAGGAAACCAATGACCAGGAAGTGCTGGGCGAATTCATTAAGCAGTTCTATGAGCAGGCGGCCACGGTCCCTAAGGAAGTGCTCCTGCCAACAGATATTGAAGAAGCGGCGATCATCAAGCAGTGGCTCAAACAACGGTCGGATAAAAAGATCGAGATCAAGATCCCCCAAAGGGGCAAAAAGCGAGACCTGATCCGGATGGCGACGGAGAACGCTGTCGAAACGCTTTCCTCGCTCCAGGAACAATGGGAAACCGACCGCCACCGCCAGACTGAATCGCTGGCAGACCTGCAGCAAGCCTTTGGAATGGAGGTGCCGCCTAACCGGATCGAGTGCTACGATATTTCCAATACACAGGGCACGGCGATTGTCGGCAGCATGGTGGTTTTCGAGCAGGGTGTGCCCAATAAAAAATTGTACCGCCGCTTCAACATCCGCTCGGTGGTCGGGCCGGATGATTTTGCCAGCATGGAAGAAGTGCTGCGCCGGCGTTTCAAACGCTGGCAGGGGGCGCAGGAAGAACTCCAAACGCCAGGGTCTAAACCGGACCCGTCTTTCTCACGGCTGCCGGATTTGCTGGTGGTGGACGGGGGCAAAGGGCAGCTCAGCCGCGCCGTGAAGGTGCTGGATGAGCATGGGCTGACGGGGAAGTTCCCGGTGGCCGGGCTGGCGAAGCAGAATGAAGAACTGTTCATTGCCGGGCAGGAAGAAGGCTTGCTGCTGCCGCGCAAATCTGAGGGGCTGTACCTGCTGCAGCGCATCCGGGATGAAGCCCACCGGTTTGCGATCACCGCCCACCGCAAACGGCGCTCGCGGGAAGGGATCACCTCGATCCTGGATGCCGTGCCCGGGATTGGCCCGGCAAAGCGAAAAGCGCTGATGGCTCATTTTGGCTCGCTGGATAAGATCCGGGCAGCAACGGTGGAGGAGCTTACCGCGGTCAAGGGGATCCACGAAGACCTGGCGCATGCCCTGATCAGCCATTTGAAATAAGCACCGTTTTTTGTGTGGGAGGAAACATATACGGGAATCCGGAGGGATGATGGACGAGAAAAACCGGGAGCGAAATGAAGAAGGCCGAGCGCTGTGGGACCAGAAAGCTGAGTTCTGGGACGGACTGCATGGCGATTTGGGAAACCGCTTCCATCGCGAGCTGATTGGCCCGGCAGTGGAACGCCTGCTGGAGCTGAAGCCCGGGGAACAGGTGCTGGATATCGCCTGCGGGAGCGGGGTGCTGGCGCGCCAGCTGGCCGCCCTGGGTGGCGCGGTGACGGCGGTCGATTTCAGCGCGGAGTTGATCCGCCGGGCAGAGGGGCGCGGGCAGCGCGGGGGACCCCCGATCCGCTACCAGGTGGTGGATGCCACCGATGAGGAAGCCCTGGCAAACCTGGGTGAGGGAAAATTTGACGCGGTGATCAGCACGATGGCGCTGATGGATATGCCGGAGGTCGCCCCCCTGTACCGGGCGGTGCGCAGGCTGCTGAAGCCGGAGGGACGGTTCGTGTTCGCTACCTCGCACCCGGCGTTCAATTCCAACAACCCGGTCTTCCAGGCGGAAATGGAGGATGTGGAAGGCGAATTGGTGCTGAGGAATTTTCTCAAGATTTCGGCCTACGAAGACATCCCGCCCGCCAGGGCGATGGGAGCCCAAAATGAGCCCGCTTCCCACTATTACTATCACCGCCCGCTGCACCAGCTGCTGGGGGAGGCCTTTGCCGTTGGCCTGGTGCTGGACGGGCTTGAGGAACCGGTTTTCGATTCGGATGGCATCGATGACCAGCGACCGCTCTCGTGGTACAGCTATCCGCAAATCCCGCCGGTGCTGGCCGGGCGCTTCCGGGTGCGGTGAGTCTCGCTCCTATTTGATAATTTTTTTAGCTTTGCGCGTTTAGAGTGGCGGCAGGTGATCTTCCAGTTCGGGGTGCAGGGCGTAGTATTCCTCACGCAGCATGTCCATCGAGACGTTGTCGGCCAGCCTGCCGCGGCGGATAACCGCTTCCCGCAGGCGGAAGGCGACCTTGAAGCCGGAGCGCTTGGCGAGGCGGATGGCTTTCTCGTTGGAGCCAGTCGTCCACAGGCGCACGACGCGCACGCCCAATTCTTCAAACAGGAAGTGGAGCAGGGTTTCCTGGGCATCGTAGGCCAACCCGGCAGACCAGAACTGTTTGGCGATGGCGATGCCAAACGTGACCGAATGGCGCGGGCGGTAGCTGTAATAGGTGATGTTGCCGGCAACTTCCCCGGTGTCGAGAGTCTCAATGACAAAACGGGCCCGGCGGCGGTCAAAGGAAAAGCTGTCTTCCTCGTACTGCTTCTGGTAGGTGCGCAGGGTGTAATCGGTGGGCAGGGCATACGGCCAGCCCTGGGTTTCCAGGTCGTTGCGCAGGGCCAGCAGGGTTGGGAGGTCGCTCTCGCGCACTTCTCTGAGGCGGACTTTGTTTCCATCAAGCGGCATGGCGGCGCTCCTTCCATTCGGGTCTGAGAAGGTCCAGGATGACCTCGTCGCAGAATTTACCGCCGTAGAAAGACTCCCGGCGCAGCAGCCCAACCCGGGTGAACCCGATCTTTTTAGCAAAGTCCAGGGCGGGCTGGTTCCACTCCATGATGCCAAGGGAGACATTGTGTGCGATGGTGAAATCGAACAGGTAATCGAGCAGGAGGGACAGGGCCTGGGTGGCAACTCCCTGGCGCTGGTGCCCGGGTGCGACGACGACTGAGCAGTCGGGCATGTGCGGGTCCCAGCCCCAGCTGCTGGAACAATGCCCAAGGAGAGCGCCGTCAGCCTGCCTGGTGACCGCAAAGGTGACCCCTTCTTCGGCTTCGTTCCATTTGTCGATCAGGGAGCTGACCTGCTTTGGGGGGAGGGGCAGGTCCTGGCTAAAATCCCAGTGGATGTAACGGCGCCCGGCCAGGTCGGGGTGGTTGAGGTAGCTGTGCAGGGCAGGGGTGTCGTCCGGGGTGAAGGGGCGCAGGCTGATCACAGCGTTGGAAAATTTGGGGACAGGAGTCATATAGCCTCCTTGAATGGTGGTTGGTTGAATCAATTCTAAAACTATTGTACTCGGAGATTACCGGGGGATTCAAGAAAAGAAACAGAAAGGCCTATGCCCTTCTGTTGAATGTGACTTCTTGCGTTAGCCGATCACGGAGACACATTCCCTGCGAGACGGATCTTGTTGAAGGCTGTTGTGGTTTCAGGCAAAGGTTGCACGCCTTATTCTTCTTGTAAAACCTTGCGGATCAGGATCTGGTCGGAGCTGGATGGCGTTGAGACGGACGTGTATGACAACGGATTCGATCAGGAACTCGGCGGCAGCATCGTGATCCACACCATGAAGTAAATATCAGGTTTTGTAGAATACAAAAGGGAGCGCTGGAAACGGCGCTCCCTTTTTGAGTCTAATGTCCTTATTTCTGGAGGGGACTGCTCGCCTCCTCCAACCCCCGCCGGGTGATTGATGTCCCAGACCCTGAAAAGATGTTCACAGGACATCATGCCTGCTGCGAGCCGGTTATCCCCAGGGATAGGCTGATGTTGAAATGAACCATTAGCCGCATCTCCCGTCCTCACAGCCAGCCATAACCCATTCTTGGAAACATTCATCCTGTCCTTCCGACATCTTGGTAGGGTCCGGGGGAACCGTTTCCCCGGCGCGGGTGCAGGGTGCGCGTAGCACCCTGCAAACAGGACTCAACTGGACCGCAACAAAATCAATCCTTGCAGAAAGGACTCCGCCTCAGGGGAGTACCCACATCAAGAACCGGTCGACTTCATTTTTTCTTCAAACGATAAAATAGTTCCAGCAGAACCAACGGAGGGGACTGCTCGCCCCCTCCACCCCCCGCCGGGACATTGATGTCCCGGACCCCGCAAAGATGTTAATAGGACAGTATGGAAGTTGGCAAGATAACCTCAAGGTGAATTTGAGTCTTCAATTTGCTTATCAATCAGTATGATTTACCTACCCCAGCCGGGCGCGTTCTTCCTCAGCCACTTTGGGGTCCAGTTTTTCATAGAGCGGGCTGGGCTTGAGGAAGGCCTTGCCGGGTTCCAGCTTGCCGGGAGCCCAACGTCCGGAGGCGCCATCCGGCTGGTACTGCAAGGTGGTGTGTTCTCCCTGGGCATCGCTGACCGCCTGGGTAAACTGGCCCCCGAAGATCTGGTCATCGTAGCCCAGGTAGGTGTTCAGCTCCTCGCTGGAGAAGGGCAGGAAGGGGGCGAAGATGGTTTTGAGGTGGTCGATGCACTGCAAGGCGGTATAGATGATCGTCCCGGCGCGCTCTTTGTCCACTTTTACCTCTGACCAGGGGGCGGTTTCATCGAGATATTTATTGACCTCGGAAGCCAGTTCCAGGGCAGTTTGCAGGGCTGCCCGCAGGCGGACATTGTCCAGCTGCTCGCCAACGGCACCAAAGCCTTTCTCAATGGTTTCGAGGATGGCGGTATCGGCGGGGGTCAGTTCGCCGGGAGTGGGGATATGAGCCTCCCAGTGCTTGTGGGCGAAGGAGAGCACCCGGTTGGCGAGGTTGCCCCAGGTGGCGACGAGCTGGGAGTTGATGCGGGTGACGAAATCGTCCCAGTCCCAGTTCGAGTCTTTGGTCTCGGGCATGTTGATCGTCAGGTAAAAGCGCAGGGCATCCGGCTGGTAGCGGGTGAGAAAATCCAACCCCCAGACGGCCCAGCCGCGGCTGCCGGAGAGCTTCTGGTCCTGCATGTTCATAAATTCGTTGGCAGGCACATCGTAGGGCAGGGTCAGCTGGGTGTCTTCCTTCTCTTCGAAGATCTTGCCGAACCATTCCCCAACGCCGTGCAGCTGGGCCGGCCACATGACCGCATGGAAGGGGATATTGTCCTTGCCGATGAAATAATAGGCTTTTACCTCCGGGTTGTACCACCAGTCGTGCCAGGAAGGACGATCGCCATTCAACGAGGACCATTCAATCGCGGCAGACAGGTAGCCGATGACCGCTTCGAACCACACGTACAGGCATTTGCCCTGCCAGCCTTCCACCGGGACGGGGATGCCCCAGTCCAGGTCGCGGGTGATGGCCCGTCCGTGGAGCGGGTTGGCCTTGATCTGACCGAGCGACTGGCGCAATACGTTCGGGCGGATGTAATCCTGGCGGGCTTCGAGGAACTCAACCACCGCCGGTTCGAGCTTGGCCAGGTCCAGGTAAAAGTGCTCGGTTTCTTTTAATTCGGGGGTGGTGCCGTCGTTCTTGGAACGCGGGTTGATCAGTTCGTTGGCATCCAGCAGGTTGCCGCAGTTGTCGCATTGGTCGCCGCGGGCCTGTTCGTAGCCGCAGATGTAGCAGGTGCCTTCCACGTAGCGGTCTGGGAGGAAGCGCTTTTCCGTGGGCGAGAACCATTG
>DATHZS010000081.1:0-10877 GCA_035458505.1 Anaerolineales bacterium | reverse complement strand
TTCGATGAACATCGCAGGGCCAAACAGCGTCCTGGCAATCTCTTTCGGGTGCTTGCCCTGGGTGTGCAGGTCCAGCACTTTTTCTCCCATATCTTCCAGGTAGGCAATCTTTGATGCCAGGGCCTGATTGGGGTTCTCCCGGACGCGGGCACTGCCGGGGAACAGCAGGGAAAGAGGCAGATCGGCGACCCGTTTGAGGGAGTCAATGATCTGCCAGATGTCGTAATCAATGCGCAGCGCCCGGTCTTTCCCACCGACGTACAAATCGCCGGTGAACAGCCAGCCCTGCTGTGTTTCGTAGAGGCACAGATGGTCATCACTGTGCCCGGGTGTGTAGATCACCTGAAAGGTATGGTGTTCGGTTTCAATCTGCTGGCCGTCCTCGAGCAGGATGGCTTCGGAGGGTTCGGGCCTTCCCCACATCACGCGGCGGTAAAACTGGAGAGGCTGGGTGCCGCGCGGGTCGCGCAGGATGGGAAGGGCAAAAGGATGGGCGAAAATTTCCAGCCCGTCCCGCTGCGCCTGCAGACTGCTGTTGGCGCCAATGTGGTCCTCATGGCTGTGGGTATTGACAATCCTGGTCAAGGTTTCATCGGCCAGGGCGGCGACCAGCTCATGGGCGGCGTGCGCACAGCCAGAATCGACCAGCAGCCCATCGACCAGATAGGCTGTCGTCCAGTAAGAGCCGCGCCCAGAGATGGTACGGGCCGAGTCGATCCGGGTCACCTGGTTGAATTTGGATACTTTTAACATCAGTCTCCATCCCTTGCGTACTATGTGTGCCGGGCTACCTCAGCCCTCAGCCAGCGGAAACTTTCTCCAGCGGGCATTTGCAGGCAATCCCTTCCCCATTCTCCCTTGCCCAGCAGTTGTTGGCCGCGAGGCAGTCTGAGCGGACCTGAACCCCGTGGAAAAGCTTATTGGGAAAGTCCGGGTCGTTGATCAGCGGACGGCACAGCGAGATAAAATCTGCATCCCCGTCTGCCAAAACCCGCTCCATGACGCTTACAGAACGGAACCCGCCGACCAGCATGATGGGCAAATCGGTCACCTGGCGAGCTTTTTGGGCAAATTCGAGAAAGTAGGCTTCATCCTCTTCCCGCCGGATGCCTTTGCGGACATTGACAAAATGCTTGCTGCCAAAACCACCGCTCAGTTCCACGGCATCGAGCCCCATCTCCCGCATGGACGCGACCACCTGCAAGCCCTCTTCAAGGGTCAGGCCGCCCTCAATCCCATCCATCATGCCGAACTTAATAAAGACGGGGTAATCCGGCCCGACCTGGGCACGAACCGCCTGCACTACCCGCCGCAGGAAGCGCATGCGGTTTTCCAGGCTGCCGCCCCATTCATCTGTGCGCTGGTTGACCGCCGGGGAAAGGAACTGGCTGTTGAGATAGCCATGGGCACTATGCACCTGGACGGCATCAAACCCGGCTTGCTTCACCCGGCGGGCAGCCTGGCCGAAAGCATCGATGATTTCTTCGATCTCTGTAACGGTCATGGCGCGTCCCGACCGCTTGCTGATGCGCTCATCGGAGACTGCTGATGGGGCAAGCGGTTCCACACCAAGGGCGGGATCATTATGCAGCCCGGCATGGTTGATCTGGGCGGCCACCACCCCACCCACCCGGTGAACGGCACCGGCCAGTGCGCGCAGGCTCTCCACCAGATCATCCGAGTACACTCCGGTCATTTCGGGGTGAGCTTTCCCGGTGGGGTGGACATACATGTGCCCGCTGATGATCAGCCCGACATCCCCCCGCACCAGATCATGATATAAAGAATGCATTTTTTTCAACGGACGGCCCAGATCATCCGCCATCCGTTCAGCAGTGGCAGAGCGCACCAGGCGGTTGTGAATGGTCAGAGTGCCAAAGGTTTGCGGTGTCATGAGCAGCATGGGTCTTCCTTCCTTTTCCCTATCAGCGGTCTTGTGTTCTGAAAACAATTGTATCGGATTTTATGCCGAATTCGCTGCCAGTTTCGCCATAATCCATCTCACTACCAGCCTTCAGCTTTGGACAATCATCATAGTATCTATGATAGCAACCCGCTATTTCTTATGCTACTATGACATTAACAAAGCCAGCTACCCTGGAAGCCGCTGTTGAGAGTGTTGCTCTTTGTAAGTGGAAATGGTTTGGTTTGTGTGTGGGATCTCTTGTTTGGGCTTTCAGGGAGTTAAAGAGCGCATCCGTTCGGATGCGCTCTATTGCTTTATAAAATAGAGCCCGAAGGAGTACCTTCGGGCTGTTTGTTTCATATCAGGGGTGGTTTAATTCTGGCTTAGCATTTCCATCGCTTCTTCGGAGGTAATGCGTCCCTCGTTCAAGTCTTCCAGGATCTTGCGCCGGTTTTCTTCGGAAAGGGCGGCGGCGTCTTCCTTGCCTGGCTCATACCCCAATGTCCGGATAATTTCATGCAGCCGGTTACGAATCGTTGGATAAGATAATCCCAAATCTTTTTCCATATGGGTAATCTTGCCTTCATTTTTGATAAAGACCTCAAGGAAGACCAGCTGATCGGCAGTCAGATTGGCAAAGGGTCCCGCAATAAACCGGCCCTGGATGACCGTTTCACACTCACGGCAGGAAAGGCTGGTGACAACCAGTTCTCCACTACATACCGGACATTCCCCTGGGATTGGATGCATATCTTGCTCCTTTTTCGCTCAAAGTTCGCTTGGCCAGATTAGATAACATTATACGAAGATTTTGATATTCTGGCGACCATAAACGAAGACTGGAATCTATCAGCGTGTCACGCTCTGCCCCTGGTGCTCTCACTATGAATCCAATGGTTCCACGAAGAGATTAAAAAACAAATCCCCCTATCATGGGGGGACCGTTTCCGCGAGCGCACCGTGCTATTTCTTCTCTTTTTCCTTCGATGGCGCTTTATTCTCGGACTTTGTTTCGGTCTTTTTGTCTTCTTTCTTTTCCGCTCCGTCGGATTTATCCTGGCCGGCATGATCTTTATTATTATTTGAAGACAACGTAGCACTGGAGGATTTCGTATCGGTCACATAGAAACCTGACCCCTTGAACACCACCAAAGCTGGAGAATAGATCTTGCGTAAAGTCTCTTGTCCGCATTCAGGGCAGCTCTTGAGCGATTCCTCTGAAAAAGATTGATATTTTTCGAACTCAGCTTCACAATGATCGCAATGATATGTATAAACTGGCATCACTATTACCTTAAACAATGGTTAAACGCAACGTTGGATTATAGCGCGCTTGCAACTCCTTGACAAGGCTATGAAGTGGTATGCGCTTTCATACTTTCCGGAAAGAAACCAGAAAAAATCCAAAACCGTGCAGATTCACGCTTCAAGCATGCTGGAAAAGCTGGCCAAGATTATGAAGAAGGGGTATTGGTCGCCACGCGGGTCGGAGTAGGTTCAGGTGGTGTGGGAGTGGCCGCGGGTTCACCCGCGGGCAAGTGCAACTGGGCTTCCAGCAGGTAATCCGGAGGCACATCTTCTGGATCCATCTCGATCAATGCAGTCCAGTTGTCTTTGGCAATCTCCGGATAGCCAAGTTCCTCATAGATCATCCCGCGCCAGTAATACAATTCAGCCGATTGATCGGGCTCATCTGCAAACTCCGCTCCCGCTTCAATCGATTCTTTGGCATCGGCATATTCTTCAAGATAATAATAGGCCTGCGCCTGGACCAGGTAAGGTTCAAACCATTCCGAGATCCGCTCGATCGGGACCTGCACGCGTTCCAATGCCAGTTCATATTCCCCTTCAGCCACCAGAGACACCGCCCAGTAATGGCTCATCTCGTAGAGCGAGCGTTGAATGGAATAGGCTTTCTCGAAATTGGCAATCGCTTCGGCATGGTTTCCATAGGCCTGGTTGGCTCGCCCGAACATATACAGCGCCATCGGGTTTTCTTTGTTCTCGTCATAGCGCAGGAAGAGGTCCAGGTACCCATAGCCCGCTTTAGGCTGGCCGTTGACGACCAAAGCCCAGCCGAGGGTGAGGTAATTGTCCACCAGCATGATGTCCTGCTGATGGGCTTGCTGGGCAGGCTCCAGGGCATCCTCCAGCTGGCCGAGTTCCAAATATGCTTGTGCCAGGTAATGGAGACCCAGGGCGTTATCCGGTGCGAATTCCAGGAGCAGTTCGATGAACGGCATGGCTTCTTCCGGCTCGCCGCGTGCCAGCCGGAACTCTGCCATCATCAGGTAGGCTTCGACATATTCGGAATCAATCCCAATCGCTTTATAAATATCTTCAGCGACATTTAAGTTCGGGTTCATCGCCAACCTGGCCCTGGCTCTGCCAAGATATGCCGGGGCAAACAACCGGTCTTCCTGCAGGATCAGGTCGAATTCTCTCCTGGCATCTTCCAGTTCGCCGCTGAAGAGCAAAGCCAAACCGATGTAGTAACGAATATCGAGGTCATCATCCGTTTCATCCAACTGGTCCAGGGCCTGCTCAAAGAGCGCAACCGCCTGCCCATAATTCCCGGCATTCAGGCTGCGAATACCCGCCTGGTAGGCCTCATTATTGGGATGCGGGGTATCGACATATTGTGGAGTGGGTGTGTAAGTGCCATCTAAACGAAAGGCCAGGGCGGTTGGTTTTGAGGGGTCCAATGTGGGTACGCCGCCTTGCGGAGTTTTGGTTGGGATGGTTGTGCTGGTCGGCCCTGTAAACCCCAGCGGCCTGACAGTTGCTGTTGGTTGTCCGGACCCAGCAGCATTCGCCCCGCCGCGATAGAACGGGTTACCGAAAATACCAACAAAGATCAGGGCAAACCCAACCACACCGGTGACAATCAGCGTGGCCAGCTGCCCGGCGGGAATTTTAGTGAAATTCTTTTTACCGACCCGGTGGGCTTCGCCCTGGGCATCAAAGATCTCTGAGTCTTGTTTTTTGCGTTCGTTGACCGGCCTGGCCGGAACCAGCTGCTCGTCTGGTTGCATCGCCCCCAGCAAAACCAGCCCATTGGCAGCGGTTTGATTGTCAGGATCGTATTTAAGGACATTCTCAAGACAAAAGATGCGCTCTTTAGGCGTATCCATCACGGCACTCATGTACAGCCAACAATCCACCCGGCCCTGGTCCTGTCTTAACAACCGGGTAAGCAGGTCGCGGGCTCGAGCGCGCTGCCCTTTTTGGATGGCATTTATGGCTTCCTGCAGGATACGGTCTTCGGACATGAATCACCTTTGCATGTAAAAGCAGTTTAGCATAGCATCATTTTTCGGACAAGCGAAGGAGCCCCGGTGATTCCCCCTGTGATAATCAGGTTCCACTCGTGCATTATGGAAAGAGAAGTCCCTGGAAAAATTACACAACCAGCAGTGCGGCAAGTGCTGGTATAATCTCGGCGTGTTTAAAAAATCACTTACGCTCCTGATCGCGAGCCTCTGCCTGATGCTGCTGGTTGGCTGCAATGCCACTCCACAAGAAACTCTCCTGCCCACCACCAACACCCAAACCCCAGCGATCAGACCATTTTACACCCAGACCCCATTGCAGACCGCTGCTCCGACCACCACGCAGGCACCTACGCCCACCCTGCCTCCCCTTCCCACGCCAACACCGTACATGTACACCATCGTTGCCGGGGATACCATGATCGGGATTGCGATCTATTTTGGCATCACCTATGATGAGCTATCGCTGGCAAATCCCGAGGTCAATCCGAATTTTCTTTCAGTCGGGACACAGCTCATCATCCCACTCCCCCAAGACGAGAACGGCGATGCCGGCAGCGAGGGGCAAGCTGTGCCGGAACTTCTCCCATTACAAACCGGGGAAGTAAACTGTTCTCCAGTCAGCTCTGGCGGGCTGTGGTGCTATTGGTCTGTGACCAACCAGCTGGATGTGCCAGCTGAAAATATCGCTGGCGTGATCCGCCTGTTAGACAATGCCGGAGAAGAATCCGCCAGCCAACCGGCACACAGCCTGCTGAACCTGCTGGCTCCGGGCAGATCGATGCCGATGGCGGCTTATTTTGCACCCCCTGTTCCAGCATGGAGTACCGTTCAGGGGCAATTAACCAGTGCGGTAGAAGCCAACCAGGCTGAGATCCGCTATCAAGCAGGGGACATCCAGAACCTCCAGACCGTACCGTTGGAAGATAACCCACTCGGCTACCAGATCAGCGGCAGCCTGAACTTCTCTGCTCCGGTGGATGCAGAAGGCAGAGCCCTCGGGGTGGAATATGCCTGGGTTCTGGCGATTGGGTACGATGCTGATGGCGCGGTGGTTGGGGTGCGCCGGTGGGAGGCTTCATCTGAGCAGATTGAAGGGACGCTGACTTTCAGCCTGGAAGTGTTCAGCCTGGGCAAGCCGATCGAAGCAGTTGAGGTGCTGAGCGAAATAAAAACCAGCAACCCATAACCGAAAGTTACAGGTTCCCCAAAATTAAAAAACGCAGCCTGATCGCTGCGCAGATCTTCATTTCCATACAATCTTAATATATTTAAACGATAATCTCGTTTATGGGTTTCCCCAAATCAGGAAGCTCTGCTGGACACAGGCAGACTCCGCTCTGTCAATTTGCAGGCAGGCTTCATAGATGACCAATTCGCCATTTTGCCCGGCAATTGGTTCCAGGGTCACGCTGGTGAGCCCATCTTCGTCGGTAGCAGGCATCTTTATGGTTGATTTTGCGCCGTCAGGGTACGTAATCATCAACACCATTTCTTTATTTGGCTGTGGTGTATTTTGAAGAGAAACCATGACAAAAATGGTTTGAGGGGTTTCAGAATTGACCACCGTGTGGTTTTCCCATCCGATCAAGGTGAAAGGGCTCTTATTGCGTGGTTGAGTCGTGTATTGCTTGTCGGAGCTATCTACCGTTTCAAGCGGGGTTACATACGAGGGAGCCACCCTGTCCAGATACAAATCCCCCAATGGTGTGGGGCGTATTTTGGCCATCGCTGCGTTGGGAAGATAATCCAGGCAATAATTCTCAAAACACTGGCGAATCTGCATGGTTTCCTGATTCATCGGGATAATTTCCGTAATTGGCTTCCCGGAAACCTCGTATCCCCCATTCTGGCGAACAAATTCATCAAACAGGGCAAGCAAATTATGCCCGACGCCATCCTGATATTCATAGAAGACCATTCCGTTGATGACTAACGGGCTGTACAAAAATTCTTCCTGCAAACCCAACAGCACCGGAACCGGCCGGATCTTCATCTCACCATTCTGATTTTTATACAAAACCAGATGCTTGAAAACCAAATCTGTTGTCCCATCTGCCAGCGAGGCCGGCCCACGGACAACTTCCCCCGCCAGGGAAATAGAAATTTGTTTTTCTTCCATCAACGAGTAGAACGAAGCATCTTTCAGCGGGGCCTGGATGATCCCGGATCGATCTCCCAGGTAATACTGCGGACGACACCCGCCACAATCCAGCCAGCCATACTCCAGCAGTCCAACCGTTTTCTCAGGGTCTTCGATGAAGAAATATAAGCCCAGGTTCTGGAAATGCTGTTCGACATGATTGCGGCTAAGATTGAAATATGGCTCGGTGATCGGGTCACCAACAAGTTCTGGACCTAACTGAAGATACATCGGTACGAAGGCCGGGTGAATTTGTAATCCCCCAACCAGGAGGCCCTGGTCTAAAGAGTCACCAGACCACGCCGGAACTGGCAAATTGCGCAAGCCCAGCTGGCTGCCGAGATCTTCAAAACTGATCCATTCCCGGATCGGATCATACACCATCAGCACCGTTTCGAAGTATTGGTATTTATGTCCGGTTTCGTCACTGAAGATCGTGCTGATCGCATATCCAAAGAAATCAAACCCGCCGTTTTTTTCGTAGAATTGCTCAAAGATGGGATCAGGAAGATAGGTTCCCGGAGGGAGATCTTCGGGCAAGGAGGACCTGCTAATACCACATGCCGAACCCGCGATCGTTAAGAGGATCGCGAGCATCAGCAGCATTAGTAATCGAAAAAATGACAATCGCATGTACCTTGCCTTGCAGATAAGTAGTCAGGACGAAGGCCTTCCCCTATGGAAAATTGCAGTTAAATTAAATTAATACAGTTTGGGTCGCGCCTCTTCACTAGTATAACAATTATGAAGGGAAGAAACAATAGAACAAAATTTCTTTTGGGCTATTAAACCTTTTTGAACTATCCGAACCCTGCTCCAGGCCTATTTTGTAACCCGGATGGTGGAGCCCAAGATCTGCCGTGTTACCCGCCCGTGAACTGCTGCAGTGGGATCGGGGTAAAGATCAGGACAAAAATCACTAACACGACAATCGCAATCATCCTGCGCCGAGGGTCCAGCCTGGTAATCTGATCCAGGGGTTCTGCATGCCGCTGCCCCAGGAAGAAGATCAGCAAGACCCAGAGCCACCAGCCAGACCAGACCAGGCCGAGCAAGGTGAGCGTGATCAGGATGATCGGTAGGGAGCGCCTGGCATTGCGTCCTAAGAGCACATACAAGGCATGACCGCCATCCAGCTGGCCGACCGGGATCAGGTTGAGTGCCGTCACCAAGAGTCCGGCCCAACCAGCCCAGGCCATGGGGTGCATCATCACATCCCGGCCGCCAAGGGGAACAGGCTGGCCGGTAAACAGGTAGCGGAGCCAATAGAGCGCCGGGGAAAGCCCATCATAGCTCTGCGGGGCGGGCAGCAGTTCCCCATGAATGACATATTTCGCCAGCAAATAAAAGATTGAATTCCCCTCCAGCATAAAGCCGCTTCCTGCGGGGATGACCGGGTCGATGACCTCCACGGGGGAGAGATACAACCCAATCAACAAGATCGGGATCGTCACCACCAGGCCCGCCAGTGGGCCAGCGACGCCAATATCATGCAGGATTCGCCGGTTTTTAGGCGGTGCTTTGAGCTGAATGAAAGCACCCATGGTGCCGAAATAGCTGAGCGGGAAAGGAATAAAATAAGGCAGCGTGACCGCCGATTTGTGATAGCGGGCTGCCAGGTAATGACCAAACTCGTGGGCGAGTAAAATCGCCAGGATGCTGGCGCCAAACGGAATGCCCTGATCGAGGTTGCGCAGCAGGGTGGAAATCAGTTCCGTTTCGCTTTGAGGAACAGGGCCTTCGTAGCTGTACAGGGTTCCGGCGAACAGCACGCTGAACACCGTCAGGATGAATAAAATCAGGTTGATCCAGGGGTTGGAGGGGGAAGGATTGACCACACCCTCCATCAGGATGATCTGATGCTGGTCCTGATCTTCGCGGAACAACGGGGTGACCTTGTATGGGAGCAGGGCTTGAGCCAACTGATCGTAGGCTTGCTCCGAGTCTTTACGCAGCTGGCCGTGATAGCTGGCCAGGATATTTTGCGTGCTGTCACCAATCGTGATCGAGGTCACGGCCATCACCCGGTTGACCAGGGAAGTGATGATCTCCTGATGTTCTGTCGTCGTTTGCATGGTAGTTTCTTCTGACATTGCTGATTCTGGATAGGCGGGAGTGCATGGGAGTCGAACCCACCGCGGCCCGCAACGCGACCCGCCAACGGTTTTGAAGACCGGGGAGCCCACCGGGACTCATCCACTCCCGTTGGACACTAGCATACCGCAAGCCAGAATGTTTGACAAGGAGAGAAAATTCTCCACGGAGGTGCTAGAGACTTTCTCAGGCGAGTTTTTTTCTGACAATTCATCCCGCCAGGGTTATAATGAATCCATCGGTGATGGTGATGTTGACGAGAATGATGGAGGAGTAATCATGGATCAGGTTTCACGTAAACAGGTAGTTGTTGGGATTATACTTGGCTTGCTGTTCGTCATGAGTGCGTGCACCCGGTCGGTGACTCCAACCGAAGCACCTCAGGCCACCGAGATCGATCTCTTTCCGCAGCAAACGGAGACTGCCATGTCGCTGGCAGTAGATACACCAGTGGCAGACAGCCCCCCCGAGGAACCCGCCAGCGAGACACAACCTGCTCCCCAGGCCACCGAGACACCGGCGGTGCAGGCGACTGAAACTCCACTTGCTGCCACCCCAACACCTGAAATCACAGAAGAAACCCAGGAATCCTCCACAGGAAATGCTCTCATCGTGACCCAGACTGTCTCTCCGGTCAGTATTCCCCCGGCTGGTGGCGATAATGCACAGTGGGGGATCGAGTACCTGGCGGCTGCACCGACGATCGATGGCGATATTGGAGACTGGCCGGGCGTGATCTATGCAATCGATAAGATCGTGTTTGGGCCGGAGTTTTATGCCAACCAGATTGACCTGTTCGGGGAATTTAAGCTCGGCTGGGATACCCAGTACCTGTACATCGGCGTGCTGGTGCGGGACAGCCGTTTTGTGCAGACCGCCACGGATGACCGGCTCTTCCAGGGAGACAGCATCGAGCTGCTGCTGGATATGGACCGGAACGGCGACCCGGACAGCCAGGAACTGAGCGCGGATGATTACCAGCTCGGATTTTCGCCCGGAAACCTGGAAGATATCCCCGTTCCCGTGGCGTATCTGTGGGCCCCGACGGACCGGGAAGGCCTGATGCCGTCTGCACGGGTGCAGGGTCGCCTGACGGATGACGGCTATATGGTAGAGATTGCCGTCGCCTGGCAGGAGCTCGGCCTGACCCCGACCGCCGGGATGACCTTCGGGATGCTGCTCTCGGTGTCGGATAATGATACGATCGGCAAGAACGAGCAGCAAACGGTGATCTCGATCTCGGAGACCCGGGACCTGACCAACCCGACGACCTGGATTCCGGTGGTGCTGGCAGGCCCGTGATGGGGCTAGTTTTCTTGCTTTTTAAATCCTGTCAGAGTATAATACCCACCCGCGGGCGGTTAGCTCAGCTGGTTAGAGCGTTGCGTTGACATCGCAAAGGTCGTTGGTTCGAGTCCAATACCGCCCACACAAAGAACCCCTCAGTATTGAGGGGTTCTTT
>DATHZS010000080.1:0-35026 GCA_035458505.1 Anaerolineales bacterium | reverse complement strand
ACTCCAACAGAAATTGGGTCAGCGCATTCAGACCCACTGCCCCAACCAGCCCATAGATGCCATCGGCCAGCGCCACGCCAACACCGGTCGCCAGCCCCACCCCCCTGCCTTGCCGGAGGGTACGCTGGATGGTCACCAGGGCAATCGGTCCCAGCGTCGCCGCAGCGGTAAAGCCGATCAGAAAACTTTTGAAGAATAGTGCCTGGTATTCAGCCATAGCGTATAAAAAATCCCAGGGACAAAACCTTCATCCCTGGGATCGTTGTGGTTAATTGAACAAATTATGCTTTGTGGTCCAGGGCTGCGTGGGCGGCGGCCAGTCGCGCAATCGGCACGCGGAATGGCGAACAGCTCACGTAGTTCAGGCCGATCAGGTGGCACCATTCAATTGAATTGGGATCTCCACCATGCTCACCGCAGATACCGCATTCCAGGTCTAACCGGGTGCTGCGGCCTTTTTCAACGGTGATCTTCATCAACTGGCCGACACCATCCCGGTCGATCGTCTGGAAAGGGTTCTTCGGCAGAATGCCATCTTCCACATATTTGACCAGGAAGTTGCGCTCTGCATCATCACGGCTGTACCCAAAGGTGAACTGGGTCAGGTCGTTGGTACCAAAAGAGAAGAACTCTGCCTCTCCGGCAACCTGGTCGGCAGTCAGGCCGGCGCGCGGAATTTCGATCATCGTGCCGAACTTATATTCGAACGTCACGCCTTTTTCTTCCATCACCGACGTGGCGATCTGTTCCAGCATCGGCTGGATCAGCTTGAGCTCGTTCACGTGGCCGGTCAGCGGGATCATCACTTCGGGTTTCGGCTCGAAACCGCGCAGTTTGACATCCGCGGCTGCTTCAAAGATCGCCCGCACCTGCATCCCGACGATTTCCGGCATCATCACGCTCAGGCGGATCCCGCGCAGACCCATCATTGGGTTGCTTTCGTGCATCGCCTGGACGTTCGCCAGCAATTCTTCTTTCTCAGCATCCTGCTGGCCTTTCAGCCGGTTCTCGATCACCTGCTCGAGCAGTTCGTGTTCATCCGGCATAAACTCGTGCAGCGGCGGGTCAATCAGGCGGATGATCACCGGCAGGCCGGTCATTGCTTCAAACAGACCGTCAAAGTCCGCGCGCTGGAAGGGCAGCAGTTCGTCGAGTGCTTTCTGGCGTACTTCCGAGTTGTCTGCCAGGATCATCGACTGGACGATCGGCAAGCGCTCCGGCTCGAAGAACATGTGCTCGGTCCGGCATAGGCCGATCCCTTTGGCCCCGTAGCTGCGCGCCCGGCGGGCATCGTCTGGATAGTCAGCATTCGCCCAAACCTGCAAGCCGCTGGTCGGCCAGCCTTCCGGAGCGGTCCGGATCCCGGGGGTGGCAGAAATTTCATCCGCCCAATCCAGCAGGGTCAGCAGATCGGTCTGCTCTTCCAGGGACGGGGAGACTGAATCAATCTTGCCCAGGAACACCTCACCGCTGGCGCCATCAACCGAGATGTAATCTCCTTCTTTCACCACAATCTCTCCAGCAGTGAACTGGCGTTTTTCCATATCGATACGGACAGCGGAAGCGCCGACAACACACGGAATCCCGAACTGTCGGGCAACCACAGCGGCGTGGGAGGTTGCGCCGCCCTCGCTGGTCAGAATACCTTTCGAGGCGAGCATCCCGTGGACATCATCCGGCTTGGTGAACGGCCGCACCATGATCACATCCTGGCCTTCCTCTTTGGCTTTCTCTTCAGCGGTATCAGCGTCGAAATAAACCCGGCCGACAGCGGCTCCCGGAGAAGCGTTCACACCGGTCGCAAACATCTTGCCGGCAGCTTCTGCGGATCGCTTTTCTTCCAGGATAAATTGCGGGTGCAGCAGGGTATCGACCTGTTCAGGTTTGATGCGCTTGACGGCTTCTTCCTTGCTGATCAGCCCTTCATTGGCAAAGTCAACCGCGATGGTCACCGCTGCTTTGGCGGTCCGCTTGCCGTCACGGGTCTGCAGCATCCACAGCTTGCGGTTCTCTACTGTAAACTCGACATCCTGCATCTCGCGGTAATGCTTTTCCAGCTTCTCACATACTTCAATGAACTCCGCATAGGCTTCGGGAAGCTCATTTTTCATCTCATTGACATCTTTGGCATTGCGGATGCCGGCCACCACGTCTTCGCCCTGGGCGTTCATCAGGTACTCGCCCCACACTTTCGGGTCACCGTTGGACGGGTTGCGGGTAAACGCCACACCGGTTCCGGATTGGTCCATATTGCCGAACACCATTGTCTGGATGTTCACGCCTGTGCCCAGGTCATGGGCAATCCCAGCCGCATTGCGGTAATCGATGGCGCGCTTGCCGTTCCAGGATTTGAAGACCGCCTCAGTCGCCAGCTTGAGCTGCTCGTTGGGGTCCTGAGGGAAGTCCTTACCCCACTGCTCCTTCACCACCTCTTTATAGGTTTCGGTGAGTGCTTTCCAATCGTCAGCATTCATTTCCGTGTCCAGCTTGTAGCCTTTTTCCTCTTTATATTTGTCGAGGGGCTCTTCAAACTCTTCATCATCAATATTCAGCACCACCGAACCGAACATGTGCACCAGCCGGCGGTATGCATCGTACACAAAGCGCGGATCATCGGTCAGCTCGACCATCCGGCCGGCAGTCTCATCGTTCAGGCCGATGTTGAGGACCGTGTCCATCATCCCCGGCATCGAGAACACCGCACCAGAGCGGCAGGAAACCAGCAGCGGGTTTTCGGGATCACCGAATTTTTTGCCGGTGAGTGCTTCCACTTGCCGCATCGCTTCCAGTTCCTGCTCCCACATGCCTTGCGGGAAGGTCATTCCGGCAGCCAGGTAGGCGTTGCAGGCGCGCGTGCTGACCGTAAATCCCGGCGGGACAGGCACACCGATCCGGGTCATTTCACCCAGGTTGGCACCTTTTCCGCCGAGCAAAGAGCGGACACCTGCCCACGAACCGGCATCTTTTTCCGCTTGATCTACGTCTTTGAATAAATATACCCATTTTTCTGTCATGGTTTAAAACCTCCGAGTAAGTAAAATAATGGCTGTAAATTAATGTTTGCAACAAATCCCACCAATTTTACCGCAAATCCTGAGAATTGCGAGGAGGTTAAGATTAATTCGTGAAAATTACAACTATCTATCCTGCTACCAAATTTCCAGGTGAGAAAAACAGATGTGGGTGGAAGCGTCCATACCACCTAATAACTTGATTTTATCTCTGGTGTGGTTTATACTCCCTAGGCATTCGGGGCGTAGCGCAGCCCGGTCAGCGCACCGCGTTTGGGACGCGGGGGTCGGAGGTTCAAATCCTCTCGCCCCGACAGAAAATACACCACCCTCAAGTGGTGTATTTTTTGTCGGGAATCAATGATGATACGCGTGGAGAATTGCTTGACAATTCTCCCAACAATCGAGCGCAGCGAGATTGTCAGACTCCTCGCCCCGACAGAAAAAGCATCCATTTCTGGGTGCTTTTTTTGTTAATCAGAAGGTTGGTCTGGAGAAAGAGAATTACCCACTGGAACCATCCCACCTGAGATAATTCCTAACCTGATCTTTCAACACATTGCGGAACTCTTTCTCCCAACAATCGAGCGCAGCGAGATTGTCAGACTCTTCGCCCCGACAAAAAAGCATCCATTTCTGGGTGCTTTTTTTGATAAAAGGACGCACTGTGTATGCTTAAGATCGGCGATTTGGCCCAAACAATTTCCTTCTAACTGGCTCCGAATTATTCTCTGATCTAAAAATAGCTTCTACCAATTGTTAGAAGCTATTCTGAATGTCACGAGTGTCAGATGAACTCAAGCAATTCAGGTAACTGAATATCGTCCAACTGTAAAATTATGGAGAAAAATCAGGGTTGCATCTGGTTTTCGGGAGTCACCTCATCACTTATCTGCTCGAAACAGTTTTTCTTCCCTTTTTTCTTTTTCCTGGCTTTTGAATTCGTGACCGATGGGGCTGCACAGGTACCTGTTTGGCTACTGTGTAATCAAAATCATTCATAATTTTCTGCGAAAGTTTGTGCCCCAAGATTTTTTCAATTTTTCGTACCAAATCACGGTCATCAGGTGTATTCAATGTAAAAGCATCACCCGAACGTTTGGCTCTACCAGTACGTCCAATCCGATGAATGTAAGCATCAGGTGTATCGGGCATATCAAAGTTAATCACATGTGAAATACTCTCAATATCGAGTCCACGCGCAGCGATATCTGTCGCAACCATAATCTCGAAATTCCCTTTTTTGAAACCTTTCAAAGCTGAGGTACGCTGATTTTGGCTCCGGTTTCCGTGCAGGCTGGTAGCAGTGAAACCGTTTTGGTTAAGTTGTTTGGCCAGACGCTGGGCACGGTGTTTTGTCCTGGTGAATATCAATACAGACTCGGTGCTGGTCTCTTCAAGCAACCTAAATAACAGGCTTTTTTTCAGGTGCTGTGGAACAGGATATAAGATTTGGGAAACTGTGTGAGCAGGTCGAGTAATTCCAATTGAAATTCGTTGGGGTTGATTAAGGGTCTGGTTTGCCAACCGCTCAATCTCGTTAGGAAAGGTGGCTGAAAACAGCATGGTTTGTCGCTGTTTGGGCAACTGCTTGAGTATCCGTTTGATATCGGGCAGAAAGCCCATATCCAGCATCCTGTCCGCCTCATCCAATACCAGGACTTCAATCGCATCGAGTCTGGCATGATGATTCTGCATATGGTCCAGCAAACGGCCCGGGCAGGCCACTATAATCTCCACACCCCGTCGAAGAGCATTAATTTGGGGTTGTGCTCCAACCCCCCCATAAATCGCCACACTCCTGAGGTTTGTGCCTTTTGCTAAATCAAAAATGGTTTGGTGGATCTGTTCGGCCAGTTCGCGAGTAGGCGTGATGATTAAGGCGCGGGTTTGATTGCGCGGTCCCTTTAGTAATTTATGCAAGATTGGCAGTACAAAGGCAGCGGTTTTTCCGGTGCCGGTTTGGGCAGTACCAATCAGGTCTGATCCAGTAAGGGCCAATGGGATCGCCGATTCTTGGATCGGGGTTGGCTTCTCGTAGCCAGCATTACGGATTCCGTTCATTAGACGGGAATCAAGATTGAACTGTTCAAAGTTCATTGATGTATATTCCTTTTTCAGAAGTCGAGCGGATGTCAGGGGGTTCGAGCGATTGCTCAAAGATAACAGCGGCAGAGACTGCTGGGGTAATTAGTAAAAACAGGTCTAACAATACCCTATTGTAGAACACTTGTCAAGCGATATGAGTCCTCCAAAACCTGTCAATTTGCAGCCTACAGCATGGAACACGACCGATTATTTTCGCTGCTGTTCTGCAATCCAATCGGTTATTCGCTGCTCTAACACAGATAATGGGATCGGACCGCTCAATAAGATCCGGTCGTGGAATTCCCGCACATCAAACTGGCTGCCCAGGGCTTGTTCCGCCTTTGCCCGCAGTTCACGGATTTTGATCTCACCGATCTTGTAGGAGACCGCCTGCCCCGGCCAGCTGATATAGCGGTCGACCTCGCTCTGAATATTGAGCATCGTCAGGGCAGTGTTATCGGCCATGAAATCGATCGCCTGCTGGCGCGTCCAGCCCAGGGCATGCATCCCGGGATCGACCACCAACCGGCATGCCCGCCACATCTCAAAGCTCAACCGCCCAAAATTGCTGTACGGGTCCTGGTAAAATCCGGTCTCCAGTCCCAACCGTTCAGAGTACAGCGCCCAGCCTTCAATATACGCATTAAAAAACCCGTAGCGGCGGAAGTTCGGCAGGTCGCCCAGTTCAAACTGCAGGGCAATCTGCAGGTGGTGTCCTGGCACGGCCTCGTGCAAAGACAGCGCCTCCAGTTCATACAGGGGGCGGCTTTTCAGGTCATAGGTATTCACCCAATATTCCCCGGCCCGCGTCCCATCCATACTCGGCGGGGAATAGCGTGCGGTCGTATTCCCCGGGGCAACCTCTTCCGGCATCGGCACCACGCCGTACGTCATGCGCGGCAAGGTCTTGAACAGTGCCGGCAGCTGCCCTTCCATCTTTTTGACGATATAAGCGGCTTCTCTCAGGAATTGTTCAGCGGTCTCTGGGTAAAACTTTGGGTCCGACCGCAGATATTCCACAAATGCCTGCCGGCCCCCGTCAAAACCGCTCACCACGATGGCTTCATCCATCTCAGCCCGGATCCGGGCCACTTCCTCCAGTCCGATCTGGTGGATCTCTTCTGCCGTCAGGTCAAGCGTGGTTTCCCGCTTCAGGCAGAACTGGTAGTAAGTCAGACCATCGGGCAGGTTTGCGGCCCCGATCTCGCTCTTGACCTTCGGCGCATACTCTTGCTGATAAAAGGCAGAAAGCGCCTTGTACGCGGGTATCACCGCCTGGCGCACGGCTGCTTCCCCCGCTTTTGCCAGCCGGGACTGGTCTTGCTCACCGATGGTTTTCGGGATTTTGGTGAAAGGCTGGAAAAACAGGCTGGCAGCCGGATCATCCAAGATTTGAGCCTGCATCTGTTCCACTACACCGTCCTGGGTAACATTGGAAGGAATTTGGCCATAGTCCAGCCCGGCGCGCATCACCTCGATCGCCCCGGCAACATATTGAGGCAAGGCCTCTAACCGGGCAATCAGGTTTTCATAGTCATCGACTGTTTTGGCTGGGAGCTGAGTGGCAAAATAATAGGGGGCATATGCATGAAAACCATTGGTCTTGTCGATCGGCATGCGGTATTCATGAAATTCGATTTCACCGATCTTATTGTCGAGCATGATCCCAAAAAGATCGTAATTCAGGCGATCCTCTTCAGAGAGGTCATCTGCTTTGATTTTCTGCCAGCGCGCTTTGAACTCCCTTAATTCCGTCAGTCGTTCGGCAAACGCCGATTCAGACATCTCGGGGAGCAAATGGTTGAAATCTCTTTCCCCAAGAGATGTGGCTAGGAAAGGGTCCGCTTTTAATTGGGCTTGCCATTCATCATCCATCAGTTGGTCAAGGGGCATTGTCATCGTCATTTCCTCCTCGAAATCTGGTCAACATCTGGGGGACGGTTTTTCAGTTTCAAAGTTTTACAGATTATGCGTGAGCTTCTTCATAATGGTCTTTATAACGGCAGGTTTCTTTCATCGCGCAAAAATCGCAGGTCTTCCCAGCCAGTTTCATCTCTGTGCCAAATCCAAGCACCATGCTCAGGGATTTCCGCGGTGTCATGATCGCCTGATCCGACAGGTGCACCCCAATTTGAGCCGCATCCAGGATTGAAAAAATCTCTGGCTGCCCCCTGCCCACATCCCATCCCAGCATCCCCGGGCTGAGCGGAATCGAAGATTGGCAGCCTTCTTCAGCAGCCAGGTCTTCAAAATGCTTACAGGCGGCATTCGCCAGGGCTTCCACCGCCGCCGAGCCGACCCCATCCATCGCCAGGCCCAGGAGCACATCTTCTTCCATCACAGCAGAAATATACTCATCGGCCCCGTGTCCCACCGTGCACAACAGCAGAACCACATACTCGGCCGGGCCGAGATGATTGGTGATCAGCGAGCCGGATAACTTTTTCCCATTTTCCAGCACCACGCGCTCGTGCTGAACAGCCTCCACCTTCAGCTTTTGGTATAACACCCGCGGTTCCAAAAATGCCAATCCCTCTTCAAGGGCGCGCCTGGAAACCTCCAGCAGTCTTGAATTTCGCTGCCGGAGGATTTGAGGATCTGCCCCCTGGCCGCGCAGGACAGCATCTTCATCAATCATGATCTCTGGAGTCGTGAGCAATGGCATAACGGTCTGGTTCCTTTACTGAAGAAATTTTGGTTAAATTGCAGGAAACAACCGGGCTGTCCGGCTGGCGATCGCACCAGTCAAGATGATACCATTTGCAGCCTGACCTTGTAAAGATAACCTATGAGCCGTAAAACCCCCCGCCAAAGATTATAAAATTATACGACCCATCCTCATTGCCATCCATGAACCGCTGCATGAATGCTCACCTCCTAACCTATTACAGGGTCGAATCTGGAAATTCTAAAATACTTGACAATTTTTTTGACTTTTCCTGTTTTAAGCGATTCTCAATCTCTTTTATGCGTTCATATGAAAAAGTTTTCCAGGTTTTTTTACCATTTTCAACAAGATCAGATGAGAGATCTTCCGAATTCAACAGTTCCACACAATATTGGTCGTTACCAATGAGAAACTTTTAATCCACTTTATTGTTAAGAAATACGTAGAACAAAGCTTCATAAAAAGCAGTGTCCATTAAAAATTGTTAGAAATAGCTATTTGCTTATTCCAAATTTCGGTGTAGGAGAAAAAATGTCTGAACAAATTGAAGTCACCCAAAAAGCTCCTGAAAAAAAGAATCGTAAGGCAATCGTATGGGTAATATTAACCAGTAGCCTTATATTCATTAGTTGTATTGCATTGATCGTCTTCGCAATCAACAGTGAAATTTCAAGCAGAGATCCGGAGGCCCAGGATAGTCAGAGCACATTGGAATTATGGGGGCTTTGGGATATCACGTTTGAATCAATCATCGTCAGTATATTGATTGTTTTTTTTGCTATGTTGCTCGCATCTATCCCTTTCTCCCTGTTCCTGTCTCTCATTTCTGGGAGTAAGCGTTCCCGGATCAAAGGAGACTTATGGGCTGAAATAGAAAATTTAGGTTTCAATCGGTTCCTCAAATTATCAGCTGATTTCACTCAAAAAATCGAAACTGAAGAGCGTGACAATAAAGATGCTAGCGAGTACGATGTAGCAAAACTATTTAGTCTTCGCTTCGATGACTTATATGGGGAAGGATCATATGCAATCCCCTTGGCATGGCTAACGACATTTTATTTCTTAGGGTGGTTAATATTTTTCTTTCCCAGGGCAATGACGGGAGGGGCTACTGTATCATTCGATTGGGGCGACTTTTATGGTTTTGGAGCCTTGATCCAGGATGGACTCGTCCAATACATAAATAATATCGCTGCCGATGCAAATTTATTTTCTTTTGCCTTTTTAGGGTCATATTTTTGGTCTCTCCAAATTCTCATTCGTCGCTACAATAGCTCTGACTTGAAACCTCAAACTTTCGTAACCGCAACACAACGCGTCGTTTCCGGCTGGGTAGCCGCAACGGTTTTTTTAGTAGCCCTTCCTGAAACATGGTTAGAAAACAATAGCAGTGAAGCAGCCTTCGGATTTTTCTTAGGGATGTTCACGATGCCGATTGTTGGTGCCTTATGGGATAGAACCAAGGCCCTGATCAGCGGCGAAGGAATGGATAAACTTTGGCCAAAAAACGATCTACAGGAGTTGGCGATCGATCCTTTCGTACGACAGAGATTGTCTGAAGAAAATGTTAATAGTATTCATGATCTGGCAACGGTTAACTTACTTGATCTTTTGACTCGAACAAGGATTGATACTCAGCGGATCATATCATGGGTGGATTTAGCTTTGCTTCACTTTTACGCTGGGCCAGACTTAACCAAAAAATTAGCCAAAGTACGGATCTTAAAAGCCTCTGATCTTTTAGATGTTTGGAACAATCCAGAAAACCAAAATAAAAACCTGCTTACCAAGACTGAATTAATCAGTGCCCTGATTTCAATCAAGGATGAAAATCCTGACACAAATGAAACTGTGAGTAGCCAAATAGTTGAAGCACAAATCAAGGGACTGATCACCAGCTTGAGGAGAGAAGCCAATATCCATTACATTTACAACTATTGGCAAATTGCCGAAAAGCAGTAAAAAGGTAGAGTTGTTTTCAGTGTTCGGGTAGCAATCTACCGAACTAAGTCCTCTCTCAATAAAAACAGGAGCATTTTCCTCATCCATCAGCCGGGATCAATTCCAGGAGTTGCTCGGTTGCCCGGCTGATGGTGTGCCCCGTCCAGGCCAACGTGACAGCCTCACCTCGCAGCCATAACTGCAGCAGGTCATCGTAATGTGGCGAAAACGGGTTGCCCGACTGCCCGCCAGCCAGGACAAAATAGTTTTCCCGCCAGTTTCCCACATCGACGGCCATCCGCAGGTTGGCAATCCCGGTGACTTTCGACCCAAATTCTGTGCTCATCCGGCCAGCCTGGGAAATCGTCTGGTGGTCACCTCCATAGGGGAACGGACCCAGGTTGAATATCTTATCCAGTGGCGGGCGGCTCCCCATAGGATGCAGCAGCACCAACTGGTGCACAGCTCCCCAGGACCATTCCTGCGGTGGCGCTTTAAAATGCTCCTGCAGGCGCTGGACCGCCGCACCCAACGCGGCTGCAACCTCTGTTTGCCAACCGTTTTCAAACCAGCCTTCCGGCTGCTCCTGCAAGCGGCGCACGAGGTGGCTAACTTCTCGCACACTAAAAAATGACCGCGCCATCAGGGGGTGGTGACCTTTGCCCATCACCCATTCAGCTGAATTCGGTGCTTTGGCTTTTGCCATCCGCTGGATCATCTCGATGATGAAAAACTCATACACCGCGGCTGGCCCTGAATCGGCCGCCGTTACGCCATCCCAGCCTGAGAGCAGTTCCAGCGCCAACCGGGCTTCTTCCGTATCCGCAGGAACCCCCAGCACAATCTCCCTGATCTGGCGCCAGGGAATGGCAAACTGGTCCATCTGCATCTTGCGGGTCATGTCCAGGTTCCAATCCGAGCGGGCTTGCAGCAGTTCGATGATGCGTGATACCCGGTATCCATCCAGCCAATCTCGCCCCAAATAGGGACCTGCCCCTTCCTCGAATGGCTGGTTGTTGGCCGTAGCGATGAAACCGGTTTCAGGGTTGACCGCCTTCGGCATCTGCTCGAAAGGCAGGAATTCCGGCAGCCAGTCAAATCGCTCCTCCCAGCCCGGCAATGGCACGATCCCCCAGGCCTCTTTCCTCTGGGGAACTTCTCCAAGCAGCACCCAGCCGATCGTCTCATCCGCAGAAGCGCAGACCATATTGAGCGACGACAAAGACAGCTCTTTGGCGGATTGAACCAGTTCATCAAAGGTCTTGACATGGTGGATCCTGGTCAGCATATTGACCGGCCGGGGAGTCATCCAGGTTGCTCGCATCGAGATCACCGTCGAGATCGGGTCGAGTGCATCTGAAATGATCGGACCTCTTGGTGTGATAAGGATCTTCTCTGTGACTGCGGGTTTCCCTTTGATCTGGTAAGTTTCAGTGAGGGTCTCGCAGGGAATAAACTGGTCTCCCTGCCGGATGGTCGCTCCATCCTCACCAAGCTCTTCATAATAAATGTCAATGTTATCCACTAACCCGGCAGTGATCCCCCAAGCCATGTGTTCATTGAATCCTGACGGAAGGCTCGGCGCCCCAACAAACGAGGCACCGCATACGATTAACCCCGGGAAATACAGGTGTGCCAGGTACCAGGGCGCTGGCAGGGAAGGGGCCAGGTGTGGATCGTTGGCAAAGAGAGGGCGTCCGGTGCTGGTATGCGCCGAGGTCAAGGCCCAGTTATTCGACGCCCCGCTGCCGAAGAACCCCATCAGGCGGTGCAGGTCTTCGTCCAGCCGGTTCAAGGCCTTACCCGCTTTTTTCCCGGGGGAGTTGGACACTGGATTCCAGACTGGATAATCATCATCCAAAGCTCTCAGAGCATCTGGCCCTTCATTTTCCAGGATAATCAGGCGGGTGAGCTTCGCCGTCCAGGATGACAGACCGAACCCGATATAGTTGAGGCCGGCCAGTACATCTGCAACCGTCCATGGAGTTGGTTCAGCTTTGAGCAGGGCGAATTCGTGCGGGAGTTTTGGGCAGCCATACCTGATCCCATGATTAATTCCCTGAGCAAACGCCTGATAGATCTGGTGATTATCCTCTTCCAGCAGCGAGACATGTCCCTGGGCTGACCGGTAAAAACCAACCCGGCGTGATAAGCGGTCCATCGATAACGCGCGCTCACCGATCATTTCAGACAGGGTGCCGCGGGTAACCCGCAAGAGCATCTCAAGCTGAAATCCCCGGTCCTGTCCCTGGCAGAAACCCAAGCCGTAAAAGGCATCCTGCTCACTCTTCGCCCGGATATACGGGACCCCATAGCCGTCTCGGTGGATCGTAATTGGGTTGGTCAACCCGGGGATGGTTATCTCACCTTCGAGTGTGGGCAGCCGTTTGCCATAGATCAGACGCAGCACGAACTTGGGAAAATTCATCTCAACTCCTCGAATGATGTTTGCAGCTACAGGAAATCATAAAAGATCCAGTTTCAATACCCTCGGCCATCCTGTCAAACCCTATCCTATTATACAGATACTTGACACAAGTCAACGGAGTCAGACAGGTCTCTCTATACAAACAACGAAGTCACAACCCTTGCATTCGGCCAACAAACCAAATCCCAAAAACGATCAGCGATCACGCTGGTCATGTTCTTGCATTGTTCATCTTTACATTTTACATACCAGTTCCTTCAAGAGAAACCATTTATCGATTTGCGATTGTGGTTTATCAAATCATACAATAGAATCCACTTGCGGAATGGCAACCTATGGTAAATTATAGATAAAAATAGTCTATATAAAAACACCAACCATCAAAAAATCCATCCGGGAACACTGAATTTGGAATCATCAGCCGTTTAGAAATAATGAGGTAAAAGAATACGTATGACTGATAACGAGATCCCCACCGAAGAACAAGGCCCACGGGTACAGATTATCCGGCATTTACTCACCATCTTGTTTACCGCGGCGGTAATCACCACTATCTTCAACAGTTTTACCCCGCTTGGCCTCACCTTCAACCTGGGCGGTGGGATCGAAGACATCTTCTCCCCTCCTTCAGCCCAGGAAGGCAACCAATTCTTCCCTACTCCCACCAACCGGCCGCGCCCGAAGATCGGGATTGTTGCCGGCCATTGGGGTCGTCCGGATGATGTGGGCGCGGTCTGCCCGGATGGGTACAACGAGCTCAAGGTAAATCTTGAAGTGGCCACCCGCGTACAGGAAGCCCTGAGACAAGAAGGCTTCGATGTCGACCTGTTGAAAGAAAATGATGAACGCCTGGAGGGGTATCGCGCCCTTGCCCTGGTCTCCATTCATGCGGATTCTTGTGTGTTCTACAATCTTGAAGCGACCGGATTCAAAGTTGCTGCGGCACTGGCAACGGCCAGGCCAGACAAGGCCAACCGTCTCGTTTCCTGCGTTTATTCCCGCTACCAGGAGACCACCCAGCTGACCTATCATTCCGGCGTGACGGATGACATGTCCAACTATCACGCCTTCAGCGAAATTCACAGCGACACTGCGGCTGTGATCATTGAGACCGGATTCCTCAACCTGGATCGCCAGATTCTCGAATACCAACCAGATCTGATCGCAGAAGGGATTGCCAAAGGCGTTCTTTGCTATATCCGCAATGAAGATGCCAGCCCACCCAATGAAGGATTGCCGTGAGCCAACCGCAGCTCACCTACCGGCAAGCGGTTGATTACGCTCGCAAAGCCAAAGAAGCCGGCGATGTGAGTTCTGCGCGCCGGTGGGCCAGAATCGCTGCTCAACTGGCTCCTGAGGAGGAACTCCCCTGGCTGCTGTTGGGGGTCCTCTCAAAACCGCCTGCCAGCCTTGAATACTTTAAAACTGCCCTGAAGATCAACCCGGACAGCAGGATCGCCAGGGCTGGAATCCTGAGAACCGAAGGATCTGTTCCCAGGGAAACGGCAACCCCGTCCCGCAAAAGCGTCTCCCGGAAATTCGTCCAGGCAGTCAAACCGGTCAACACCATCCGCAGGATGCCATCCTATGCAGTCTGGTTTTCCCTGATCAGCATCCTGGTGATTTTTTCGATCACAGTATGGGGCAGTTTCTCTGCCATGCGAAGCAATGTCGCGTCTGCCCACCTGCTTCCCAGTGCCACCCAGCCTGTTCGCCTGGCAGCGCGCAACCTTCTTCTCACAAATACTCCCACGATCACACCCTCTCCAACCCCCACCTTCACACCCAGCCCCACTCCAACCGCAACACCCACGCCCACGCCGACCAATACTCCCACGGCCACAGCCCGCCCCACCAGGACCGCAGTCTCTGGCAATCTCTCATCGCGACCTTCCCAGGTGGGCGAGAATGAATTCTGGATCGAGGTAAACCTCTCCACCCAGCAGTTATTTGCCCACCGGGGAGATCAACTGCTAAAGTCCTTCACCGTTTCGACGGGCACATGGGCCACCCCCACGGTAATCGGGGAATACCAGATCTATGTCAAACTTTACAGCACAACCATGTCCGGGCCAGGATACCACCTGACAGACGTTCCCTATACGATGTATTTTTTCGAAGGCTACGGAATTCACGGCACCTACTGGCACAACAATTTCGGCAACCCAATGAGCCACGGCTGTGTGAACATGAGGACCAATGAGGCCAGTTGGATCTTCGAGTATTCAAACGTCGGAACTTGGGTTATCATACATTATTGATGAAGCAATCCAGGGTTCAACATCCATTCTCCCGGAGAGATTTCCTGAAAATCAGCGGCATGGCCATCGCGGCTGCCCTCCTGCCTGAAAAGACAGCATCTGCCGCCGGTGGATTCGAATTGGGCCGTGTGGTTCACGGTGCGATGCAGGTCTATGCAGAACCGTCCCTTTCTTCCAAAATGGTCACTCAATTCTGGAAAGATATGGTTTTACCCATTGCGGCGCAAGTTGAGGGCCAGCCGACCAACCGGCTTGGCCCGTTATGGTACCAGGTTGGTACTGTTGGGTACGCCCACGCCTCATGGCTGCAACCCGTTGAGATCCGTTTCCAGGAACCCTCTGAAGAGATCCGCTTCACCGGCTCGCTGGCAGAAGTGACCGTCCCGTTTGTGGATGTGTACGAGGACTTTTCAGAAGACAGCCCGCATTTGTACCGCTATTACTTTGGGTCCACCCATTGGGTCAACAAATTGGTGGTCAACAACAGCGGCCAGGCCTGGTACCGCGTTTTCGACGATAAATTCCCCGAGAGAGAACGATGGGCCCGCGCCGACCGTCTGCGGCTGTACTCCGACGAGGAGCTTGCCCCCATCTCCCCCGATGTCCCCCCAGACCAGAAGCGCATCGAGGTGAACCTGGCACAACAGGGCGTGACCGCCTTTGAATACGATGAACCCGTCTTTGAAGCATGGGCCTCTACCGGAGATTACCTCGCTAATCCAAAATACGAGACCCCAACCGGGCGCTACCTCGTCGGTCTGAAACGTGCTTCTCAGCATATGCTCCCCTGGGATCGCACCTTCGGCAGCTACGACCTGCCCGGTGTCCCTTGGGTATCTTATTTCACCCAGCGCGGCCATGCCTTCCATGGCGCGTACTGGCACAATGGGTTTGGACGGATCCGCAGCCACGGCTGTGTTAATCTCACCCCGCAAGATGCCCGTTGGATCTACCTCTGGACCACTCCTGAGATGCGCGCTTACAACCAGCTCCAATACGCTGAGACCGGTGGAACCCGCGTCGATGTGATCTGACCACCAAATCCAGTATTCTGCCGATTTTATAAAGCTCTAATATCCGTTGCTCTGTGAGTAAGGTATGATAGAGGGAACTCAGGAGAATGATATGGTGCATAAAAAACACATGTTTTCCGGTTTGATTGTCGATGAATATGACAACCCGGTCGAGTCGGCTTTTGTGGGTGAAGAAGCCATGTATGTCGTTAATGATGCCGGATTCCGGCGGCATATTTCAGCCGAGCAGATCGACCGGGCTGTTCTTGAAATCATGACCTCCATGATCGAAGGCCATGAAGATGAGCTCAGCAAACAAGCGGCCACCATGCTCGGTCAGGATGACCTGTTCAGCCAGGCGATCCTCGAAAACCAATTATTGAATATCGACCAGCAGATCGAAACCATGCTGGAAAGCGGCATCCCCGAAGAAGGACGGGCCTATCTCGGAATGATGGGGTTCAAGATTCGGATCAACCTGCACGGTGAACTGATGGAAGTGATCCAACCAGGGATGATTGACCCGGACAGCGAATAGCTTACGCCACACAAACGCCTCAGCATGAAAAAAAAGATAAAAGGGACACTGAACGTCTCCAGTGTCCCTTTTTGTTCACTTGTATGGTGAGTGTCCCTAATGGATACCCAGATACGCTGCTTGCACGGTGGGGTTTTTGCGCAGGTTCTCCGCGGTATCGTGGAGGACAATCTCCCCGGTCTGAAGCACATATCCCCGGTCGGCAATCTGCAAAGCCATCAGTGCATTTTGCTCTACCAGCAGAACAGTGGTCCCTTCCTCGTTGATCTCTTTAATCGTGTCAAAGATGCCTTCCACCAGGATCGGAGCCAACCCCATCGAGGGTTCGTCCATCAAGATCAGGGAAGGCTTGGACATCAGCGCTCTAGCGGTAGCCAGCATCTGCTGTTCGCCCCCGGAGAGTGTCCCTGCCACCTGGTCATTGCGTTCTTCCAGGCGTGGAAAGAGGTGAAATACCCGGTCAAAATCCTTCGCAATTCCGTCCTTATCCTTGCGGGAATAAGCCCCCATTTCCAAATTCTCATACACAGTCAGACGGGAAAAAACGCCGCGCCCTTCGGGAACCATCGATATCCCATGAGAAACCAGTTCATGCGCAGGGTATTGAACAAGATCCTGACCATCCAAAAAGATAGATCCTGTCCGCGGCCGCAGCAGACCGTTGATCGTTCGCAGTGTCGTCGTTTTCCCGGCACCATTTGCACCAATCAGGGTGACAATCTCTCCTTGCTCCACCTGGAGAGAAACCCCTTTAAGGGCATGGATATTGCCGTAGTAGGTATGAATATCGTTTACTTCAAGCATCGCCATTTTGTTTTCTCCAGGTTATTGTGCATTTAATTCCAGGCCGCTGGCAGCACCACGACCGAGGTAAGCTTCGATCACTTCAGGATTTTTCTGGATCTCTTCTGCTACACCTTCGGCAATTTTAGAACCGTAATCCAGCACCGTGATCATCTCGCAAGTCCCCATTACCACCCGCATATCGTGCTCGATCAGCAGAATCGTGATTCCCAATTCGTCTCGCAGCAAACGGATGAAATCGGTCAGCTCAGCAGTTTCCTGCGTGTTCATCCCAGCGGTGGGCTCGTCGAGCAAAAGCAGTTGGGGTTCGCTGGCCAGTGCCCGGCCAATTTCCAGCCTTCGCTGAGCACCATAGGGCAAGTTGCGTGCGGCCTGATCGCCCAACCCCTGAAGGCCGACAAATTTCAGCAGCTCGGTGGCCTTGTCTAAGGCCATTCGCTCTTCTTCCCTGAAACGCTTGGTACCCAGAATAGACTCGAACCAGATGGATTTCAGCCGGGGATGCATCCCAACCAGGATATTCTCCAGCGCCGTCATATTCGCAAAAAGACGGATATTCTGGTACGTCCGGGCGATCCCCTTGTGGGTAATTTCATCTGTCCTCATCCCCTGGATTTCCTGGCCGTTAAACCTAATCACGCCTTCCTCAGGCTCATAAAAACCCGTAATGCAGTTGAAGAAAGTTGTTTTTCCAGCGCCGTTGGGGCCAATGATCGATGAGATCGATTCCTTTTTGACTTCAAAAGTAAAATCACTAACCGCCACCAACCCGCCAAACCGTTTTGTCACATTCTCTGCTCGTAATATCGCAGCCATAATCGTCTCCTACGCTTCCGTGTCGACCACTGGATTGTTCGCTTCGCCCGCATGCAGTTCGCGCGCCCTCCTTTGAGAAGGCAAAAAGCCCTCGGGCTGAATGATCATCATCATGACCAGTAGAGCTCCAAAAGCGATAATGCGGAATTCACTCACACTGCGCAAAATCTCTGGCAGGCCAATCAAGGCGATGGCACCAAGCACCACGCCCTCGATGCTGCCGATACCACCAATAATGATCAGGGACAGCACATTGATTGAGACATCCAAGGCGAAGTTATCCGGAAAGATGTTCACCTGGCGGGCCGCATACAGAGCCCCTCCCAAAGCGGCGAAAGCTGCTCCGGACCCAAATGCCAGCAGTTTGATCGAGACCAGGTTGATCCCCATCGCTTCTGCTACATCCTCATCTTCTCGCAGGGCAACCCAGGCTCTACCCAGGCGGGAATCATGCAGGCGCAGGGTAACAATTGTCACCAGGACGCCCAACGCCATCGCCAAATACAAAATCCCTTGGGGGTTCCCCAGGTTATAGCCAAACAATTCCGGTGAGGGTATTTTGAGCACACCACCCGGCCCGCCGGTATAGTCGCGCAGGTTCAGCACCAACAAGCGGATGATCTCACCAAATCCCAACGTAACAATCGCCAGGTAATCTCCGCGCAGTTTCAATACCGGCGTACCCAATAACACCCCGGTAAACGCACCGATCAGGAAAGCAATTGGCAAACCCACCCAAAAGCTCACCCCTCCAAACCAGGGCACATTAACCAGAAAATAAGACGAAGGAGATGAGAGCAAGCCATACGCGTACGCGCCAACGGCAAAAAAGGCCACGTAACCCAAGTCTAACAGCCCGGCATACCCAACCACAATATTAAGCCCGATCCCCATTACAATGAAGATCATCACGATCCCTAAGACTGCATTTTGAAGCGTGTTGGCTAACTGAGGCAGCAAAATGACCAACAGCACCACCAGCAAAACCACGATCAGTTTTTGGCGTCCGGGTTTCATCGCTCGCAGTGAGAAAAGCGCCGAACCGATGAACAAAAAGATAATCGTAAGACCGAAATTGCCGCGTGCCCCCTCTGTGCTGAAGAATGGCAGTGCCACCTGACGGTTGAGTACGAAGATGGCATAGAACAAGAAAGGCAGCCCAACCGTGGTCCAGGTTTTCATCTTGGCACCGGTTTCACTCTGAAGCACGCCGCCTCTCCCTGAGAACAACAAAACTGACAATCCGCCAACTAAACCGCCCCCAGCAAAATACAATACCATTTTGATTAATCCCTGGAGGACAGAAGCCCCGCTCCGGATATCCGCCACACTCATTCCAGTCAGGATCGCGGTGCTCTCCGGTTTGATCTCAGCAAAAACCTCATTGACGCGAATGCCCTGGCCTTGCAGCCTGGCAAAGATAAAGGTCACCAATGCAAAACCAAGCCCGCTCACCAGCCCGATGGTCAGACTGTAAACCAGGACCTGAACAAAACTTTTCGGCTCCTTGCGATGTTCTCTGCGGACAAAACTCAGTGCAAATACCCCGACAATCGCCGCAAAGAAAACCAGTGCGGATTCACCTACGAAAGTGGGTAAACCGATGAGATCCAGGTAGAAAAATACTGCCAGAATAACTAAACCCTGTTGAAATCCTCGTTTAATATTCATGATTAGGCCTTTTTCTCACTCAAAACTTCGCCGATCAAGCCAGTCGGGCGGAAGATCAACACCAGCACTAACACCGAAAAGGCAATCACGTCTTTATACTCTGTTGGCATTCCTAAGGCACTCGGTCCAAAGGCCTCCAGCAGCCCAAGCAGCAAAGCACCAAACATGGCCCCGGTTACGTTGCCAATCCCGCCTAAAACCGCTGCGGTAAAGGCTTTCAGGCCTGGGATAAAGCCGGAGTTAAAGCGCATAATCGTGTTGTGCAGCCCAAACATCACACCACCGGCACCGGCCAGAGCTGCGCCTAAGACAAAGGTAAAGACGATTACCCGGTCCACATCCACACCCATCAACCGGGCAATTTCCTTATCCTCAGCAACCGAACGCATCGCCCGGCCCATTTTGGTGCGGTTGACGATCAGGCGCAGTGCCAGCATCAGGATAATTGACGTAACGAAAATAAAGATTCCGGTATACGTGATGGCAACCCCACTATCCCCGAACTTCAGGATCCCGCTGATCACAGTAGGTTTCTTATACGGATGGGGAGTAGCGCCAAAAATTCGCAGCGCAGAATACTGCAAAAAGAAGGATGCTCCGATTGCACTGATCAATGGCACCAGGCGGGGAGCAGAGCGCAGCGGGCGGTAGGCCAATCTTTCCAGTAATACAGCGGTGAGCACCGACACCAACATCCCGGCAAGCATCATAAAAACAATTGAAAGGATTGACTGTCCCGTGGTGCCATTCGTCCAGCCCAAAGACGTCATGGCCTGGAGGACGAAATAACCTGCAAATCCACCCATCATCATCACCTCTCCATGGGCAAAATTGATCATGAAAAGGATCCCGTACACCAGGGTATAACCCAAAGCAATCAGGGCATACACCCCCCCCAGGACCAGGCCATTGGTTAGTTGGGATATCCAGTACTGAGGTGTGTAATTTGTTTGCCCAGCCACATACAAAATCCGCCATATCAATAATAGAACAACAATAATTCCAAAAGTGCGGATGAAATTGGCTTTAATCAGTGAGGAGATGGTGGAAAATACAGAGGTTTGATTTTTTTTGATTTCAGCTTCCATAAAGGTCCTCGTGACGCCTAATTTACACAAATTAGGCTGGGGCATTTCTGCCCCAACCTTTGTGATTTAAACGATGATCTTAAAGAAACTAATCCAAACCGAAACCAGAAATCTGGACGAAGGTTCCGCCCTGGACCTGGAAGATCTGGATACCACCTGCACCGCAGTCACCAATCGCATTACAGGTCATCACACCGGCAAGACCTGGGAGATTGGCGGTCGCGCGCACAGCTGCAATCACAGCTTCACGATCGAACATCAAATAGCCTTCGCCATTATCGTCTTCCATCGCGACAGAGGCCAGTGCTGCAGCAATCATTTGAACGGAATCGTATGCCTGAGCATGGAACGGGCCCTGTTCATCCGGGGTGGTGCCCCACATCTCTACGTACTTGGCATCGAATTCAGCGTTGGCCTCGGCAACCTCATCACCAGCCACGAAGCTGGCATACACGCCTTCAGACATATCACCAGCGGTGTTCACAAATGCATCACCGTAAACACCATCATCGCTGAAGAATACAGAATCTTCCAGACCGGTTTCCTGCATCTGGGAGACGATCAGGGCGGCTTCCTGGTAGTAACCACCAAAGAAGATCAGCTCAGGGCTGTTGGTGGCAACCTGGGTGAGCACCGGGCGATAGTCTGTATCGCCAACCTGAACACCGTCAAAGCTGAGCACCTCACCACCAAGCAGTTCGAAAGCGGCCTGGAACAGGGTCGCCACACCAAGACCGTAGTCCGTATTGTCGTGCATCACAGCGGCCTGGGTCAGGCCAAGGGTATTGAAAATATACTCGGCATCCACATCGGCCTGCAGTTTGTCACTCAGGGCCACACGGTTGCAGATGTCGCAGTCTTCGCTAGTTACAGCCGGGTTGGTGGCGCTGGCAGAGACATGCGGGATGCGGGCTTCAGCCAGGATCGGCTGCAAGCCAAGGGTCTCACCAGTGCAGGTACCACCGGCAACTGCCAGGATTGTCGGGTCGGCAGCAAAACCATTGGCAACCACGGTTGCCGCGTCACCATCACAGGCACCGTCCTGGATATCCAGTTCATAATCATGGCCCATCAGACCACCAGCGGCATTCAGGTCAGAAACAGCCAGCTGGTAAGATTGAGAAATATCCAGACCAAATTCCGGGATCGGGCCGGTCAGGGCTGCAGAAGCACCAATGCGGACAGGCTCGCCAGGGGCGACAATCACATACCCGGCTGCTTCGGCATCTGCTAAAGACATCCCATCAAAGGTTGGGCCTTCTACAACGGGAACGTCGGTGTCGCCAGTGTTGCCGTTGTTGCCGGTGTTGCCGGTCGTTTCAGTGCCGCCGCCACAAGCCGAGAGGGCTAAAACGGCGACAACTAAGATTGCCAAAAGGGCAAATTTTCTAAACTTCATCTTGTTACTCCTCCATATCAGATTGTTTTGATAAGTCTTCTTCTTGATTTTGAAAACTATTCCTAGATGATCATTTCCTTCCGATATCTTACTCCTTTCCTCATTCTGAGAATATTAATAGACATCTCCTTGAAAATAAACATCGTTAATATCTATCAATATTACTGGAATTAATAAACCATTCTACAATAGTAGGCATGAGAGGTCAATAGGATTATTAATCTTGGTTTCATAAATAACGGGTAAATTTCAATATAGTTGTAGTTTATAATCCTTTTTGCCAGGAAAGATTAAAATAAAATGAGACCAGACCTCTACCATGCTCACCATACAAATCACCTTGAAGACCTGCCCTATTGGATCTCCCTGGCCGATACGGCCAACGGCCCGATCCTCGAGCTCGGCTGCGGGACAGGCAGGATCTTAAATTTCTTAAACCAGGAAGGGTTTACCATTTACGGTTTAGACCACGACATGCGCATGCTGCGCTATCAAAAACAGGAAATGCCCGCTGCCCCGGTCTTTGCCGCCGACCTGACCCAATTTCATCTGGGGATTAAATTCTCGCTCATTATTTTGGGTTGCAATACCTACAGCACTTTATCCGCCGCGCAACGCCAGGCCGCCCTGTCTTGCATCGACCGCCATTTACTTACCGGAGGGGTGTTCGCCGCCAGCCTCCCCAACCCGCTCGACCTGATCGAGATGGGCAACAGTGATGAAGCCGGACCAGAAGAAACCTTCTTCGACCCAACAACAGGCGACCCGGTTCAGGTCAGTAGCAGCTGGCAGACCCTCAACAACCAGGTCACCATTTACTGGCACTACGACCATCTGCGTCCCGATGGGCAGGTCCACCGGACCACGCACAGCACCACCCACTTCAGAGACCCGGCAGAAACCTACATCCAGGAAATCCTGGACCAGGGCTTTGACGTCCTCACAGATGGCGAATACAACGGCACGCCCTACAGCGAAGAAACTGATCTGCTCATTCTGAGAGCATCCAAAGCCTAAGCCAGTATTCGATCAGTACCTGTCAGGCAGCACCTAAGTCCCAATCAGCCTGAATGTTTTCACCCCGAAATTTCATCCCTGGAAAGCGCTAATTTTTCGAAAAAAAAACTGCTGGTTGACTCTACAATCAACTGCCGATATACTAGTGGTAATCTTGGAGGTGCACACGTCATGCGAGTACATGCCGCACAACCAAATATTGTTCAAAGAGGATACTAAAAACACGCGGTCGCAAAGCGTGTTTTTTTATTACTAAAAAAGGAGACGAAAAAAATGGACAACGGAATGATTCGCAAGTACCAGAAAGCTAAAATGTACGCTGAGGAGCGCGGCCGGTTCAAGTTTAAGAACTTTGCGGTTGAAATTGATGGCAAGAATAACCCCCATCAGGTTTCCTATCAGGATGGCATTTGGCAATGTGACTGCGAATATTTCATTGGTCGAGGGCGCTGCAGCCATACCATGGCCCTGGAAATTGTCCTGGATGACATGCTGGAAGAAGAAGCATAATCCAAACGAGTTACTAACAAAAAACGATCCCCAGGGTAACCGGGGATCGTTTTGATTAACTGATAAAAACAGATCGCTCATAACGAACTGCTGGATGGCTGCTTCTAGAGACCGATTGTTTGTACCGCATCCTCGATCTACCTCAATTCCTTCAATCGTTTCAGACGGGCTTGGGATTTCTCCAATTCTCTGTTCGGGGGTAGAATACGGTATCTTCCCGCGTACAAGGAGCCCGCTATGAAAACCCAAGATGTCCTCCCTGTGGTCATCTCAGTCATCGTGATCATCCTGATCGCGATCCTGGAAAAGCAAAGCCGCCTGATTGCCGCCATCACCGCCACGATGCCCCTCGGTATCCCACTGGCAATCTGGATTGTGCACAGTTCCTCTCGGGGGGATCAAACGGCTGTCTCTGAATTTACCCTCGGAACCCTGCTGGGGATCATCCCAACCATCGGCTTTGTGATCACTGCCTGGCTGGTGGCCCGGAACGGTGCTTCACTGGGCAAAATCCTGATCTCGGGTTACAGCGTCTGGGGACTTGGGGCATTGATCATGGTCTTTGTCCGCAAATTCCTGATCCCCTGATCTGTAACTAGGAATAAATCCCGCCTTCAGTCAGCTTGCGCAGGTCGCTGAGGGCGGCCTCGATCTCCTCGACGGTGACCAATCGCTCCCCGCTGATGTGAGCCAGCTCGCCTGCTTCTGCTTTCGAGACGGCCAGTTCACGCACGCGCACGCCTTTCGCCAGGGATTCCTTGACCAGGGAAGCCCCTTCCTGGTAGCCAATCACCGGGTTCAGCGCCGTCACGATAATCGCATTCTTCTCCAGCCAGCCCTCTGCTTGCACCCGGTTGGCTTCAACCCCGACAACGCATTTTTCCGTAAAGGCTTTTAACGCCCCAATTGTCACCTGCATCATCTCGAACAGGTTATGCGCCATGATCGGCATCATCACATTCAGTTCCAGTTGCCCTGCTTGTGAAGCCAGCGCCACGGTTGTATCGCAACCGATCACATGGTACATCGCCATATTGGCCATCTCAGCCAGTACCGGGTTGACCTTTCCGGGCATGATGCTCGAGCCTGGCTGAACTGCCGGGAGGCGAATCTCATCCAGCCCTGTGGACGGGCCGGAAGACAGCAGGCGGAAATCGTTGGCTATCCGGGTCATGGTCAATGCCAAAGTGCGCAAGGAAGCAGAAAAATCTGCCAGGTCGGCCATCGACTGCATGCTCTCAAACAAATTATCGGATTGAAAGACTTCAAAACCCGCAATGTGCTGGATTGTGCTGACCATGCGGGCGTGGTATTCCGGGTGAGCATTTAGACCGCTGCCGGTGGCCGTTCCCCCAATCCCCAGGCGCCGCACGCCCTCGGCCGCCCGGCGGATACGCGCTCCATCCCGGCGCACCGCCAGCGCATACGCACCAAACTCCTGCCCCAGCCGAACCGGAACCGCATCCTGCAGGTGGGTCCGCCCTGATTTGACAATCGGGTCAAATTCCTCTGCTTTTTCCTCCAGGGCATCCGCCAGGCCATCCACCACCGAGAGCAGTTCCTCCAGCCGCCAAAGCACCCCCAAACGGATCGCGGTCGGGATGGTATCGTTGGTCGACTGTGACATGTTGACATGGTCATTGGGATGAACCATATATTCACCAAGTTGACCGCCCAACAATTGAGTAGCCCGGTTGGCAATCACTTCGTTGGTATTCATGTTGTGGCTGGTTCCGGCACCCGCCTGGAAAGGATCTACCACAAAATGGTCGTCCCACTTCCCAGCCAGCACTTCATCAGCCGCGCGGCGGATCGCACCGGCTTTCTCGGAATCCAGCAGCCCCAAATCTCCATTCACCTCCGCAGCCGCGCGCTTGACCAACCCCATTGCCCAAATGAATGCCCGCCACGGATGTAAGCCCGAAACCGGGAAATTTTCCACTGCTCGCTGAGTCTGAGCTCCCCACTGGGCCTCAGCGGGTACATGGACCTCGCCTAACGAGTCCTTTTCTATGCGTGTTCTCATCATGAATACCTTTCCTCCATTTAATAAGGAGTTATTTTACCCAAATTATATCTAATACATAGAACGCCTCGCGTGAGAAAATATTACGAAAAGAGGGAAGGTTTAATCCACCACGATTCCCGTATCACAAAGGCCCACACCTTTTTCAGCTCTTATGATTATTTCAGATCGTATTGCGGGAGAAGTTTACTCCGAAAACCTTCGTTTCGACCGGAGGCGCGCTCTGGCAATTTCATCCTCCCGGTTCCTCGGGGCAGCTTTTGTCTCCAGTGAACCGAGCAGATTTTGAGACGCCGCGGTAATTGCATCCACAGCGGACAGGAAAACCGCCTCGTTCACTTTGGAGGGTTTGGAAAATCCGCTGATCTTGCGCACAAATTGTAAGGCGGCTTCACGAACCTCTTCATCGCTAACCGGCGGGTCATAATTAAAAAGCGGTTTAATGTTCCTGCACATAAGCATCTCCTGTTCCATTCAGAAGCAAATCCCCCTATCCAATCGGTTCGAGAATTTCCTGCTCAGCCCTGGCTAACCGCCTGCCATCGCGCCAACAATCCGCAGGGGCTCCTTGCCAGATGTGATCGCTTCCGGCAGCGGGGTATCCACAGGTTCATGCGACCAGTCTTCTCCGCAGACAAAAAACCGGATGAATGCCCTACGTTCTTTGGAGACATGGTCGCGCACAGTTCCGCGCAGCATCGGATACCGCTCTTCCAGCGCGTCCAGCACGGATGAGATCGTTGGATGTCCCATGATTTCAAGCTCGATCTCGCGCTGGGTGTTTGCCAACCGCCACAAATGAGTCGGCAGGATCACTCTGATCATGGCAGAACCTGGACTTCTACTGAAAGAACCTTGGGAAGATCCCGTACAATCGTCCTCCAGCTGTCCCCAGAATTGGCCGAAGCGTACACCTGCCCACCCGTGGTGCCAAAATAGATACCGCACGGATCAAGCGAATCAGCTGTCATTGCACTGCGCAGAATATTAACGAAACAATTCTCCTGCGGCAGGCCGCTGGTCAGCGCTTCCCATTCATTTCCGCCCGTCCTGCTGCGGTAAACGCGCAGTTTGCCTTCGGGGGGGTAATGTTCCGAGTCGGATTTGATCGGAATCACATACACCGTTTCAGGTTCGTGCGGGTGGACCACAATCGGAAAACCAAAATCGCTGGGCAGATTGCCGCTGATCTCATGCCAGTTATCTCCGCCATCATCACTGCGCATCACATCCCAATGCTTCTGCATAAATAGCACATTCGGGTGGGAAGGATGCATTGCAATGCTGTGGACGCAGTGGCCGACCTCTGCCGTGGCATCCGGCAGTTCCCATTCAGATTTCAACCCTTTGGTCACCGGTTTCCAGGTACTGCCGCCATCATCAGAGCGAAACGCCCCTGCGGCAGAGATCGCGGTAAAAATCCTGTCAGGATCATTGGGATCGATGACGATCTTATGCAGACATAAACCACCCGCCCCAGGCTGCCACAAATGGCCCTTGGTGTTGCGCAGGGCAGATAATTCATGCCATGTCTTCCCACCATCCCGGGAACGGAAGATAGCGGCATCCTCCACCCCGGCGTACACCGTATCCGGTTCTGTGGGAGAGGGTTCCAGGTACCATACCCGGGTGAACTCCCAGGGATGCTGAGTGCCATCGTACCATTGATGGGAACCCGTGACCCCATCATAGACAAACTCATTTCCAACTGGCTCCCAGGTCTGCCCACCATCATCAGAACGCTGGATTACCTGCCCAAACCATCCGCTTGTCTGCGAGGCATACAGTCGGTCCGGGTTTGCGGGAGATCCCTTAATGTGGTAAATTTCCCATCCCGGAAAATGGGGACCGCTGACTTCCCAGTGCTCACGTTTCTCATCGGATGTGAAAATAAACGCACCTTTTTGCGTACCAACCAGAACCCGAACTGTACTCATTTGTTTTTCTCCTTATCGAAATTCACCAATAATCTTTTAGCCTTTTAACATACACAGCGCTTGCCGGATTTCCCCCAAATGATAGGCAGTGTGGACAACCCATCCGATCGCGTTGCTGATCTCAAATTCACTTGGCCAGTCCTGGATCGTCTTGATCAGCGTTTGGGTGCTGCGGTAGCTCTGGCGCAGCCGTTTCTTCAGCGCTTCCCACTGATCAGCATCAACCTCTTTTGTCGTGTGCCAGATTTCATCCCAATCCACTTTGGGAAAGCTCCCCTCACGTACAGCCCGCTCGTTGACCTCCAGGTAAAACGCCACATGGGCGACCTGGGCAGCCAGCGTGGCACATGTCACTCCAACCGGGATGGATGCTTCCTCAGCAGAAATGGTCTCTAACGTCTCAAACAGGGATGTTCCCGGATCAAGATAAAAGTCATGGTTTTTATCAAACGTTTCATCCAGCAGCAGGGTAAGGGCTTGCTTAAAATGCTCTGTCTGAAGGGTCACAGCCATCTATTCTCCTATCCATTACTCGGGGTGGGGCAGGCTTCAATCCACCAGCACCACTCCCAGGCAGACATTCTCACCAGTCAATCTCACTCGCTGGCCGCAAGGTCCAGTTGCCAGGACACCCCAAACTGGTCAGAAAGCCAGGCATATTTTTTGCTGAATGGATAGGGGCCCAAAGGCATATGAACATTCCCCCCCTGGGTCAGACCTGCATACACCCGGTCAATTTCAGGCTCGGACTCAAATTGCACATGGATCGAAAAAGATGGGGTGAAGTCGAAGTCATGATGCACACTGCTGTCTATGCACATGTATTTTTGTCCATTGAGCGTAAAAGTCGCATGAACTACGGTTCCTTCTGCGCCCGCTTCATTCGGACCATACCGGGCAATACTCAGAATTTTAGAATTCGCGAACAGCGAAGTATACAAGTTCATTGCTTGTTCAGCTCGGCCTGTAAACATTAAGAACGGTGTAAATTTTTGCATAGCCTTCCTTCTTGGATTTGATTCGATTGATTTCAAAAATGGATGCGATTCGGTGCTGTGATGATTGTACTACAGGTGGTCATATTCTAATAATCAAGACCCGATTTGTCAAACATTTGTTCTGTATATGTCGATTAAAAACTCCTGATCTGATATCTCCCACCAATAAAAGAAAAAAGGGTGCCATTATCTGGCACCCAACTGATTGCAAATACTGTCAATCTTCCGCAGGAATTGAGGTTCCTACTCCCTCAGCGTCAAGTAGACTCGGGACCTGGTCGCTATCCGCCTCTGAGGATTGAACCTTTTCTAACTGGTCGTGGTCGGGGAGCAAATCCTCTGCATTGCGGATGACCGGAATAAAGTACCCGGATAAGCCCACCAGCCCGGCCGCAATCCCACTGAACACCAGTAAAAGTCCCATGCCCGACCCCGGTCCGGTGCCCACCAGCCCACCGAATATGCTGGCAAGAGGCGACTCAACCGCCATCGCCGGTTCCATCACATAATCGGCCAGGAGTCCGGCAATAATTGGGGAAATAGGATTGGTGATCCAGGCGATCAACCTGCGGGCTGAGAAGACTCTCCCCTGGACATCTGGCGCAACTTTCGCCTGCCAGATGGCCTGGTTGGAAGTATTGATCAGCGGGGAAAGAACTGATGCGAGAATGGCTGCCGGCAACCACATACTCAAATCCTGTCCGATCCCCAGCAGGATCAACCCTCCCAGGCTGCTGATGATCCAGCCCATAAGAACTCCATGTACCCGCCGTTTAAAACCACCCCAAACGCTCATCAAGACCCCGCCAACCACACCGCCGATCGCCATCGTAGACTGGACCGAAGCGAATATAATTTCGTTCATATCAGTTCGAGACAGAATCATCGGAGCCAAAATGGTTAATCCAATCCCCCAGAAAAGGTTGCCAAACAGAAACACCATCTGTAAGCCCAAAAGGCTGGGCCGGTCGAAAATGTACTTGAAGCCGTACCCTGCCTCCTTCCAGATGCTCCCCTCTCCTTGCTTGCCCTCCACAGTTTTCTCCGGTTGCGGGATGAAAACCACCAGCAACGAGATAATCGCGATCCCAAAGGTGGCCAGGTCGATCAACAGGATCCCAGTCAGCCCAATGATCGGCAGCAATGCACCGGCCAGGACCGGGGAGAAGACCGCCGGACCCGCCTCGATCAAAGACATCATCCCATTGGCGCGCCCGTATTGCTTTTTCGGCACCATCGTGCTGATCGCCGCAGAATAGGCAGGCCACTGGAAGGTGTTGCCCAACCCTAAAATCACCATCACAAAATAAAGATGCCAGAATTCCAAGCTATCGGTGTATTGCAGCACCAGAATCATGATCGTCCCCAGCGCGGCTCCCAGGTCGCTGATCATCATCATCAGCTTGCGGTTATACCGGTCTACCCATACTCCCGCCAGCGGAGAGATCAGCAAGAATGGCGTAATAAATGCGACCTGCATCATTGCCAGGGCGGTAGCACTCCCAGTTTGACCGTACACCCAAAGAGTCAGGGCAAAGCCGGTCATGTTCGAAGCCAACACGGAAATGATCTGCCCAATCCAGACCAATGTGAAGCCCCTCATCCCACCCAGGGATTTTGTCTTAGTTGTTGATCGATTCATACAATACCCTTTCGAATGTGCTTGGAAATGCCGCAAATATTGAATCAAAATGAAAAATCATTCGTATTTTATAATATTATTTTAATTTATTCAACAAATAATTAAGGAATTATTAATAATTTTGAGATTCTTTTAAGTAATTTAAATCTAGCTATATTTTATTTTTATCCCGATCAGGTTTTAACTCCCCTACCAATTTTCCCATTCAGGATATTCGAATAGGCTTTATCCGGTACCCGGTAGTAAGGCAAACATCATTCAGGGGAAGTGACCCCAAGAAGTTCATCCAACCCGCTGGCCTCTTTGACATGTTTCCTGTTGGACACTTAAAAAACTGGCGGAGAGGGTGGGATTCGAACCCACGGTGGCCCTAAGACCACAACGGTTTTCGAGACCGCCCCAATCGTCCACTCTGGCACCTCTCCGAAAGTCCGCCATACGTGCTTGGCAGGCGAAGGTTATTATACCCGGTTCGCTCGCACTGGCAAGTTTTTATCGTAGCCAAACTCGAGACAAATCCAGGGAAAACAAAATCGCTGGAGTCTTGAACATCCTCCAGCGATCATACTTTGTTTTCGCAGCGTTACACCCCTGGCTGAACCGGGGGTTTCCCTTCGTCCGGGTTCTTCTTTGCAGGGCTGATCGGGGAAGTCTTTTCTGCCGATTTATTTTTCTTTTCCTTCTTCGGTTTCTTTTCCCTGGGCAGCAGCGCTTCCCTCAACACATCATCCATGGTTTTTACCAGCACAATGTTGAGGTCCGCCAGCGCTTTCTTGGGCACATCTACCAGATCTTTCTTATTCTTCTCAGGCAAAATCACGGTTTTCAAACCATTGCGATGGGCCGCAAGCACCTTGTTGCGCACACCACCAATCGCCAGCACCCGCCCCCGCAGGGTGATCTCACCGGTCATGCAGACATCTTTGCGCACTTTTCGCCGGGTAAAAGCGGATACCACCGCAGTCGCCAGCGTGATCCCGGCACTGGGGCCATCTTTTGGGATCGCCCCTTCCGGAACATGAATATGAACATCAATATTTTCAAACGCTTCGGGGTTGATTTCCAGGAGTTTCGCCTTCGATTTAAGATAGGTCATTGCTGCCTGCGCAGACTCCTGCATCACATCCCCAATCTGTCCCGTGATCTGCAAGTTGCCTTTCCCCTCGATGAGCGCAACCTCAATCGGCATAATATCCCCGCCAGCCATCGTCCAGGCAATACTGGTGGCAACACCAATTTCGTCTTCAGTTTCGGCATCCGTGGTCGAATACTCCGGTGGGCCAAGGTACTTTTCAAGGTTCGTATCCAGGATGCGGCTCGGATAGTTCTTGCCTTCTGCTTTCAAACGGGCCAGCTTGCGGCAGACCCGGCCGATCTCACGCTCCAGGTTGCGTACGCCCGCCTCATAGGTATACTCGTTGATGATCCGGCGCAGGGCTTTTTCAGTAAATGTCAGCTCGCCATCATCCAGGCCGGCTTCGTCTAGCTGGCGCTGGATCAGGAACTTCTTGGCAATTTCGACCTTCTCTTCCTCAATGTACCCGGGGAACTCTACAATTTCCATCCGGTCCAGCAGCGCCCAGGGAATATCTCCCCGGTGGTTGGCTGTCGTGATGAACAACACCTGCGAAAGGTCGTAAGGGATTTCCAGATAATGGTCAGAAAACTCGGAGTTCTGCTCAGGGTCCAGCACCTCAAGCAAGGCCGCCGCCGGATCGCCCCTGAAACCCACCCCCAGCTTGTCTACCTCGTCAAGAATGAACAACGGGTTGATCGTCCCGGCGCGCTTCATTGTTTGGATAATCCTGCCGGGCAGTGCGCCGATATACGTGCGCCGGTGCCCGCGCATCTCTGCCTCATCACGAACCCCGCCCAGGGAAATACGCACAAACTTGCGCCCCAGCGCTTCGGCAATCGATTTACCCAAGGTGGTCTTCCCGGTACCAGGTGGCCCGATAAAGCACAGGATTGGCTGGCGGGAGCGATCCGGTTTCAGGCTGCGCACTGCAATCGATTCCAGGATGCGGTCTTTGGCTTTTTCCAGCCCATAATGGTTCTGGTCCAAAACTTCGGCAGCGTTGCCCACATCAAGATTATCGTCTGTGGTTTCTTTCCAGGGCAGGTCGAGCAGCCAATCAATGTACGTGCGGATCACGCCCACTTCCGGAGACATCGGCGGCATCTGGTAAAGCCGTTCGAATTCCTTGATCGCCGCTCGATCCGCTTCTTCCGGCAGTTCTGCGCTCTTGATCCGGGCGTGAAGTTCCTGAAGTTCTTTGCTCCAGGGATCTTGTTCTCCCAATTCGCGCTGGATCACCCGCATCTGCTCGCGCAGATAATTCTCACGCTGGCCGCGGTCGACCTCATCCTGCACTTTGGCGTGGAGTTCTTCTTCAAGCTCCATCACGCCCAGCTCGCGCGCCAGCAGGTCGTGGATCATTGTCAAACGCTCGGTCGGGTTCAGGCTGAGAAGCAGCGCATGGCGGTCGTCCAGATGGACAGAGAAGGAATTGGTCAGCATATCTGCCAGCCAGCCGGGCTCGTCAATATCCATCAGGTAACTCATCGCTTCATCAGGGATCGCACCGGTTAGTTCAGCATAACGCTCAAACAAGTGCATCAGATTGCGCATCAGGGCCATTTCCTGCTCGGTTGGCCGGGTGTGCTCTTCTACCACCCGAGCCTTGGCGTATAAAATCGAGTTCTCTTTCACAATCTCGAGCAGTTCTACCCGGTATCTGCCCTGGACCATGACCAGGTTATGGCTGTGCTCAGTGGAAAACAAATCACTGACGGCCACGGCAACCCCAACTTTCAGGAAGTCTTTCTTCTGAACAGAATGTTTGCGCGGGTTACGCTGCGGGACTGCAACCATGATCCGGTGGGCAGCATTGGCCGCTTCAATCGCCTGCAACGTTGTCGACCGTCCGACCGGCAGCGGCACAACCATATGCGGGAATACGATCACTTCACGCAGCGGTAAAACAGGACAAAAAATAATCCCCTCTTCATTGGGGGTCATATCAGGGATACTCTCAAGGATTTCAGCCCTCTGATGCAGTTCTTCCGTATCCAGGGCGCCTTCTATCTGAGAATACCAATCTTGATCATTCATGCAAATTTCCTCATAGTCATATCTTGATATTATACCCAGCTTTGGTTAATTTTGGTGCCAAAGACGTTGCAATTCTCCGACCACATACAAACTTCCGGTGACCAGAATCACTCCATCTGTTCCCACCCGTTTCTTTGCCTGGGAATAAAACTCCTCCGGACGATCGATCATCGAAACCGGGCAGCCATACCCCGAGGCCAGTTCCGCCAGGTGCTCCACCCGCGCCGCCCTGGGATGATCGGCGCTCACCAGCAGCAACGCAGAGACATTCGGAAGCAGTTCGGCGAACATCCCGGCAATATCTTTATCTTCCGACGCGCCAAACACCAGCCCGATGGGCTTCTCCGGAAAATACTCCTGCATCGCCCCGACCAGCATTTGTGCAGAGTAGCGGTTATGCGCCCCATCAAAAACAACCGCCGGATTCCCATCAAACACCTCAAACCGGCCCGGCCACTGCACCTGCGAAAAGCCCTGCAGCACAGCCTCATCAGGAACAGGCAGGCCAGCCTGATCCACAAACTGCAGGGCTGCATACGCGGTCACCGCGTTTTCGACCTGGTGTATACCGAGCATACGCGTCGCCGACATCAGATCCGGCTTTCCGCTGCGCAGGATGCGGAAGGATTGCCCCTCCAGGGAACGGCTGAGCGCTTCGTATTGTACATCCCGTCCTACCAGGACAAATTCTGATTCCTGTTGGGATGCCAGGCCGGTCAGCACCTCCAATGCCTCGGCCTGCTGCGGTGCAGAGACCACCGGCACCCCGGGTTTAATGATCCCGCCTTTCTCCCGGGCAATCTCGGTCAGGGTATCTCCCAGGATGGCGGTATGGTCGTAAGAGATATTGGTGATCACCGAAACCAGCGGCGTGAGCACATTGGTAGAATCCAACCTGCCCCCCATCCCGACCTCGACCACCGCACATCCCACCTGCTGTTGGGCAAAATACCAAAACGCCAGGGCGGTTTGCAGTTCATAAGAGGTCAGCCCGGGCAACTGGAGGGCGACCTGTTTCAAAACTTCTACCCCCTCAGTAAAATCTTCCATCGAAATCATCTCGCCATCAACCTGGATCCGCTCTTGAAAATCCTGCAAGTGCGGGGAGGTATACAGCCCGGTGCGGCAACCAGCCGCGACCAGCGCAGACGCGCAATGCGCCGCTACCGACCCCTTCCCCTTCGTGCCTGCAATGTGAATAGCGGGAAATTGCAGCTGGGGTTGATCCATCTTTTCCAGCAACAGGAACATCCGCTCAAGCTCAAAACGCTCAGGAGCAATCTGCTCCTGGTGGGTGAGGCTAAAATCTACAAATGAGAAAATGAAGTTTAGCGCGTCCTGGTAACTTCTTTGATTGTTCATGCAAACATTTTAACGCCAGGGGTGGATCGGAGCAAGTCCTATGATTTTTAAGGTTTGCATATCTTGATAGATAAGGAAAAAAGCATTATCATTTAAAGGTATGCGTTTGCATACAACAAACAACTATCTACATGATAAGGAGAAGAAATGAAGTTCAAAAAACTGTTTTTAGTTTTAGGTCTTCTGGTGGTCGCTGCTATGGTCCTTTCGGCCTGCGGCGGTGGCAATACCGCCACTGAGGAACCGGCAAACGAACCGGTAAATGACCATGCAAATGAAAATGACCATGCAAATGAACCGGAACCAACAGACGAACCGGAACCAACAGACGAACCGGAGCCAACAGAAGAACCGGAGCCGATGCTTGGTTCAGCCGAATACCCGATCAAGGTCCTTTTCGTCCCCTCCGTGGACGTTGACTTCATGATCGAAAGCGGTGACCTGATCTCTCAGGCCCTGACCAGCGCCACTGGCTACAGCTTTGAAGTTAGCGTGCCGACCTCATACGCTGCAACACTGGAAGAAATGTGTGCGTCACCTGAGGACACGATTGGCTTCATCCCGGCCCTCGGCTACGTGCTCGCCAACCAACTGTGCAGTGTCGAGCCTGGCCTGGCAGCCGAACGCTTCGGCTGGAACGTGTACTGGACTGGCTTCTATGTCGCCCGCGACAGTGAATTCGAAACACTCGAA
>DATHZS010000079.1:0-31551 GCA_035458505.1 Anaerolineales bacterium | reverse complement strand
CGTGAGACGCGCATTTCCTGCGTGCGTTACGGGAACGTGGTCGGCAGCCGGGGCAGTGTTGTCCCGACCTTTTACCGCCTGCGCTCCAGCGGTAAGCTGACGGTCACCGATGACCGGATGTCCCGCTTCTGGATCACCCTTGAGCAGGGTGTCCGGTTTGTGATCCGCTGCATCGAAGAGATGCACGGCGGCGAGGTGTTTGTGCCCAAGATTCCCAGCACCACGATCATTGACCTGGCACGCGTAATCGCGCCTGAAGCCGAGATTGAGATCATCGGTATCCGCCCAGGCGAGAAACTGCATGAGGTGCTGATCTCTGAGGATGAAGCCCGCTCCACGGTTGAGTTGGAGGATATGTACGTGGTCCAGCCGGCTGTTTCCCCCTGGTTCGGCTATGAGTGGGAGAAGCTGGGCCGGCACCTGGAAGATGGGTTCCGCTACGCTTCGAATACCAACGATGATTGGTTGACACCAGAACAAATCAGGGAGATTGTCGCTCCGTTTGAGCAGGAATTCGAAAACGGGACATTGGCCTGATGAGGATATTGATTACCGGTGCAGGCGGATTGCTCGGCCTGAGCCTTGCTCTGGAGCTTTCAAAACAACATACCGTGATCGGTACAGACCGCAAAGCGCTGACCGCTCAGGATGTGTTTGAATCGCACAAGATTGACCTGCTGGCACCGGGCGCGGTCAGCCAGCTGATCGATGCAGCTGAGCCGGATGCGATTATCCACTGTGCGGCCATCGCCAATGTGGATGCCTGTGAATCAGAGCCGGAATTGGCTTCCCGGATGAATGGCGATCTTCCCGGGCTGTTTGCCAGCCAGGCAGCCATGAATGGAGTGCAGCTGGTGCACATCTCCACCGATGCGGTCTTTGATGGGACCAAGGGAAATTATTCCGAGGAGGATTCCACCAATCCGCTGAGCATCTATGCCAAAACCAAGCTGGACGGTGAGCGGTCAGTATTTGAAGCCATGCCGGAGGCAGTCGTCACCCGGGTGAACCTGTTTGGTTGGAGCGCCGCCGGTACGCGGAGCCTGGCAGAATTCTTTTATCATAACCTGGCGGCGGGAAAACCGCTGAAAGGATTTACCGATGTGCATTTCTGCCCAATCCTGGTCAATGACCTGGCAGACATCTTCGATGAAATCTTCCAGAAGCGGCTAAGCGGCCTGTTCCACCTGGTCAGCCCGATATGCATGACAAAATATGACTTTGGGATCACAATTGCCAAAAAGTTTGGGTTCGACCCGGACCGGATCGAGCCGGTTTCGGTGGAGGACTTTGGACTCAAAGCGGCCCGTTCCCCGCTCCTGACCCTGGATACCGCAAAACTGAGTGCCGCCCTGGGGCATTCCCTGCCGGATGTACGGGCAGGATTGGAGCGCTTTTATCAGCTTGAACAGTTGGGCTACCCGGCCCGTTTGAAGCAGATCGTATTTCCGGATTGAAAAACGAGAAACGAAAGAACCAGGAGAGAATTAATAATGGAGATAAAAATATTAGATAAAACCATTGGCCTGAACCACCCGACCTATTTTATCGCCGACATTGCCGCCAACCACGACGGCGACCTGGACCGCGCCAAGATGCTCATCCGCCTGGCGAAAGAAGCCGGGGCGGATGCAGCCAAGTTCCAGAACTTCCAGGCTCCCAAAATTGTCTCGGATTACGGCTTCAAGGCGATGGGCGGGCAGGTGTCTCACCAGGCAGCATGGAAAAAATCCGTCTTTGAAGTCTACCAGGATGCCTCGGTCCCATTTGAATGGACACCCATCTTAAAAGAAGAATGCGACAAGGTCGGTATCCACTATTTTTCCTCTCCGTATGACGACGAATCGACCGATATGCTCGATCCCTATGTGCCGGCCTACAAAGCTGGCTCAGGGCTAATTTCCTGGCCGGAAGCGGTCGTCCGCATGGCCAAGAAGGGCAAGCCTGTGATGATCTCGACTGGTGCCAGTAAAATGGGCGAGGTGGTCAATGCGATGGAAAAGCTGATGGCCGTCACCGATCAGATCGTGCTCTTCCAGTGCAACACCAACTACACCGCCAGTCCGGATAATTACGACCACCTGCACTTAAACGTGCTGAAGACTTATGCAGCTCTTTTCCCGGATGTGGTGCTCGGCCTGTCTGACCATACCCACAGCCCGGCCCCGGTGGTGGGCGCCGTGGCGATGGGAGCGCGGGTCATCGAGCGGCACTTTACCGATAGCAACGACCGTGAAGGACCGGACCATAAATTTGCCCTCAACCCGGCTACCTGGGCCGAGATGGTCGAACAGGTGCGCGTGCTGGAGCGTGCTTTCGGTTCGCACCAGAAGCGCGTCGCTGAGAATGAGAAAGATACCTATGTTGTCCAGCGCCGCTGTTTGCGGGCAAGCCGTGAAATTAAAGCGGGAGAGGTGTTCACCCGCGAGATGATCGAGATCCTCCGCCCGGCTACACCCGGAGCGCTGATGAGCTGGGATATGGACCAGGTCATCGGGATGAAGGCCCGCAGGGATCTCCCGTTTGGAAAAGACCTGCGCTGGACCGATTTGGAAGACTAGCCAGGAGCGATACGGACAAAACAGGGACGCTTGATGAAAGTATTGTATTTCTCACGGGATTATACGCCGCACGACCACCGTTTTTTGGCCGCCATGGCCAAGAACGGGATCCATGCTTATTCCCTGAGGCTGGAACGCCGCGGACACCCCCAGGAGGACCGCCTGCTGCCAGTCGGCGTCACACCCGTTAAGTGGGAAGGGGGGCAGCAGCCCTTCGACCACCAGGATCATCGCCGACTGCTCTCCAGCCTGAAAGCAGTGATCAAATCCATCAAGCCGGACCTGATCCATGCGGGGCCAGTGCAGACAGCCGCCTGGCTGGCGGCTCAAACCCGTTTCCACCCGCTGGTCGCCATGTCCTGGGGTTCCGACCTGCTGCTGGATGCCGAGAGCACACCGCAGTTGCGCCGCCTGACCAGGTTTGCCCTGGAGCAGACGGATGTGCTGGTGGGTGACTGCCGCGCCGTCCGGGACAAAGCGGTCTCGTTTGGCTTCCCTTCCGAGAGGATTGTGACGTTTCCCTGGGGGGTGGATTTAGCCCATTTCTCGCCGGGCGAGGCAGACAGTGACTTGAGAGAACGGGCTGGCTGGCAGGAGGAATTTGTTATCCTGCATGCGCGTTCCTGGGAACCGGTATACGGTGTAGATGTGTTTGCCCGCGGATTTGTGCAGGCGGCGTTGCAAAGGCCAGATTTACGGTTGTTCTTGCTGGGAGATGGTTCGATGGAGGCTGAGATTCGCCAGATCCTGATGCCGGTCTTGCCACAGGTGCAGTTTGCCGGACAGGTGAGCCGGGATGAACTCCCGGAGTATTACCGGGCAGCAGACCTGTACGTCAGCGCATCGCACAGCGATGGATCGTCCGTCACTTTAATGGAAGCACTGGCGAGCGGGGTGCCGGCGCTGGTGTCGGATATTCCGGGCAACCGCGAATGGCTGGAAGGTACGGGGGTGGGCTGGTTGTTCCCGGATGGTGATTCAGCCGCCCTGGCTGCGGGAATCTTGCAGGCCGCAGATCCGCACACTCCCCTGAAAACCATCGGCCTCCATGCCCGGCAGTTGGCTGAAACCCGCGCCAACTGGCCTGAAAATTTTAAGCAGCTGCTCCTGGCATACCAGATGGCCCTGGAGATGTATTAATGGACAAAACACCGAAAGTCGTTGCGATCATTCAGGCCCGAATGGCCGCCAGCCGCCTGCCCGGAAAGGTGCTCAAGACCCTGGGACACCAGCCGGTCTTGGCCTGGATGCTGGCGCGCACCCGCCGGGCACAGCTGGTCGATGAGGTGGTGGTGGCAACGACCACCGACCCCAGTGACGACCCGGTGGCCGAGTATTGCCAGCAGCACGGGGTGGCGTTCACCCGGGGCAGCATGCAGGATGTGCTCGACCGCTACTACCAGGCGGCTAAAGCCTTCCATGCGGATGTGATCGTGAGGCTGACCGCGGACTGCCCATTTATCGATCCGAACCTGCTGGACGATAATTTGCGCACGTTTCTTCAGGCGGAGCCAAAGCTGGATTTTGCCGCCAACCGCCTCCCTCCGCCGTACCGCCGCACTATTCCGATCGGACTGGACGCTGAATACTGCTGGTTCGAAGGGCTGGAAACGATCTGGAGAGAGGCCCGGGGAAAGCACCAGCGCGAGCATGTCATGCCCTATTTTTATGAGCATCCTGACCGGTTCAGGATCTTGCACATGACACACGAACCAGATCTTGGCGATTTGCGCTGGACGGTGGATACGCCGGAAGACCTGGAACTGCTGCGCCGGATTGTTTCTTATTTCCCGGACCGGGATGATTTTAGCTGGCAGGAAGTCCTGGACCTGGTGCAGCAGCACCCGGAACTTGGCCAGATCAACGCCAATACCCGGCACAAAGATTACCGTGAGGTAGATGAACGCCAATGACATTCCTGACAATTTTTACTGCTCCCAAATCGTTTGAAGATCCGCACATTGCAACCATCCAGCGAAATGCGATTAAATCCTGGACTTTGTTGGGTGATGATGTGGATGTGCTCTTGATGGGGACGGATCTTGGGGTGGCAGAGATCGCCGATGAGTTTGGGGTGACGCACCTTCCGCAGGTGGCCTGCAATGAGAAAGGAGTTCCCTACATTGGAGATATGTTCCGCCTCGCCCGCCAGCATTCCGATGCACCGCTGCTGATGGTGGTGAACGCGGATATAGTGCTGTTTCCAGACCTGCTGCGCGCAGCGCGACGGGTTTATAAGCAGGTTAATGAATTTGTCCTGGCCGGACAGCGCTGGGACCTGGATGTGACCGAGCCGCTTGATTTCTCTGAAGGGTGGGAGGACAGGCTGCGGGCAGATGTCTCGGCCAGCGGTGAGCTGCACAAACCAGCGGGCAGTGATTATTTCCTCTTTACCCGCGGTGCCTACCAGGAGGTGCCCAATTTCACCATTGGCCGAGCCGGCTGGGATAATTGGATGATCTATCAGGCCGTTTCTCAACCCTGGAAAGCCCTGGATGCCACACCCTCCATCACCATCGTTCATCAAAATCATGATTACCGGCACCTGCCCGGAGGGGAGATCCATTACCGGCATCCTGAAAGCAAGCGGAATGTGGAACTGGGCGGCGGGTACAAGAAAATGTTCTTCTTGTGGGATTTTCCCGAAGAGATTATAGAGGGTGAGCTTAAACGAAAACCGCTCTCCTGGCTGCGGTTCGTGCGCATAGTGGAACGTTGGCTGCAGCCCGAAGAAGAAGATAAAAGTGTGCGCTGGCGGATGTATTGGAGCCTGCGCCAGTACCGGATGGAGCTGGAAAAAGATGGCTAGATTTGGCGTCAGCCCGACCAGAGGCAAGATGACAAAAGACCAGCCTGCCCGCGTGACGGTGGCAGTGCTGACTTTCATTCCGGAACTTGAAGGCTATTACCGCTACCGGATGGAGGTGCTACGCGCCTGCCTTGAGAGCATCCTGAAACATACAGACATACCGTATGATCTGATGGTTTTTGATAACGGCAGCTGTGAGGAAGTTGTAGACTATTTACGTTCCCTGCACCAGGCCAGGAAAATCGATTACCTGATGCTCTCTGGGAAGAATTTGGGCAAGATCGGCGCACTGCAGGTCATGTTCAATGCTGCACCGGGTGAGTTGATTGCCTACTGCGATGACGATATCCTCTTTTACCCCGGCTGGTTGTCCGAGCATGTGAAGATTCTTGATGCTTTCCCAAATGTGGGAATGGTCAGTGGCGCCCCGGTGCGCAACGCGGCCGGACATGCCTGCTGGTCTAACCAGGCGTTCATCGACGGTCTCTCGGAGGGAGTGCAGGTTGAACGCGAGCATTGGATCCCGGATGAATGGGAGCGCGACTGGGCGGTCAGCACCAGCCGGGACCCGGATGTGCACCTGGAAGCGACCAAAGACCAGCAGGATATCCGCCTGACCACCGGTGGCGTCTCGGCTTATGCGGCGGCCAATCACTATCAATACCTGGCTCCCAGGCAGGTTTTGTTGAGTGCCATACCGCAGGAATGGACGGGCAAGCTGATGGGACATATGATCGAACTGGATGAAGCCATCGACGGACAGGGTTTGCTGCGCCTCTCAACCACCGAACGATATACCCGCCATATCGGGAATGTCATTTCACCGGAATTCGCTGAAGAGATCCGGCAGATGGGGATTGATGTTTATGGGATGAAAGTCTCTCACCGCCCCAGACCGCACTGGCTGGTGCGCATCCCCCGTGTCCGGCCGGTGTTGAACTGGATCTATGGCAAACTGTACAACATTTTGCACAATGTGAAGTAGGGAAGAGGATGATCGAGCTCAGAGACCGGCCAATTTTTATCTGCGGGCACCCGAAATCCGGGACCAGCCTGCTGCGGAACCTGTTGGATTTTCACCCGCAGCTGGTGGTGTACCCGGAGGAAAGCCGGTTTTTCCGCCAGTTCCTGCCACTGGCCAAAGATGCGCTGCCGGCAGAACGCATCGAACTGGCAGAGCAGCATTTGATCCATCTTTTCCAATGGAACCGGGAACATCCTCCAGCCCACCAGATAGGATTTGAAGATCGGGATTACAGCTGGATTTCTTACTCCAAGGTGGAAGCCAGGCTGACCGCTCGCATCGAGCAGGAAACCGTCCGCCACCTGGGAGATTACCTGAGTGCATCTGTGTTGGCCTTCAATGATGTGGTCAGCCCGCCGGATGCTGACCCGGTGTGGTGGGTGGAGAAAACGCCGTACAATGAATATTATGCCCGCTGGATCTTTAAGTGGTGGCCGCAGGCGCGCTGCATCCACGTGGTGCGCGATCCTTGCGATAATTACACCTCTTACCGCCGCAAGCAGCCGGATTGGAGTGTGGAATTCTTTGCCACCAACTGGCTGAAATCGATCCTGGCGGGCCAGAAAAACCAGCGAATCTTTGGCAAAGACCGTTATTGGATCCTGCGCTATGAAGACCTGGTGCTCCAGCCGGAGCGCATCCTGATTCAGCTGCTCAATTTCCTCGAGATCGAAGATCATTTCGCCCTTAGGACTCCCACCAGAGCAGGCTTGAACTGGGAAGGGAACTCAATGTTCAATGAGACTTTTGAAGGGATCAGTACCAGCCCGGTCGGGCGATGGAAGTCTGAACTCCGCCGACATGAAGCAGCCATCATCCAGTTGGTGGCAAAAAAAACGGCCAAACAATTCGGGTATCCGGTAGATACCCGCAAAGGGATTGCCGATTTGTATAAGGCGGCTGTCTGGCAGCTCCGGATGAAGGCCTATTATATGAAACGTGGAACCAAACCTGAGGATATTCACTCCGAAGGATTGTAACCGTTATGAATATGACGGCAGCTTGATTAGGAAAATGAGACATTTATCATGATGTATCGGATCAAACGGCTCTTATCCTCAGCCTTGCAGGTGTTTCGAGCAACCAGCTTTGAGCAGTTCGATTTGCGCGCGATGCCACCGATGACCCCGGAGGAAGTGGCAGAGATCCAAGCTTTCTTCCCCCCAGAAGAAAATCTTCATTTTCGGTCACTCCCGCTCAGAAACGATCCTGCTGGCGCGCCTCAGCAACCGCGGGTACTGCGGGCGGGATCTGTAACGGACGCCAGGGGATACGAGAAGGATGTTGATTGGTAAGCCGATGAAAGTGATGGTTGCAGGATTAGGTTCAATTGGACGAAGGCATTTGCGCCACCTGGCCGCGCTGGGAGTGGACGATGTGCTGCTTTACCGCACCCACCGCAGCACCCTGCCGGATGATGTGCTTGCCGGGTACCCGGTTGAGACTGATCTCAGGACTGCCCTGGCGCACAAACCAGATGCGGTGGTGATCTCCAACCCGACTTCCCTGCACCTGGAAGTGGCGATTCCGGCGGCTGAACAAGGATGCCATATCTTGCTGGAGAAACCGGTGTCCCACTCATTGGAGCGGCTGGATGAATTGAAGCAGGCGGCGGAAAAAAGCGGTTCGCGCATCCTGGTCGGTTTCCAGTTTCGCTATCACCCGGGCTTGCGCAAGATCGCAGATCTGATTTCCGATCAGGCAGTCGGGCGGCCGGTATCGTTCAGCGCTCATTGGGGCGAGTACCTTCCCGGATGGCATCCGTGGGAAGATTACCGTCAGTCGTACAGCGCCAGGCAAGACCTGGGCGGTGGTGTCATCCTGACCTTGACCCATCCGCTGGATTACCTGCACTGGATCTTCGGTGCGCCGGCAGAGTTGTGGTCGTTTGCCGGGCAGTTCAGCGACCTGGAACTGGATGTGGTCGACACGGCTGTCATCGGGCTCAGGTTTGCCTGCCAGGTGGTCGGAAGTTTGCAGCTGAATTATGTTCAGCGCCCGCCCAGACACCAACTGGAAATCGTCTGCACCGAAGGAACGATTTGCTGGGACCAGGCAGATGAGGGGCTGCGGATCTATCATCAGAGCGATCAAACCTGGAAGCGCTATCCCCTGCCGGATGGTTTCCAACGCGATGATCTGTTCCGGGAGCAAATGGAACATTTTTTGCAGGTAGTCAGGGGAGAGAAGGATCCATTTTGCACCCTGCAAGACGGCATTATGGCGTTGGAGATGGCTCTGGCCGCTCACGAGTCGGCTGAAACCAGGCAGGTGATACGTTGGACGGGTTGATGTGAAAGGAGAACGTTGGACAGTCAATGATCACAAAGAACGCGATCTGGTAAGGCGGTAAGCGCCCCTGAACTTGCTGACTAAAAGTCCTGGTTTATGGTATCATGTTAGGCTGTGTATTGGAATTATTTGAAAAAATCATCGATAAAAATTGTCCGGGTAAACCCTGTGGCAAAAACCTTAGGAGCAATTAAATGGATTTAGAACAAAAAACAGTTGTGATCCCGCCGTATGGGGGGAAATTGGTTAATCTGGTTGTCGAAGGTGCAGAGAGGGAAGAGCTTTTGAGGCAAGCCTCTCGCCTGCCGTATATCCAGATTTCAGAACGAGTGTTGAATGACCTCGAGCTGCTGGCTACCGGAGGTTTTTCACCGTTAGACCGTTTCATGGGTGAAGCAGATTACCGCCGGGTGATGGACGAGATGCGGTTAAGCGATGGAACCTTGTTCCCACTCCCGATCACACTGCCCGTTGATCGGGATGAGCTGCCGGAAAAAGCAGAGTCAATCGTCCTGCGCGATTCACGAAATAACGTAATTGCGCTTATGAAACTCGAGGAAGTCTACAGCTGGGATTGGAGAGAAGAGGCCAGCAAAGTGCTCGGTACTACCGATCCGCGTCATCCCCTCGTCGCTGAAATGGTGCGCTGGGGAGATACGTATATCTCAGGCGAGCTTAATGTGGTCAATTTGCCCTCCTACAACGATTTTGTAGAACTGCGCCGCACCCCGGCCGAGGTGCGGGAGATGCTGGAAAGCCTGGGCCACGAAAAAGTGGTTGCTTTCCAGACCCGCAACCCAATGCACCGGGTGCATGAAGAACTGACCAAGCGTGCTGCTGAAGAGATTGGAGGGGCACTGTTGATCCATCCCGTGGTTGGGCTGACAAAACCGGGAGATGTCGATCACTACACCCGCTGCCGGGTGTATAAAGCCCTATATGATAACTATTATGATAAATCGAAGACTGTATTGAGCTTGCTGCCCCTGGCAATGCGCATGGCGGGCCCGCGAGAGGCTGTGATGCATGCGATCATCCGCCGGAATTATGGCGCCACTCACTTTATCGTCGGGAGAGACCATGCCGGCCCAGGCAACGATGGCTCCGGCAAGCCCTTCTATGGACCTTACGATGCCCAGGAACTGCTCATACAGTATGCAGCAGAAGTGGGTGTTGAGATGGTGCCGTTCAAGATGATGGTTTATCTGGCTGACGAGGAACGTTATGAAGAGGCGGACAAAGTGCCGGAAGGTGCTCATGTAAAATCCATCTCCGGCACCGAGGTGCGGGACGATTATCTCGCCCAGGGAAAATTGCTGCCAGAATGGTTTACCCGCAAGGAAACGGCAGAGATTTTAATGGAAGTCAATCCTCCTCAGCACCGGCGTGGGTTCTGCTTGTGGTTCACTGGGCTGAGCGGATCGGGTAAATCAACGATTGCCCAGGCGCTGATACCGATGCTCTTTGAACGCGGCCGGCAGCTGAGCGTTCTGGATGGCGATGTGGTGCGCACGCACCTCTCGAGGGGATTGGGCTTCAGTAAAGAGGACCGCGATACGAATATCCTCAGGATTGGCTTCGTTGCCGGTGAGATCGCCCGCCACAACGGTACGGTGATCTGTGCTGCCATCAGTCCATACAGCCAGACCCGTAATGAGGTCAAGAAGATGATCGGCCGTGACCGTTTCATTGAGGTGTATGTGGATACCCCGCTTGAGGTGTGTGAGCAGCGTGATGTGAAAGGCCTGTATGCCAAAGCCCGCGCTGGTGAGATCAAGGGCTTCACCGGGATTGATGATCCGTACGAAGCGCCGCGTGATCCCGAAATTCGCCTTGATACGGTCATAAAATCTCCTGAAGAATGTGCCCGACAGGTGGTTGAGTATCTCACCAATCGCGGTTTCTTAGTGGAAGAGCTCGGATAGAAAATTATTTGCTCGGGGTATGGGGCTTACCTGCCTCATACCCCGAGTGGTTAGGATCAAGTGATGCCTGACTTGCCAAAAATGTTTGACCTGACCGGGAAGAGTGCGGTGGTGACGGGCGGTGCCGGGTTATTGGGAAAGCAGTTTTGCCAGACCCTGGCGGGTGCTGGTGCTTTGGTTGCCGTCGTGGATATTGATGCGGATGCTGCCGGCATGGTTGCTGAAGAGATTGTCCGTAGCGGTGGCCAAGCTGTCGCGGTCCCCACAGATATCACCAACCCGGAATCAGTCTCAGAAATGGTGGCAGTGACCCTCGAATCGTTCGGCCGACTGGATATTCTGGTCAACAGCGCCGCCCTCGATCCCAAGTTTGACCCGGACAGCATCGGGGAACAGGGAGTGAATGCCTTCGAGAATTTCCCGCTGGAAGGCTGGCAGCAGGCGCTGGATGTTAACCTGACCGGGATGTTCCTGTGTTCTCAGGCCGCAGTGGCACCGATGTTGGAACAAGGCCAGGGCGTGATCGTCAATTTATGTTCGATGTACGGGCTGGTCGGCCCCGATCAGCGCCTGTACCAGCGTGAGGGCCAGCCGCCCCAATTTAAGCCGGTTACCTATTCTGTCACCAAGGCCGGCGTGCTCGGGATGACCCAATACCTGGCAACCTATTACGGCAAGCAGAACATCCGGGTCAATGCTCTGACTCCTGGTGGTGTCTTCAACCAGCATGAGTCAGCCTTTGTCGAAGCATACTCTTCGCGTGCCGTGCTGGGAAGGATGGCAGAAAAAAACGAGATGAATGGCGCGTTGCTCTTCCTGGCTTCTGATGCGTCCAGCTATATGACCGGTGCCAACCTGGTTGTCGATGGCGGCTGGACGGCGTGGTGATGCTCTGGAAGGCGAACCGCGCGAACATTTATCTCGTGCGATCTTAAGGAAATTGGATGGAACAAACTATTCGGACTGAGGTCCTAGCGATCATTCCAGCCAGGGGAGGGTCTAAGACGATCCCGCGTAAAAATATTAAACCGTTTGCCGGGTTCCCATTGATTGCGTATAGTATTGCGGCGGGCTTGCAGTCTGACCTGATCACACGCGTGATCGTTTCAACGGATGATGAGGAAATTGCTGCGGTCTCCCGGCGGTATGGTGCCGAGGTGCCTTTTATTCGCCCGGCTGCCCATGCTCAGGACCAGACCCCCGACCTGCCCGTTTTTGAACACGCGCTGGACTGGCTGAACGAACACGAAGGCTACTCGCCGGAAATCGTTGTCCAGCTGCGTCCGACTTCTCCGCTGCGCCGCATGTGGCATATCGATGGTTCGATCGAGGCGTTGATCGACAACCCCGAAGCGGATTCGGTGCGCACCGTGGTGGTCCCGTTCCAGAATCCATTCAAGATGTGGACAATCGGGAACGACGGGTTGATGGTTCCATTAATGAAAACGGACTACCAGGAACCTTACAATATGCCTCGCCAGGCGCTGCCGGATGTGTACTGGCAGACGGGCTATGTGGATGCAGCCTGGAGCCGCACGATCTTGCAGAAGCGTTCCATGACAGGAGATAAGATCCTGCCCCTGATCCTTGATCCGGGTGATTGGGTGGATATTGATTCTGCTGAAGATTGGCACCGTGCTGAACAACAAATTCTGAATAAAGAATACTCCCTGGATGATCTGGGGTTTCAAATAAAGGAGATTGATTAATGGCTGAGATGCGAATTGGAGACCATCTGATTGGTGACGGACATCCCTCATTCATCATTGCAGAGATAGGGGTGAACCATAATGGGATGGTTCCACTGGCGTTTGAACTGATTGACATGGCAATTGACTCAGGCGTGGATGCCGTCAAGTTCCAGAAGCGAAACCTGAAGAACCTCTACCCGAAAAAAATGCTGGAGAACGTGAATGTCGGCGAAAAGAACATGGCTTATCTGCTGCCGATCTTGCAGCAAGTTGAATTATCGGATGAGGATTATTACCGGATCAAGGATTACTGCGATAAGAAGGGAATGACCTTCATCTGTTCCCCGTTTGATGTCGATAGTGCCGATTTTTTGGATGAATTGGGCGTGCCTGCATTCAAGGTGGCCTCGGCAGATTTAACAAACTTGCCCTTGCTGTCGCACCTGGTGACAAAAAATAAACCGATGATCCTCTCTACCGGGATGTCCCGGATGGAAGAGGTGGAGTTCACCGCAAAATTCCTCAAGGAGCGCGGGGCAGAATTTGCGCTGCTGCACTGCAACAGCGCGTACCCGGCGGCTTTTGAGGATATCAACCTGCGGTTTATGGAACGCCTGCGCAAATTTGATGTCCCGGTGGGGTATTCCGGGCATGAGCGCGGGATTGCCATTTCCACGGTGGCGGCCGCGATGAACGCCCACATCATCGAACGCCATATTACCCTGGACCGGACAATGGATGGACCTGACCACGCTGCCAGCCTGGAACCGCATGGTTTCAAGAAAATGGTGCGTGATATCCGGCAGGTAGAGATGGCCCTCGGGACCGGGGAAGAAAAGTACATGTCACGCGGCGAAATCCTCAACCGGGAAGTGCTGGCCAAAAGTCTTGTCGCCGCCAAAGATATTCAAAAAGGCGAAACGATTGCCGCTGACATGATCACCGTAAAAGGTCCCGGGCAGGGACTCTCGCCCCAGCGGTTCGATGATCTGGTCGGCCGGACCGCCATCCGGGATATTGCTGAGGACGATATGTTCCTGCCCGAAGATATTGGCACCCGTGTCACCCTGGATATGGAGCATACCCTGCCGATGGAATGGGGTTTTGTGGTGCGTTACAACGACTTCGAACCGATGTTAAAGTATCGTCCAAAAATCCTCGAATTCCATTTTACCGACCGCGACCTGGACGAGGACTATACCGGAGGAGACCACGACCTGGGATTGGTGGTGCATGCGCCTGAGTTCTGGAGTAACCACCTGGTGGACCTGTGCACGCCTGATGATTGGCTGCGGGATGCCTCGATCAAGCTGCTTCAGCGGGCGATTGATGTGACCCGCAAGCTCGCCCCACATTTTAACGGGGTTCCCAAAGTGGTGGTACATCCCGGTGCAGCCAGTTTGGATCACCCGATCTCAAATCGAAAGCAGTTATACGATAACCTGGCCGACTCTGTCGATCGCCTGGATTTCGAGGGGGTTGAGTTGTTACTGGAAAACCTGCCCGCTCATCCGTGGTATTTTGGCGGACAATGGCTGACGAACGCTTTCATGGATGTAAAAGAGATCATCGAATTCATCGAGCCGCGCGGCTTGAAGATCTGCTTTGATACCTCCCATTCAAAACTGTACTGCAATTGGGCCAACGTTGATTTTTACGAGCAAACCAGGAAGATCCTGCCGTACATTTCCCATCTCCACCTGGCGGATGCTGCCGGACTGGATGGGGAAGGGATGCAGATTGGTGAGGGTGTGATTGATTGGGTGAAGTTCTTTAAGGTTGCTCAGGGATACCATGGAACGATGATCCCTGAAATATGGCGCGGCCACCAGCGCGGCGGAGAAGGGTTTCTGATTGCACTGAACCGGCTTTCTGATGCGTATTATGCTGCAGTTGAAGGATAAGATTAGTTAGATGGCTTCTGTACAGCGGTCTATTTGGGAGCGGCTCCCGATTTGGCGAGACAAATATCTCAACCTGTGGCGGATCCGGCAGTTGGCCACAAAAGTTGCGCGCCAGGAGAAGCCAACTCCAGGGGAAAAGCCGGTCATTTTTTTCAATGCCAGCACCCGCTTGGAATATATGAGCCAGAATGGGGCATTTTCCTTGCTCTCGGCCTGGGGAGTACGGATGTCAGGCACGCCGGTGATCCATTTTGTTTGCCAGCGCGGTATGAGCCGCTGCGTATTGAGCAGCACCGAACGAAATTATTTTGAGGACATGCCCTGCGACAAGTGTGTCAACCTGTCTGAGGCGGCGTTTGCTCAGGCACAGGTGCAGAGCTTTACTTATTCGCAGGATGCGGCCCTGGCAGATGCGCTGGAAGGCCTCAACGTGGATCAGCTGGCGGACTTCGGCTATCAGGGCATGGCGTATGGTCAGATCGTGCTGCCGAGCGTGCGTTGGTGTAAGCGCCGTCATCATCTGCAAGACGATGACACGACCCGCACCCTTTTCACGGAATTCATCTTATCGGCCTATCATATCCGCCGGGAATTCCAGGCCCTGCTCGACCGGTCTGAGCCGCAGGCGGTGGTGGTCTTTAATGGATTGATGTTCCCGGAAGCGATTGCCAAGCTGGCGGCGCAGGAACGCGGGATCCCGGTGGTGATGCATGAGGTCGGCTACCAGCCGTTTTCGGGGTTCTTTTCCACCGGCGAAGCCACAGCGCGCGAGGTTGAAGTTGGGGATGATTTCCAGCTGAATGATGCCCAGGAAGCCCGCCTGCAAAATTACCTGTCGCAGCGCTTTTCGGGCAGCTTTACAATGGCCGGGATCCAGTTCTGGCCGGAGATGAGCCAGCTGGATGAACGATTTTTAGAGAAGGCCGCCGGTTTCAAACAGATTGTTCCCATCTTTACCAATGTGATCTTCGATACCAGCCAGCCGCACGCCAATGTGGTCTACGAGCATATGTTTGCCTGGCTGGATGACCTGCTGACCGTGATCCAGGCACACCCGGAGACCTTGTTTGTTCTGCGGGCCCATCCGGACGAAATGCGCACCGGAAAAGCCAGCCACGAAACCGTGAAACAATGGGTGCAAAATAACCGGGTGGACGAGCTGGAGAATGTCGTTTTTATCCATTCCGAGGAGTTTATCAGTTCGTATGAGCTGATCGGGCGCTCGAAGTTTATGGTTGTTTATAATTCATCCATCGGGCTGGAAGGGGCGCTGTTGGGCAAGGCAGTGCTGTGTGGCGGTGAGGCCTGGTATGCCCGTTTCCCAACCGTATTTTTCCCAAAAACCCCGGCCGGGTTCCGGCAGAAGATCGAAGAATTGCTCAATGCGGAGGAGATCGTGGTGCCCGAAGTATTTCAGACCAATGCCCGCCGTCTGCTGTACTACCAGAACTACCAGGCAGCCCTCCCGTTTGATGAGTATCTTGGCAAGCACAGCCTGCGCGGCTTTGTGCGCTTCAAAAGTTTTAAGGTTGAAGATTTGTTGCCATCCAATGCTCCTGCAATTGCATCTATTCTAAAAGGCATTAAAGAGAAAGAGCGAGTTTTTACCATTTCTGAGGAGAATCTGGGATGAATTGGTTGAAAAATATTGAATTGCACAGATGGCTTGAATATGGCTTAATTTTGATATTTTTGGTTGCAGGTATATTTATCGCTTTTGGAAATGAATACAGCGTTTTAAACTGGTTTCAAACAGATGATGCTTTTTATTATTTCAAAGTTGCTCAAAATATTGTGGAAGGTAAAGGGAGTACTTTCGATGGTATTAACCTGACAAACGGCTACCATCCGTTGTGGCTGATCGTTTGTCTGCCAGTCTTTGTTCTTGCACGCTGGGATCTTGTTTTACCTTTGCGAATAATCATTCTGATCTCGGTGAGTTTAGGCGCAATCAGCAGTGTGTTTCTATTTCGTATGTTGCGTTTAATCATTGAAGAAAAAATTGCGTTTTTGATCACCATTTTATGGGCCTTTAGCCTGCCGTATTTCAGAAATAACATGATGGGAGGAATGGAAACGGGGATTAGCGCGTTTTTTATCATTTTACTGTGGTATCGAACGGTGGTACTCAACCAAAAAGATACCATCAACCTGAGGGATATCTTAACTGTGGGGATTATTGCTGTGTTCACATTTCTCAGCCGTTTAGATAATATCTTTCTCGTGCTTCTTGCAGGTGTCTGGATATGGGTGCGTTGGTGGCAGCCTGTAAAGAAAACTGCTTTGAACCGGGAAAGATGGATGTGGCGTTTGCAAACAGGATTCGCTTATTTTTTACCGGTGACCGTAGTTTTATTCGCATATTTAGGGATCAATTCCTTAATATTTGGAACTGCTATGCCAATCAGCAGCCAGGTGAAAGTTTGGTGGGAGACCCTGGGTTGGACTGTGTATGGTGCCCGTCTCTACACTTATATTGAATATATCTATGAATATTTGTTACCAACTACAAGAGGTGTCGGGCCATGGTCTTTAGTGACCGAGCATATTCATTCGGCTGCCAAAGTTTTTTGGGCACGCCAGGGTCGTGAATTTACGTTTGAACCCTTGGTGTTGACCTATGGAGGAATTGGCCTTGTTCTGGCATTGATAATTTTGCCTGGCTATAAACGTTTTTTGAAGATTTCAGGACGTTTAGGGTTGTTCCCTTTCTTGGCAGGGTGCATGCTCCATAGCATTTATTATTTTTGGCGTGATTCATACCATCTGCGTGCATGGTATTGGGTAAGCGAAAATCTTTTTTTGTTGCTTTTCTTGGGGATATTACTCAGCACACTGATCAGTTATTTCCGAAAAATCAGATTTTCCAATGAAGTAATTTTGCTGGGAGTCAGTATCTTTGCAGTATTTACTCTGGTTGATTTTGGTTCGTGGATTGCAGATAAAACTTATCCTGAATTGTATTCTGTACCTCATTATTATCAAAAGCAGGAGCAATTAATTCGCGCTGCCATTCCACCTGACGCTGTGATTTCAGCGATCGGGTCAGGCTCGATCGGATATTTTATGCCTGATTACCAGGTGGTGAATTTGGATGGGTTGGTTAATAGTGTAGAATATTTTGAACAACTCAAATCAGGAACTGCGATTGAATTTTTGGCAGAAATGAATGTAGAGTACATTATTGGGAAAGAGTATCTGGTTACAAAAGCGCGACCTTATGCAGAAAACTTTTCCAATTACATTGAATATTACGGTAATTATGAGGTTGAATCTGATATCTGGAGTATTTGGAAGGTCGCATCACCGCCCTAAATTGAGCGTGAACCTTCTGTTTAATCCATCAGTAATCAATTGGAGTGATTTTTTTGAGCAATGAGTGAAAGTTTGATAGAAAAAGTGCAGAAGGCACTTGACGCAGCATTGTATGTAGATGCAGGTGAGATTGGTGCATGAATACCTGTCCGGTACATCTGTGCGGACCTGGCCCGTCTCGCACGATCATCAACAATCATGAGCACCAATTCTATTCTCACAGGGCGCGCGTCCCGATGCTTTTGCTCTCGCAGGTAGAGTGCCTGGAACTCCTCAAATGTATGTGCCTGCTCTATCCGGATCCTCAACCCACCGATCCGCATCTCAGGACTTAATATGCTCGATTCGACCCTGGTACGCCGTTACGTCCGTTTTCCGATCAGAGCCCTGCGCTATCGACTGCGCCGGATGCAGTTTCGCCTGCAGAATGGTAAAACACAGTCTCCGGTCTTCTTTGCCAACTCATTCCCCAAGAGCGGCACCCATTTGCTGCTGCAAGCTGTCCAGGGGTTTTCTCAGTTAGGGCCGGTGATCTACAGCGGCCTGCCGGCGATCACCATGTTTGACGCCTTCAGCGGTAAGCGGCTGTCTCAGTCAGAGGTGGCCGGCCAGCTCCTCCGTTTGCAGGATGGCGATATCAGCTACGGGCATGTCTTCGCCGAACCGCAGATGGTCGAAGCGCTTTGCCGCCCAGGTGCGGTTCCCTACTTTATTTACCGCGACCCGCGCGATGTGGTCGTCTCGCATGTCCATTATGTGACCGAGATCTGGACCAGTCATGTGCATCATGACTATTACGCCAAGGAACTGAAAGACTTTGACGAACGCCTGCGGGTGAGTATCCTGGGGCGGCCGGACTTAGCTGAGATCGATTTCCCGGGCATCCGGCAGCGGTTTGAACCGTATCTGGGCTGGCTGGACCGCCCGGAAGTGCTGGTGCTCCGGTTTGAGGATTTTATCCAGCACAAACGCCAGACCCTTGAAAAAATCCTGGAGCATGCCGCCGAGCGCGGTTTCAGGACTCAAGTTGAGCGCCAGTCAGCCCTGGATATTCTGGAAAAATCGATCGACCCCAGGCAGTCCCCGACCTTTCGCAGCGGCAACGTGGGCGGGTGGAAAGCCAGCTTTTCTCCGCAACACAAGGATATCTTCAAGCAGGTGACCGGCGATCTGCTCATCCGCCTGGGCTACGAAGAAAGCATGGATTGGTAGCGAATGATGAAACCAAATTGCTCGGTTGTGATCCGGGCGTATAACGAAGAAGTCCATATCGGACGTTTGCTGAAGGGAATCTCCGAGCAGGATTATCCGGGTGTGGAAACCATCCTGGTCGATTCTGGTTCAACCGACCGGACTGTACAGATCGCAGAGGAATATGGGGTGAAGATTGTGCACATCTCACCCGAGGAATTCACCTTTGGCCGCTCCCTGAATCGAGGCATCCAGGCCGCGCAGGGAGAGTTCGTCGTGATCGTCAGCGCGCACTGCTATCCGGTCTATCCGGATTGGCTGGAGCGTTTGCTGGCACCGTTTTCGGAATCACAGGTCGCGATTTCCTACGGCAAGCAGCGCGGCGGTGAAACCAACCAGTATTCCGAACACCAGTGGTTCAAGCAATATTTTCCGGATCACTCCATTCCGTACCAGGGACATTCCTACTGCCATAATGCCAATGCGGCCATTCGCCGGGCCTTGTGGGAGGAACACCCATACAACGAACACCTGACCGGCCTGGAAGACCTGGCCTGGGGAAGCTGGGCTTTTGAGCAAGGCTACACGATTTCCTACACCGCCGAAGCGGAGATCATTCACCTGCATGATGAAACGCCTTCCCAGGTGTTTAACCGCTACCGGCGCGAAGCGATTGCGATGAAACAGATTTTGCCCCACAGCCGGTTCACTTTCTGGAATTTTTTGCGCCTGATGACGGGTACAATTGTTTCTGATCTTCAGCAGGCCCGCCGGGAAAAAGTGCTGGCTGAGACTGTGGCGAGCATCTTTTGGTTCCGGGTGATGCAGTATTGGGGAACCTACCGGGGTTACCGTTATTCCGGCAAGGTGGATGCCAGCTTGCACCAGCAGTTCTACTACCCGCCCGGCATCCTGACGGAAAAGAAACCGGCTCCGCGCAGCGTGACACCGATTGATTACGAAGGCACTTAGCCTTTCGAGGATAGACTGATGGAAGAACACAATCTGAACGCTCCAAAAATTATTGCACTGGTGCCCATGCGGCACAGTTCAGAGCGGGTCCCCGGCAAGAATTACCGCCTGCTGGCAGGCAAACCGCTCTACGCCCATGTTATCGAGGCGTTGCTGGGCTGTCCGGAGATCAGCGGGGTGGTGGTGGATACCGACAGCCCGGTGATGATGCAGGGTTTGAGGGAACGTTATCCGCGGGTGACCGTGTTGGAACGGCCGCATAACCTGCGCGATGGCATGATCCCGATGAATGAGATTTTGCTCTACGATACGGCGCAGGTTGAGGCGGATTATTACCTGCAAACCCACAGCACCAACCCGCTGCTGCGTTCGGAGACGATCTCTCGGGCGGTGCAGACGTTTCTTTCGCAGCGGGAGCAATATGACTCGTTATTCTCGGTGACGCGCCTGCAAACCCGACTGTACTGGCAGGATGGGTCCGCGGTCAACCATAACCCGGGCGAATTGCTGCGCACCCAGGACTTGCCGCCGATTTTTGAAGAGAATTCCTGCATCTACCTGTTTACCCGTGAAAAACTGGCCGCCCGCAATCACCGTTTGGGTGATGCACCGCTGATGTTTGAAATTGACGCCGCTGAAGCCTGGGATATCGACGAAGAACTCGATTTTCAGATTGCCGATTTCCTGATGCAGCAGCGCACCACATCATGATGAACGAGAGAAAAGCCGCATGACCGATCAAAAAACCATCCTGTTTTCCGCCCCATACATGGTCCCCTTCGTGGATCGATTCAAGCCGGTCTTCGACCATTACGGCCTGGAATTGATCGTGGCAGAGGTTGAAGAACGCCTGGAAGAAGACGATATCCTGGCCTATGCCGGGCAGTTCGACGGCACAATCTGCGGTGATGACCGCTATTCTGCCCGCGTGATTGAGGCCTGCCTGCCGCGCCTGAAAGTGATTTCCAAATGGGGGACCGGGATCGATTCGATTGACCAGCAAGCGGCCCGCCGGTTGGGTGTGATGATCGGAAACACCCCGAATGCTTTCACCATGCCCGTAGCGGATACTGTGCTGGGGTATATGCTGGCATTTGTCCGCCGCCAGCCCTGGATGGATGCTGCGATGAAATCCGGGGTGTGGAAGAAAATACCCGGCCGAACCCTGAGCGAATGCACCCTGGGTGTGATCGGTGTAGGGAATATTGGCAAGGCGGTGATGCGCCGGGCGCGGGCTTTTGGCATGCAGCTGCTCGGGACGGATATCATTGAGATTCAGCCAGATTTTGTGCGCGAGATGGGTGCGGAAATAACCAGCCTGGATGATCTGTTGGCCCGGTCGGATTTTGTGAGCGTCAACTGCGACCTTAACCCGACCAGCCTGCACCTGATCAACGCAGACACACTCTCCAAAATGAAGCCCGGCGCGGTCCTGATCAATACGGCCCGCGGGACGATTGTGGATGAACCTGCCCTGATCGCTGCCTTGCAGAATGGGACCATCGCCGGGGCTGCGCTGGATGTGTTTGAGGATGAACCCCTCCCGGAAAGCAGCCCGCTGCGGCAGATGGAGAATGTGATGATGGCCCCCCACAATGCAAATTCCAGCCCGATGGCATGGGAGCGGGTTCATTGGAACACGATCCGGAATTTGCTGGTTGGGCTTGGGCTCCCGGTGGACGATTTCTCACCGGAAAAATTTGAATCAACACCCGGTTCTGCCCAGGCGTGAGGGGCAGCCAGATTGGCGACAATCGGGATTGAAAAGAGGTAAAACAATGACGGAAAAACGAACGGTTTTGATCACAGGGGCGAATGGCGGGATAGGGCGCGCCACGGTGCTTGAATTTTCTCGGCTCGGCTGGGAGGTGATCGGGGTGGACCGTGACACCCTGAGCTTTGATTTCCCTGATGACGGGATCTTTGTCCAGACGGATATCTCACAGCCAGACAATGTCGCTGAGCTTTTCGGGCAGGTGGGCAAGATGTATCAGAGATTGGATGCCATGGTCAATAACGCGGCGATCCAGATTGCGAAGCCATTGATCCAAACCACCCTGGAGGAGTGGGACAGCTTGATGGCGATCAACCTGAGGGCGGTTTTTTACAGCGTGAAGCAAGCCTACCCGCTGCTCAAAGCGGCACGCGGGGCGATCGTGAATGTTTCCTCTGTGCATGCTGTAGCCACTTCGGCCGATATCGCCAGTTATGCGGCCAGTAAAGGCGCGCTGCTGGCGCTGACCCGGGCGATGGCGATTGAGTTTGCCAAGGATGATGTGCGGGTTAATGCTATTTTGCCGGGTGCAGTCGATACCCCGATGCTGGAAGCCGGACTGTCGCGCGGCCATGTGTCTGGCGGCACACTGGAAGACCGCAAGAACGACCTGGCCCGTAAGCATGTGATCGGCCGGGTGGGCACGCCCGAAGAAATCGCCAAGGCGATCGTGTTCCTGGCAGATAACGACCAGTCCTCCTTCATGACCGGGCATCCGCTGATCGTTGACGGCGGGGCGACCATCCGCCTGAGCACGGAGTAGCAAGATGAGAGAAACCCTCAAACGGATCACGCCCAAACCGGTTTGGGACGCCACCCGCCAGCTGTTTTTCAGCGGCAAGTATGCCGGGGAGTGGCTTCAGGCCAGTCTGCACCCTTGGCGCCGTGCCAGCATCAGCCGCCTGGCCGCCTACAAGGACAAGCATAAAGGCCAACGCTGTGTGATCATCGGGAACGGTCCCAGCCTGAAGCATACCGACGTTTCCAGGATCAAGGACGAGATCACGTTTGGCATGAACCGCATCTACCTGGCCTTCCCGGAGTGGGGGTTTCGCACCAGTTATTTTGTGTCGATCAATGACCTGGTGATTGAGCAGTGTGCGGAGGAGATCCGCGCCTTGCCGATGCCCAAGTTCCTCTCATGGCATTCTCATCCGCACATCCGCCTCACTGACGACATGATGTTTTTACATACCACCTATTACCATCCGGCCTTTACGCGTGATATTCGCCGCCGGGTGTGGGAGGGAGCCACAGTGACGTATGTGGCGATGCAGCTGGCTTTTTACATGGGCTTTGAGCAGGTTGTGCTGATCGGGGTGGACCATTCTTTCAAAGCCAAGGGAGCCCCGAACAAGACCGTGGTCTCGGATGGGGATGATGAATCCCATTTCGACCCGCGCTATTTTGGCAAAGGGTTCCGCTGGCAGCTTCCCGACCTGGATACCTCCGAACTGGCGTATCAACGGGCGCGGCTGGAATATGAGCAGGCCGGCCGGCAGATCGTCGATGCGACGATTGGAGGTCAGCTGACGGTTTTTCCCAAAGTTGATTATGATGCTTTCTTTTAACGTGGATGAATGCCCGGCCTTGAAGTAGCCGTATGCTGTCTGGCAAATCCGTTATAATACCCCCCATGCCCGGAAAACCCCCTCTGGTCACGGTTGTGACGCCCTCCTATAACCAGGCTGAATACCTGGAGCAGACCATCCATTCGGTGTTGGGACAAGAGTATCCCAACCTGGAGTATTTGATCGTGGATGGCGGCTCGACGGACGGCAGTCTTGAGGTGATCCAGCGCTATGCCGATCGGCTGGCCTGGTGGGTTTCAGAGCCAGACAAAGGGCAGGCAGATGCGATCAACAAAGGATTTGCCCGGGCCACTGGCAAGTATGTCGCCTGGTTGAATTCCGACGACCTGTACCTTCCCGGCACGGTTCAAAAAGCCGTTGAAACGCTGGAACAGCACCCGGACGTGGGGTTGGTGTACGGCAACCTGCTGTCGATCAATGCCCGCGGCGAACATGTGCACACCATCCGCTACCGGCCGTTTGCCCTGGAGGATTTGCTGGCCTTCTTTATCATTGGCCAGCCGACCGTCTTCATGCGCCGCAGCATTCTGGATCAGGTCGGGTATCTTTCTGAGGACTACGATTATCTCCTCGACCACCATCTTTGGCTGCGGTTCGCTGCCGTTTCTGGCCTGAAGTACATCCCGCAGCCCTGGGCGGCAGCTCGCTATCACCCGTCAGCCAAAAATATGGCCATGGCCGAGCATTTTGGGGCGGAGGCTTTCCGGATTCTAGAATGGGCCCGCACCCAGCCAAAAATGGCGGCAATCATCGAGCGGTCTGAGGAACGCATCCTGGGCGGCCTGCACCGTTTCAACGCCCATTACCTGCTGGATGCTGCCCAACCGATGCGTGCCCTGCGGGCATACCGCGACGTATGGAAATATTACCCGGAATTTGCTTTACGCCGCCTGAATCGGATTGTGTTTTCGTTTATGAGTATTGCTGGCCTGGGCGGTCTGAGACGCCTGATCTACCGGCGCTACCTGATTCCCCCTCCGCCGAAAGATGCGGAAGAACAAGCCGAACCGTTCGCCAGGCGGGTTTCCCAGGTCACCCTGCCGGGTAAAAAACCACGGCCCAGGGATACCCTGCCGCCGATCCTGGTGACTGGCGCCCACCGCACCAGCACAACCTGGGTGGGAAAAATGCTGACGGCCAACCAGCAGTATGTGTACGTCAGCGAACCCCTGAACATCCATCACCGCCGGGGGGTGATGCGCACACCGGTCAAGCACTGGTATTCCTACGTCACGGATGACAATCAGGACCAGGTGCTGTCCAGCTTTTATGAAACCATGGCGCTGCGCTACCATACCTGGCTGGAATTGACCGATCTGCGTTCGCTGAAAGACGCGGGTCGGATGATGCGGGATTGGAGCGCATTTACGTTTGGACGAAATGCGGGAAAGCAGGTCATGCTGAAAGACCCGTTTGCTGTCTTTTCTGCGGTCTGGTTCAGCAGGCGGTTGGGCTGCGAAGTGGTGATCGCAGTCCGGCATCCAGCGGCATTTGTCAGCAGCCTGAAGCGCCTGAACTGGCCTTTCCAATTTGAAGACCTGCTTGCCCAGCCGCTGCTGATGCGTGACTGGCTGGAGCCCTACCGGGAAGAGATGATCCGCGCCCAGGAAGAGCCGGTCGATATTATTCACCAGGCAAGCCTGTTATGGCGGATCATTTACCAGGTGGTGCACCAGTCCAGCATCCAACACCCGGAATTTCACGTGGTGCGCCACGAAGACCTGTCTCTCCAGCCGCTGGAGGAGTTTATGGCCCTCTACCGGGCTTTGGGGATTCCATTTACCAAGCGGGTGGTGGACCGGATTCGGAAATCGACAAATCCGGGCAATCCAACCGAACTGCCGCTGGAGTCGATCCATTCTGTCAACCTCGACAGCCGCACGAATCTTAAAAATTGGCAAAAGCGGCTTTCTGTCAAGGAGATTGACCAGGTGCGGGAATTGACCGAAGATGTTTCACGGCTGTATTACAATGATGAGGATTGGGCATGACAACGACTGAAAAATTTCCGCTGGTTTCGATCGTAACGCCTTCTTATAATCAGGCGCGTTTTTTACCTGCCACAATCGAATCGGTGCTGAACCAGAGCTACCCGAATGTTGAATATATCGTGATCGATGGTGGTTCAACCGATGGCAGCGCGGCGCTGATTGAAACGTATGCAGACCGTCTGGCCTACTGGGTTTCGGAACCGGATAAGGGCCAAACGGATGCGATCAATAAGGGGTTTGCCCAGGCCAACGGAGAGATCCTGGCATGGCTGAACTCGGATGACACCTACCAGCCCGACGCGGTGGCAAATGCGGTGGCAAAACTGCAGGAAAATCCGGACTGCGGCCTGGTGTATGGTGAGGCGAATTTTATTGATGAGCATGGGCAGGTGATCGGCCGCTTCCCCGCCGCCCAAACCAGCTACGAACGCCTGCGGCGCGGGTACGTGCATATCCCCCAGCAGTCTGCTTTCTGGCGGACTGCGTTGTGGCAGCAGGTCGGTCCGCTGGATGACGGCTTGTATTTTGCGATGGATTATGATCTCTGGCTGAAGCTGGCAAGGATCAGCCAGGTAAAATACTTCCCCGGCCAGGTGTGGGCGAACTTCCGCCTGCATGGAGACTCGAAGACGATTGCAGAAGATGACCGCTGCTGGTCGGAGATGGTCCAGATCCACGCGCGGGATGGCGGACGCCGGGTATCCGTATTAACGATAAAATATATCTTGCGAAAACTCTTGGCACCTCTGGTCACCTGGCGGCGGCGCAGGCGGGTGCAGATGGCAAGGGAGAACCAATAATATGAAAAAATTTGTGAATGGGTTGTTATATGTGGACTCGCATGACTCGATTGTTCGGGTCTTACAGTCCTGGCGATTGTGGATCATTGGAGCGATCATTGGCACGCTGATCGCCACGGTGGTCTATGCCGTCTTTCCTCCCCCATACCGGGCCAGAGCGATCGTTGTGGTAGACCACAACCTGGAAGAAGCATGGGAATTCGGTTCAGGGCAGCTGTTTTACTTTTTGGGACGGGAGACCAGGAAACTCCAGGAACTGGCCTGGAGCGATGAGGTCATGCAGCTGGTGGCCGACCGGGTGGGTGAAGTAAGTGTCCGGGAACTGCGAGACGAGATCCTGCATCTCAGCCAGCCTGAAGATGGCGGCTGGCATTTCTTTGCCGACTCCCAGGATCCGGAACGGGCCGAACAGATTGCCAGCGCCTGGGCAGAGGTCTTCTACGAGCAAACCTATGCCGCCGTTGAAATCTCCGCCGAGCTGGAAGCGATGCGCGTAGAGATCAACGAGGTGCTGGAGCGGAGCCCCGACTTATCTCGGGGGGACGTGCAAAACCTGATCGATCGGATCTCTCCCACGCTGTACAAGACCAAAGGAGTGTCGTATTTTATCGAACTCAGCCTGGCACAAACCGAAAACCTGGCCATCAGCCGGAGTGTCCCTCTTTCGGTCTATATCCTGGCTGGTTCTTTTATTGGAGCTTTCGGGTTGGCCCTGGCGGCTTTGATCTTAATCAGAGCAGAGGAGAAAGATGCTTTCCTGGTTGAGTAATGAACGCTTAGAAAAATGGATGGGTGTCCTGTGGGGTCTGGTTTTGCTCACAGTGCCTGTGACCAGTTTTCGATGGCTGCCAAGTGTGATGGGCAAAACGCATGTCCGCCCGCTGGCGTTTTACCCGCTGGCGCTCCTGGTGCCAGTTTTGTTCTTCTATTTGCTGCGCACCAAATCATTCCGCTGGCCGTCACCCAGCGCACCGCTGATGGGATTCATCCTGATCGCCCTGATCTCTACCCTGGTGGGTGGGCTTTATGCCCCGCTGGATCTGCGCGGCCAGACCTATTGGGGTTGGGCGCTGCGAGCATGGCTGTCTCTGACGATTGGGATGGGTTTCTTTTGGGTGTCTGTCTTGCTCTCGCGTTCCGAAGAGTTTTTGCGTAAATCGCTGCCCTGGATGTATGCGGGTTTATCCCTCACAATTGTTTGGGGCGTCATCCAGGCCCTGGCGCTGAATACTTCCTGGATCGATATTGATTGGGTGAATAAAATCCAGATGAGTATTTCGATCCGCCCGGTGGTCAACTGGCGGGTCTCGGGCTTTGCCTACGAGCCTTCCTGGCTGGCAGACCAGGTGACCATTTTCTATTTCCCCTGGCTGTTTGCGGCCCTCTTAACACGTTTCAGGATCACTAAGTATGCCTGGCTGGAACCGCTCCTGACCCTCGGCGCACTGCTCTTGCTGCTGCTCTCCTACTCTCGCAGTGGTGTGATTGGCCTGCTGGTGTCTGTGACGATCACTTTATTGACCGTTGGCCGGGGCATCCTGGTCGGGATCTGGTCGTGGTTCTGGGCGCCGTTCACCTCTTCGGAGTTTCCGGGCAGGTGGAACCGGGTCCTGATCCTGCTGCTGATTGTGCTGATTCTGGTGGCGGCATTTATGTGGCTGGACCGCTATGATTATTTTGCCAGCCTGTGGAATGCAGACTTAAGCAATGGACTGATCTCATATGTTCAGGATATTGCGGCGGCACCGCGGGTGGCATATATCCAGGCTGGGGTCAATATTTTTAACCTCCACCCATGGTTAGGCGTGGGGTTGGGTGGGAGCAGTTTTTATCTGTTTGACCATCTGCCCAATTGGGCATTGAGTGAACCCTACGAAATCTCTTTGCAGTTCAGCCCCGATTCGGATGAGATTCCGAATGTGCGCAACCTGATCATCCGGCTGCTCTCGGAGACTGGTTTCCTTGGGTTTTGGTTTTATCTGGTATTCATGTTATCGGTGTTGGCGAGCATCCGTCAGATGTTCTTATCGCGAAGGACATTAATGGTATATGCCTCTGTTGCCGGGCTGACGGCCTGGCCTGCGATCCTTTTGCGCCAGTTTACGCTCTCTACCCTGACCTCTCCAGTGATCTGGATCAGCCTGGGGATGGTGGTGGGCTATGCTCATCATGTTCTTAATACGCACAAGGCAGCAGAGACAAATGAGGCTTGATTGTGAATGATCGTAGAAATTTGTGGATTGGGGTAATTCTTGGGGGGTTGATCCTGGTGGGGTTTTGCTGCTTCGTAGTGATCAGCGGGGGATTTATTGTGCTGCGGGAATTGATGCCTGAAGTTGATGCGTTCAGTGAGAATTTTAGCGAAATTTTGAGCACGCCCACACCAACCGCGCAGGCATTGAGCACCTGGCAGGTATCTGAAGAGGGAGTGGATCTTGTCCTCCAAAACTTGCACACGCTTGAGGGAGCGCTTGTTCCTGAAAATGACCCTGCCGACCTGGCTGTCCGTTTGGGCGGTGTGGACAGTGTCCCTGAAACCTATCCGGACCCCAATGCTCCTTACGAAATCGGGGACCGCAAAGAATTTTGGGTCATCGATACGAATTCAAATATAACCTCCAAACGTCTGGCGATATTGCGCGCCGTCACGGATCATGTATATTTTTGGATAGAGGATGGTGTCAGCTACCGCCAGAATGACCTGGATACTTTGGTCTTTGAGTTTGAGGAACAGATTTATCCTACCACGCGGGAATTCTTTGGCAGCGAGTGGAATCCGGGGATTGACGGCGACCCGCATATTTTTATCCTGTACGTCTCCGGGATTGGGGTAAGGACCGCGGGTTATTTTTCTTCTGCCGATTCTCTCCATCCGCTGGCCCACGAATATTCCAACGCCCATGAATTGTTTGTTTTCAATGCGGATAATTCACCCCTGGATGAACCGTATACCTATGGGGTGCTGGCGCATGAATTTCAGCACATGATCCATTGGTATTGGGACAGAAATGAATATTCCTGGGTGAACGAGGGCTTTTCAGAACTCTCAACATTGCTCAACGGGTATGACCCAGGCGGCTTTGATTATTATTTTGCCAGTAATCCCGATATCCAGCTTACAGATTGGCCAAATCACTCCGGCAGCACGACACCGCATTATGGGGCTTCATTTCTGTTCATGACCTACTTCATGGACAGGATGGGAAGGCAGGTCAGCCAGCAGTTCATGGCGCATCCTGAGAATGGACTGGCCAGCATTGACCTCTTATTTGAGGAAATCTCTGCAAAAGACCCCCGGACCGGCACACCAATCACGGCTGATGACCTGGTGCTGGATTGGGCGCTGACCAATTACATTTTGGATGAGGATGTATGGGACGGCCGCTATTATTATCCCAGTTATCCGGAGGCCCCCCAGGTGTTTGAGACCGAATCATTTTATGGCTGCCAGCCGGGGAACCAGCCGCGCACGGTCAGCCAGTATGGCACCGATTATATCCGCCTGGTCTGCTCAGGATCGCACACGCTTCGATTCGAAGGCGCACTGAAAACGGCTTTGCTGCCCCAAACGGCCCATTCCGGAGATTTCAGCTTCTGGTCGAATAAGGGCGATGAATCCGATATGACCCTGACCCGGGAATTTGATTTTACCGGTGTCTCCGGGCCTCTGACCTTTTCGTACTGGACCTGGTACGATATTGAGACCGATTACGACTATGTTTATCTGTTAGCATCTACGGATGGCACGACCTGGGAAATCCTCCAGACACCTTCGGGAACCGACCAGGACCCTTCCGGGAACAGCTATGGATGGGGCTACAACGATGTTTCCGGCGGCGATGGCAGCTGGATTGAGGAGCAGGTCGACCTCTCCACGTACGCCGGCCAGCGCGTCTGGCTGCGCTTCGAATATATCACCGATGCGGCCGTCAATGGCGAAGGTTTGCTTTTGGATGATCTGTCCATCCCGGAAATCGGGTATTTTAGCGACCTGGAAGAGGATGCAGGCGGTTGGGAACCAGAAGGTTTTGTGCGTGTTTCGAATATACTGCCCCAGACCTTCCGGCTGGCCCTGGTGATCAGGGAGAAAGACCAGACCCGGGTCGAGTATCTGAGCCTGCCCGATGATAATGTGCTTGAGATTCCATTCGAGATCGGTGGGGATGTGCGGGAGGTGACCCTGGTGGTTTTAGGCACGACGCGATTCACCCGCCAGCTTGCTTCGTACCAGATCGATTTTTTGCCGTGAGGCGACCAGGGCTTGGTTGAATGAAAAATGAAACGCCCCGAATTCATCGGGGCGTTTGTCATCTCTTGCACACTTAAAGCAACTCAGCCTGCCGGGCAGGAGGGCTGCTTTTAAGGGGGGCTTATTTCTCTAACTCGACGCCAGATTTTTGCTGGCGCAGCGTTGTCAGGTAATTTTCCAGTTCGATCTTGCGGTCTTCTGCTGCCTGGCTGAGTTCGTCTTGCAGGGCGAGGAACCGTTCGCGGATCTGCGTCCGCAGAGTCTCACCAGAGCTCGGGGTGAGCAGGAGTGCCAGGGTTGCGCCAACCAGTGCCCCCATCAGGGTGCCGCCAAGAAAACTGAGGAACTTTCTCATGATTTTGCTCCTTTGAAAACGAGAGTTATTAGGTATCGTGTATTTTATTATTATAGAAGAGAATCGCTACAAAATAAAGGTTTTTGTGCTTTCAGGTACACACGGGTTGTTTGATGGGCGTGGTGGGGGTAAATGGGGTAAGAAGTTAAATGGCAAAGGATAAACTTCAGTCATTTGTAATGTTTTATGAAAAAATAAACGAAAGATTTATCCTACTTATCATTTATGTTCATCAGAACAGGATTCAACTTGCCATAAATATCATCCTCTGAATAGCGATATTTTGAAGGGTATCGTAATAAAGGTAATCCAGCACGATCAAATAACTGATTCACAAAATCATCTCTTTTTATTCTGCTAGATCGCTCGTGGCTTCTATCGTCTAGTTCGATAGCAACAACAGGTTTTTTTGTGTCTTTGTTACACAGCAAAAAATCAACATGTCTAGAATTGATCCGATTTAGAGATGACTGGTATCCTTTTCCTTTATCAATCGAAAATATGTCAGCCAATCTAACCATTGAAAAAATAATCAGATCATCTTTGACTACATTCTTCAATGTGTCATAAAATTCCATCTCGTTTTTTGTTAGCAAACTTTCTTTGAGATGGTAGCTATTAAAATTAATTGTACTTGACTCTTTGACTTTGTTTTTATTCAGAAAAGATAATAATACAGAGAGAAGAATTAATCCCCCAGCAATTATCAAAATGACTAAATTTGATTCGGCATCAAAAATATTCATCTTCTATGTCTCCCAATTGTTTTCAAATTTTAAATAATCATAATCCTACTTACTTAATTTATGCATATCAAAAAACTGAACCTTTCCATATCTAAACAGGCTCATCTACTCACCGATTTTAAGAATTAGTCAGAGAATTGAATGGCAAGCTACGTGTACTGATCCTGCTTCAGCTCGGCGATGAAGGGCCAGGTGCGGTGGCGTTCGGCAAAATCCAGCCCGTAGCCCACCACCCACACATCCGGGATCTCGAAGCCGAGGTAGTCGATGTGGGTTTCCTCCGCTTTGCCCTCTTTTTGGGTCAGCACGCAGGTCTTGATCGAGGCCGGCTTGCGGGTTTTCAGCACGGTGTACAGGTAG
>DATHZS010000078.1:0-13969 GCA_035458505.1 Anaerolineales bacterium | reverse complement strand
GCCAGGTCGCCGGCGTCCGAGTCGCCCCACATGATCCCCCTGGCGACCAAAGAACTTCCGGTGGAGAGAAATGCCCAGAGGAACATCCCTCCAGCAAGCACCACCAGTGCCAGGACAACCCTCAGCAGCCAGGTTGCCACTGTTCGCAATCGTTTTTTGGTGTTCGTGTTAAGCATCATTTTCTTTCCTTTTCCTGTGTGTTCGCGTGTGCGAAACGTGTTTGTCTGTTCAAGCGTGGGAAGTGAATTCCCGGGTACATTTGGTTTTATGTTTGATTTATTCATTTTCGTTTCCTTATAAATTTTTTCAGGCCAATGCTTTCGCTTTTTGATCTTCGATTGTGCGGACATCTTCACTGCGCAGGATGTAGACCCCAGCGAAAAGGAAGGCTGCCGCAGTCAGGAAGAACCATGTCTGGACGCCATTGACCTCAGCCAGTGGCCCCGAAATGACCAGTCCCAACGGGGTGAAAGCATTTGCCAAACTGATCACCAGGGAGATGACCCGGCCCTGCATGTTTTCATCAACCACGGTTTGCAGCATGGCAAAGGTCGGGCCATTGGTGAGGACAGACATCAATCCAGCGATGAAGATTCCGCTGACTGCGATGACAAGACCATTGGCTGGAGCCAACCCGACAAGGGTCATCCCAGCTGCGCCGCCAAAAACACCCATCGTGGCAGTCGTAATCTTACGGCGGAACCCTCCCCATACCGCCAGGAGCAAGCCTCCCACAAGGAAGCCGATGGCAAATCCTGACTGCAAAGCGGCGACTTCGATCGCCCCACCCGCGAATTTCTTGGTGGCGAGCAAGGGCAGGAGGATGATTGCCGGAACTGAAATGGCGTTGATCATTACGGCGAGTCCAAGCACCTTCTTCAGCCCGGACCAGCGCCAGACATATTGGAAACCTTCCCGCAGGTCTCCCCAGATGGAGATTTTCTTCTCCGCGGTGGAAGCTTCTGTCTTGGGCTGCGGGATGTGTACCAGCAGCAGGCTCAATATGGCCAGGAAAGCCGTGCCGATATCCACCGACAGCACGCCATGCAGGGGCAGCAGCCCGACAAGGAGTGCGCCCAGCGGGGGAGCGGCAATGTTCATCAGGCCTTGCAGCAGCTGGTTGAGACCCTGGATGCGGGAAAGCTGCTCCTCGGGGACCATCAGTGAGGTGGAGGCGGTCATCGCCGGGAAGTGGAACGCGCCGCCAATTGACCGAACCATCATCAAGATGTATATGTGCCAGAGGACCAAATTTCCTGACCAGCCGAGGTAGATCAGCATGCCGGTTGCAATCGCGGTTAAGCTATCCGCGAGGAGCATTACCAGACGCCGGTTCAGCCGATCTGCAACTGCGCCGGCAACCGGGCCAATGAAAACCCTCGGCAGCCATTCCATCATCGAGGCTAACGCCAGTACCTTAGCGCTGCCGGTGGTTTCAGTGAGGTGCCAGATCAGTGCAAATCCGACCAGCTGGCTTCCCAGCAGGGAAGCGGCCTGCCCGAACCAGATCGTGAAAAATGGCAGCTTCCAGCCCATTTTTTTAATCGCCGGGATTGTGGCAAAAGTTTTGATTGTTTCCGAATGTTGTTTCATCATTTTTCTCCTGTTTTCTTTACAAACTGCCCATAATTGGTGTATAATCTGATTGAAACCAATTATGATATTATTTCCAATTATGAAAATATAATATAAATTGGAAATATTGTCAAGGATGAAATTACTATGACTACCAATATGTTTGATTTGATCGTTCACCCGATTCGTTTGAGAATTGTGACTGCCATGTCCAATGACCGTTTCACTGCCAAGGACCTGGTGGAAGCTCTGCCAGATATTGCTCAAACCACCTTATACCGGCATATCAATGTGCTGGTGGAAGGGGGCGTGCTGGAGGTGGTTGAGGAAATCCCACAGCGCGGCACGGTGGAGCGTGTCTTCGGGTTTAAAACCCCGCCTTCTCTATCCCCGGAAGACCTGATGGGGCTGACCAAGGAAAAGATCCAGGAAACGTTTTCTCTGATCATGTTTACGCTGTTGCATGAAGCATTAAGCGCTTTGAACCAATTTCCTGAAGGGGAGGAGATTGATCTGTTGGGATCGGGGTTCCAGTTTTCCGAATGCCAGATCCACCTGAGCGATGCGGAATACCAGCAAATGAACGAAAAAATCCTCGAGATCATGATCGCTGCGTGCCAGAACCAGCCGTCTGAGGAGCGCAAGCGAAGGATTTTCTCGTATATGTTTATCCCATTGATGTCCGCGAAGGGGTGATCTCAGGAACATTTCGCTCAATTCCCAGACATCTAATCTTAATAAGAAAAACCGCTCCTAAATTTAGGAGCGGTTTTGGGTTAAGTTTATCTGAGTGTTTCTGCCAGCTATTTTTTGCCGGGTTGGAGTAAGCCGATCAACCGTTCCCAACCCTGCTGGATCTGGAACGATTTCAACCTCCAGGTGCCGACGATGCCGTACGGTAAAAACAGCACGATGAGGACGTAGATGGCACCATTGATGAAACTGGAACTTTCCCCAAGGTAACGCCGCAGGCCGAAATCGAGCAGGCGGTAGACCGCCGCGCCGATCAGCGCGCCGTTCAGGGTGCCCACACCCCCGATCAGGATGATCAGCAGTGCAGTGACGGTAAAGGCCAGTCCGGCGGTATTGGGTGTGACCTGTCCCCAAAATATGTACCAGTCATCATGATAGTGCAACTGACTGGATTTGGGTAGGGTGGATCAGGCTGAGGGTTTTTTCCGGATAGGTGAGGGCAAATGCCTGGGCAACTTCCCCGCCGTAGGAAATTCCGGCGATGTGGGCCTTCTGGATCCCGAGTGCATCGAGCAGCGCTGATAAATCATCGGCATGCTGCATCATCGAGTAGGCTTCCTCGGGGTGGTCGGTCTGGCCCTGGCCGCGGCAGTCGTACTGGAGAACCCGGTAATTGGCAGACAGGGTGCGTGTCTGGAACGCCCAACTGGTCGCTGCATTCATAATGATACCGTTATTCAGGACCAATACGGCGGCACCCTCCGGGCCGTGCAGTTCGTAGTAGAACTGAATTCCGTTTACCTCGACCTTGGGCATCACATCTCCCGATTCGGTTCAGTCAAGTACTCTGAAAGCCAGTACAGTTTCCTGCTGGTCTCCTTCACCCTGTGCCAGGAAGACTGCTTCGAGAGCTGATCCAATCTTGATCGAGGTGGGGTCTGCGGTGTCTACTCCCAGGATCTGCGCGCTGATCGACAGGCCGTTTTCCAACTGCACAATGCCCGAACAGTGCGGGTTCTCCCGTCCGTAGCCAGCTTCGATCATCCTGGTTGTGGCGATGTGCACCGTGGTAAAGGCGGCAAGCGTACCGCGGGTGCCCATGTCCACCCAACGGAGCTCACTGCTGAAGCAGCTCGGGCAGATCGGGCGTGGAGGGAGATACTGTGAACCACAGGAGGTGCATTCGGCCCCCATCAATTTTTGGTCGGCCAGGTGCTGGCTGAACTCTGATTTTGTGAATCGGATGTCTCCCATGGCTTACCTCCGCTCGAAGATATTGACAACACAGGTTTGCCCTGTGCCGCCGACATTGTGAGTCAACCCCAGGGCGGGATCTCCCGGAACCTGGCGTGCGCCTGCCATCCCTCTCAATTGTTTAAAGATTTCTACAACCTGGCCGGTGCCGGAGGCACCGACAGGGTGCCCTTTGGATTTCAGGCCGCCGGAGGTGTTGATTGGTTTGGGTCCATGCCGGGCTGTGAGTCCTTCTTCAACGGCAGTATGTCCCTCACCGGGAGCAAAAAAGCCCAGGTCTTCTGTGGCAATGATCTCAGCGATGGTGAAGCAATCGTGGACCTCAGCTAATTTAATATCCGCAGGTTGGACCCCGGCCATCTCGTAGGCTTGCTGGCTGGCCAACTGAGCCGACCTCAAACTGGTCAGGCTGTCGCGGTCATGCATGGCGGCATCGCTGGCCTGCCCGGACCCGATGATGTAAAGGGGATCGTCGGTGAAATTCCTGGCCAGTTCCTCGGAAACCAGCAGAATGGCCGCCGCGCCGTCCGAGATCGGGGAACAATCGAACAGGCGCATCGGCCAGGCGATGACCGGATTGGCCCGGTCGTCTTGCAGGAAGGCCAGTTCATTTTCCCAGGTGGGAACCGGTTTACCGCGAGCCTGGGCTTTGGCGATCTTGCTGTCCATCACCTGGCGGATGGTTGACCCGAACTGCGCTTTCTCGTTCAGTGCGCCGTTCTCGTGGTTCTTCATACCGACTTTCATAAAAGCTTCAGGCGTTGCGCCGTATTGGTGCATGTAGGCAGTGCCCATGGCGGCGTAGAACCCCGGGAAGGTGAACCCGGCCGAGATTTCGTACAGCAGGTCGCTGGCGATGGCCAAAGTATCTGTGACCTCGGAGGTGGGCAGGGTGGTCATTTTCTCGAACCCGCCGACCAAAACAATGTCGTACAGGCCGGAGGCAATCGCCATTATTCCCTGCCGCAAGGCGACACCGCCGCTGGCGCAGGCGTCTTCCACCCGGGTGGCTGGCCTGGGGGCCAACCCAACCCAGTCGGTCATCAGTGGGGCGGTGTGCCCCTGGCCTTCAAAAAGGTCACTGGTGCAGTTGCCGATGAAGACGGCTTCGATGTCTTTGGGATCGAGTCCTTTATCTACTGTGCCGCGCATGTCCTGGAAGGCTTCAACGAAAATGTCGCGCGAGGCCAACCCCGGGAAAGCACCAAATTTACTCATCCCAGCGCCAACCACCGCGACTCCGCGCCCGAATGTCTTATTCGTCATTTTTTACCTCTCCTTGCTTGGTGAACTGCTCTCGCAGTTCTCGTTTGAGGATCTTGCCCATGGTGGACAATGGAAGTCCCTCCATCAGGCTGATGGACTTGGGGACTTTGAAACTGGCGAGATGGGCTTTTAGATGATCCATTAAGTCTTGTTCTGATACCGATTCGCCCGGTTTGAGCACAACGCAGGCTTTGCCGATCTCTCCCCAGCGTTCATCCGGCAGCCCGATGACGGCACACATATGCACAGCCGGGTGGCGGTACAGGACATTTTCAATTTCAACCGGATACACGTTTTCCCCTCCAGAGATGAACATATCCTTCTTGCGGTCCTTCACATAGAAGTACCACTCCTGATCATATTCTACGATGTCTCCGGTGTGGAACCAACCCTCCTCATCGTACGCTTCCGCTGAGGCTTCGGGGTTTTGCCAGTAGCCGGAACTGCCGCTGGGACCTTTCAGCACCAGTTCACCCGGTGTATTGGGGCCTAACGGCTGGTTGTGCTCATCCACCACGCGCACATCCACAAAGAAGTTTGGGCGGCCGATGCTTCCGGCCTTGCGGATGGCATCCTCGGGGGGTAAGGCGAACAACCCGGGGCCGTATTCTGTCATGCCAAAGCCTTGCTTAAAACGGATGTTTTTCTCGGCGGTATATTTTTCAACCAGCGGTACCGGCAGAGGGGCTCCACCGCTGGTGCAGAAGCGCAAGCTGCTCAGGTCGGCGGTTTCCCAGTTTTCAGCCTGGGTCAACATCTGGTACATGGTGGGAACCCCTGCAAAAATGGTCACTTTCTCACGCTCGATCAGCTTGAGGACCTGCTCCGGTTCGAACTGGCGGGTCAGGATGATGGTATTGCCGAAAACGACCTGGGATGAACTATAGGCAAATAAACCTCCAGTGTGGAACAGGGGAAAGACACACAGGTAGGTATCCCCATGGGTGACATCGTGGACGACGGTGTTGAGGACATTCCAGCAAATCTGCCGATGGCTGATCTGTGCCCCTTTGGGCAGGCCGGTTGTACCACCGGTGAAGATCAGGCAGGCAGTATCTTCCTCGACCAGATCTTCGCAGGTCACCGGGCTGTCGGGATGGTTTTGGAAAGCATCTTCATACAGCTGGCTGTCCGGAAGGCCGCGGCCTTCAATATGCAGATATTTTCCGATCTGGGCCGGGGTGCCGCGGGTCGCATGTTCCAGTTCTTTTATCACCTCGCTGAAATCATCGGAATAGATCAATACCTTAGGAGTGGTTTGTTCAATCAGGTGGGCCAATTCGCGCCAGTGCAGCCGCCAGTTGAGTGCTGTATGGATGGCCCCGAGCTTGCCGCAGGCGAATAAACAATCCAGGTGCTCAATCCCATCACGCGCAAAGATCGCGATCCGGTCGCCTTTTTCCACTCCAGCTGAATCTCTCAGCCAATTTGCCAGGCGGTTGACGCGCCGATTCCATACCTTGTAGGTGAGCCGGATTTCCGGGTCTTTGCCGGCGTCGATGACGGCCAACTTCTCAGGAGAATAAATTTCACGCCTTCCCAGATAATCGCCAATATACATTACTCACCTCTGGATTTTCATCAGCGGCTGGCAGTCCACTTCCAAACCGATGCAGCCATGCTGATCCCGCCACCACTGGCGCAGAACACGATCGTATCGCCGGGAGCGGGGCCTTTGCCCTGGTTAATGGCATCATCCAGTGCCATCACCACACACGGGGAGCCGGTATAGCCCCATTTATCCATCACCCAGTGGGTCTTCTCGATCGGTTGTTTCAAGAGCTGCATCATATATTCAATCGTACGCAGGTTAAGCTGTGTCCACAGGTACATATCGACATCGTCAAAGGTCAAACCGGCTTTGTCGAGCGCGCCCTGTACCAGCGGAGGCCAGTATTCTGTGTTAAATGTCTTGGGGAACTTGCGCACAAATTCCACGACCGGGGGGCCATAGCGTTCAAGGTTTTTGGGGGTCGGCGGCCGGAATGCACCTCCGCAGTAGATCCCCAGCGCATCATGGAATTCGCCTTTGGCAAACAAATTGCTCGCCATGAAACCATCCTGCTCACCGGGGCCCAGAAGGGCTGCTCCAGCCCCGTCGGCGAACAGGTTGGCTGTTTTCTTGTCCTTGAAGTTCAGGAAACGGCTCATGCCATACCCGCCAGCGACCAGAACATACTTGATTGCAGGTTCTGTGGCGATGTAGCGCGCTCCCTGGTCCAGGGCAGTGACCCAACCGGCACAGGCACTGTTGACATCATAACTGCCGGCATTGACTGCCCCGAGCTTGTGCTGGACAACGATGGCCGTGCTGGGAGAGAGGTAATCCGGCGTGTCGGTGGAAACGATGATCAGATCAATCTGTTCCGGGGAGACCTGGGCTTTTTCAAGCGCCCGGCGGCAGGCTTCGACGATCAGGTCGGAGGTGGTCTGGTCTTCTGCCATCCAGCGCCGTTCCTGGATGCCAACATTGTCGACCAGCCATTGGCTGGTGCTTTCACCTAAAATTTCGTCGATTTCCTGGTTGGTTACAACACGCTCGGGGACATAACTGCCTGTGGAGAGAATTTGTGCAACTCGTTTTGACATCCTGAATCCTTTCCGACTTGGCTATGTTCCAACCACGATCGCCCCATCGACCCGCAGGGCAATCCCGGAAATGAAGCTGGCTTCGTCTGAGGCGAGGAACAGATAGGCATTGGCAATATCCACAGGTTCGCCCATGCGTCCGAGGGGTGTGTGGGAGACCATGCCTTCCAGGATCTTTTCGGGCATCTGGCGTACCATTTCCGTCAGGGTAAATCCGGGAGCGACTGCATTCACCCGAATGTTGTAGCGGCCTAATTCACGTGCCCAGACCTTGGTCATTCCAATCACGCCCGCTTTGGTGGCGACATAGTTGGTCTGGCCGAAATTTCCATCGAGCCCGACGACTGAAGTGGCGTTCAGGATGACCCCGCCTCCCTGGTTAATCATCGCCGGAGAAACTGCCTGGGCACAGTTGAAGGTGCCTTTCAGATTAACATCGATCACCAGGTCCCAATCTTGCTCGGACATTTGCTTGACCAGCTGGCCTTCTTTGACTTTGACAAATAGCCCGTCCCGAAGTACACCGGCGTTATTCACCAGGACATCGACCCTGCCAAATTCCTGGAGGACATCCTCTACCCAGGCCTGAACTTCCTGCCGATCAGCCACATTTACGCGGTAGAATTTTCCCCCGATCTCCTTGGCCACCTGTTGGCCGGCTTCTTCTGCCAGGTCACAGATGATCACCTTCGCTCCTTCTTCTGCAAAGCGGATAGCGGTGGCTTTGCCAATCCCTGCGGCTCCACCGGTGATGAGACAGACTCTATCCTTTAACCTCATGATTTACTCCTTTTGTTTATTTTTCATTAATTCCAGGGGGACCACCTGCTGGATGAAGGTTTCAACATCCTCCCAGCAGGTGAAGGCTTGCTCCAGATCCGTTTGGATATGCCGAATCACTCCACGGTATCCGGCAATGCCTTCAGGTTTCGAATGATCCTGAACGAAACGGATTAAAAAAGATGCAACATCCGGATACGATTTCTCCTCCATAAGACAACATCCCTTTCGTACCAAGCATAACAAAGGGGTGTTACTGAAGAGTTACACAAAGATCCCGCAGGTGTTGATCGAGCTATGTGGTTTGATGTGTCAGGTGTAGGTAGAGTTGCTGTGTTTTATCCGACGGCTTGACATTTAATTCGGTTTCCAGGGTCTCCAGGCAGCGTTGGTAGGTGCGCGCCACCTGGCCGTGATCCCCCAGCCCATCGTAAGCCGACATCATATAGCGGTAGGCCCGTTCCCAGCAGCTATCCTGAGATAAGATCCGCTGGCACTCTCTGATGACTTTTTGGTAGTCTCGTTTACTCAGGCTGAGCTCACAAAATTTGTCTGCGGTTTGCAAATACAGCACAGCCAGGTGTTCTCTTTCTACGGTGGGCCAGACCATGTAGCGGGCCTCTGGCAGAAACTCACCTTCGTAAAGCTCCAGGGCTGCTGAATATTTTTCGAGGGCCAGATCAAGGTTTTGACCCACGAGCCGTTCCGCATCGCGCACCAGCGCTTCAAAATGATCAGCGTCAATCCAGATATCGCTGCCCGGGCGCAGCCCGTACACCGATCCTTCCCGCAGAATATATGCCGATTCTTCTCCTGGCTTGCGGTCTGGTTCCAGTACCCCGTACAGCGTGTTCAGGGCGACTTTGAAATTGCGGTTGGCAGCATCAGGCTCGGTTCCCGGCCAGAGATGTTCACAGATTTGTTCCCTGTCCAGGGGAACTTGCCGGTGGGTGACGAGGAGTTGGAACATCTGGCGGGTTTTTTCCCTCTGCCAGTCGTTGTGTGCGATTGGGTGATCGCCGCGCCAGACCTGGAAACCACCCAGGGTTTTGACCCTGAGCTGGTATCCTGGATGGAAGCGGATGTGTTCCAGCCCCATCCTGGCCAGCAAACGCTCCGGATATCCTTCTCCAATGGCGATTTCCCGTGCCCAGATCAGCAGCGGTACGATCACTTTTTCATCCGGCAAGCCTAACAAAGTTCTCTTTGTGATCAAATCATCATAACGGTTGTGGCTGCAAACGGCGAGCAGTTCTCTCAGCAGGGGGATGGCAGTTTCAAGCTCACCTTGCCTGAACCACATCAGGGACTGCCAGAGGCGGACGGCACTGCTCCCGTGAGGGTCACTGCACTCCCGGAAGCCGCGTAAAGCGCGATCCAGCCAATGCTGGGCTTGAGGATAATCTTCCGCCAGAACGTAGCTCGCACCGAGGGCCAGCCTGGTGAGAGAAGCAATCCATTCATCGCCAGCCTGAGCAGCAATGTTGATGCCTAGATCGGCCGTGCGCTGGGCCTGATCAAGTTCTCCCTGGTACCCGTGCACCCGGACAAGCCCCCACAAGGCCTCGACCTGCAGCCTGGGTGTGGAGATCTGCTTGCTGATCTCGATGACCTGTTCAAAAAGGTTTTTAGCCTGCGCATAGCCAGTTTTTTTAGCTTGCAGCATGAGAGCATGACCCTGGCGCATATAGCCCACGGCTGTCACAAAAGGAGACTCCAATTCTTTACCCCGCCGGATGCCTTCCAGCGAAGTCCGCATGGCGGCCTCCCTTTCTCCTTGCATCGAATAGATGATCGAAAGCAGCAGTTGTGTTTCACGATGGGAGCGGGGCAGATTGAACGGTTCGGAGGCTTCTTCCCGGGCGCGCAGTTCAAGCTGATGGCGCGCTTCTGAGAGCCGGCCTGTCCGCAAGAGCACACGGTACCATAGCTGTGTATCATCCGGGCCCTCCTGCCGAAGTAAGTCTGCCTGGTTTCGCAGTGCTTCGGCTTCCTCCACTTTCCCGGAATTTAATTTGTTTTCTGCCAGGAGTTGGTAAAGCCGGGCTTTGGTTTCCCGGTCTGTGATCCGGTCGCTGAGACGAAGGGCTTCCTGCAGCAATTCTTCTGCTTTGCTGGGGTTGACCGTGTCCAGGTAGATACGAGCCTGGCCGCGCAGGGCCCGGCTGATGCCTTCCATTTGGTTGCGTTCCCGCCAGAGGGCTTCCGCTTGCTGATACCACCCGAGGGCTTCCTCGAAGCGGCTGTGCAGGCGGGCAAGATCGCCCATGTAGTAGATCAGGTTTGGGAACTGGCTGAGCGCTTCGGGCGACAGGCGGTCCAGGTAGTTGGCCAGTGTGTCCAGGTGACCGGTGGCATGGAGCTGATCTCCATAATGGTTGAGGAGTTCGGCGGCGCCGAAATAGTCCTCTGCCTGGATATAGTGATAGATCGCGGAGTTGGGCTGCCGGTTATGCTGGTAATAATGGGCCGCTCGCTGATTCAGTTGCTTGCGCTGTTCTGGTTCAAGCTGCTCCTTGAGAAATTGCTGGAAGATCGGGTGATAACGCAGTTCATGGTCGTCCAATTCCACCACAAACAAATCGTTATGTGTCAGGAATGCCAATTTGTCGATACTATCGTCGGTCTCGAGCAGGTAGTTGCACGAGTCTGGTGCCATTGTGCGCAACACTGACGACCCCTGCAGGAATGTCTGGATTTCCTCGGTCTGTCTTTCCAGGACGTCTTTTGCCAGGATCTCGAACAGGCTGTCCAGAGGGGAAGCACGGCGGGCGAGCGCATCTCGAACCGATTCGATTGCACCACTGTTCAATCCCTGTCCGATCAACTGCAGACTGATGGCCCAGCCTTCTGTAGCAGCATATAAATCTTCAACCTCATCTGAGGTTAACTCAATTCCGTAAAGGGAACTGAATAAGATGGTGATCTCGTCAGGTGAAAACTTGAGGACTGCCTGGTCTAAGCCGAGCACCTGCCCCAGCGATCTCCACCGGAACAGGTTCGGGAGTTGCAGGATGTGCCGGGTCGAGACCACAAAATGCAGGTTTGTGGAGGCCAACCCGATCAACCTGTCCAGCAGGTGGGCGATCTCGTGTACATTGGCGATGACATGCAGGTCATCCAGGATGATCAGTGTATTTGTCTGGACTCCTGAACTGACAGCATTCAGGTATTGGGAGACCACCTCGCGTGTCATCAATGGGCCGTGCGTGCTGTTCCAGGATTCCAGCAGAGGGACTGGCAATCCTTCCAATTCGGGAAACACGCGCTGGGTGGCATGGCATAGATGCAGCAGGAAAACCAGTGGGTCCTGGTCTTCTTCTGCGAGCTGGTACCAGATTACATGAGGGTGTTCATCCGCAAGCAGGGCCAGGGTGGTTGATTTCCCGTATCCTGCTCCCGCCTGGAGGATGGTTAAGCGGTAATCGAATACATTCGCCAGTCTGTTCTGAACCCGGGTGCGGTTTAGGAAGTTGCCGCTGACCCTCGGGGGTTTGATCTTGGTCTCCAGCACGTGGGGATTTGCCATGCAGATATTATACCCAGTCTGGCAGGGATTTCGATAGGAAGATTACGCAGTCAGAATCAGACCTTATGATTGAGGATTGATAAAAAACACCGCCTGACTCAATCAGGCGGTGTTTGGTTTCCTTGTTATTCAAACAGGTATGACTCTGGCTCGATGTCCACCAGGACAGCCCTGACCAAAACTCTGTAATCGTATGTGCCGGTCTGTTCATCATACCCACGGCAGGTGAGCAGGGAAATCCAGGGCTGCTCTTCGTGCTCGAGGGCGGTCAGGTCGTCCGGCTGGATGACCTGGTTGGTCTGCACTTTGTAGATATAACGCATCCCGAATGCATGCACCACAACGGTATTGTTCCATCTCAGATTGCCCAGGTTGACAAAAGGTCCGGGTTCTCCATTGGACAAAACCACATGCCCTGTGATGACACTGTTCCCGGAGAAGGAGGGGAAGGCAGTCCCTTGCAGCCAGCCAGCCTGGGAATTCAACCAGCTGACATCCCATTCCCCTTCCGTAGCGGGTACTCCGGTGATGTTGGTACGAACACCGAGGGCAGGGATCTCCAGCCAGACAGAGCCGAGGGCCTGGTAAGTCTTATTCAGAGGCTGCACCGGGAGGGCGGTCACTACACCTGGCGCAAATCCGGTTTGAGGCAGTTCAGTGATCTGCTCCCTGCTCCAGGTTGCCAGGGCTGAGGCCACGTCGATCTCATTGCTGCCAGAGATGCTGCCATCCCCGTTGAGGTCGGCGCTGATCGTGCCAATGTTCTGGGCATTCATGGTGCTGCCGGGAACATCAACGGTGAAGGAGATGCTGATCTCGTTGGTCGCTTCGCTGGCATTGGTTGCCCCGAAATCCGGTCCCAAGGTACCCTGCCAGATGATCCTTCCGCGTGGGTAAGGCCCGGTCGGTCCTTCGTAATAGCAAAGTGTGGTAGTGGTGGATACCGAGGCGGCATCCGGTGTGCAGGAGACGCCCAGATTGGAAGAACCAGCAGGTGCACCCGCCGGGACGGCATATCCGCTGGGAGCCCCGCTGGCGATGTAAGTTGTCCCGCCAGGAATGGGATCGGATACTTCTGAATTGAGGGCCACCAGGTTGGAGTCATTGATCCAGACCATCGTCCAGCGTAACACGGGCAGCCCGGAATCATCGAAGTCTTTGATCCCGAATGGGGGATCAAAGAGATTCGGGCCAAAGCTAACGGGTGTCAGGTCGTTCTCTCCGGCTTCTGTTGGGTCGCCGTTTCCATTGGGGTCTGGGTCAATACCATTATCGGAGATATCCGAAACATTCGTGCCATCGGCATCTTCCGCAGTGGCCGTGGCAGTATTATTGAACGGCCCATCCTCGGTGGGGACAACATGTACGACTACGGTGAAGGTCCCGGTCGCTCCAATCGAAAGCGAGTCGGTTCCTGCCAGCATATTCGTGTCGATGTCTCCATCGTAAGCGGTGTTGACAGTGAAATCTGTGCTTGAAATTGACTGGACTGAAAATGTCGTTGGCAGCGGGAAGGTGGAGTTCAGGTTATCGGTCACTTGCAGGTTGAGGAGGGTCACATTCCCCAAATTCTCAACGACGAATAAATATTCCACTTGCCAAGTTCCAGTACTGACCTTGGATACCGCAGCCACAGATTTTGCCAGCCCGACGACAGGGTTGTTCACTGTTACATTGGCAGTGTCGCTGTCCGATGCACCTTCGCTGGTGGAAACCGTTGCTGTATTGGTGAAAGGAGCCGTCACATTTGCCGTGGAACAGGAGTATGTCCAGGTCTCAGTGAGTTGCAGCTGGTTGTCGTTGTTTGTATCCCCGCCGGTGTAAGTTGGCCCGGTAGTGCATAATGGATCGGAAACCGTGACACCTGTCAGGACAACATTCCCAATATTGGTAACCGTAAGAGTGAAGTTTGCCGTACCGCCACTGGCTACAGACTGGTTAGCGGGTGATTTGGTGATGTTGACGGCTGGAGTTTGAACGAGTGTGACCGTCACCGAACTGTCTGAAGGTTCTGTCTGGTCGCTGTCACCGGTGGCGGTGTTGGAATAGCTGCCATTGTTGAAGTCATCCTGCGTGACAACGTGAGACGCAGGGCAAGTGATCGCCTCGCCTGGCGCCAGCGTGGCGGGTTGGGGAGGCGTGCAGGTACCCAGGGTGGCGGAGTTGTCGCTGACGGTCACGCCGGTCAGGGTGACGTTGCCGGTGTTGGTGACCACGATTTCATAGTCGATCGTACCGTCGAGGGCATAGGGGCCGGTCGAGGTCTCGCGCTTGAGAGTCGTG
>DATHZS010000077.1:0-3205 GCA_035458505.1 Anaerolineales bacterium | reverse complement strand
CCCCCAAAATTTGGGATCTTGCCGCAGGCTGGCTGGTATTGGAAGAAGCGGGGGGCATCCCCGAACTTTTCACTGGAGGTGCACCGTTTCCATACCTGCCAGACCATAAAGATTCATTCAGGAGCTACCCGACATTTATGTCTGCCAACCCAGATGTCGCCAGGTATTTGAAGGATTCAATCAAAAAAAGACCTGAAAAGTAGCACCATTTTGAATTCTTATTATAATTGTAGGAAGGTTTGAAACCTATTCATCATGATTTTATTATGTGAATCTCTCACAGAATAAGGGCTCCGCGCCTATAATAAAATTATCATTTAAGTTTCAACAAGGAGTTTTTTCTTGACAAACCACTCAACTCACCAACTTGGGGCTGAACCATCCAAAGGGCCTGCTGTTCAGCTCAAGCCTGGTGAAATCCTGATGGACCGCTATGAAATCCAGGATGTGATCGGCGTCGGCGGCATGGGGACTGTGTACCGTGCCAGAGATAAAAATTTCAAAGCCATTCGACTTGTTGCCATCAAAGAAATGATCAGCCAGATCAGCGATCCGCTTGTACGGAAAAAGATCTTTTTAAACTACGAACGCGAATCCAATATCCTGGCCACCTTGCGCCACCAATCCATTCCAAGAATATACGACTATTTTATGCGCAACGACCGCGCCTACCTGGTCATGGAACTCGTTCACGGGCGCGATATGGATGCCATCCTGGCTGAGATTGCAGGTTTCCTGCCCGAGGCTCAGGTCGTTGCCTGGGGTATCGAACTCTGTGATGTGCTCCATTACCTGCACACCAGCCAGGCCGAGCCAATCATTTTCCGGGATATCAAGCCCACCAACATCATGGTTACCCCTCAAAATCACGTCATGCTGGTAGATTTTGGGATTGCCAAGCTGTTCGACCCCAAAGAGAAGAACACGATGATCGGAACCCAGGGCTACTCCCCACCCGATCAATACCGCGGCGAAGCGACTCCCAAAGTGGATATCTATGCCCTCGGCGCGACCCTTCACCATATGCTCACCCTGCGCGACCCCCGATTGGAAGCCCCTTTCTCCTTCAATGAAAGGCCGATCCAGGACATTAACAATAATGTGTCGGATGAATTGGTGACCGTCATCAGCCGCGCCCTGGAATACGACCCCAAAGACCGGTACGATACAGCCGAACAAATGAAAGAGGCCTTGATCACTGCCGGACGTAGAACCGGTTCGCTCCCAGAATATATGTCCACCACATCCTCCATTGGCCCCAAAGGCGGAGTGAAGCCTGTCTGGACCTTTGAATGTGAGGATGAAATCCGCGGCAGTGTGGTCATTCACGATGGCACACTGTTTGTACCCTGCTACGATACCAACCTGTATGCATTGGATGCCTCAAACGGCGATTTCAAATGGAAATATGCCACCCAGGGCGGTTTGCCTGGAAAACCCGTCATCTATGACACCAATGTATTCGTTGGCTCAGAAGATGCCCGCGTCCATGCAGTATCGCAGCGATCAGGAAGCGTGCTCTGGACGTATTTCGGAGAGAGCCCTTTCCGCTCCTCTCCTTCGATCGCACAGGGACATGTCTTTATCGGTTCAGATGATGGCTACCTCCATGCGATCAATCTCACCACTGGCCGGTCCTCCTGGAAGATGGATGCAGCCGGGGCAATTCGCTCAACTCCCTTTGTCACCAAAGATTACGTCTATTTTGGCACCGAAGAAAGCGAATTGATCTGCCTGGATTTCGGTGGAAACACCAAATGGCGTTTCAGGGCAAAACGGGCAATCACTTCCTCTCCAACCGTTGTGAATGATATTGTCTATTTCACATCTCTGGACTCAACGCTGTATGCCGTGGATGCCCAGACCGGATGGGCGCATTGGCGCTTCAGGTTAGGGCGCGGGTCGATCTCCTCACCGCTTGTAGTAGACAACTACCTGTATGTCGGCGCAGCCGACCACCAGGTATACTGCATCCACGCTCAAAACTCAAAGGAAATCTGGCGCTATAAAACCAGCCACCAAATTACCGCGTCCCCCCTGCTGTATAAAGATGCCATTTATATTGGCTCTGTGGATAAGCATTTATACTGCCTCGATGCCCGAACCGGCCAGCTCCGTTGGAAATTTGCCACCGAAGCACCCATTACGGGATCTGCCGTTGCAAATAACGATATGATTTTCTTCGGATCATCCGACAGAATGGTCTATGCACTGCTTGCCTGAAAAAATCTAACCTCTAAGGATCAATTGTGAAAAAGTTCTGGGATAACTTATTTAAGAAGAAAACAACGGAGCTTCCCGCCTCACGGGAAGTAACCACCCAGCCTGTGCTGTCCTCTCGCCAGGTAAGCGAAGCAGAGACAGCCCCACTCTCTGAGGAGCAGCTGAACGAAATTGCTTCCCAAGGCCAGCAGATTGAGCCATTACAATTAATCGTCGGTGCAGCTCGCAATGTTGGGAAATCCAGGGATAAAAATGAAGACTCGCTGTTTCAGCACACTTCCCTGATCAGCGCGGGAACATCATCCTTGCCTTTTGGAATATTTATCATCGCAGATGGCATGGGCGGCCACCAACATGGCGAGATGGCCAGCGAGACCGCCGTCCGTACGATGAGCACCTACCTGATCAACAAACTCTTCAACTCCCTCTACGGCCTCAATCCCAGTCCTCCCAACGAATCCCTGCAAGAGATCATGAAGGTTGGCATCAACCAGGCGCACAGGAACATCATGGAAGCCGCGCCCGGTGGGGGCACCACGATGACCGCGGCGATTACCATCGGCTCTCAAATGACGCTTGCCCACGTTGGCGACAGCCGCGCCTATTCCGTCTATCTCGATGGCCGGATGCAGCTGCTCACTACAGACCATTCGATGGTAAAACGCCTGGAAGAACTCGGGCAAATTACCGCCGAAGAGGCCGCCATTCACCCTAAAAAAAATATGCTGTACCGTGCCCTTGGGCAGGGAGATCTTCCTGAACCGGATATCTTTACAGCGTCCATCCCGAACCCCGGGTATCTTTTGATCTGCTCGGATGGGTTATGGGGCGTTCTCTCCGAAGAGCGCGTCTTCCAGATCATCAGTGAGAGTGCCAGCCCACAGCGCGCCTGTCAAAACTTAGTCGATGCAGCCAATGCCGCAGGAGGACCTGATAACATCACCGTCATTTTAGTTCGGTTATCAGATTAACTCATTTTATG
>DATHZS010000076.1:0-34803 GCA_035458505.1 Anaerolineales bacterium | reverse complement strand
CCCGACCTACCAGAAGCAGTACCTCGGCTGGATCATCACCGCCAAGCGAGCGGAGACAAGGGCAAAAAGGATTCAAGAATCGGTGAAGTTGCTGGCAAAAGGCGAAAAATTAGGATTACGATAGGGTATGCCTTCTGATATTTGGGCAATACAGCCAGGACACATTTGCTGTATACTGATAATTGAAATTACCGCTCGCACCCGGATGGGTTCATCCTCAAGGTTCCGAACATAATAAAAAAAACAACAGATCATCGACCAACCAACGACTGAGTGTATCTTTAGAGGAGGTTCAAGATGAAACGTGTATCGATCCAAACACTCGTCTTTTCAGTCCTTGCGCTGATCTTCATTCTTTTGATCACCTTCCTGAGTTCAGCGTTTCCACCTTACCCCTTAGCCAGCTACCAGGATGCGATCGATCTGCTGACGCCATTGGTGCTTATCCCAATGTATTGGGTGCTGTTTAGGAATGCATCATCCGGCCACACGACGCTGGCTGAAGAAATCATCTTCATGATCTTTGCCGCTTTTTGGGCAGCCGGGCAAGGCATGCACCTCGCCGCGAATTCGATCAATAACCTGATCGGCGCGCTGGCTGAAGGGCAGGTCATCGATGTCACAGCGACAGACATCCACACATTGACTTATTTCTATGATGAACACCTCAGCCACTACCTCTGGCACATTGGTTTTGTGGGCTTATCTGCGGTGCTGGTCTACCGGGAATGGCGCAAACCAGCCGGTGAAACCACGGCATGGTGGGCAGTCACCCTGGCGGGAGTGATTCACGGGTTCACCAATTTCTGCATCTTCCTTGAAGGACAAACGGTTCCGCTGGGATTACCTTTCAGCGCGTTGTTTGTTTTGTTTGCCTTAATCGCGCAGCGCAAACAGTTTACCAGGAAACCTTTGCTGGCTTTTTTCTTTATCACCTATCTGCTGGCATTCCTGATGCTGGTAGGCTGGGGATTGTATCACGGCGGCTTTCCCCAATTCTCGGATGTCGGGCTGATTTAGGGCAGTACCCAAACTGAGCTATTCCTTGCCATAATCGGCGGTGGACCAGCGTTCTGGTTTCATCCGTACCAGGAGTTCTTCATCGCCGAGCGTGTCCTGAACATACTGCTCGCCTTCCTCCTCCCCCAGGTAGCGGACGGCGATCGGTTTCAGGTCACGGTAATGATCGGCGGCCTCAATGGAGAGGATCGGTCCTTCCACGCTGACGTATTGGTAGGGCGGGGCTTCATTCTGCACACACAGCGAAAAACGCCCGGCTTCTTCAAGCAGCCTGGTTTTCTGGGACTCCTTGTTGGTCAGCAACCTGATCTCTTTGCCCGGCTGGTACGAATACCAGATGGGCACCACCAAGGGGGCTCTGCCCGGAGCATTGATCCCGATCACACCAACGTGTAAATCTGCCAAAAAGGCTTCCCGCTCTGCACGGGTCATTCGATACGTCATGATTTCCTCCTCAGGATGAACATCTTCGGTTTTAAAGCGGCGGTTGAGACCTCACTGCCGAATCGTTATCGGATTCATAGGTGTCTTCAGCGATTTTGGTGATGGCATTCGGCTCTTTGAGGGTGATTGCACGGTGCTGGCAATCCACCAGCCCCTGATCTTCCCACTTGCTCAATGTACGGCTTACGGTATAAAGGGTGGTGCCAGACATATTGGCAATATCCTGGCGGGTGAGCTTAAACCCGAGCGATACGCCGCTCTCCGTTTGCTTCCCGCTCTGCACGGCCAGACGCAGCAGCGACCTGGCGATCCGCCTCTCCACCCGTTCGGTAGAGAGTTCGCGGATGCGGTCCTGAAAATTCAGGATGAACTTGGAGAGAATCCGGATTGAATTAATCGCAATTTGCGGATAACTGATCAGCCATTTTTTCATCACCTCTTCACTCCAGACAATACACTGGCTGGCTTCGATGGCCTGGGCGGTGACCGGGAACTGGATTTCCCGCAGGACCGCAATGATTCCAAATGCCTCACCCGGACTGAGATAATGCAGGGTGACCTGATCCCCTTCCAGCGTTAATTGAGACAGTTTGATGCGACCTTCGATCAAGACATAAAACACATCCGCCGGGTCTTCCTGATAGAAAAGGGTTTCATCCGCGTCAAAAAGCACCGTGCGCGAATCGGCAATGATCTTTTCAAGCTGGTCGTTTTCAATCCCCTCGAATAATGTAATTGAATGTAGGTACTGCCGGATTTGTTGTTTATCCATTTTTTCCAGGCAAACAATAATGAAAGAGAATCTGAAACTGTTGCTCTTTGCGCTTGCGCAAAGACTCTTCAACGTGCTTCCATTATAGTGTATTCAAGGAAAAAAGATTGATTTCCTTTTTACTCTCTCGTAACAGATTACCGAAGATCAAGCATCAGTAAACTCATCGATTACCACCAACCTCATCACCACTATCTAGTTTCTCCTCTAGAGCCAAGGATCGTCTTTCTCACGACCAATAACAGGAGCCAGCCATGAAAACAAGTTACCTCATTTTGACAATACTCATATTATTTTCGTCATTAGCCAGCTGTTTGGGATCACAAGAAGAGGTCAGCACTGCGGAATTCGTCCTCACGACCGGATTCGAAGGTGGTAACCTGGCGTTTCTGGGCGTCAGCGACAAAATCAACGGTGTCTATAATCCCACCCTTGCCGTCGATCCCGGTGAAACGATCACCGTCACCCTAATCAATGGCGGATACGCTGACCATATCTTTTCCATCCCCGATTTAAACCTTGAGACCAAGGTCGTGAGCAAGAAAGGTGAAGCCACCTCGATCACGTTCACCGTGCCGGATGAATCTGTAGAATTGGAGTATTACGACAGTATTCAGAACCATGCTGCTCTCGGTATGAAGGGCGTGATCACGATTGGCCCGGCACGCCAGATAGTCTCCAGTGATGAACCGGGGCAGACAGAGTCCAGCGATGCCGTGCAGATCGATGTTTCCTTTCAGCAGGGCATGGATCCAGCCGCGATTATGCAAAAAGTCGGCTGTGGTGCCTGCCATATCATTCCGGGTGTCGCCGGAGCAATCGGAAATATTGGTCCTAATCTGAGTGACATGGCCCAGATGGCTGCCGAACATTTAGAAGCAAGTGATTATACCGGCAGTGCAACCACTGCCAAAGACTATATCTATGAATCGCTCACCGAACCGAGTGCTTTTGTTTCAGCGCACTGCCCCAGCGGCCCATGCCAGGACGGGCTGATGCCGTCCTACTCGGGCACCCTCAGCATGGAGGAAATCGAGGCAATAGTGAATTATTTCGCCGATACACCAGCAGGTGAATATGCAATGGCAATGGACAACAACTCGGAAGGGGCAACAGCCATCTCCGCTGGCCCAGCGGATGCCGACGCAGTCGATATTGTCCGGGATCCAACCGATCTGCCTGGTCCCATTGGTGAACGAGAACCCGAAACCATCCGCCTTGAGTTGGTAACCAGTGAAGTCTCTGGACAATTGGCCGATGGCACGACCTATACCTTCTGGACCTTTGACAATAAAGTGCCAGGGCCCTTCATCCGGGTGCGTGTGGGCGATACCGTCGAACTCACCCTTAAGAATTTACCCTCGAGTATGATGAGTCACTCGATCGACCTGCACGCTGTTACCGGCCCCGGTGGTGGCGCAGTTGCCACCCAAACCAAACCCGGCGGCGAGACTATGTTCTCTTTCAAAGCGATCAACCCCGGTTTGTACGTTTACCACTGCGCCACCCCAATGGTCGCACAGCATATTGCCAATGGCATGTATGGGTTGATCCTGGTTGAACCGGAAGGCGGCTTACCCCCTGTGGATCGCGAGTTTTATGTCATGCAAGGCGAACTGTACACTGCCCAACCGTTTGGGACTGCGGGCGCACTGACAGAGGATACCACCAAACTATTGGCTGAAAACCCCGAATACTTTGTATTCAATGGGGCTGCGCTGGCACTCGCTGGTGACGCACATGCCCTGCGCGCCAATGTCGGCGAGACGGTGCGCATTTACTTTGGGGTAGGTGGCCCAAACTTCACCTCCTCCTTCCATGTTATCGGTGAGATTTTCGACCGGGTTTACGACCAGGCCTCGCTGACCTCTTCACCCTTAACAGACGTACAAACCACTCTGGTTCCACCAGGTGGTGCCACGATGGTTGAGTTCAGCCTCCAGGTGCCCGGGCGCTACATTCTGGTTGACCATGCCCTTTCCCGATTACAGCGCGGGCTGGCCGGGTATCTATATGCGGAAGGCGAACCCAATTTGGAAATCTTCAACGGGGAATCGAGCGGAGGTGAATAAGGCAAACGTGGAAAGGCCTGTGAAACGGCTATTCTGAATGAAACTAAAAACGGGCATCTTGTGATGCCCGTTTTTTTATGATTCACTCAAACTTGAAGCGCCAAACGCTGAGCGAAAAGAACAGGGCCGTAAAACCGAGCATTACGAGAGAAGGCAGCCAGGCGGCTTCCAATCCCATGCCGCGGCCGGCAATATCTTTCAGCCCATCGATCATCCAGGCCACATGAGTAAAATGCCCGATTTTCTGAACAGCTTCGCTGGTAAACTCCAGCGGGAACCAGGCGCCCCCCAAACCAGAGAAAATGAACATCGGTACCAATGAGGCGACAATCACGGTTTCGGATGTCTTGGCCACAGCGCCAATCAGTAAGCCCAGGGCACCGTTGGTCATGGCTGCTGTCACGAGGATCAGCAAGGTGGCCAGAGGCTGGGCAAAGTAATCCAGGTTGAGGAAGATCTGACCAAACACTGCCAGGATCAGGAGCTGCAGAAAGATGACCATGGTCATTGCCAGGTAGTGACCGAGCAGGATCCCGGTGCGGGAAATTCCGGTGGTCAGCATCCGGGCCATCGAGCGCGAGCGCCTTTCGGAAACCAGGATCTCGGCCGCCCCAATCAGACCTGCAATCGCAAATTGCGCCATCATGGCCGGGGAGGTTTGCACAAAGGCATTTTCAGACATTGCCAACGCTTCTTCTTCTGTCTCAGCGCCAACGTACTGGCTGACCGTTCCCACTGCGGGGGTCTCCCAGGCGGCCAGGACCAGGGTCAGCCCTTCATCGAAATAGGCATCCGAGTCATCAGTAGAGGAAAATTCCACCAACTGCTGGTAAGCCTGCTGGCTGAGCGAGGCTGCCAACACTGAATACACCAGGCGACTGTACCCCTCCATCAGTGCATTCTCCACGGAGATATTGACCATCGGGGCAGCCTCATCTGTGATGACAGTCAGCGTGGGGTTTTCCCCTGCTTTGAGCTGCTGCTCGAAACCAGCCGGAATAAAAACTGCGCCTGCCAGGTCTCCATCCGAAACCGCTTCACGCAGGCTCGCCTGGCCGGCTTCCGGATCAGCCTCAATTCGGATGACTTCGGAGAGATCCAGCAGGTCCAGATAAGCGGCACTGAATTCCGTCTGATCCTGGTCCAGGAGCCCTACCGGCAGGCGGTTGTCTTCGTCACCGTTCATGCCGCCGAAACCGCCGAACATAAAGCCAAACAGTACAGTGAAGATGACGGGCATGATCAGGAGGAAAAATGCTGTCTGCCATTGTTGAAATTGTTGTTTCAGGTCTTTGAATACAAGAGCTAAAATACGCATGATCGATCTCCTACGCAAAACGGTTTTTGAAGCGGCGGAAGCCGACATAGAACATCACAGCGCTCCATGCCAACAGTCCACCCAAATAGAGCAGAATGTCACCGACGGGCTGGGCATCGGAAATCGCCAGCAAGCCCTGGTTTGCCCAGCCTTGCGGGACGAGCAAGCTGAGTGCTTTGAGTGTCTGGTTTGGGGCAGGCGAGGACATCATGAAGAGGTCAGCCATCCCAAGCATCCCGGTAACCGTCACGCCAGCACCATTGATCGCTCCAGCCTGACGGCGGTCTTTTGCCAGCGAGATGGCAAACAGGCCAAAGGTGGCCGCCCCGATAGTTGTCGCCAGAACGAAGAGTACCAGCAGTGCCAGGCTGCCCCAGTTCACATTGAAGACCAGCCAGCCAAACAGCAGCAATACGCTGAGCTGAACCGCGATCATCATCGCGGCTGCCAACAGCTTGCCGGCAAGAATCGTGGTGTGCGGAGTGGCGGTGCTGAATAACCGAGCCAGTGTGCCTTCTTCCTCTTCCTTCAGGATTGAGTTGCTGGCATACGTCCCGGTGAAGAAAGTATAAAAGATCGTCATTCCGCCCATGATTACTCCAAGCGCTCCGGTCATCCCGGCATTGGCCGGTTGCACGTCTCCTGCGGGGGTTTGGCTGCTGAATACAACCGATTCGCCGCCCATGCTCTGCACTGCGCGGGTATATTCACCGATCAGGTACTGAACCTGTTCCTGGGGAAGTGGAACGCCGCGCTCAGAAAATTGGGTATCAGCCACGTCCAGCATGATCTGGCTGCCAGTAAAGCTGATCATAAACTGGTTGATGATCGTTTCAACAATTCCAGGCCCGATGGACAGGGTGGGGTCCTGGTAGAGTTCTACCTCAGTCTGGAGTCCACTGGTCGTCAAAGCCGCGGAAAAATCAGCCGGGATGATAACTGCAACCTGGGCGTCCTGCTGGTCAACAGCCTGGCGGGCGGACACATCATCACCCGCCTGTGTGACATCCAGAAAATCAGACAACGCCTCACTGCTCAGGATATCCGCCAGCAAAGCACCCATCTGACCCTGGTCTTGATTGACCAACTGGATGGGAATGACCGAGAGCTGGAAAGCAGGCTCAACCTGATCTTCATCTCCGCCACCATTGAACATGATCGAAAACAATGTGGTAATCAGGATCGGGATCAGAAACATAAAGGCAAGCGCAAATAAGCTGCGAAAAGCCTGCTTCATATCTTTTAGTGCAAGTTGATAGGCTTTCATGAGTACCTCCGTTATTCGCGCAGGGCGCGTCCGGTAAGATGCAGGAAGACCGTTTCCAGGTTGGGTTCGTGCACCGTAACCGACGTGATCCGCAGATGGTCTTTGGCGGCGGCTTCGAAGAGATACGGCAGAACCTGGTCGCTGTCTTCTGCCAGCAGGGTGGCTTTGTCGGTATCGGGCGTGATGCTCTTGACTCCCGGCAGAGATGCCCAGGAGTCAATCTGCTGCTCAATTGAGGTACTGAAAGCCAGTTCGATCCGGTCCAGTTCGCCCACGATACGCACCAATTCTTCATGTGCACCCTGAGCGATCACTTTTCCCTGATCCATAATGGCGATCTTATCGGAGAGTTCTTGCGCTTCTTCCATATAATGGGTGGTATAGAGCACGGTCATCCCCTCCCGGTTGAGAGCCTTGACACTGTCGAGGATTTTTCGTCGGCTTTGCGGGTCAATCCCAACCGTGGGTTCATCCATGATCACGATGCGCGGTTTGTGCAACAGGGCTACCCCAATATTCAGGCGGCGTTTCATCCCGCCAGAATATTTTTCAACCTTATCTTTCTGCCGCTCAGTCAGCTCGGTCAGCTCCAGGATGTCGTCCACCCGCTGAGAAAGTTCAGTCCCTCTCAGGCCGTACATGCTGCCCCAAAACGTGAGGTTCTCGCGGGCGGTCAGGTCTTCGTAGAGGGCAATGTCCTGTGGAACAACCCCAATATTCGATTTGGCCTTCAGCGGTGATTTTGTGATTGAATATCCCAACACCTCTGCATCACCCTTGGTCGGGCGCAGCAAACCAGAGATGACCGAAATGGTGGTGGACTTTCCCGCCCCATTCGGCCCCAGCAGGCTGAACACACTCCCCGCTTCGATTTCCAGGGAAACTCCCCGGACTGCCTGGACATCTCCAAAATCCTTATAAAGATCTTTGATTTCAATTGCATTTGTGAGTTCCATATTTTCTCCTTCAAAGCAAATCAATTCTGTGATTTCAATGGCTAACTGTCTCGAGTATAGCAGTGACGAACACCGATGCCATCGGAGTTTCCTCCCCAGCTGGCCTGCCTTAAACGACAATGTCGGATTGTCCGATGGCAAAACAGACGAAGCTGAGTACAATAGGTTCATGATGAGAAGCGAAAGATCACTCCTGAATAAAATAAAATCGCTGGTCTTCCCATCTGACCAGCAGGCTCGCGAAGGGGATAAAGAGGTGATTCCCTTCTTTATCCTGATCACCGCAGCAATCATCTGGATGTACAGTGTTTATATCCGCCAGATCGAGCAGGTGTACCTTGGTGTGATCTTCACATTGCTGATGCTCGTGCATCTCGTCCTGTACTGGTCCATATTCCGGTTCATCCACAGCACCCAACAGACCCGGCTGTACTTTATTTTTCAGGGAATACTGGCATTTATCCTGATCCTGATTGGTGGTGATTTTGGGCTCTCAATCGGTCTTTATAGCTCCTTAATCGGCAATGCCGTAGGAGCGCTGCGGAAAAATAAAGACGTGGTATTTATCATTTTTGCTTTCATCGTGATGGCAGCCATCTCGATCACTCTGGTTGCCGGTTACGAAGTAATCCTGCAGTGGTCGTTTATCGCCATCCCATCGATCCTGTTCTCAGCATTTATCGCGTTTATGTTTCGACGCCAATTAGAGGTGCGGGATAAAACCCAAACCCTGCTCGACGAACTGCAAATTGCCCACGCTCAACTGGCCGCTTACACTGAACAGGTGGAAGAGCTGACCCTGGTGGCCGAACGCCAGCGCATGGCCAGGGAACTGCACGACACACTGGCCCAGGGGTTGGCCGGCCTGGTGCTCCAGCTTGAAGCGATCAGCGCTCATATCGAGAAGCAGAACAGCCAGCGCGCCCAGGAAATTTTGCACAGCGCCATGAGCCAATCGCGCACCACCCTGGCAGAAGCCCGGAAAGTGATCGATAACCTGCGATCTGGCGAGAAAAGCCCGGAGTCTTTTAGCAAAGATGTGCAGAGAGAAGCCCTGCAACTGAAAGCTATCTCAGGAATCCCTTGCGAAGTGGTTGTCAAAATCACCCACCAGCTTACCCCAGAAGCACGATCACATTTATTGAAGATTATTTCTGAAGGGATGTACAACATCGCAAAACATTCCCAGGCACAGCAAGCCTGGCTGCGCCTGACAGAGAACTCTTCCCACCTGGTCCTCGAAATCGAAGATGATGGGCGCGGATTTTCACCGGAAACCGGACTGGAAGGAGAAGGACATTATGGCCTGCTGGGGATCCAGGAGCGCGTCGCACTGCTGGGGGGCGAATTTTCTCTGGACAGCCAGCCCAATCAGGGCACTTGCTTGCTGGTCCAGGTTCCAGTGAATATGCATGGAGAAGGCGATGTCTGAGGAAAAGATTCAGGTATTGATTGTCGATGACCACCTGATCGTCCGGCAAGGGCTGAAGCTGATCTTCGAGACAGAGGAGCGTATCGAAGTGGTCGGCGAAGCAGAAGATGGCCTGCAAGCCGTTCAGCTTGCTGCCGAACTTGAACCGGATATCATCCTGATGGACCTCCAAATGCCCAATCTGGACGGTCTCTCGGCTGTTAACCAAATCCTGGAGCACAAGCCAGAAAGCACGATTATCATCCTGACCACATACAACGAAGATGAATTGATGTTCAAATGCCTCCGGGCGGGGGCCAAAGGATTCCTGCTGAAAGATACCGGGCGAGACGCGCTGATGAACACAATCTATGCCGCGATGCGCGGTGAGACACTGCTTAAGCCCGAGATCATGCAGAAGATTCTTGCCTTCCCGCAACGCAAGCCCCAGGTGCCCTCCAGCAATGTGCTGCTCAGTGAACGCGAGCAAGAGGTTTTGCAGGCCGCGGCCAATGGCAGCACCAACAACCAGATTGCTCTGGCACTGGGAATCAGCGAACGCACCGTGCGGGCTCACCTGACCAATATTTACAATAAGTTCGGGGTCTCCTCCAGGGGTGCAGCGATTGCCTATGCCGCTCAGCACGGCCTGCTGGAGAGCTGAACAATTCCCACAACCGAAAAAATCCCATCTCCACAATTGAGGTTAAATATAAGGTAAAATCAACCTGACTGGTGAGAAAGTCAATTTATTTTAATCTGAGGTGGCATGGAGTCTGATTACACCAAAATAACGCTTGATAACGGCCTGACCGTGATGCTGAAAGAGATCCACACTGCACCGCTGGCAAGTGTCTGGATGTGGTACAAGGTCGGCTCGCGGCACGAAACCGCGGGGATTACCGGTGTATCTCACTGGGTGGAACACATGCAGTTCAAAGGGACACCCCAATACCCCAACGGCGTGCTGGATAAAGCCATCTCCAGGCTGGGGGGGTACTGGAATGCGATGACCTACCTGGACTGGACCACCTATCTGGCGACCATGCCTGCCGACAAAATCGACCTGATTCTTTCACTGGAAGCCGACCGGATGGTAAACAGCCTCTTTGCAGAAGAAGAGGTCGCTTCCGAACGCACGGTGATCATCTCTGAACGTCAGGGCAATGAAAACAACCCCGGATTTTTGCTTGCAGAGATGGTGCAGGCCGCGGCCTTCAGGGTGCACTCGTACCACCACCAGGTGATTGGCGATCTGGCAGACCTGGAAACGATGGGCAGGGATAATCTGTATGACCACTACCGGCGCTACTACCAGCCGGGGAATGCTGTGCTGGCCGTGGCCGGGGCATTTGAGACTGATAAACTCCTGGACCGAATCCAGGAACTGTACGCTCCGATCCCCGCCGGTGAGCTGCCGGAATTCAACGCCCGGAAGGAACCTGCCCGGCGAGGTGAGCATACGGTCACACTCGAAGGGCCGGGAGATACCACGTTTATCGAAGTGGCATACCCCGCTCCCGCTGGCTCGGCAGAAGATTTTTATGGCTTCCTGGTTTTAGACAGCCTGCTGTGCGGTCCCAGCAGCCTGAACATCTTTGGCGGTGGGGTCTCAAATAAAACCTCACGCCTGTACCAGGCCCTGGTAGAAAAAGATATCGCCGTATCGGTTTATGGCGGATTGCAGGCAACCAAAGACCCATACCTCTACCAGGTTGTGATCACGGTTCATCCTGCCAGCACACCTGAAAAGGCAATGGCCGGTTTTGATCAACAGATCGCCGCACTGCAGGCAAATCTCCCCTCCGAGGAAGAATTGGAACGCGCGGTAAAACAGGCCAGGGCGCTGTTTGCCTACGGCTCCGAATCAATCACCAACCAGGCCTTTTGGCTGGGCTTTGCCGAAATGTTTGATTCGTATTCCTGGTTCCTCACCTACCTGGATCAACTTGCTGCAGTCACTCCCGAGGATATCGTGCGGATCGCCAACAAGTATCTCAACACGAACAGCCGCGTGGTAGGTGTTTATCGCCCGGATGGAAGCGAGGAACTCACATGACAGCTCTGCCGAAACTTCCCCGGAACGCCATCCCCGGTTCGGATGATGTCCTGCGCAAACAGCTTTCGAATGGGGTGATTGTATTAGCCAGGCCCAATTTCAACAGTCCGTCTGTGATCGTGCAGGGCTATCTCCAGTCAGGCAGCCTATTCGATCCAGGCCCAAAGTTAGGGCTGGCTGATTTCACTGCCAACGCCCTGATGCGGGGAACCAAAAAACACTCTTTTTCGCAAATTTATGAACAGTTGGAATCAGTGGGCGCTTCACTGGGGTTCTCCGGTGGTACCCATACGGCTGGATTTGCCGGCCGTGCCCTGGTTGAAGACCTGCCCATGCTCTTCGGCCTGCTGAGTGAGACCTTGCAAAACCCAGTTTTCCCGTCCGGGCAGGTGGAGAAGCTACGGGCTGGCCTGCTGACCAGCCTGGACCTCCAGCAGCAGGATACGAAAGATCGCGCCGGGATCGCGTGGGACCAGATTGTCTATCCCAACCATCCGTATGGACGGCCTGATGAAGGCACGGCGGAAACGGTGCGCGCCATCAGGCGCCGCGATCTGCAATCGTTCCACCGCAAGCACTACGGACCCAAGGGACTTGTGATCGCGGTGGTCGGCGGCATTGAACCAGAAACTGCCGTCACCCTGGTGGAAGACTCCCTGGGAGATTGGTACAACAAATCTCAGCCAGTCCCCCCGCCCCTCCCCAAATGGCAGCCGCTTCCTGAACAAAAAAACCTGCATATCCCCATGGCCGCCAAGAGCCAGAGCGATCTGATTATCGGTACAGCCGGACCGGCGCGCAGCTCGGAAGACTATCTTCCGGCCGCGCTCGGAAACATGGTCCTGGGCAATTTTGGCTTGATGGGTCGCCTGGGAGATTCGCTGAGGGAGAAAGCCGGCCTGGCATACTACGTCTACAGCAGTTTGGGCAGCAGCATGGGGCCCGCGGCATGGACAGTAGAAGCGGGTGTCGATCCCAAAGATGTCGGCAAGGCGATTGACCTGATCTTTGAAGAACTGCGCCAGTTTGTGAACGAACCGGTGACTGAGGAAGAACTCAGCGATGTGCAAGCCAACCTGATTGGGTCACTGCCATTGTCTCTGGAATCCAATGCAGGGGTGGCTTCCCGTTTGCTGCATCTTGAAAGGCATCAACTCGGTCTGGATTACTTGCGGCAATACCCGGAAATGATCCGGGCAATCACACCTGAAGCGGTACTGGCGGCGGCAAGCCGCTATCTGCCACTTGACCGGCTGGCGGTGGTAGTTGCCGGGCCGCCGGAGGAGGAGCAGTAAACCATGGCTCATTTAACCAACGGGGTGGACCTGATCGAGATTTCCCGGATTTCACAAGCCATTGACCGTCACGGAGAGCGTTTTCTGCGGCGGATTTTCACCAGCAAGGAACTTGCCCTGGTAGGCGATAAACCCGCATCGCTGGCCGCACGGTTCGCCGCCAAAGAAGCGGTAGCCAAAGCCCTCGGATGCGGGATTGGGGATGTGCGCTGGACCGAGATCGAGGTCTTGCGCGGGCCAAACAACCAGCCAGAACTTCACCTGCATGGCAATGCCCGCCAGCTTGCCAATCAGTTGGGGTACCATACCTGGTCCATCAGCCTGAGTCACTCCATCAATTTTGCGATTGCCATGGTCACCGCGATGAGCGAATGAGTTTTTTCCCGGCCAATTACGTTCGATTGTCTATTCATCACCAATTTTTCAAAATTCTACACAAAATTCCAAAACCTGACTAAATCTGCCTTGAAAATGGATGAAATAAGTCCGATAATATCCTCACACATCCTTTGACCTTTCCCAAAAAATACCCGGAAGACGCCGGGTGTTTTTTGTTGGGCGGCGGCAAACCCCTCCGCCGGTAAAAATTATATAAAATTATAAAAAAGTTACTAAAATCTACTTAATTCTACATTTACTAAATTCAAATTATTCGGTATAGTTGAACAATCAGGTTGATTGGAGCTTTGATGACAACAAAAAGAATTCAACTTGGGCTCATTCATGTTGCCGTAGCTATTTCCTTGGTACCCTTCAACAGCACCTTGAATCGGGTCATGATCAAGGAGCTTGCCCTCTCCACTTTGCTGGTAGCAGCATTGGTTTCACTCCCCTATCTCTTTTCCCCAATCCAGGTGGCGATTGGCGGTTTTTCCGATAAATATCCCATCTTTGGCTGGAAGCGAACTCCCTACATCGCACTGGGGCTGATTTTATGTGTTGCCGGACTGATTGCAGCACCCAAAACAGCTTTTCTGATCGTGGAAAATCGCTGGCTGGGCATCCTGCTGGGCACACTGGTATTTGGCTCCTGGGGAATGGGATACAACCTGGCCTCTGTCTCCTATTTTTCACTGGCGACCGAAATTTCCGGGGAACGCGAACGCTCACGCACAATTGCAGTCATGTTCTTCATGATGATCGTCAGCATTATCCTGACCTCGCTGCTGCTCGGCAACCTGCTGGAAACATATACGGCCGAAACTCTCAACCGAGCATTCACGATGGTGGGGATCCTCGCGGCAGCCTTGGGAGCGATTGGCTTGTTCCGGCTGGAACCGCGTTCGCAAACAGCCAGCTCTGTACCGCAAGATAAAACCCACAGCTGGAAAGAAATGTTTACCGCGATCGCCAGCAACCGACAAGCAACCCGTTTCTTTTGGTATTTGCTGCTTCTGCTGACCGCGATTCTGGGTCAGGACATCCTCCTTGAGCCTTATGGGGCAGAAGCTTTTGGCATGTCGGTTCAATCGACAACCAGGATCACGGCAATCTGGGGAACATTTTTCCTGATCTCGCTGTCTATCGGGGCCGCATTGGAAAAGCGAGTGCAAAAGATCACCCAGGCTCGGGTAGGTGCCTGGATTGGGTTGGTCGCGTTTGGGCTGATCGTGATCAGCGGGATGGTCAGTACCCTGTGGGTGTTTTACCTCGGCGTGATGCTGCTGGGTCTGGCAACCGGATTATCGACGGTGTCTAATCTGTCACTGATGCTCGATATGACCAGCGTAGGGAGTGTCGGGTTATTTATCGGCGCGTGGGGGATGGCCAGTGCAGTCGCCCGGTTGGTTGGCAATATGCTCAGTGGTGCAATCCGAGAGAGCTTTACGAGCCTATTGAATAACGCTGTTGCCGGTTATAGCGCCGTCTTTATTGTAGAAATCATCCTTCTGATTGCCTCGTTGCTGATCTTACGAGGTGTCGATGTAAATCTATTTCAAAAACATGCACAAGATGAGTCCTCTTATCTTGAACGTGCTGTCATCGCAAGCGAGGTGTAATTATGCCAGGAAATTGGTTAACTCTAACAGAAGTATCAGAAATTCTGGGGATCCACCCCAGCACAGTTCGCAACTGGGCAGATCAAGGCGTGCTCCCTGTCCACCGCACTCAAGGAGGGCACCGCCGTTTTATGCGGTCGGAAATGGACCTCTGGATGCAGGCGCAGCGGGTCAATAAACCGGAGGAATCTGAAGGGATGATCCAGAATGCACTGAGCTTTGCCCGTATCCAAATCTCTGAAGCACACCTGGAAAAACAGCGCTGGTATCAAAAAATTGACCCGGCTGGACGGGCATCTTACCGGAAAAGCGGGCGGATGCTGGTTCAGGGGCTGATCAAGTCGCAGGTGCTGGATGAAAAAGCGGCCGCAGCTGAGTCGCGTGTGATCGGCGTAGACTATGCTTCCAACGGCCGGCGGTTCGGGTTGACGATCCTTGAGGCGGTTCAGGCTTTCCTCTTCTTTCGCGATGTGCTGCAAGAAGCCGCGTACCATGCATATGAATCTGCGGCCATCCAGTCACCATATGCCTGGGGAGATATGTTCAGGAACATGAACGCTTATACCGACCGAATCCTGGTGACAATTATTGAAACTTATCAGGCCTACGAACGCAACGAGGCTAAAAATCGTCAGAACGGAAAAGATACCGATAACGAATCGATTTGATGTCCCCAATTAAAGGCATGATCACCATTGCCTACAAGATAAGATGATTCAAAAGAGGTGAGCATCAATTGCTCACCTCTTTTTGATTTTAATTCGCCGTGGTTAGTAGATAGCTTTGCGGCTGACATACCACTTGGTAATTTCGGCTGCAAACGCCGGCAAAAATAACAATGGGACCAAATACTGCCAGTGCTCCCAACCAAGTGGAACAGTGGAAAATATCGGCTGCAGGAACGGCAGATAAAGGACGCCAACCAACAACACACTTGAGATGACCACAGCCCAGTTCATGCTCTTGTTTTTGAATATTCCAATCTTGAGCAGAGGATAGCGCTCCGAACGGGCAGTGAACGCCCGCAGCAGTTCCGAAAATGATAACGTCATGAAGGCCATCGTTGCCGCAGTTTGGTTGATTTCACCATGGGCAACTGGCCACAGCTTGAGCCCCAACAGGTATGCCCCCAAAGTGACTGCGGTGATCGCCAGAGTCTGCACGATGATCCCGGTGCGCATCAAGCGGTTGATGATTGGCTCGTTGGCTGGCCGCGGGGGTTGGTCCATAATATCCGGATCCCCTTTTTCCATGCCCAATGCCAAAGCTGGCGCACCATCAGTGACCAGATTAAGCCAGAGCAACTGGATTGGGTTGAGCGGGGACGGCAGACGGAAGGCAATTGCCAAGAAGATGGTGGCGATCTCTGCCAGGTTGCAGGAAAGCAGGTAAAAGACAAACTTGCGGATATTGGAGTAGATGATCCGGCCTTGTTCGATCGCCGAGACAATACTGCTGTAATTATCATCGGTCAGTACCATGTCGGCCGTTTCTTTGGCCACATCTGTGCCCGTGATCCCCATCGCCACTCCAATATCGGACTGCTTGAGGGCCGGAGCATCATTCACGCCATCTCCCGTCATGGCCACGATCGCGTTATTGGCGCGCAAGGCCCGCACGATCCGCACTTTATGTTCGGGGGAAACCCGGGCAAATACATCCACATCCTTTATCTTTGTTTCCAATTCCCGGTCATCCATCTGGTCCAGATCTTTACCCGTATACACCTCGTGTCCCGGACGGATCAGTCCGATGGTTTCTGCGATCGCCCGGGCAGTTTTAGCATAGTCGCCGGTGATCATCACCGTGCGGATGCCTGCCTTCTTGGCAACATCGAGTGAATGGCGCACTTCTGGTCGCGGCGGGTCGATCATCCCCAGCAAGCCGACAAAGGTAAGATCGCGTTCAAATTCATCCGGAGAAAGTTCTTCCGGTAGATTTTTAACCATCTTGTAGGCTACCGCAATCACGCGCAAAGCCTCAGAAGCCATCTTATCGTTGGATTTCAGGATCCGCTGGCGGACAGTCTCATCCATCCTGGCCGGGATATCCGTGAACTGCTCATATTGCGTACACAGGTCCAGGACAACATCCGGTGCACCTTTGACGGCGACGACGTACCAATCAGAGAATTCATCGTCATCCTTGAAGGGAGAAAAATCCTCATCATGGGGATCCAGCACCCTATGAATCGTGGTCATACGTTTACGGGCAGAATCAAACGGGATTTCCTGAACGCGCGGATAGGCTTTTTCCAGGTCCTGGAAATCCTGCCCAGCCTTGGCAGCAGCGACAATGATCGAACCTTCGGTGGGGTCTCCGATCATGCGGTATTCAGAGCGCCCTTCTCCACTGTCGGTTTTGACCAACTGGGCATCGTTATTCATCGCGCCGATCCATAATGCCGTCCGGGCAGCAGGGTGATCCTCCAGGTTGACCGGTGTGCCATCTACTAAAAATTCTCCAACAGGGGCATAACCGCTGCCAGTCAGATGGATATCACGCCCATCAATCGAGATATGGGTGACCGTCATCTCATTTTGGGTCAAGGTACCAGTCTTATCGGAGCCAATGACTGTTGCCGAGCCCAAAGTTTCCACAGAGGACAGCCGCCGGATCAGGGCATTGCGTTCGATCATCTCGCGCATCCCCAATGCCAGGCTGATGGTCACCACTGCCGGCAAGCCTTCCGGTACGGCAGCAATCGCCAGGCTGACGGCTACCAGGAACATTTCAAGGGGGTCGTTGCCGCGCACCCATCCGAGCAGGAAAACCAGGGCACAGATCGCCAAAGCAGCCCACCCCAGGGTTTTTCCTAACTGGTCAAGCCGGCGCTGGAGTGGTGTCTCCTCATCTTCCACCGAGGAAAGCATCTCGGCAATCCGCCCGATTTGAGTTTTCATCCCGGTATCGACGACCACAGCGCGGCCGCGGCCATAACTGACCAGTGTGCCCATATAGGCGGAGTTTTTACGATCGCCGAGAGAGGCATTTTCTGCCAGCTTTAACCCGGCGTCTTTTTGCACCGGCACCGATTCACCTGTCAGGGCAGCTTCTTCCACTCTCAGGTTGTAGGTTTGTACCAGACGCAAATCAGCAGGGATAAAATTCCCTGCTTCAAGTACAACAATATCTCCGGGGACCAGTTCCCTTGCCGGAATCGCCTCCCGCAACCCGCTGCGGATCACGTCCGCTTCGGGTGCGGCCAGCTTTTTCAGGGCGGCTAATTCTTCTTCAGCCCGCTGTTCCTGAATTATCCCCAAGACCGCATTGAGCACTACAATCGCCATGATGGCACCGGCTTCCACCCATTCACCAAGCACGGCGGAGATCAGAGCAGCGCCAACCAGCAACCAGATGACAAAGTCGTTAAATTGAGCCCATAACTTTGCCCAGATCGTTTTCGGCGGTGCTTCTTTTAATTCGTTCAGTCCGTAGTTTTTCTTGCGTTGCGCAACCTCAATTTCATTTAGTCCCTCTTCCGCATCGGTTTCCAGCGCAACAATGACCTCTTCCGAACTCAGGCTATGCCAATGCATCTCACCTTTTTCGGAGGTGACTGGTTTGTCATTCATAAATTTTATCTCCCTCTATAAGGAGGCACCCAATTTTATATATGATAATTCTTTCACAAGCGAAATAACCTCCAAGAAACTATGATATTTGCCTCTCAACAGCTAATCTTTTCAATCAACTTTTTGAACACCGATATTTCTTTTTGGTTGTGGCGCAGGGCTGCTCGTTCATACCGCGCTTGATAATCAATTATAATTAACCTCATTCTGAACGAAAATGATCAATGGGCCTCATCCTAGGAGAAACTGTGACGCCAAACAAAACCATCGTGTTCCTTTTTATCGGGATGTGCATCATCCTCTCGGCCTGTTCCCCTGCAAGCAGCAATCCGTCCAATCCGTTGGTGGTCGCCTCTACGACTCTGATTGGCGATGTGGTGCAGCAGGTCGGGGGAGACTTGATCACGCTGCATGTACTGCTGCCGTTGAATTCAGACCCACACAGTTTTTCAGCGGCACCAAAAGATGTGGCAATGATTGAAGCAGCACAACTGGTTTTCATGAACGGCTTGGATCTGGAAGAGAGCCTCATAGATCTGATTACAGCAAATGCCAGCGGCAAGGTGGTGCCCGTATCCAACGGTGTTGAAACCATTTTACTCGGTGAAGATCACCACCCAGAAGAGGAAGACCACGACTCGGACGACTCACAAGCAGCACCCGACCCCCATGTCTGGATGGACCCTGCCAATGTGCAGATCTGGACAGAAGCTGTTGCGCGTGAGCTCAGCACGCTTGACCCTGAACATGCTTCTGTCTACAGACAGAATGCTGACCAGTATCAGGCCGAACTGGAAGAATTGGACGGATGGATCCGCGCACAAATAGAGCAACTGCCTTCTGAGCAGCGGGTGCTGGTTACCGATCATGATACCTTAGGCTATTTTGCCCAGGCGTACGGGTTCGAGGTGATTGGAGTTGTAGTCGTTGGCGGCAGTACCTTATCCGATCCTTCCGCCCAGCAAATTGCAGCATTGGAAGAAACCATCATGGCCTTCAATACGCCTGCCATCTTTGTAGATACCAGCGTCAACCCACAGGTGTCCGAGCGGATTGCCGCGGATACTGGCACGGCTTTGGTAAAACTGTACACTGGTTCGCTAAGCGAGCCGGATGGGCCAGCCGCCACATACATAGACCTGATGCGGTATACGGTGACCTCGATTGTTAAGGCATTGAAATAAGCCAGGATGTTGATTTTTTATGATGGTGATTGCCCCTGATAGAACAACAACGCGGTCAGACACGCAACGGAGCAATCAAATCCGCTATCGTGAGACCAAACTTCCCCTAATTCGAGGAAGAAAAGGTATAATCGATGGGTCAGAAAACCGGCGGATTTTGTGCGCAAGGGCACAATAGCTGTCGACTGAAATCTAAAAAAATTACAAATTGAGGAGACATACCCAATGACTTATACGATCATCAAAATTCCGGAAGGCGGCGAAAAAATCACGATTTCCAACGGCGTGCTGAACGTTCCGGATAACCCCATCATCCCGTTTATCGAAGGTGATGGTACCGGTCGGGATATCTGGCGCGCTTCTGTGCGCGTTTTTGATGCCGCGGTGGAAAAAGCTTACGGCGGAAAACGCAAACTACACTGGATGGAAGTGTACGCCGGGCAAAAACCTTTCGACCAATGGGGTGAATGGCTGCCAGACGAAACTGTGCAGGCTTTCAAAGAATTCCTGGTTGGGATTAAAGGCCCGCTCACCACGCCCATCGGCGGAGGAATCCGCTCGCTGAATGTGGCCCTGCGCAAACTGCTGGACCTGTATGCCTGCGTACGTCCTGTGCAGTACTACCAGGGCGTGCCCTCACCCGTCCTGCACCCGGAATATGTCAATATGATTATCTTCCGCGAGAATACGGAAGACATTTATGCCGGGATCGAATTTGAGAACGGCACTCCGGCGTCCGACAAGTTCAAAGCACTGTTCAAAGAGCATTTCCCAACCGAATTCGCCAAGATGCGCTTCCCCAACACCTCCGGGATCGGGCTGAAACCCGTTTCAGTTGAAGGAACGGAGCGGATCGTGCGGGCTGCAATCAATTATGCCCTGCGCTATAAGCGAAAATCTGTCACCCTGGTACACAAAGGCAATATCATGAAGTTCACTGAAGGCGCCTTCCGCAACTGGGGCTACGAACTGGCTGAACGCGAGTTCGGCGAAAAAGTGTACACCTGGGCTCAGTGGGAACGCACCGTAGAGGAAAAGGGCGAAGCTGCGGCCAACGCAGAGCAAGACGCCGCCCTGGCCTCCGGCAAGCTGCTGATCAAAGATGTGATTGCGGACATCGTCTTCCAGCAGACGATTACCCGGGCCCGGGAATTTGATATCCTGGCGACCATGAATCTCAATGGTGACTACCTATCCGATGCCCTGGCCGCCCAGATCGGCGGGATCGGGATCGCACCCGGCGGCAATATCAACTACGATACCGGTGCGGCCATCTTTGAGGCCACCCACGGTACGGCCCCCAAATATGCCGATAAAGACGTGGTGAACCCCGGTTCGGTGATTCTCTCTGGCGAGATGATGTTACGATACATGGGCTGGGAAGAAGCCGCAGACCTGATTGTTGAAGGCATAGAAAAAGCCATCGGCAGCAAGCGGGTGACCTATGACTTCCACCGCCTGATGGACGGCGCTACCAAACTCTCCACATCTGAATTTGGTGACGAGATCATCAAACAGATGGGGTAATTTCCAAATATTCGATATAATCAAAGGCGCAGGATGGCAGTTCATCCTGCGCCTTTTTGCTATCTAACCCAACAAGGAAATATTCATGTCTGAAGAACAACTGCGTCAGCGCATCCAGATGATGATGCCCGATCTGGAAATCGAACACCTCGAACATAATCGTGAAGGTCTGATCAACGATATCGTGATCATCAACCGCGAACTGGTCTTCCGTTTTGCCAAAAACGATGGCTATGCCCAGATTCTCAACCTTGAGTTGGACATCCTCGACCTGGTCCGTCCCCGGATCAACCTGCCTGTGCCCTCACCGATTTACCGCGGCCCGGGGAGTGTGGTGTATCCTTTGCTGCAAGGAAAAGCCTTGCTGCGCGAGGATCTGCTGGGCCTGGATGCCGGCAGTACAGCCAAGATTGCGGCACAAGTAGGCAGTTTCCTGTATCAACTCCATACCACCCCGATCGATGGGCTGGGCTGGGACCTGCCCAAAACGCTGGCCCCGGTGACATGGAAAAAATGGATGGATATCCGGGCACGGGTGGAAGAAAAAGTATACCCCCTGCTGCTGCGTAACCAGATCACTTGGGCGGAAAACCTGCTCAACCAGGCACTGGATAACCCGCAAAATTTCGAGTACACCCCAGCCCTGATCCATGCTGACCTGGCTCCTTATCACATCCTTTATGATCCAGCACTACAAGAAATCAGTGGAGTGCTGGACTTCGGCGTCGCCGGGATTGGCGACCCGGCCCTCGACCTCGGCGCGTTAATCAGCAATTATGGCGAAAGCTTTGTTCTCAAGCTGAACGGATCTTATCCCGGGCTGGATACTCTCCTGCCGCGAGCACGCTTTTACGCCCAGGCGATTGAACTGCAATGGGTGCTGCTGGGAATTGAGACCGACGATCATTTTTGGTTTACGGCGCACCTCGGCGGTGCCAGGGATATCTTAAGCTAAATGCACTGAACCCGAGCATTGGATATGTGAGAACGATTATAAATGAGCGATGTCCGAACTCAACCGTAATATCAACCAGCAAAATGTGAAGCCTGCTGCCGGTCTGCCTAACCCGATGATCTATGCAGAACGCAAGCATTCCTGTTTTGTCTTGCCAATTACCAACAGCATCAACACCAAAGATGAGATAAACACACCAGTCCAGATGAGGAAGTGAGCATCGATTCCGGTTTCAGCAATCGGCCGGTATTTAAATTCCCCAGCCAAATTTGACCACCAGTAGCTGAAGTTAAAGATATCTACAGCAAAGTGGGCGATGATACCAGGAATCAAAGAGTTTGAAGCCATTACCAGCATACCAATCAAAATACTGCTGAGGAATAAAATCCCATACATCGAGGGTTCCGCCCAACCCTGGTTAAGATGAAAGAGCAAAAAGACCACGGAGACAATCGTGTTCGCAATCCACGGCTTGTATTTCTTTTCCATGGGAACCTGCATGTAGCCGCGAAACCCAACCTCCTCAGAGATTCCAGCAATCAGAGCACTGACAATAGCATAAAACCACCAAAGCTCGCGAGGCAAATCACGGATTTGGGATTGAAAAGTGAGCATTACCTCAGGTTTATATTCAAAGATCCTGAAAGTAACCACAAACATGGACTGCTGAACCACAACAAATAACAGGGCTGCCAATACCCCCCACAACCATACACCTTTTGATAATCTTATCGAACGGAAATTTTCGATCCTGAAACTCACTGACAACGGACCCTTTTTCACAAAACGACCGCTGAAATAACCCAGGTAGAGGAACAACATCAGGCCCAATAAAATCAATGAAAAAGGGAAGGGCAGGACGCTGACCGCGACCAGTGAAGAATATGAACCAATCGCATAAACTGTAATGCCAATTAAGACGGCTTTGATTGGGACTGGTATCCTTTGCAGAAATCGAGACCAGGAAGATTGTGTTTCAGGTGTTTTCTTATTTTGCATGACTACCTCCTCGCAAGCTTATATACCCAGGATGCGGCTCACCGCATCCCAGTTAAAAATGAGAACAAAAGCAATCGTATCTGCAATCCCGTGGGCGAATATGGAGGCCCACAGATTTTTTCCAAACTTGAAGTATAAAAGGCCATTGACCAACCCCCCTATCCCCGTGATCACAATCCCATTCACACCCTGATAATAATGCACCAACCCAAACACAACGGAACTCAGGACAAGTCCGATTACCCAACCAGTTTTTTGTTCATCGAATAAGCGGGCGATTTGTTTCATATAAAAACCTCGCCAAATAACCTCCTCTCCAAAACCTGCGGTTGTCCATGAGATGACCAGAAAGCCAAGCAAAGCCCAGGGGTTGTTTTTTACCTGCTCAAATGCACTGATGTCTGGCATTGGGCCGCCCAGCTTGATTTGTATTAGGGCGATCGCTTGCAAGACGGCTCCGGTTGCCAGGCCGAAAAGAATGATCTTTGGCCAGCTTTGCGGCCTGTAAAGCCCAAGATCTGACCAACCTGCTCTTTTTAGCCAGGAAACCAGCCAGATTGCTAACAAGGCCAGTGGTATCCCGAATAAATTTAAATCCGGGAAGAATAAACCAATGCGATTGACAATGAAAACAAATAAAATTGAGGCTGCGATCCAGGTTTTTTGGGTATTCAATGCCCAGCCCAATTTGCCACGCAAGGTTTGCTCAGGATGAGTGTTACTCTGGTTCATGATTGATCCCTCCAAATAAGTAGGTGTATCCGCCAGCAGGATTTAAATCAGAAAGTTCCGGGGAATACTTGTCAGGCACCCTGGAAAACCCAAATTTTTTGGGGCATTAGCACCAACAAGAAAAATCAGGATTGTTAGAAAGCAACCGGTTTGATTTCAAACAATTCAGTATTCAGACAGCACTGAAAAACGAAAGAAAGAAAATGACAAATGTTTATGCAGTTTATACAAGTTTTAGACAACGGTTGATATTACCAAAAGAGAACCCTAGGCTATTTACAGTTTACAGGACTGAATTCGTCTAAAAAAGTGACATTTGTCCCGATTTACCTGGGATCCATAAAACTGAAAAGCAGTCAGATTCGCTGAAATCATGTCACTCCCCAAAAATCACACCAGGCGCATGTAGACACATGCGCCTGGTTAATATGCCTGGATGTTTCGATTTTGCGGATTTAGTCTGGCAGATCATCGAGGACCTGAAGCATATTCTTTTTGTATTTCTGGAATGCCTCCCGGCCTTGCCCGGTGAGGCTGATGGTGGAACTGGGTTTCTTGTCCCTGAATTCCTTAATGATGGTGATATAGCCTGCGTCTTCCAGCTTGGTCAGGTGAGTGGACAGATTGCCCCATGTCAGGCCGGTCAGCCGGTTCAGGAAAACGTAATCCACACTCTCGACCACATAAAGATAGGTCAGGATCATCAGCCTTGCCGGAGCATGGACCAAGGTATTAATCTCTGCGAGTGGGTGCTGGTCGGTGCTGATCGGTTCAGTGGACATATCAGCTACCTGCTGAGAGAAAGTCATTCTGGGCAGGGCTGCTGCGCAGGATGCGAATAAACATTGACAACCCGACCAGGATCATGATCCCTGAGATAACTCCAAAGGTCACCGGCCATCCATGGTGGCTGGCATAACCGTTGCTCCACAGCCACTCTCCAACCACAGGAGCGAACGCCATCAGCAAACCATAGATGTATAGACGGTTGACCTCCAAAAAGAACGCCGCCAAACTGAAACCAGAGAGCAAAACCAGACTAAACATATAGGGAATGGGATCTCCAGATGCACCATCCACTGAAAACGCTGCCCAAACACCGAGCCCCAGAGCAATCACATTGAAAGCCAGCATAACGTAGGAAAAGCGCTTCATTTTAGAAACACGGGTGGGCCCGAACTTCACTACGCCGATCCGCGGTTCAACCACTGTCTTTCTCAGGAACCGGATCACCAGGTAGACCACCGCCCAAACAGGCAGGAAAACGGCCACACTCCAGAAATCACCCATGCTTTCGCTGAGAAACGGTGCGATCACGAATTCCAGGAAAAAGATTCCCAGGAAGATGTCCCACAAGCCATCGTTCGCGGTGGATAAGAACACCTTCCGTTCGGCTTCTTTCAAACTTATTTGTTGTGACATTTTGACCTCCTATCGAAAGGATCATACTTTTTGGAAGTGTACTTTGTATTTCAAAGTACTTTGATTTAATTATACAGATTTTTCTTAACTTGTCAATACTGAATTTTTTTCAAATCAGAAACTCCAGCAAACGATTCCCCCACCAACCTGCACATCAATGTGCCTGACTGCCATCCATTTACTTCGCGAGCAAAGGATACCAGGATCTGCTATTGGCTGACTTCAGCAAAAAGCCGGTAGGTAGACGGTTCACCACTAAAAGATTCGATCACGGCTTGGATGGGAGCCATCTGCCCTGAGTTAAGGCTGCCGGTTCCGAGGGCTGCCCCATTCCCGACACCCACCAACTTCCCGTCAGCATCAAACGCCATCACCGCAAGGCGAACGTCCTCAAGGGCAACCGGTTGTGCACCCTGGTTGGTCAAACTGCCTTCAATAAAGACCCGCCCCGCGCCATCCTGGCGAGTGGAGGAAACGCTCAGGCTGAAATCCTGGTAAGACACTTCCGCATCAGCGACAGGCTGAGACAGGACGGTGACCTCGAACTCCGTCCAATCTTTCAGTGCCTCTTCTTCCCCCTCTGTGACAATCGATGCACTGAACGGGTACACCCTTCCAGGCAAAGCCACCTGAGCCAACAGGCGCCCGGTCATGGTTCCCAGGTGCTCGCCCAGAAAATTGAAGAACATGATCTCGACTTCGACGCGCTCCTGTGCCTGTGTGCCCGTGTTTTCCAGCAGACCTATTGTGAGGAAGACATCCATCCCGGCGAAGGGATAGATGAACGGGTTCAACTCCCGCACCACCAAGGCAGGGTTCTGCTGCAACTCGGCGATTTCTCCACTCTCAGCCACTGTCCCCGTTGTCTGCTGAACGATCCCAGCGGTCAATTGAAAGACCACGCTTTTCGCCAGGGCATACTGCTCTCCATATTGACTGGTCTCCACACCCAGCCCGGCAGCGATCTGCCCGACCTCAGCGATCAGCGCAGATGAGTGGCTGGACAAACCAGCCATGATGTCAGAAAAGCTGTCATCGTCGAGATCCCCGTCTGCCCAGGAGGCCAGTTGGGGGTAAAAATCCTGGTAGAGGTCAGCCGCCTGCTGCCAGCCGCCAGCCAGATCGGATTGGGGAATGTACGCACGCAGGATATCACCCAGAGGGAGAATGCTGAGTTCAGCAAGCGGCCGGACAACTGCCTGGCGCTCGAAAATGCTGAGACCTTTGGGCAGCCAGCCTTGAATTTCAAGAATATGGGCATGCAGGGCAGCAATTACCTCGAAGGTGGAGGCAGCATCGAGCTGATTTTCCGGGGTTGGAGTGGGTACAGCTTCCGGGGTGGCAGGGACAGGCTTGGGTTTCAGTGTAAACGTTGGGAGGCCTGCCCGCTCCTCCTGGATAGGCATAGTGGCCGGGGCCGGTTCGTCAACCGGAGCTGAACAGGCCACCGCCAGGCACAGCAGCCCAAATACAGCCACCTGCATTCCTCTCAAAAAACCTTTTTGCATTGCTCACCTGCTGCCGAAGAATTTTGTTCGATTATATCTCATCCGGGGATACAACTGCAGGCACAAAAAAGATGCCGGCGGTACCGGCATCTGATGTGTATTATATAGAATTCCCAGACCTGATCAGGGCGTCAGTTCTTTAAGGGCGTCTTCGACGCTGATCTCGCCTTCGCTCAGGCGGCTGAGGACATCCTTGCGCTGGCCCTGGCTCATCTTTACTTCGCCGGGGACTGACCCGCTGGCATCGAAGGAAGAGAGCAGGCGCATCTTACCGGAAACAGCTTTCATCTTGACTTCCGGGCCGCCTTCACCGATGCGGACATCCCACCTGTTGCGGCTGACCTGGCTCTGGCGGACATCCAGATCGGTGTAAAACTTCCCGCTGACAGCCGAAGCGCGCACCACGCAGTTAGACTCCTCCGGCACAACCAGCAGCAGCGAACCGGAAACGGCACTGACCTTATAAGGGCCTTCGCCCAACCGGGTTTGCAGCTCGGCTTTGCCGCTGACCGTGGAGGCTTTCATGGCGGGGAAGTCACAATCGCGCATGTCGATAAGCCCGGAGACCACTGACAGCCTGGCATCGCCTTTCAGGTTGCGGCCTTTGATCTTGCCGCTGACCGAATCGAGGTCGAGCCTGCCGCTGAGGTCTTCGAGGGTCAGGGAACCGCTGACAGTGCCGAAATCCATCTCGCCTTCAAAGCCGCGGGCCTGGATTGACCCGCTGACTACCTTGACGCGCATATCGGTGCGGACCGGGGCTTCGATCTTGAAATCGACACGCTGCGGCTTGCGGTTGAAGACGCCAAAGATGGTTTCGGGAAGACGCACCACGGCGCGCACCGTGCCGTCTTCGCTCTGGGTGAGCTCTACCTCAGTGTAATCCGGATTGCCGTCTCCAAGATGGGTGATGACCTCGACCTTGATCTTGCCTTCTTCGCCCGGGACGAGGGTGACCTCCCCACGGATATTCTTGACAACCAGTTTTGCCGGGGAACCGACATCAAAGCTGTGTACCTGTGATTCTGTGCTCATGAGTTTCTCCTATTCAATAAATACTTGTACGTGCTCGCCATCATCCTCGGCGACATAATCCAGCACTTTGCCGGTTGTCCCGCTGCGGATGGCCTCGATGAGGGCGGCGGCATGTTCTTCTGTATCCTCGTCGATGTAGTTGGAGGCGATGTTCAGCCCGGCATCGACCAGGACCATGGGCAGTACAACGTTGACCTTGAGTTTGCGGCTGCGCCCTTCATTGACCATCACGCGCAGCATGCGCAGATCGCGCGGGGCTGCGGGAGGCCGGGGGCGGGGAGAGCGGCGGGGGGCGCTGCCTTCCAGAGAGGAGAGAAGGTTGGCGCCGTCTTCGACGCTGACCTTGCCTTCCTCGATCATTTTTAAGACAATGAGACGTTCTTCGCTGGTGACCATGTGGTGCTTCCTTTAAACTTGTGCTGGAACCTTGAAATTTCCAAAACTTTTTTGAATATAATTAAGATATATATTCATATTTATTGAAATAATAAACATAATATTGAATTTTGTCAATAACAAATTCAATATTATTAATCTTAAACTTATTTTTACTAAAATTTTGCCTGGGATGGGATACCCGACTTTCACCTGGCGATGAACCGCTTGCCGAACCCAGAAAACCCCTTTATACTATGCTCAATGCCCCAGTAGCTCAATAAGGATAGAGCAACGCTCTCCTAAAGCGTAGGTTCTGCGTTCGAATCGCAGCTGGGGTACCTAACGAGATACATCCCGAACGACACCAGATGGGTGTTTCGATCAGTCGCGCGATGTTGAAAACACCGACTTGCTCGGATCCTTCGAGCCAGCGGAGGGTTTGGCTGACGAGAGCCAGAATGACCATAACCGCCAAATAGAAAATCCATGGCGGTCCTGGCAGGCGCCCGATCCGCGCAATAAGCCAATCTAACCAACTCGGAGGGTAAGGGGGAAGAGTCTCTTTTTCCATGCGCTAATCCTAGATGGGTGTTCAGTCAGGTGCAAGCCATGTCAGGCAATATTTTTATTGGTTGAAGAATGCTCATCATACATAATAAGCAACCTGTCCCTCGTTTGATGAAAATCCTACTCAATCAGGTAACGCCAGCCGTCCTTGACGGCAGCAAGATCTCAGACAAAGATCCCGGATAAGTCATGCAATTAAGCTTTACATTTTCCACATATCAATCAAAGTGTTTTATCCCCCAAAACTTAATCATGCTAACACATCTTATTGATATAACTGGTTTGAAATTTTTGCAAAATCTAAACAGCTTTGGTAACAATTAATGTTCAATTTTTGATTCCGGAAAATAAGCCTTCATTCCGATAAACCTCCTTTTATTGCTCTTAATATTGCCTGACTGCGGTCATTAACTTGCAGCTTTGAAAAAATATTAGAGATATGATTTCCAACAGTTTTTTCGCTGATCACTAATTGGGCAGCGATTTCGCGGTTGCGACACCCCTTAACAATCAATTTCAATACCTCCAATTCGCGGGCAGTCAGCTCCTTAAAAATAGGCGCAAGGGTGTTGAGGGGTTGGGCTGGGATCATCGGTTGAGCTTTTAATTTTGAAAACTGGTCTAAAACACGCTGGGCGACAGCAGAGCTTAAAAGTGCTTCACCGTGTGCAACGGATCGAATAGCCCGAATTAAGCTGCCGCGATCTGCATCTTTCAGCACATAACCACGCGCCCCTGCACTAATCGCAGCGAAGACAGACTCATCATCTTCCAACATGGTCAACATTATTACCCCCACATTGGGTTGCCGCGATGCCAACAACCTGGTTGCTTCGATTCCTCCTAAACCAGGCATATTGATATCCATCAATACAATATCTGGCATAAGTTCTTCAACCAGGGGCAAGCAATCCTCACCCGAGGATGCCTCTCCGACCAAAGCTAAACCCGCAACCTTTCTTAACAGGCTGGCCACCCCTTCCCGAAACAATCGGTGGTCATCCACTATAATAATCCGGACAAGATCCTCTGGGGTATCATTCATTATTATGCCACCTCATCACTTTTTCGATGGGATTCGCACCTCTATTTGAGTGCCTTTGCCAATTTGACTCTCAATTCGAAAACTCCCGCTGATTAAGTCTGCCCGTTCGCGCATGCTCCTGATTCCTGCCCCTTTCTCGGTCCCATTGACGGAGGTGTCAAATCCCATCCCATTATCCTTCAAGGTGAGCAGAACAGTATTACCCTCTTCAGAAAGCCTTAATTTTACTTCGCTGGCCTTTGAATGTTTTTGGATATTGAGCAACCCTTCATGCACAATCCGAAAGATCGCGATTTCCTCTACTGCTGTATACACCCTGTCATTTTCAAAACTCCAATCTAAGTCAATTCCCGTTTCACGGCCAAAGCGTTCAGCACGTTGGCGCAGTGCTCCTGCCAGGCCAAGCTGGTCTAGCACCGGCGGGCGCAGATCGTAAACCAAGTGGCGGATATCGGAGGCGGCCGTACCGATCAGATCATGCACGACCGTAAGCTCTCCGACCAGATCAGGGGCGCATTCATAGGCCTGTTCTAGGCAGGCTTCCAGCCGCAACCGCATACTGGCTAAAACCGGGCCTAAGCCGTCATGCAAATCTCGTTGTATTCGCTGACGCTCTTCCTCCTGGGCTGTCAGCAGCCGCTCATGAGACTGACGCAATTCAGCCAATCTTTCTTGGAGGGTGAGCGCCAGTTGAGCTGCCTGAACCGCGGGCCCTGCCCCACCCGCTAAATCTCTCAGAAGGCTCAGATCGGCAGGTGCGAAAGCCTCCCCCTGACTGCGCGCGGCCAAACAAAGGATTCCTACACACTCACCCCGGTATATTACGGGCAACACCAAGGAAATTCCACTTTTTTCCAGGTATTCCCCAAACGGGCTGTCAAGGTCAAAGGCAATCCCTTCCTGGCTCTCGATCATGCGGTTTAGGGTTTGGATCGCCCCAACATCAGCAATGGTTGTTTTTTCAAATATTCCGCCATGGACTGCACCAAGCCGCAAGATCTCATTTTCCACCAACCACAAGCTAGTCAATGGAATCTTCAATTCCTCCGAGATGGTTTTAACAATCGTTGGTAAAACCTTATCCGGGGCCAGGTTTTCTTCAAGACGATGGCCCAAACGTGCCACCACATTGTATGGGTCATCGCGTTCCCCATACATCAGCCTGTTTACCAAGCGCTGCAATTGTTCCCGCAAAGGTTGTATGACCACCGCGATTATCCCGGCAGCTATTAGAGATGACCAGGAATTTTGCCATATTTGGAAATAAACAGAAAAGTACCAAACAACCGCTGTATAGATCAATACCACACTAATTGTAAGTCCGATATATACCAAGGTCCGGTTGACCAGCGGCTCGATATCCCATAAGTTTGAACGCAATACCGCATACCCAAAAGACAGGGGAATCATGCACATCGCGATCATTACCAGCCCAGTCGCGACCATATCATAGATCAAGGCCATGGAATTCTGTTGATTTAATGAGGGGAAAATTTTTCCGGCCATTCCCGAAATAAAGAATGTGACCAGCGCAATGACTAACCCGCGCACAACCCATTTTATTTGTTGGCGTTCAAATTCTGTTGAGACCTGCCGGTAGCGGAAGATCGGGGCATAGATGAAAGAAAAAAATAATGCCAAATAGATTGGGAGCTGGATGAAGACCGGAAAGTTGTTGAGATCAAACACGGACCCCGGGAAAAAAGTAGCAAAGATATTCACCGCAACAAATACCGGGACCAACCAGCGCGTCCAGGAAGGAACAAAGCGCCCATTTGGGAATAAATACCCCATGAGAAAAAAGACTATCACTGGCATCAGGGCAAAGATGGCTGCCAGGGTCAGCCATGGTTCCTGAAGTTTAGATTCCAAAGAAGTAGGAATGCGATTAAAAAAAAGACCAAATAATATCAGCCATAGAGACGTAAATAGAGACATCGGGTCATCCGACTTCCGCCAAAAAACCAGACAGCCAACCAGCAGGCTGATGATGGCAAAAATGGTAAACATGATGATATTTACCACCGCCCAATCGTATGAGCTCGTCCCAATCTCTGCCAGAGCATTCCGGACAGCCTGCACCGTCCAACCATCTGTAAACCCAAAAGACGGGTTTGAGAGGGTAGACATTTCGTTAAAGTAGAGCGGCAGCGCATAAATATAGAGGATGACAGAAATCAAAACCACCACAACCCAGATCAAACGATAAATAAACAGCCAACTCCCTTTATGTTTTTTATCTGGGTTGGACTCAACGTTCAAATAGAAATAGTTTCTGCGCTTTGTGTTCATGGTTGCCAATCATTATCAGAGATATTTTTGAATAAAACTTGATGATTAAATAAAACCCACGATCAACGAATAAGATTTGGTCGCAGCAAGGGATTTTGGGGTCATATTGGGTGCTGAAACGAGGAGGTGAGACGCGGTAATCACGTCTCACCTTGCTAATCCAGTCAGATGCGGTATTAGATTACGAATTTGTCTGAAAGGTATTTAGGCGGGGGAAGGCAAGAAACACGATCCCTGCCAGGAATGAAGGAATACCGCCCAACAGACCCCAGCTTCCCAAGGCATCTGGCACGCTGATGGCCGCCAACCCAAGATACAACAGTGCCAGTCCAACTATTGTAGATAGTACCCGCCATCCAGTCTTCCGGGTTGCCATCAGAAAGGCCCCCAAGGGGATCAGGAAAGCAACGTATGTAACCTGAATTGGCCCTACGGACATATTTCTGAATTCCTCAGCAGAATTGAACAACTGAAAATTTGACCAAATAACCGGCAGGAAGACCAAAGTTGCCAATACAGCCACACCAAGGAAGATCTTGCTGGTTGATCCTTCAGATTTGAAATCAAACAGAGCCTTTGGTTGGGGATACAGTGCAGTCAGAACCACAAATATCAGGATCGTTTGCAGCGAAAATTCTACAAAGGTTGTAAATATGATCGTCATCGCGATCTGCCCGATCACCCAATATTGCATAAGGACTGGGTTTTCACGCGGCTTCCAGACCAGTATCAGCAGCACCAATGCATTCATCAAGGTGCCATAAGCCACCCAGATCGATCCATACCACAAAATGGAGCTAACTTCCTGGCCTGGTTGCAGATTCATCATCTCCTCAGACGGAAGCACCCCCCAGGGGGCCAGGATTCCGGTGGCACTGATCATTAACATTAATAAAGCCACCAGGGTAGCCACCACCCGGAAAATATTGGCTCGCCAGTCAATCTTCTTGGCTATTGCGGGGTTTTGTGCAGTTTGCATTTCTTTATCTCCTTTTTTTGAAATAGATTTTTCCGTATGTGGATATGATAGGCTTTTCTACCTCAATTCCCATCGGGTCTGCCCCCTATCTTCTGCCCCTATTTTTCCAAGCGAACTGGGGTCAGATAGGGGCCAGACCTCAAGAGAATTTTTGAATACGGCACAGAAAGGACTAGGGATTCATCAACCGTAAAAATTCCAAGATCTGGTTAAAAATGCCTTTTTCCAACCAATCCTGCCCACTTATTCCAGTTCAACCAGATCCCACAATATGTACCAGTCGTTATGATGGGTCAACTAACCGGATTTGGACAGGTTGGACAAGGACAATGTCAGAGACTGAGGCACGATAGCCCTGCGAAGCATTGAATCCAGCACTGGAGCAATGGGCAAACGGAGGGACAGGTTACCCGGCTAAACCTTATCAAGCGGTAAATGTATGGCAGGGTTAAATGTGATTTCTTCTGCATGGTTATGGAAAATCTTGACTTGCTCTTTCGTCCAGACACTCAATTCCTGTTGGGGAGATCGTGGTACTTTCACTCCTTTTACTGGATTGTTGGTTATCATGCCCCAGGCCACAGCTTGTCCCAATGAAGTGTTCAACACTCTACGAATAAACTGCAATATCCATGGGCTATACCCTTCTGTACGTTTGGAATTGATAACAATCTGAATATGGGAAGGCTTCAAATCATTCAGTTTGATTTTCCCCTGCTGGAAGATAAAAGCTATTTCATTTGGAAAAACCCTCAGATGTTGAGCCAGGAGGAGGGGATCGTCAACCAGTGCCAGCCGTAGAGCCTGGGGGGAGGGTTTCTATTTTTCGGATGGCCCGCCAGTGGGGGGTGGCGGTGTAATCCAGGTAGCGCACCCGGGTAAGCCGCATCCGTTCGGGGGATTGGACTCCGTCGGGGAGAATGCCGTTGTTGAGCCTCACACTGGAGTAGTAGGGGGGTGAGATTTCATTAACGGTTTCGTAATGAGTGGGGTTAAAGTTCCACTGGTCTTTGGTTTCATCGTCGGTGAAGAGGACCAGATTGGCAAAATCCCCACTGGGCAGGCTGGCGGTACTCAAGCTCAGCAGGCCTTCAAAATCGTAATAAATCTTTTTAAATTCATTATCTGCCCGGATGATCGGTTCGGTATCTGCGCCTGCCCGGCGGTGGCCGAAGAACCCGACCACGGTCAGGTTTTTACGGTGGAACAAGACTCCCGGGCGGATATAGTAGATTTTTAATTCATTGCCCCACATGTCTGTCTGGGAAACTGCCCGCCCGGTCTTTGAAAAATCACAGCTTTCCGGGTCCTGAAAAGTCTCTACCAGCTGATGTGTCATTTTGACCAGGCGTGCCAGATCCTTCACGCTGTGTTTTAAATCCGTAAACGGCCTGCCTTTTACTTTTTCGTAGGGACCGACATGAACATGATCTTTCACAAACTCCACCTTTGCATAATGAATGTGTGGTCATTTATTATACAGGATAATTTTGATAAATAACGGAAACTATGAACGGCTGCCGGCGCGCCGAACTGACGGGTGGTCGGGAACTTTCTCGGGAGAAGAGGACGAAGAACGGGTCTTGGCGGGCTGGGTAGAGGGATCATAATTATCTGGCAAGTGCAGGATGATTTAGATGAAGCTGATGTTGGTGTTTTTGTTACAATATTGGCAATAGACTAAGTGACCTGACCTGTTAGTTTATACTGGACATGGAGTACCAAAAAAGGGTAGAACTGAAGAAAGTGATCACCATTCACTACTCAGTCTACCCTTTGGTACAAAAGCCTGGGAACCAGGACCCTGACCTGACTGCGCTGAGAGCCCTCTTTGGGGACCGTCCCCCAGGCATACCAGGCCCGTTGCGCTTACTTCGAAACCACTTTTTCCTAAAATACGTTTTTTTAAGTCTTTCTCCTTTAACCGGTTCTACCTAACAGTTCATCGATTTGTTCCATGTGGCTTGTATTCAATGCGCCAAACTCCAATG
>DATHZS010000075.1:0-20711 GCA_035458505.1 Anaerolineales bacterium | reverse complement strand
CTCACCGATCAGCACCGGGTTGTTCTTGGTGCGGCGGGAGAGGATCTGGATCACGCGCAGGATCTCGGCATCGCGCCCGATCACCGGGTCGAGCTTGCCTTCACGTGCCATCTGGGTCAGGTCGCTGGAGTATTTTTCCAGCGTGCGGTAGCGGGATTCGGCCTGCGGATCGGTCACGCGCTGGCCGCCGCGCAGCTGGTTGACAGCCTCCACCACGCGTTCTTTGGTCACGCCCGCGCCTTCCATCAGACGGGCAGCCGGGGTGCTGCGCTCGCTGAGGATGGCTAAAAAGATATGCTCGGTGGAAATGTATTCATCCTTCAACCGGTTGGCTTCTTCATTCGCCAGGTCAATGATCCGTTTGACCCGCGGCGTAATAAAGATCTGCCCGGCACCACCGCCAAAGATGTTGGCCTTCGGGCTGGTGCGCAGGATGTAGTCCAGGCGTTCGGTGAGCATCTCACCATCGACGTTCATGATCTCCAGCAGTTGGGTGATGACACCCTCCGGCTGTTCGATCAGGGCCAGCAAAATATGTTCGGTATCAATCTGATTGTGCCCATAACGCTGAATGATCTCAGCGGCTCGTTGGGCGGCTTCCTGGGCACGCTCAGTAAAACGGTCAAATCTCATCATAATTTTTTACCTATTCACTCATCGGAAACAAGCTTTTTTCCGGAATACTCGTCATTTAAGCAATTTTCATGCCAGGGAAAAATAGGGAACAGAGTTTGATGAGTCACCCTCTGCGCCTCAAACCTCATGATTCCCGTCAGTTGCATTATATCATCGGCTTGATTGGCAAATTGTCAATATGGCATTAGAGATTTGTTTGAATCATGCCCGGAGCGTCTCTCCGGCCGGATCCCTTTAAGGGGTGGGTGAAGGGGTGAGCGTGGGCGTGGCGGTGGGGGTTCGGGTCACCAGGCTTGTAAGATATTGCGGCACCCAGCCGACCCGCCCTTCGCGATCTTGCACTTCAATCCAGACCCAGCCGTCATAGATCTGACTGCCGTACAGCACTTTAAAGGGCTGGTTGCGGTAAATGATCCCAATCTCAGGCCCGCCCGGATACGCCAACATGGTCACCCGGTAGCCTTCATCCAGGATGCCCATTTCCGGGGTTGGCGTGTAGGTGTTGGTAGGGGTTGGCGTATAGGTGAAGGTGGGGGTTGGGGTATTGGTTGCTGTGCTGGTAGCCGTCGCAGTGAAGGTAGGCGTGGGGGTTGCGGTTCCCAGAGGGGTGGCCGTCGCGGTAGGCGTATGAGTCGGTGGGATGGCCGGGTCCAGTTGGGCTGCATTCACCTGGTTGATCTTCAGCTGAACCGTACGCTGCAGGCGCGTGGCAATCGCCTCCTGGAGGTCAACGCTGTTGGCGTAGCGCAGGGACTCGCTGACCAGCACCGTAATATCCATCACCAGGACATCGCCCTCGCGTTCCTGCCAGGAAAACTTGTCCAGCGTTGCGCCGACATTTTCCACTTCCTGGCGAACAACCTGCTCCAGTTCACGTGTGAATGAAGCCTCCTGCACAAACACATAGCTCTGCCAGCCCAGAGGAGCCATCAGTACAACGATCAGCAAGATCGAGACCTGCAAACTGCGCGGAATCAACCGGTCGCCCTGCTTGCGCCCCAGGCTGAAACCAGTGATATAGAACAAAAAGGTTGAGGAAGCAGCAATCGTCACCGCGTTGGTGACAAACAGCAGCAGGGCACCCTCTGCCACATCCCAGCGGCCTAACGCCAACCCAACCCCGACGACACACAGCGGCGGCATCAGGGCGGTCGCAATCGCCACTCCCGGAAGGGCGGCAGACAGGTTTGGCTGCACCAGGGCAAACGTGGCCGCCAGGCCGCCAGCCAGGGCTACTCCAAGGTCAATCGGACTGGGCCGGGTGCGGGAAAGCACCTCCATCGGCAGGTCCTGATTGGAGACAAATGGCAGCAGGCTGTTGATCCAGGTAATCAGGGTGGAGAGCAGCACGGCCAGCAGTGCACCCCGCAGCAGAGCGGTACCGGCATCTTTCAGCAGGTTGGTATCGCCCCGGATGGACGCCAATCCGATCCCCAGGATGGGCGACATCAGCGGGGCCACCAGCATTGCGCCGATAATCGTGGCCGCCGAATCGATCAGCAGGCCAAACGTGGCGATCATGCAGGAGAGCAGCACGAGGACAAAATAATCAAAATCAGGAGCGGAGGATTCTCGCAGTTGGAGTTGGACTTCAGCAACACGTTCTATCGTGACTGGAGGAAGCAGTTTTCTCCAGTAAAACCGCGCTCTTAACCGAAACCGGGAATACCTATACCCCAGCTTCTCCCGAAACGACATCTCAGAGTAGTTCGGTTTTTTCGGCAAATGCTTTTCAAGCGGGTTTTTATCCATCAGGAGGCTCCAAAGATGGGAACAACAATCACTGGGACGCGGTAAAGATGTCGCTCCGGATCGTATTGCAGGATTGGCAATCCGTTCTGCTGCACAGCAGCGCGGTAGGATCGGCGTAGATCAGCTGGCGCGTGGTTGCAATCAGCTCCCGCAGGGGTAACGCCTGGACCATGGCCGCACCGATCTTGACTTTTCGGGCAAACGGATCCATCAGGGGCTGGATGGCGTTGAACCCATCCGAACAGTAGGGGAAATTCCCACACCTGACCACCATATCGCTCATCAGTGCCCAGCGGGTGTATGTTTTTCGCCCTGCCAGACGCTCTCCCAGATGAATGCTGGTATTGCAGGTCTGGTCAACCCCCATCAGGAGCACCCAGCCATCATCATCGACCATGGCCGCAATCGGGGCAAATGGTTCATTGAGCAGCTGTTTTTCCAGGTACTTGCGCACATTCACCCCGGCAAAGGAAAGCACCGGGTGACCGGAACGGTAGGCCTGGGGATGCTTGCGCAGCGACTCTGCAATTCTCCCCATCAGCCTGTCTGCGGGCATATCTGGATAAAAGAATTCCGCCATTTTATTACGATCTGTGTGGTTGCCATACTGCACAGCGTTATCTGGCGGGCCAGTCTCTGGCACAACCAGGGTTTTGTAAGTAAAGGTTGGGGCCAGAACCGACTCGAAGATTTCCAGCAAAGCCCCAACCACCACCTGACTGCCGCCCTGCACACTCCCAAACGCGCTCAACGAACTGTGAACGATCACCGGTCGGCCCGGCTCGATCTGCAGTGCTCGCAGGGAGCGCACCAGGGAACGGTAGGTGACAACAGGAGGCGTAGCTACAGGATAATGGCGGTCAGTTTCAGCGTTTGGCAATTTTCTACTCCCCTCGTGGCTTAGGAGCCTTTCCAGTTAGGCTTGCGTTTTTCCTGGAAGGCTCTCATGCCCTCCTTCTGGTCATCCGTAGAAAACAGCATGTAAAATGCGCGGCGCTCTTCGGCCAAACCGGCTTTAAGATGGGTTTCAAAGGATTGATTTACAGCTTCCTTCCCCATCCGGACAGCCCACGGAGCGCGGTCGGCAATCTCTGCCGCCAATTTCAGGGCCACATCAAGATACTCCTCGACCGGCGCAACCTTATTAACCAGGCCAAAATGCAGTGCTTCTGCAGCCGTCAGGTGGCGGTTGTTCAGGACCATTTCCATAGCGATGGCTTTGCCAACCACTTTGGTCAACCGCTGCGTACCGCCTGCCCCCGGGATCACGCCCAGGTTGATCTCTGGCTGTCCAAAACGTGCTCTTTCAGAGGCAACGATCATATCACAGGACATGGCCAGCTCGTTTCCACCCCCCAGGCACCAGCCAGAAACGGCCGCAATAATCGGTTTTTTGATCGCCATAAACTTATCAAAGAGGTCGATATTCTCACTGACAAGCATCTCGGTTAGCGAAGCCTCGGCCATCTCGGTGATATCTGCGCCCGCGGCGAAAGCTTTCTCTCCACCCGCAACAACCATCGCCCCAATCTCCGGATCGGTATCGAAGGCACGCAGCGCAGTGATGAGCTCACTCAGCAAGGTTTTATTGAGTGCGTTCAGCGCTTCCGGGCGGTTCAGGGTAATCAGCCCAACCTTCTCTCGGGTTTCAACCAGAATTGTGGAATATTCTTTGGTCATGATCTCTCCAAGGGTTATTTGATATTTTTCTGATCTATTCGAACGATGTTTTGGAGCGATAATGGAACTCGATTCAATCACATTGAAAACAAACAGCTCCAGTTTGATTATACGCTAAGACAAAGGAAGTTGGGTAATTGTATCGCGAAAAACTGGAGATATGCCGAAATCAAGCCGCCTTTGAGGTAAAGCAGGGATCAAATCCGGCGTCCCTCAGACCAATCCAATTTAGCAATCATGCATATAATAAAAAAGCAACCATCTGAACGGAGAGAGCTTCTGATGAGCAAGATAAAATCTGTGATCAAACGCAATGGCGCTCAGGTAAACTTCAACCAACTCCGGATCAACAATGCCATTTATCGGGCTGCAGTTTCGGTCGGCGGACGAGACTATGAACAGGCAAAAAGACTCGGCGAAGAGGTGACCCAAATTCTGGAAGCCCGTTTCGCATCCGACCAGGCACCTTCGGTAGAAGAGATCCAGGATGTGGTTGAAAAAGTGCTGATCGAAAACGGGCATGCGCAGGTGGCTAAGGCGTATATCCTGTACCGTGAGGAACGCACCCGCATCCGCGAGCGCACCAACGCCAAAGCTCAGCATTCCGGCGGCAATATCCCCTGGGAAAAAATATGGCGGGTGCTGGATTGGGCGATCGACCGTGGCGTGAACCATGTGAATGGGCTCAACCAGCGCGTGGCAAATGGCGAGATGCGCGAGATCGTCATGGAGTCCGAGGTGGCCTACCGGCAGGACATCGAGCAAATTGCGGCACAGATCCAGGAGCGGAAAGACCAGATCCGGATCGTGATCGTTGCCGGACCGTCTTCTTCCGGGAAAACCACCACAACGAAGATCCTGACTGAAAAACTGCGCCGGAGTGGGTATCACCTTAAAGAACTAGGGCTGGACAATTATTTTTACGACCTGGAAATGCATCCCAAAGACGAGTTCGGCGATTATGATTTTGAGACACCGCAAGCGATGGATCTGGAGATGATCAACACCCATGTCAACCAGATGCTTGAAGGAGAAACGGTCCTGATCCCGCATTACGATTTCAAGCTCGGCAAGCGCACCCTGGCCCAAACCGAGGTGCAGTTCGAACCGAATGAACTGATCCTGATCGACAGCCTGTTCGGGCTCTATCCGGAGATGATGGCCGGGGTGGACGATGCGGTTAAGATGAAACTCTATATTGAGCCGCTTTTACAAATGAAAACCGACCAGGGGAAATATGTGCGCTGGACAGATATTCGCCTGATGCGCCGCATGCTGCGCGACAGTATCCACCGGGCCTATGACTACGAACGCACCCTGACCCATTGGCATTATGTCCGCTCCAGCGAAAGGCGCAATATCATCCCCTACATGAAGCATGCCGACTACATCATCAACAGCGCGATGCCGTACGAGCTTTCAATTTACACGCCTAAACTAATTGAGCATTTCCGGGAATGGGTCAAGAAATATTCGGGAGATCCGCTGAGAGAAGATGCTTTCATCCGGGCTGAACGCGTGCTGGGACTGCTGGAGCAGGTCACACCTTTCCCTGATGATACGGTTGTCCCTGAGCATTCTGTGATCCGGGAATTCATCGGTGGCAGTATTTATGATCAGCACTAGCCAGGAGATTTAGGGGCTGCCGGTGAGGTGCGCTTCAGGTTGACCATAATCGTGCCGGCCAGAGCAAACGCCATCCCGATCCACTGCACCACGCCAGGTCGCTCTCCTAGGAAAACCCAGGCCAGCACTGCGATCTGGACCAGCATGGTATTGTTGATCATGCTCGATTCTGTGGCGGACAGGATCCTGAGGGTATGGTTCCAGAGGGTGAAAGCAAATGCGGTATTGATCAAAGCCAGCCACAATACAAGACCCCATTGAGGCAAGCCCATAGAAGGAAGCGGTTCAACCAATAAACCCACGGCCAGAAGCAGAATCCCACCAATCCCCATACTGACCACCGTCACTGTAAGCGCCGGCAGCTTTCCCATCCGGTTGATGCCCCGTCCGATAATCGAGGCGGTTGAGGTTGCCACAACGCTGGCCAGGCCGACCAGCAAGCCCACCCATCCCGGCATGGATAAAGAGCGCATGAAGTAGAGGATCACCCCAACAATGAAAACCCCGATGCCCAGCCACTGCAGGCGCGTGGGCATTTCTTTGAGGAGAGGAATACTGAGCAGGGCCACCAGGGGAGCGCTGAGGTTCAGCAAGAGGCTGAAGGTAATCGCTGGCAGCAGTTTTAGTCCAAGGAACTGAGTTCCCTGCGTAATTGTGTAATAAACCAGCCCGAGCAGCGCCAGCCTCAACCACTGCTTTCGATCCAGGTGCGGCAGCAAACGTGCCTGGCCAGAGCGGATAAAAACTGGCAGCAGGAGAAAAAAAGCCAGGCTGTATCTCAGCCCGGCAAAGGTAAACGCAGGAATGTCATCAAGTCCAAATTTGATCAGCACCCAGGAGGTGGACCACAAAAAGGTGACCAGCAACGCCTGAAAAATGGCTGCCAGGTGAGATTTTTTCTGTGGTGGGGAGGCCGGGGACTCAGAAGAGGTCATTATCGAATAGATCAAACCCTTCGACGATACTCACGTCTTGTTCAAGGAAATCTTTCAGCAGCGTATAGGTGGATTTAATCGATTCCATTTTGGCATAATACAGGTGTTCGTTCTTGCCCTTTTTCGCAAACTGCACCATGCCAGCAGATTTCAAGGTGTGCAGGTGATGGGTCACGGTAGGAGCGCGCAGGCGCAGGCGGCGGGCAAGCTCGGCAGGGGTGAGCTGTTCTTGCAGCAAATAGCGCAAGATCCGCATCCGGGTCGGGTCTGTCATCGCCTTCAGGCGGCGGGTCAAATCCTCGGGGACAATCTCTCCCGGGACAAGCGACTCCTCCTCTGGCCGGGCTCCAAACAGGATCAGGTGTTGGTCTTGCTCAAGGTCGCTGTGAAGTGCCCCGCGTGAACACCAATAAGAAGGAACCAGGACGATCTGATCGTTGGGCCGCAGCGAGTCGAGGTCCAGTTTTCCGCCATGCAAGCGGAGATATTCCTCCACCCCCATCTGGTCTGCAGATTTCTGGGCAGTTTGCAAAGCTTTTTCCAGCTTCAAACCAATGCGTTTCTCTTCTTCGGAGAAGAATACCTCATAATACGCTTGCAGTGACTGCAGATACTGCTGTCCAAAACTGAGCGGGTCGGCATACACCTGGAATACTTTTTCCACGCGCGAGGCCGAGATCGGGCCAGGAATGACCTGATGCTTTTCTTCCTGCCTGCGCCAAAGATCCAGATACTCGTCCAGTAGCGCTGCATCCCACCCGCGGCGCTGCGAGACTTCGGTCAGGATCTGACACCCGCGCACCGATTGGAACTGGCAAAGTCTCAGCGCTGCCAGCCGGTCTTCTACCGGGATTCGCTTCAGCCCTACCAGAGCGGTTGCCGCGTCTTTTGGTGAGGGCAGGGAATACACCCAGTTCAGCGGCGGGTTGAAATTTCCAACAATTTTTTCGAGAAATTCTCGCGCTTCATTGGGCAAACGGGAACGCACCCCAGCCGCCCACGCCCCTCTTAACCCAAAATCATCCGGGAAATGCAGCACATGCAGGCTGGTGAAAAAATCATAGGCGGTGCCCTGATCCCAGACGATTTTGAGTGGTTGGTTGGTTGCCATTCTTGCTACCTCAGTCAGTTTGGAGACAGTGGAGTACTACCACTGGTATTGTAATCGATACCAGGGGTGGCGGCAAATCTATTTGATTGGCTAAAAAAATTCTTATTAAATGCGAGACTAATGACCCTGAACGTCTGATGCGTGTTCGAGGACATCGGCGAGTTGAGACAGATGCTCCTTGTAATGCATGCTGATATCCAGTGAGTAGGCGAAGGCCAGCCGGACCATGCTGGCTTTGCGGTTGACCACTTCCGCCGGCGTTTCGCTGATCAGGATCACCAACTCTTTCTGGGTTTCCCGGAGCTTGTTCAATAACGCACTAAGAGTAGGGTAAAGCACCAACAGCGATTTCAGGCGGGCCGGAGTTGTAGAGATAGATGGGTATACCTCCCTTGCGGCCAGATACGAACCCAGCCAGTGGATCGCATCGCCTTCGGAAGCAATCATGTGGGCGAGGACTTCTTTGGCATTCCATTCGCCTGCCGCAGGCCGGTATTCAGCCTGTGCTTCGTTCTTCCCTGAAAAAAGCTGTTCAATTTTTTTGTTCGCTTTCTGGAAAAAATGATCCAGGTTGTCGGCAATATCCTGGGCTGTTGGGGGTACATCCGGAACGGGGAACGCCGAAAGAGTCAGCCGGGCTTGCCGTAATTCTTTGCCATGGTAGTATTCCACGTCAATCGTGTCACCGGACCGGTGCTCTTTATACACACTGAGCAGCGCCTCGTAGTCGGTAATTGCGATTCCTGCCAACGAAAGGATCGTGTCTCCACCGGAAATTCCCGCTTCAGCTGCACCGCGGCCTTCAAACACACTGTTCAGGTGCATTCCAGATTCGGTGGCAAGCTGATGCTTGGCCGCATATTCAGGGGTGACCCAATCTGCCACGGTGATTCCCAGGAAGGGGCGGTTCCACAAGCGCGGGTCACGGCCTTCTTCCGTCAGTTCTTTCAGGTTGTTCAGGCTGTCCTGCCAGAGATTTTGCAGCCAATCAACATCTTCTGGCTCCATCCCTGAATGTTCAATTCTGATGGTTGTTCCACCCTCAGTTTCCTCCAGCAAGAGTTCTACATCACCCATCTGGGGAGTTTTAGGTGACATGATACTTAAGGCAACCCGCTTTTCATGCTCAAACTCCCGGAAGTAAAAAGCTAAACGACCGACTGTATTGTGGTGCATCTGCAAAATGCCTTGCTTCGATACATTCCCGATCCCTTTTTGTGCGAACCAATCCAGCCAGCCGGACAGGGTAGAAAAGAAATAATAGAGCTGCGAGGGCGATGATTCAATGAAAATCTCGGCAGTTACTTCATGTGTGGATACTACTTGTGTGGTCAATGGTCACCTCCAAAAAAACATAGGTTTCTAAATTATAACGAAGAATTTCGGATGTGGACAAATTCTGGTGGATTTCCACATCCCGGAACCCCCTCGCTAGTGGGTACTTTCGCAACAGTCTGATCTTTTCACCGCGCGGCAACACGGATCTTTCTGCTCGGATGCGGGGGAAAGAGTTGAGGCATCCGTTTCAGCCAGATTTTCTGCCGGGGTTTCTTCCAGATATTGGTTTCCAAAAATCAACTGTAAGTTGAACATACTTCCTTTGATCCTTTCATCTGCGAAACTTATTCGCCAAACAGCGCCTTTCCGGGTACAGAGGCTTTATCCAGTCGTTCAAAATCCTCTTCAGTGAATGTAATGTCAAGTGCACCCAGGTTATCTTCGAGTTGGGTGAAGGTGCGCGGTCCGATGATTGAGCTGACCACTGCCGGCTGGCTCATCACCCAGGCAAGTGCCAGTTGGCTTACCGTACAGCCTTTTTCAGCAGCCAAAGCAGTGAGCACCTCAATCAGGCGATATACCCGGTCACTGGTAAAACCAGCTGCCCACTGCCCCCAGGCATCGTCTACCATCCGAGACCCTTCAGGAGGGACTGCGTCCTCCGCATATTTGCCGGTCAGCACACCACCACCGAGGGGTGAATAAGGCAAAATACCAATCTCATACTTCTCTGCGACAGGGACAACCTCTGCTTCGATCCGGCGATCCAGCAAGCTGTAACGCGGCTGTTCGGTGACGAACCGGTTGAGGTTGAGCCGATCCGAGGTCCAGAGCGCTTCGACCAGCTGCCATCCGGCGAAAGAACTGGTTCCAATATAACGGACTTTTCCCGCTCGGATCAGGTCTTCGAGGGCCCGCAGGGTTTCATCGATGGGCACCTCGGGATCCGGGCGGTGCATCTGGTATAGATCAATATAGTCTGTATCCAGGCGGCGTAAAGAATCCTCACAGGCACGGATGATGTGGCGCCGGCTCCCGCCGCGCGCATTGGGATCGGTGCGGTCCACTGGGGCAAAGAATTTAGTTGCAATCACCAAGCGCTGGCGCTGGTCTTTGATCGCTTTGCCAAGCAAGCGTTCGGTCGTGCCCTGCCCGGTGCCCTGATTGAGAGGCTGCCCGTAAAAATCAGCCGTATCGATAAAATTAATTCCCGCATCAATCGCCTGGTGAATAATCTTGACTGCTTCCTCCTCAGGCGTGCGGTAAGGGAAATTCATGGTTCCCAAACAAATTGGGCTGACCTTTACTCCTGTTCTACCTAGCTTGCTAAATTCCATAAACACTTTCCTGGACTAAAAATTGGCGCTCTGTTCCACTTCAATCCCAGAGAGAATTTCCTCTATCTCGCGGACCTGTTCCTGGCTGAGCGGGCCAAGTTCTAAAGCCCTTACATTTTCTGTCACCTGTGCCACAGTACGGAAACCCGGAATCGGAACCATGTTTTCATCCAGTGCCCAGATATATGCCAAACAGGCTTGCGGCAGAGTGTGCCCGTTGGCGGTCAAGATCTCCTTGGCTGCCGCAAGCTGCTGCAAGCGCAGAGCTGCCGGTCCTTCGGATAAGTTGAAGCGGCTGCGGTGGTCGTTCTCTGTAAATTGGGTTTGTTCATCAAACCTGCCAGTCAGGATCCCTCGGCTGAAAGGGCTCTTGTTGATCCCGGCCAAGTTTGAATCGGAGCACAACTGGCGCATTTCGGGGTTATCGTGGGCAAAATTTAATGCAAACTGGATGGCAGTACAATGCTCGCCTTGAGCAAAGATCTGTGCCCGATCCACCAGGTCCGTGCTCCATCCATACCAACGAATTTTGCCTTCCTCCACCAGTTCTTCCAGCACACCCATCAAAACCAGGGCTTTCTCCGGGTCGTATTGGGCAGCGTGCAGTTGATAGATATCGATGTAATCCGTACCCAGGCGGCGCAAGCTGTTCTCGCAGTCTTGGCGGACATTGACTAAAATCTTCTCGTCGTCACCAAACATAGTCTTTGCTTCTTCGTCAATAATATGGCCGAATTTGGTTGCAATTACGACTTGATCTCGCTTCCCTGTCAATGCTTTACCAAGCACTTTTTCGCTGTGACCAGTGCCGTAATTGGCCGCTGTATCAAAAAAGTTGAGTCCGGCATCTAACGCCGTATGGATTGCACGAATTGACTCGCGGTCATCGACCTCCCCCCATCCCGCAGAGAATGTTTCCTCATTGCTGATCACATCCCAGGGTCCCCCAATCGCCCAACAGCCCAGTCCGAACGCGCTGACCTCCAGATCAGATTTTCCTAGCCTGCGCTTCAAAGTCATTGTTCTATCTCCTTAGGTATTTCTCAAGCCTGCCCGATTGGAAGAGCAAGCTCTCCGGCAGGCTGATGGGAACTAACCAATTTCAATCTCGATGCGGTAATTTTCGCTGTTGATCACAATTGTGATCGTGTCCTTCAGCAACTCCTCATCACTCGATTTGCCGTTTTTTTGGGCTGCTGTTTGACATTCTGGAAGCTGGATCAGCCCAATCATTTCATTGTGTTCCATTTCTGTTCTCCTAACCTGGTGTGCCGTCTAAAAGATCTCCCGGTGGTAATACGGCGAGCTGTGCATGCCTTTGTCGATTGAAGGCTCTAATCTCTCGGGTTGAGAGAGAGACTTGAGGTTGTGTTCTTCAACCTGCGGACAGCATTCTTGTAATTCCTCTTCGGAAAGACAGGTGTTTTGGATCACTTTTTTTAATTCCATGTCAATCATTGCCTTTCAGTCTGGTCGGTGGCAACTTGATGCGGTCTTTTTCCTAAAACAATTAGACCTCCATCTATATTAGATAATCATCTAATATAGATTATAGTCTAAACTTGTTTTTGAGTCAAGAGTCTTTTCACCAAGTAAACCGCTCAATCGAAAGGACCTCCCTGCTGAGCTACTTGTATGCCGGCGGTCAGCGCAAGAAAAAAACACACACCTGACTAAAGTCAGGATACCCATTCCCAATACGTTTAGGTACAATGATCCTGATGAAAGCGAAAATCCTGGGCCTTTTTGTTGTGGCGATTGTGCTTTTGCCAGCTTGCAGCGCTGAGCTTGCCAGCAACACCGCGCCAACCCTTCTTCCATCCAGCACCCACACGCCATCATCCATCCCCACGCTCACCGCGACACCAACCGCCTCGCTCACCCCGACGCCGACCTTTACACCCACCATCACCCTGACCCCTACACCTACCTTCACACCCACCATCACCCCAACACCGACCATCACACTTACCCCAACCTTCAATTTCCCGGATGTGACGGTCAACAAGGATGCACACTGCCGTTTCGGTCCGGGGATCGCCTACCTGCACGCCATTGACCTGTGGGTGGGAGATACCGGCGAGGTGCACAACCGAAACTATGATGGAAGTTGGCTGTATATTTGGGTCGATAAATGGGGCAAACGCTGCTGGGTGTCTTCCTGGGTGGTGGATGTTGAAGGGGATGTGTTTTCGGTGGTGGAATGGATGTCTGCGCTTCCATACACCACATTCTCCGGTCCGCCAAAAAATGTGCAGGCTGCCCGGGATGGCAACCAGGTGACCATCTCCTGGAATGCGCTCAATGTGCCCGATGAGGACAGGCGCGGTTTTCTGATCGAGGCCACCTTATGCGCCAATGGCGCTCTGTATGATGGCGCTTACCACACGGATGTGACTCACATCACCCTGACCGATGACCAAAATTGCTCCGGGCAATCAGGGGGATTGCTGTATGGGGCAGAAAAACACGGCTATACCAAACCCGTCCAGATCCCCTGGCCGTAACCGCCGATCACCAGCCTTCCAGGTAGAAGCGCAAATACTCCTCCAGGTTACCGCCCCAATACTCCTGGTCGTGGATGCCGGGAGCCGTGTAAAAACGATACGCAACCCCGCGCTCATCCAGCATTCTGATCAGGCGGTTCACTGACCGCCGGATCGCACTCTGGTCTGACTCGGCATAGTCCAGGTAGATCTGCGGGCGCTCATCAACCGGAATCGCGTCCAGCCAGTAGGGGATCAAAGGGGCGTCTGCATAGAAGATCGGCAGGCTGTGTCCGCCAAAGGCCGAGAACGTTTGCCAGTATTTCAACCCCAGGTGTAAGGCCCAGGAAGCCCCGCGAGAAATCCCACCCACCTTACGTGATTCGCGTGCGGGAACAGCCCGATAGTCGCCCTCGATGGCGGGGATGAGGTGTTCAACCATGGCCTGGCCGAAGGCAAACTGGTCCGGCTCGCCCCAATCGCTCACCTGGGGCAAGACAACAAGCGCCGGAGGACTCTCACCAGTCGCCACCCACCTGTCGAGCAGATCGATCAGCCCTAACTCTACCCACTGCTGATTGGAATATCCCTGGCCGTGAAGCAGGTAAAGCGCGGGGTAGGAAAGATCGGTCAGCTGGTAGTAACATGGCGGCAGATAAATGAGGAACTCAACGGGAGCGGCAAGTAGATCGGTCTCAACCGTCTCTTCTACCAGAATGCCGCCTGTCTTCCAGCACAGCGGAGGGGTTGGCGTTGGCGGAAGGGTTGGCAGCGGCGTACGGGTGGACCAGGAAGTTGGAGAAGGCAGCGGCGGTACGGTGATGGTTGGAATCAAGGTGGGCGGCAGCGGGAAAACGGTCTCTGCCGGCATGGCAGCAGAACATCCCGCCGCCAGCAGGAAACACAACACCATCACCCAGAATATCCGATTGCCTTTCATCATCTATTGCATTATACGCTGAAACACTCTGGCGGCAGTTTTCCCTCCCTGTCCAATACGATCCACTGCGTGCTTAAGTAAAAAGAAGCGCTGTGTACACAGCGCTTCTTTTTTATTTCAGTTCTGCATTGAGCAAGGATTAGAAATCAATGTCAAAATCGTCGTCATCCTCAAAGTCAAAATCGTCATCCAGGTCATCGTCATCCAGATCATCGTCATCCAGATCATCGTCATACTCAAGATAATCCTCGTCGTCATCCTCATTGTTGACGACAAAATCGACGACCACGTCGCGTTCTGGCAGACGCACCCACAACAGCAGCATGTCGCCATCGTCCGTTTCTGTGGCACGTGCAGCAACAATCGGCACTTCCTGAGTGAGGCCGTCGTTGGCACGAAATTCCAGGTGGATCAGGTCTCGCCGGTTCCATGCCCGGTAGCAGCGCTCCACCAAAGAAGGGCCGTTGGCTGTCCTCAAACGGGTGATGGCCACATTTGAGAGAATCGAGCTGTCGACGATCCCGTTGGCCCAGGAGTCGTGAACCATTTCAAAAGTAGGAGTTGGACCTTCAATAATTGTTATTTTTGAATCTTCCATGATGTTACCTCTTGTGCGAATAATACCACAATTGGTTGTTCACAAATGTTAGAAATTTATTGCATTTTTGGGAGATTTTTCTGCGGCAGCGAAAGCACCAATCACTCACCCCAGCCTTCAAAAGTGACTGTTTCGTCACATACTGCAAATTGATTGGGGTTCTTGCTGTGGTTGAAAGACAAATTAAAGTAAGGAGACGGGTCATAGGTATTCTCGATCTCCAACTCATTCAGGAACCCACCCTGCCCATCATCTTTCACGATCGAAAAATGCAGATGCAGGCCGGTCGGATTGACCGGATCGCCGGAATAGTTGCCCTGGTATCCCAACAGGGTGCCAGCCTGGACAAACACCTCACGGGTGCCAACCGGAAAATCCGGCACAATGAATGAGTCGCCCTCTTTGGTAGCCATGTGGGTATAGTAGGTCCAGATCTGCCGGCCAGGCTGCAGAGGATCCTGGGAATGGCGAATAATGACAGTCGAGGTCCAGTCCGATTCCCGGGTGAGGTAGCCATCGTACGCCGCGTACACCGGGGTAACCCCCGGCTCGGTAGCGGGAAAAATATCCAGCCCGCTGTGCCGGTGCCCCGGACGGTAGGATTGGTCCCACATGCCAAAGACCACCCCGGTTGTCGGGAAGGCAAACGGGGCATCGCCGCAGCGCTGCCCGGGCTGCAAGATGTATTCGGCATAGGCTTGCGGGTCGTTCTGGTAACTGCGGTATTTCTGCCAGCGCGCAGAGTCGGGGCTGAGAACATAGCGATACACCAGCACCCCTCCCACCAACAAGCAAGCCACCACACTGAATGAGATGATGATCAGTGGGGCTCTATTTTTCTTCGTTAAGTGGATGGGCTTAAACGATGACAACTGTTTCCTTCTATCGGGCTTCCTGAAGCGGAACAACTTCTGCCTGGTTATATTTGAGAATGTCTTCTGATTGAAGACGCAGCAGAGTGGTCTCAGAGCCGCCCCCACCGAAGACAGTTTCGTGTTCCAGCACGGACGGATCCACCAGCACCCGAAGTTTTTCCCGGTACCCGAGCGGGGGCACCGCACCGACAGGGTAGCCGGTCAGGGCCAGGACGGTCTTGGCATCCGCAAAACTGGTTTTTTTCCGGCTGACGTTAAAATATTTGCCCAGTAAACGCCGGTCGATGCGACCCAGCCCACTGGCAATCACCAGTGCCGGCTGCCCGTCGATGATAAACAACAGGCTCTTTACGATCTGGTCTGGGCTCACGCCGACCGCCTCGGCCGCAGTCTCCACGGTGGGAGTAGGTACATTCAGATGGATCAATTCTCCGTCGATGTGCTGTTCGGTTAAATGCATCTCCAGGTCTTGCGGTGTGAGAGGAAGAATCATGAGATTATCCTTTGGAATCAGAACCCGTTTTACCACGATAGGCGCGCAAGTTTTCGCCAGAATCTTCCAGGTGACCGGCAACCAGCAAGGAGACCGCCCCGCCAGTGATCCTTTGAAGTGTTTCCCCCGCAGCAACCCCATGCTCGGATGCCAGCGCCTGCTCAAGCGCCTGCTGGGACTCAAAGATCAGCTCATGCACCATCAGCGGGTTGTAAGCACCCACAAGATGAACGTGGACGGGAGCCGACACCAGCCTATCCAACCCTGGCAGGTTTTCGGCATGCTCCAGGAAGCGCGGCCAACCGGCAAAAAACGCTTCCTGGTCAATCTCGGGTTCAATCAAGATGATCAGTTTGTACATCGTTCCAGCATTATACCGAATCTGGGCTTAAATAGGGATGATCAGGCTTTTCAGTAAGCCCTACGGTTTGGATCTCCATTAAATTACACTATAATTACATTATCGAGTGGATGCACAAAAAGCAAACAAAAAAAGAGAGGTTGTCATGTCCCAATTTCCGACGTGCAAGATCACCGTGTTGAAGACCCTGCAGCATGACGACCTGCAGGAAGAATACCGCCGCCCGGACGTACACAGAGGGCCCTGCCCATTCTTCAAGGTTGGAGACGAGTTTACCGTCAACTACCTGGCAGAACGCCCGGAGGGGTTCAACTGCGATTGGGCCTGGCACGATATCCACAAGATCATCATGATCCTGATGACCAACGGCAGCTTCGGCACCTGGATGAAGAACGAGAACACCTTCATCACCTGCTGCACCGACGGCACCAAACCGGTGGTGTTCAAGGTAGAGCGTCTGGAAGCAGCAGGCTAGCGGTTAGGTTTTCCACGGCTGTCATTTAAAAAACCTGGCAGGGCCGTTTTCGCTTTGAACACGCACAGACTGCAACACCTGAAGAACTGAAATCATTATGGCAACATACACCTTGCTGCAAGAAAACGACATTCAAACCATTGCACGCGCCTATGGCCTGACCATCCACAGCTTTGAAGCGATGGAAGGCGGTGCGGCAAATTCCAGCTTCCGGATCAATGCAACCCGGGGCGATTTTGTGCTGACGGTTTTTGATTCCAAAGAATGGGAGGAAGTGGTCCGGCTGGGGAAATTATTAAATTACCTGGATGAAAACGAATTTTCCACGACAAACCCGTTGCCCCGGCTGGATGGCACATTCGTGACCCGATACAACCATTTACCGGTGCTGATCAAACAGTATATCCGCGGGGAAGTGCACCATTCCCTGACAAAGACAATGCTAAGTCGAACGGGAGAAGCGATGGCAGCATTACACGAAATCCCTCCCCCGGACTATCTCCCTGTGACGCATTCGTACGGCAGGCAAACTTTTTCAGAGGTGGTCGGAAAAGGGATCGACGCGGAATATGAGACCTGGTTAGCCGAGAAACACCAGTATCTGATGGCACGCATTCCAAAAAACCTGCCACGGGGACTGATCCATGGAGACCTGTTTCGTGACAACCTGCTGTTCAACGATCAGCAATTGCGCGCCGTGATTGATTTTGAAGAAGCCTGTAATTATTTCTTCGTCTTTGATATCGGGATGGGAATCGTCGGTCAGTGCAGGGAAGGAAACCGCATCTCTTTGGGAAAAGCCAAAGAATTCGTCTCAGGCTATCAACGGGTCCGGAAGCTGGAAAAAAGACCGAGAGAATCCCTGAAAATCTTTGCCGAATATGCCGCGATCGCGACCTCGTATTGGCGGTTCTGGAATTACAACATCTGTCTCCCAACCCCCAAAAAGAAAATGCTGCACCGCAGGATGATGCAGATGGCGGATCATATCCGGTCGATCCCAACGAAAGATTTCAACCGCGCCCTCTTCGGGGCTTGATTAAATCCTTGCTGTCTACAATCCCCTGACCTCAAAGATATGTTTTGGGGTTTCCTTGCTTATCGTGTATAAATATTATGTAAAAGGGACAGATGGAGATGTAATTAAAAATATTGATTTAGCATATTCCCCGTACCACACCCAAAAAACTGAAACCCAATCTATCAGACCTCAGTTTCAAATCTGACCATTGATTACCAGCTTTCGTTTAAGATATTTAACATGGTCTCAGTGATTTATTAGAACCTGTACATCTTAATCACAAGTATGCTTTTTGGGTAACCACTTTTTGATCTTTTGTCTCAAGCATCCACCTTAATCGGTTGTTGAGCAAAGCAGGAGCTAGCTGTATCTTTGGCCAATTTCCAGCAGTATCTCCATGAGTTCATCAGTTTCTGTGACGTTGTGATCTGTCTGGATTTCGTGGTATTCCCAGCTCGGATCAGACTTTATCCTAGGTACCTGGTCTACTGTGTACTGAATTGGAGGCATATTTTCCTTGCCCTCCGTACAAAAGATATAGGATTTTGGAATCTTGGTTGCTTCAGGATTCCCAACCTGGATTTTAGTGTACAATGTCGCTACTGGATGGCTTGTAGCGCGTGGGTTTGTACCTGGCCAATTTGGGACTATCAGCCAACCATCTCCGTGAGATTCTACGCTCTCTACAAAAATCTCCATCCCGACAGGTCCGACAATGTCAGCGATTGATTGGCCGTCACTTGGAATGAGGCCATCCAATATGACCAAGTGTTTGATCCGTTCAGGTTTTTCCTCAACCACTGCATTGGCAACCATGCCTCCGTAACTATACCCAACCAAAATGACATCATACAGGTCTTCATATTTGAGTACCATCAAAATATCTTGAATATGAGTCTTGAGGTCAATCTGAGGATTGGTTAGATGATTCCGCTCGCCAAGTCCAGTATATGTAGGACTGAAGACCTCATGTCCTGCTTCTCGAAGTTTGGGACCAATCAAGGAATCGCGGATCCACCACCCGCCAGTAAAACCGCCCAAGCAAAACAAGAAAGTCGCCATTTCTAAACTCCTATCAACATAAAAATGGCGGGCTTAAGTTAAGTAGATTGTTATTTTGACGGTCTTTATTGTATTTCCGCCCTCATTGAAAGCTTCAGTATTAATTTTCATTATATGATACTGAAATATTAAAGTCAAAATAAATCATAGCCAAATAGGAACGAATCCATAATCGCTCGATCACAGCCTCAATTCCAATTGGGCAAACCATACCCCTCCAAGACCGAAACCGTAACCGATGGGTTGGAGGTTGACGATGCCTGCATCGAGTCCTTCGGACAGTCTCCTTGAATTCATTTCCCATCCTAAATCCGACCAATCCTGTATAATTTATCCATGCGGCTAATAATGTTTGAATTATTGTTTAATCCCAGCTAAATCGAATATCACCTTTATTGTGGGATCCAGAGAAACAACATGCCCGCCATCAAAGATTATCAATTCTGTATCGTATCCGGAAGTTTCCAGAACGTCGTTAAGTTTAGCTGAGAAAGAGATAGGAAAATCATCCTCATCACCATGGAGAAGACGTACAGACAATTCTGGTCGTTCCCCTATCTGTGCAAATGGACTCACAACATTGTATAGGTCAACATCTTTGTCTTTCAGATTTTCTATAAATGCATAATGTCCACCAATCCCTACAAAGGCATCAACATTTGGAGAGTATCCATCTACCAGGCAAGAAACCTGTGAATTTGGGCCTCCTCGTGTGGCAGAGATTTCCTCCCATTTAGTTACGTTAGTATCTCCAGAGAGCGCAAACCAAGATCCATATCTTGCCCCTGCAGAATAGCCTACTAAAATAATTTTCGATGGATTTCCTCCAAAATTAGCTGCTGTGGCTTTAGCATAGCGAACTGCACATGACAGAACCTCGTAAGTCTCTCGGAATCCTCTACCGTTCTCTTGAATAGCAATAGCGCTATTCCAGTTAGGCCAATTTATGGTGTAGACAACAATACCCTGCTCAGCAATCCAAAGACTTTCTTCAATAAAGCGCTCTTTTGTCTGACTTAAACCATGTAAAAACACGATCACAGGCCATGGTCCTTCCCCATTAGGGGCATAAACATCGAGCCGTTGCTCGCTAACATTGCTCTGCAATGGTTCAACATAAAGAATATCCTTATTGACTTGAACAGGAGGAGTAGGAGAGGGTGCTTGTGTTGGTTTTTGTGTGGGGGTTTTTATTGAGGTGCCAGTGGGTTTACTTTCAACTACTTCTGTATTAAGAATTTTTTGGTTAGGGTGAGAGAGGTTTGAAGATTGGCATCCTGTAAGTATGAACAAACTCAGAAATATAATAAGATACCAGTGAAAGTTCATTGGAAAACTTTTCATAAATCACCATCATTTCTTTAGTAAACATTTCCTGATATTTTCACTTCCATTAGTTATAACCCTAATGTATTTAATACGTTTCAAAAAAACAGAAACGTGCAGGCTCAATTGTTTGCGTGGTTAGTTTGACTGAAGATTGAATATAAATGTGAATTATAGATTTTAAAATTTTTCAATACATTTAAAACCTCCTTGTAGGTTAAACGGAATATCATCAAATCAAATAATGTATATCGATAATCGCTGAGTTGAAGGTTGACGATGCCTGCATTGAGTCCTTCGGACAGTCTCCTTGAATTCATTTCCCATCCGAAATCTGACAAATTCAGTATAATTTATTCATGACCACCACCATACTGACCGCCTTTACCCTGATGGCGTTCGCCGCCAACTCCCTGCTCACGCGGCAGGCGCTGGGCAGCGAGCTGATCGACCCGGTCTCGTTTACCCTGCTCCGGCTGGGGAGCGGTGCGCTGGCCCTGCTGCCCCTCTCCCGGCTGGTCTCGGAGAAGCATGCTCCCGGTGCGCAGCGCGGTTCATGGGGATCCGGGTTCGCCCTGTTCGCCTATGCCGGGGCCTTCTCGCTGGCCTATCTCTCGTTAAACGCCGGGGTTGGTGCCCTGATCCTGTTCGGCTCGGTGCAGGTAACGATGATCACGGGCGCACTCAGGTCGGGCGAACGGTTAGGAGCAGTGCAATGG
>DATHZS010000074.1:0-49571 GCA_035458505.1 Anaerolineales bacterium | reverse complement strand
GGAGAAGGATATGTTTGATGTTTTTTGAAGGATATGAGATTTGTTGAACCCATCCGAGATCGCAAGAAAATCGCACAGATCAAAAATCTTCTGCGAGGCCAGAATCGCTATCGGGATCTATTGCTGTTTGCAGTGGGGATCAACACCGCTTTGCGAATCTCTGACCTGCTAAAACTCCAAGCTAATCAATTCATCGATGAGGATGGGCAGATCAAAAATCGCTTCTGGATCAAGGAACAGAAGAGGGGAAAGCGTCACGAAATCACAATCAACCAAAGCATTCAAGAAGCCTTGACTGAATATCTGGAGGAATACCCGTTTGTTCTGAAGGAGCTCCAAAGTTATCTATTTTTCAATCCCAAGACCAAGCAGCACATCAAGCGGGGACAAGCCTGGAAATTCATCACAACTATCTGCCAAGATGTTGGCCTGCGGGGAAACTATGGCACCCACAGTCTCAGAAAGACCTGGGGTTATCATGCCAGGATGCAGGGGGTGGATCTGGCATTGATCATGTACAAACTCAATCACAACAGCATCGCTTACACAAAACGATATCTTGGTATCACCGACGATGAGCTTCAAGCGATTGCACAACGATTGAACCTCTAACTTCCCCTCGGAAGTGAACCATGATCGGCACAAAGGTACGAGAGTTCAAAACGCACAAAAATATCTCATTGGATGATCTTGTCCCAGAAAACAACTTCTATCGCCAGCTAGAAGCATGTATCAACCTTGGTTTTATTCGAGAAATCGTTGAGGGTCTTTACTCACATATCGGCCGACCATCCATTGACCCAGTGGTCTTCTTCAAGTTGCAGCTGATCGCCTTCTTTGAAGGGATTCGATCAGAGCGCAAATTGATGGAGGCGGTCAATCTCAATCTGGCCCACCGCTGGTATCTGGGATATGACTTTGATGAGCCTCTGCCAGACCACAGTTCACTGAGCAAGATCAGAGATCGATATGGTTTGGGAGTATTCCAATCTTTTTTCGAGGTAGTCGTTCAACGGTGTGCTGAAGCTGGTTTAGTTTGGGGAGAGGAGTTGTATTTTGACTCCACAAAAGTGCAAGCTAATGCCAATATCAATAGGATGGTGGAGAGAACAGAATATGAAGTCAATCATCACCTTGATGAGCTATTACCAGCTAACCAGCCACCTTCCCATCCATTTGAAGAATTGATTGACAAATTCGATGGCAAGAGGATTACTGGGATTCGCAAGCCAACCTATCAGAGAGTTACAGATCGCCAAATCAGCCCTACCGATCCTCATGCAGCACCTATGCCATTTCCTGGCAGAGGCTCTTCTGTTCTTGGTTATCGAGACCATTATGTTGTCGATGGTGGCAAAGCCAGGATCATTTTGAGTGCCCTGGTGACACCAGCTTCAGTCATGGACAACACTCCAATGCTGGACTTGACGGATTGGGTATGTTCCAGGTGGAAACTTGAACCAGAGATTGTTGTGGGGGACGCCAAGTATGGTACAGAGCAGAACATTGTTGGTTTGGAAGGAGCTGGGATCAAAGCATATTTGCCAATTCCAGACCTGGGAAAACGGACCGGGTATTACCCTTCAGACTTATTCCGGTATGATCCCGAAGAAGATCGGTATCTCTGTCCACAAGGCCAACAACTGAACCATTACTCAAGTCGCAAGACTGAGGAAAAGCATGTTTATCGAGCCAATGCAGATATCTGCAATGCCTGTCCGGTGAAATCTGAATGCACCAACAGCAAAAGCGGGCGCCATATTTTCCGTTCATTTTATCAAGGGTCAATTGACAAGGTCAGGGAATATCACCAAACGGCTGCTTATCAAAAGGCAATGAGGAAACGGGGATATTGGGTTGAACCGCTCTTTGGAGAAGCAAAGGACTTTCATCGCTTGAGGCGTTTTCGCCTTCGTGGTTTATTGAAGGTCAACATCGAAGGCGTGATGATTGCAGCTGGACAAAACTTGAAACGACTGCTCAAGCACCGGCTGGAGGAGAGTTTTATTTTCTTCAGAGAGGTTCTTGGATTTGTCTTGTGGTAATTCTCACCGACTTTTTCAACAGCCTGGCTTCTTTTGCTTCGCTCAATCGCAATGTCAAAACATTTTATCTGCCACTGCGGGCCGTGCGAAGCAGTCTCCGGCATAGATTTCTAGATCGTCAAGCAACTTTGAGAAAGCCAAAAACATCCTGACCTGTTTTGACAGGGAGGAACCCTGACAGGCAGGCTAGTTGGGGATCAAAAAACCGGCTGAATGAAGCCATTCGCAAACATTTCGAAACTATCCTGAAATTATCATATTCCAGGCACAAATGACATGTATACTCAGAGCATAGCGTGTTGGACTGCCAGCGCGCGCTTTGGTATGGTATGTGCAGATAAAAACCTATGATCAGGATTAGTCTGAAGGACCATCGTTTTCTAACTCCGTTCAATGACTACGCCCGCGACTTGCGTGTTCAGAACAAGCCGTTGTGGCTGCATCATAGTGATGTGCTCGCGCCGTATGTTCAGGGGGAACGCCAGGCAGATGATTTTGAAGATATTTTCTCGCCGGTTTTTTTCCCTGAAGGCAGCGACCAGGCCTGTATTGTTTACCGTGACAACCTGTTTTTTGATGAATTTTTTATGCAGGAATTCATGACCAGGGCACAGGAACGCAACCGGCCGTGCCGGGTGGCGTTTGTCCCAACCGACCCGGCTTTCAGGGAACATGCCTTGCCCCTTTCCTCCTCTTATACCCCTGCCGGAGGTTTGTATCTGGCAGACCTGTGGTATTTTCCGGATGGACCTACCCATGAAAAGGTCGAGCCGCTGATCATGGACCTGGAATCACGCGAGATTGGTTACTACCATGTGCCGACCTATATGGCGACCCAGCAAGGTGACCTGACCTACCAGGTCCCGCTAAAATCGTTTATTGCGATCGATTCCTGGGTGCATATCTTTATCGCCGATGTAGTCTACGGGCTTTTCGGCCGGGGAGCGCGCTTTGAACACCAGCTGGATACCAACCTGAAATTTAAGCTGCAGGTGTTGTTCAACGCGATGTACGAAGGCAAGCAGCTGCTTGAATGCAGTAAAGTTGTCAAAATTGGCAACAACTGTGTGATTGATCCGACTGCTGTGATCCACGGCCCCACCACAATCGGTGACAATGTGACCGTTGGTGCTGGAGCCGTCATCGAAAACTGCATCATCGGCAGCAATGTGAATATTTCCCAGGGCTGCCAGCTGATGCTCTCGGTGGTGGGGGATGGGACCTTTTTGCCGTTTCGGGCTTCTTTGTTCATGACCACACTGATGGAAAACAGCATGGTTGCTCAGAACACCTGCCTGCAGATGTGCGTGATTGGACGCAATACCTTTATTGGAGCCGGGAATACCTTTACAGACTTTAACCTGATCCCGATTCCAATCCGGGCAATTGATGGCAATGGGGAGCTGAAACTCTCCAACCAGGATGTGTTGGGAAGCTGCGTGGGGCATAACTGCCGGATCGGCTCCGGAGTGATTCTCCATCCAGCGCGAGTCATCGAATCAGACGTGGTGATCGTTGCCTCCGATGAACGGCGGATCATTGACCGGGATGTGCCTTTCGAAGACAGCGACCACCATTTGTTAAAATCTTCTCACCTCCATCAGCGGTTGTATCCGCGTGAACGGAAGGAGCAGGAGACCTGGTGATTGGTGGAGGCGTGGTGGATGTGCCGGGAGCGGTGTACTTTGATTTCGATTTTGGCTTCCCACGAGGAAAGGCGTATGCCTGCATGGCCGAAATGATGGCGCTGGCCCTGGAAGGCCGGTTTGAGGATTACACAATAGGAAAAAAGATCTCTAGCCAGCAGGTCGCAGAGATTGATACAATAGCCATAAAACACGGGTTTAGACTGAGTGGTTTCCGATCTTTTGAACAAAACCTGACGGCAGAACAAATTGAAGCCACATGGCTGCGGTCTCAGGCAGCACAGCAGTCATCATAACTGTTTGGGAGGACCCTATGGGTAAAGCAAGGATATTAGTAGTAGAAGACGACTTCGACATCTCCAATATGCTTCGGATCTATTTTAAAGGGCAGGGGTATGAGGTTGAGGTCGCATCACGCGGAAACCAGGCTTTTGAAAAGACTCGCCAGGACCTGCCGCATCTGATCGTGCTGGATATTATGCTGCCGGATATTGATGGATATGAGGTATGCCGGCAGCTGCGCACCAGCACCCGCACCAGCCATATTCCGATCATTTTCCTGACTCAGAAAGATGAGCGCAGTGATAAGCTGCAAGGCCTGGAACTCGGTGCGGATGATTACATCACCAAGCCGTTTGATATTGAAGAACTGAAGCTGAGGGTGCAGAATGCGATCGCCCGTTCTGAGCGGGAAAGCCTGACCGATCCGCGTTCCGGCTTGCCTTCAGGAAGGCTGATCGAAGAACAACTGCGCTCGATTATCCGCCGGGATGGTTGGGCGTATCTTGACATGCGGGTCAATCATTTCGAGTCGTTTAAAGATGTGTATGGTTTTGTGGCCGCCGATAATGTGATTCGCTTTACGACCATGCTGCTGGGTGAAGTGGTGGACGAAAAGGGTACCGCTGAAGATTTCATCGGTCATCCGGGCGGTAACAGCTTCGTGATCATTACCTCGGAAGAGAACAGTCAGAAAATCGCCGAAGGTGTCAAGGCTCGTTTCAAGGAGCAGGTATTGTCTCATTATAATTTTCTTGATCGCGAGCAAGGATATATCCTCACCACCAACGATCTCGGCCAGCAAGAACAAACCCCGCTGATGACCGTTTCGATCGGTTCCATCTCCCCTACTGAATATCCGATCTCCGATATCCGGGAGATTACAGAACTGGCTGCCGAGGCCCGCCGTAAAGATATCCAGGTGGCCTGATGTTGGCCGGACAAGGAAAGCGACTCTAGAGAACAGATGAGATGTTTGGTTTAGATCAAGTTTCGGTTGGGATCATACTGGCGCTGGTGGGCGCAGGCCTGATCGGCCTGCTCTTCCTCTTGCTGCGCGTCCTCCCACGCAGGAGCAGGGTGTCGGTGCCGATGAATGGCGATCCAGTGATCTCGACAGAAATTGGTCCAAACGAGAGTGCGGTTATCCTGGTTCAGCCAGGCGGCAGGCTTATATATCTCAACAGCCAGGCGCGGGAATGGTTTGGCATTTCTGAAAACGAGACCCCGAATCTTGAAAGGATGTCTCGTCGCACCCGGCCAGCGGATGCTTTCCTGGGCCTGTGTGCCGCTGCCGGGCAGGTGAATTTTACGCTTGACCAATCATTGGTAGAAGGAATGTCCTTTACCGTGCCATACCAGGATCGGCATGCTGTGCTGGTTTCGCTCCAGAGACCTCAATTCACCAATTTGGAAGAAGGCCGGGATACGCTCTCGATGCATGCCATCACCATCTTTACCGAGATTTCCCGGGCAATGTCGGCCAGTCTCGACCTGGAAACCACCATTCAAACCATCCTGGAAAGCATCGACCGGCTGATCCCATCTGATTTCTCAGAAATTACCCGCTGGGTTGCTGAAGAGACCTGCTTTATTCCTTTCCGGTTCCTGACAGAAGAAGATGGTATCCGGCGGGTGAGCCGCAGCGATACGGACTACACCCTGGATAAAGGCTTTACCGGCTATTTGGCGTCACACTCTGAGCCACTCCTGGTGAATGACGTGGTCAGTTTTGAGGAAGTGCGACCGGCGGTCAGCCGTGCGCAGTTCCCTATCCAATCGTATCTGGGAATTCCATTGAAGATCGGGGGCCAGTTAATTGGGACGATCGAACTGGCTTCGCAAACTGTAGAGAGTTTTACCGAAGAAGACAAAGAAGTCCTTGAACTGCTTTCCGGTCATGCTGCGGTGGCGCTGCAAAATGCTGTAACCCACCACAAAGAACAAGAACGTGTGCAGGAAATGGCCGGCCTGGCGAATCTGTCTCAGGTCAACCGGGCAGTGGCCTCCACAGAAAATTTATATCAGCAGTTGATCTCCACCATCAGCCCGCTGATCGATGCCGAGATTTTAGGGTTTTTGATCTACGATGAAACTACCCGGACACTGGAAGGCAAGATCCCGTTCCAGGGATTACCCGAGCAATTTACGCTGCTCTACCGGACAAAGATCGAAGAAGCCAGCCGGGCCGAGGAGGTCTGGCAGGAACAGGATGTGATTATTACCGACGACATGAGCGAGGAGTCGGTGATGGGGGCGCTCGGCCTGGCCCCACTGGCTCAGGCCAGCGCGATGCGCGAGACGGTTTTCGTGCCGCTGAATTCCGGGATGCGCCCCCTGGGGTATTTGCAGGTCGCCAATAAGCGCGATGGGAGCCGTTTCAGTGATGGTGACCTGCGTCTGCTCCGGATCATTTCTGGTCAGGTGGCCTCGATCTTGGAGAATGCGAACCTGATGCAGCAATCCCGCCGCCGGGCACAGCGGGCTGAAGTCCTTCGACGCGTTGCCAGCCTGGCTGGCTCCGAAGCCACTCAGGACGAAACCTTGCAGTTTTCCCTGCTGGAGCTGAGCCGTTTCCTGCAGGCAGATGTTGCTGCCGCGTTTTTGCTGGATGAAAGCCTGGGTATCCTGCAAGTCCACGGCCAATCGATCCTTGGGATAGGGGTCAACCAGATTTCCAAGATATCCCTGCACCTGGTTACTCAAGCCAACCTGAAAAATACGGTTACCGAGACTCAGACAGCGATCATCAGTGCCGATATTTTGAATGACGACAACCTGCCCCAACCTTACCGCGCCCTTCAACCCTTGCTGCCAGAAGTCCATTCGTTAATCGTCTCACCGCTTGTCGTGCGGGGTCGGAGCATCGGCGAGATTCTGTTTGGCAGTAAACAACGCAGCGAATTTGATAGGAACGATCAGCAGTCGGTCGAGACGGCGGCCGACCAGATTGCCAGTGCGATAGAACGCGCTACCCTGATCAACCAGACGGATGAGTCGCTGCAGCGCCGGGCGGAGGAAATGAGCTCGATCAATCTACTCACCCGAAAATTCGCAGTCACCGATAATATCGAGAATGTTCTGCGCATGATTCACCAGGAAGCTGTCCGCATCTCAAAAGCGGATGCTGGTGGGATCCTGATCTTTGGCCAGACTGAGGATGGCCAAACCCCGCTCTGGATCACTCACCGGGTTGGGGATGCGCCGATGGAAATCACCGGCCTGGACCAGCATGCCATCAACCGCAAGGAGCCTATTTACCTCCCGGATCTGACTGTAAGCAGCTTCTCGGAAGAGTTTTTCGGGATGGCATCTGGATTGGTTGTGCCGATCAATAAATTTGGGCAGGTCGTTGGCGTGCTGCGCCTGTTTTCCCGCCAGCAAAACTATTTTGACAAAACCGCTCAAGACTTAATCCACGCCCTGGCCTCGCAGACCGGTGTCACACTCTCCAATATCTGGGAATATCATGCTGCTGCCAGCCGAACATCGCAGCTGACCGAACAAGCCCAGGCATTAAACCAATTATTAGATACCCGCAAGCAGATTGCTGCAGAAACATCTCTTGAGCCGGCGCTTGAGGTTCTGGCGACCTCCATCCGGGAAATCAGCCAATTCGATGTTGTCCTGATATACCTTTATGACCCTCAATATAAAACGGTCAGGCCAGCCATCTTGCACGGAGTGACCCCCGAAGATCAGGAAGTCCTGAGCGAAATCCTGCACCCGTGGGAGAATATTCAATCCCTGATGCAGTCCGAATTCCAGCGCAGCCGTTCTTATTATGTGCCGCACGAACGGGTGGAAGATAACACAGATCTGATCCCGGATTTTGTGACAGTAGCATATTCCCACTCCCAGGCAGCCGAGCAGCGCTGGACGCCGGGAGACCAGCTGCTGGTCCCCCTGTATGATGCTCGTTTGCAGCCATTGGGCCTGATTGTTGTCGATGCTCCCAAAACCGGGGCTGTGCCTACAGATGCTATGCTGGAGATGCTCGAACTGTTTGCCTCCGAGACCGCGCTGGTGATTCAAAGTTACAGCCAGACCACCCAGCTTCAATCCCAAATCAATGAAGTCGAAACGCAGATTGCCCAGGCAGAAGCAGAAATGCAGGCTGCCCAAGGCTCCCCTCAACTGGCGATGCTGCTGCAAAAAGATTTGGAGCAGACGATCGCATTAGATCAGCTGTACCACCGCGCTCGCAACATCCGGATCGGGCTGGATATTGCCGATACGGTCAACCGCCAGCCAGACCGCCAGTCTGTGCTGAATTCGCTGGCCAGCCAGCTGCTCACAGAGATGGAATTGGATATCGCGTTGGTCGTCGAACCATCTGCAGGCGGCCCGCGTTTATTGGGACAATTTGGCCCGATCGCCTCTGGTGCGAATCCGCAAGCATTGTTGGGCCAGCGGAACCCGCTGCGCCAGGCACTGCAATCCGGAGAGATGATCTTCGAGAGTAACCTGGATGAACATTCGGAATGGTACACCTCTCCCTTGCTGAGGAGCCTGGATGCCAGAGGTTTGATCTGCTTGCCGATCTCTGCCAATGACCAGGTGGATGCCGCAGTGCTGGCAGTTTCAAATGTGCCGCTGACGGAAATGACGAGGGAAGACGAACAGGTGTATGAGCTGATCGGGAATCAGGTATCGCTGACCTTGCAGAACCTGAACCTGCTGACAGAAACCCGCCGCCGCTTGAGAGAAGTCAACCTGCTGCTGGAATTCAGCCGCCAGCTTGGGTCGCTTGATTCTCACGAGATTTTGAAGACCCTGGTGAAGAGCATCCGCCGGGTGCTCCCGCATGCTCACGGCTTAAGGGTGATGCTGTGGGATGAGGAAAAACAGGCTCTGAACACCGAGACAGCGCTCGGGTACAACCAAAACGAGTTATTAACCAAGATACCGCATGGATTTAGCTCCTCGATTATTGAGAAATCTTTCGAGCAGGGGAATCTTTTAAATATTTCTGAAGTTCAATTTGCGACAGATTTTGAATTTCTTTCTGAAGATTTGCTGCAGTACCGGGAAGCGACCGGCGGCAGACTGCCGGTTTCAATGCTGCTGGTCCCGATCCGAACGGCGGATGAGATGCGCGGTTTGGTGGAGTTGGATAATTTTAATACCGTGTCTGCATTCTCGGAAGAAGACCAGGTGCTGGTCGAATCGCTCGCCCAGCAGATCGCCCTGGCGTTGGAAAACGCCCGTCTGTATGCGGAAAGCCAGCGCATCAATGAAATCCTGGAAAAACGGGTTGCAGAACGGACCCAGGCATTGGCCCAGGAGCACCAATTTTCACAGATCTTGCTTAAGATCAGTACAGAACTTTCTTCCAGCCTGGACCTGGACATGGTGCTGAACCGGTCGCTGGCAATGCTCCAGGAAGCGACTGGCGCGGAGCAGTGCAATATTCTCATTTCCCGGCCGCCAGAACCCCATTTTATCTTCCGGGCCGGGGCTGGGATCCATGAATCCCCACCGATGGGTGGTTCCCCATCGGCCCTGAAAGTGGAGGAGGGGATTGCAGGCTGGGTGATCAAGAACCAGCAGGCATTGATCGTCAAAGACCTTTTGAAGGATCAGGTCTGGTCTGCTGCCCATGGAGTGAACCCGGTGTATCGCAGCACCCTGACCGCGCCATTGATTGTTGGGCAGGATGCCCTGGGGTGTCTGATGCTGTTTCACCGTGCCCCCGGCCATTTCAGCGATAACCAGATTGATGCGATCCAGGCAGCCGCCAACCAATTCGCCGTGACAATCAATAATGGCGAATTGTTCCAGCTGATCCGAGATCAGGCAGAAGATCTGGGTAACCTGCTGCGCACCCAGCAAGTTGAAGCGACCCGGTCAACGGCCATGCTGGAAGGGGTTGGGGATGGAGTATTGGTGACCGAAAAGAATAATGAGATTACCCTATTCAACGAAGCTGCAGAAGCCATGCTGGAATTGAAACGCAGCCAGGTGCTGGGAAAATCGCTGGAAGAATTTGTCGGCCTCTTCGGCGGTACGGCAAAATCCTGGATGGACACCATTCGGTCCTGGTCTGCCAACCCGGAACTGTCGAACAGCACTGAGATGTATCAGGAGCGCCTGTTCCTTGAAGATGGCCGGGTGATTTCAGTTCACCTGTCCCCCGTGCAAAACCGGGGTGAATTTCAGGGAACAATTTCGATCTTCCGGGATATAACCCACCAGGTCGAGGTAGACCGGCTGAAATCCGAATTTGTGGCCACAGTGAGCCATGAGCTGCGTACTCCGATGACCCCGATCAAGGGATATGTGGAATTTCTTTTGATGGGTGGTGCCGGACAGCTCAACGAGCAGCAGCTTGAATTTGTCAGCATCATTAAAACGAACATCGACCGGCTGAGTATCCTGGTGGATGACCTTTTGGATGTCTCGCGGATTGAGGCAGGAAAAGTGTCGCTCACTTTCCAACCGATTGATATGCGGGAAGTGATTGATGATTCAGTTGAAACGCTGGTACAGCTCTCTCAGGAAGAGCAGCACCCTGTGATGGTGGATGTGCACATCCCTGAAGATCTGCCGAGTGTCTATGGAGATCTTGAGCGCGTGCGTCAGATTGTTGCGAACTTGCTGGACAACGCGTATAAATATTCTCCGGAGAACAGTACAATTGTGATCCGCATCACTCAGGAAAACAGTTCGGTCCAGGTCGATATCATTGACAAAGGGGTTGGGATTTTTCCCGATGAGCACGAAAAAATCTTTGAGCGTTTTTACCGTGGTGAAAACCATATGGTTATGGAGACAGCCGGGACCGGATTGGGTTTGCCGATTGTAAAAGAATTGGTTGAACTGCATAAAGGAAAGATTTGGCTAACCAGCTCAGGCGTCCCTGGGGAGGGAAGTACCTTCTCGTTCACACTGCCGATTTATCAACCAGAGCATGAACCTATTTTGCATGAATAAGAGGAAGGACTATGGCGAAGATACTAATAGCTGAAGACGAAAGAGATATTCGGGATTTGATCACTTTTACACTGCGGTTTGCCGGCCACGAGGTGATCGCCACCAGCAATGGCCAGGAAGCCTTTCAAAAAGCGCAGGAAGTGATCCCGGACCTGATCCTGATGGATGTGCGGATGCCCCGGATGACCGGGTACGACGCCTGCCGGCAGATGAAGGAAATCGAAGCCCTGAAGGCGGTGCCGGTGGTCTTCCTTTCAGCGAAAGGCCAGGATGCCGAAGTCCAGGCCGGGTTAGAGGCCGGAGCGGTTGAATATATCCTGAAACCATTTGCACCCGATGAACTGACCGCGCGGGTGAGTAAAATCTTGGCGAAATACCAGGTGTAGCCAACGGTTGTAGTAGGAACTAGACCAGCAAGGATAAAGATTGCAATGAGTGCGATCATCATTGGAGACAAGATCGTTCATTATGAAGTATTAGGGCGGGGTAAACCGATACTCTTTTTGCATGGTTGGGTGGGTTCCTGGCGGTATTGGATCCAGGCGATGCAGGCCGCTTCTACTTCCTACCGTGCGTATGCCTTTGATATGTGGGGGTATGGGGAGACAGCAAAAGATGAGGTATTCTATTCCCTCAACGAGCAAGCCGATCTTGTAAATCAATTCATGAATGCGATGGGTATCGGAAAGGTGGCCCTGGTTGGACACGGATTAGGCGCTCTGGTGGCGTTATCGTTTGCGGCAAGATATGCCTACGTGGTTGACCGCCTGATGGCCATCTCGGTGCCTCTCTCTGGCGAAGGATTATTAGACTGGTTAGGAGATACCAGTGCGGTTGATTTCGCGAACCGCTTATTGGAACAAAAGCCCAGCAGCGAAGCCGTCCGCGCAGATATCTCCAAAATGGATATGAAAGCCGTGATGTGTTCTTTAGAAGATCTCACTTCGGTAGATGTCCCGGATATGATCAGCAAGATGACATCGGCCTCGCTGGCTGTGCATGGGTTGAAAGACCCGCTCAACACATTCTCCGACCTGGCAGAGAATGGAAACCTCCCCAGCATGTTCCATCAGATCACCTTCGATGATTCGGGACATTTTCCGATGCTGGACCAGCCGAATAAATTTAACCGCCTGATGAATGATTTCCTGGCCCTGCCTTCGGGGGAGAGCCCGCGCCAGCTCTCGCTGAAAGATGAATGGAAGCGCAGAGTGCGCTGAGTCGTTTCTTTATTTTCCAGATAACTTTCTACCAAAATTCTTCTACCACCTGAAAACCTGCCTGCTCTGCTGGGCGAGTGGGTGGATTGGAGTAATTTTAAGTTCAGATCGGGGCAGAGCTCCTTTTTGAAATCTAATTGTTTGATGTTAAAATGGGGAAAAATAATTGACCGAAATAGATGGTTTGGAGAAGGAGATGGGTATGATCAAGTTGCTCAAAACGCTGGCTGGCGGGTTGGCAGTTGTGGTTTTGTTGTCTGGTTGTAATTTGCCGAGCCGAATTGATCAGGGAGATGGAGATATTTTATTAACGTATGCGGTCCAAACGATCCATGCCCAGCAGACCCTGGAATCAACCGGAGAGCCGGTTGAGGCACCAACTGCTACCACTGGTATCGATCCAGGTCAGCAGCCCACCATAACGATTGCGCCAACAAATACACAACCGGCTCCGACATTGACAGCCGAACCTTGCGATGTTGCCGGATTTGTTCGGGATGTGACCATCGAAGATGGCACGGAAATGATGCCTGGTACATCATTTACCAAGACCTGGCGGGTGGTCAATGAAGGGGCCTGTACCTGGTCAAAAGACTACGACCTCATTTTTGAGAGAGGCGAGTCGATGGACGGAAATGCCGTTGTTCAGCTTACGACCGGGAATGTCTCGCCTGGCTCCCAATTGGATATATCAGTCGATCTGGTTGCTCCGGATAACCCGGGCACCTACCGTGGCTACTGGCAGATCCGCAATGCCAATGGGGTGGTTTTTACTTTGGATGGGTTCTGGGTGGAGATCGAGGTGCTCCAGCCTAAAGTCTACAGCAGCAAGATCAATTTTGAGGTAGAGCAAACCTTGATGGCAGACCTGGATGAAGGGGATGCTCCATCCCTCGAAATTGAAGATTTCTTGTTCGAGGTGGTTTCGAATACAAATAAGCGCCTGGTTCCAATGAATTCTGCCTTGTTTGACCTATTCGGAGAGGATGAACCCAGCTATGGGGAATGCAATGAGGCGGATCGAACAGACGATGAGATTGTGATTGACAGCGACCTGGTCGATCAGTGGATTTGCTATGAAACCAACGAAGGCCGGCTGGGTAAGTTCCAGGTGGTTTCTCTGACACCCAAAGATGTTACTGTGAGCCAGGTCCTCGAACTGGATTATGTCACCTGGGCCCTCCCCTGATGTCTGGGCTTGCGGGTAAAGACTTAAAATCTGCTTTGGTCCAAAAAGCTCACCAGTTAGGATTCACTCTGGCCGGGGTGACCACGGCTGCTCCTCCGGAAAGCTTCCCGCAGTTTCAGGAATGGGTGACCGAGGGCAGGCACGCCGGGATGGAGTACCTGGCTTCGGAGCGCAGCCTGGTGCGGCGTTCCGACCCGCGGGAGATTTTACCGGAGTGTCGATCGATCCTGGTATTGGGGAGTCCATATTTCCCTGCGGGTGATGCGCGTGGCGGAGTGGCCGCATATGCCACGGGAGAAGATTATCATCATGTTCTCAAACCCCGGCTGCAAGAATTGATCTCCTTCCTTGAAGAACAGGCAGGCCATCCTGTCCCGAACCGCTGGTATACCGATACCGGACCGGTCTTGGAGCGGGATCTCGCCCGACGGGCGGGCCTGGGTTGGATTGGCAAGAACAGCATGCTGATCCATCCGCAGCATGGGTCTTATTTTTTGTTGGCTGAAATTTTGTTGGGGATCGATCTCCCTCCTGATGAACCGTTTCTCTCCGACCATTGCGGCAGCTGTACCCGCTGCCTGGATCAATGCCCGACTGGCTGTATCCTGCCCAACCGGACATTGGATGCCGGGCGTTGTATCTCATACCTCACGATCGAAAACAAAGCCGACATCCCGAACGATGTAAGGGAGCAGCTGGGCGAATGGCTGTTTGGCTGTGATGTCTGCCAGCAGGTGTGCCCCTGGAACCGTTTTGCTCCAACGGAAGGGGACCCGGCGTTCGCTGCCCGTCCCGGTGTCCCGCCGGAAAACCTGGTCGAAGAACTGCACCTGTCGTCAGAGGCGTTCAACCGCAAGTTCAGGGGCAGCCCGGTGAAGCGGGCAAAACGCCGCGGGTATTTGCGTAATACTCTGGTGGTGTTGGGCAACCGGAAAAAGCGAGAAGATACTGTGCACCTGATGGCAGCGGCACAAGATCCTGAGGCACTGGTACGGCAGCATGCCGCCTGGGCCCTGGGCAGGATCGGTGGAGATGAAGTTCGCAGGTTTCTTACAGCATGGTTGGCAGACGAGCCTGATCCGGCTGTGGTAAATGAGATCAGGGCCGCGCTGGCAGATCTGGATGCCAGCCAGGATATGGCTTGAGAAGAATAGAGGGGGTCAGGTGGTCAGGGATTTTTTGGCGTAAACGTAAACCTGCCACGGACCGGACTTTCGAAAGAAGATTTCTCTGAAATCATGGGACAGGATTTTTTCGTGGATGTGTTCCGTAGGGTGCAGGTAGATTCTGAATGGATCGCGGGTGAGCTTGAATTTGAGATTGTAGATCATCTCCATCCCCAGTTTAACCCACCAGGCTTCGTGAGGGTAAACTACTCCCAGTAGTTGCCGAGTTTTCTGGCAGGACATCTCAACCAGGGTCTCCCAGTCCGGGTAGCAGCAAATCACGCGCTCCAGCGTAACAATATCGGACTGGGGCATATTTTTCATTTCGGCAAAATTTCCGTGGATATGGTGGATGCGGTCTCCATGTCCCTGCCGGTTGGCTTCTTCCCGGCAAATTTGAAGATAAGCTTGTGAGGCTTCCAAGTTGGTGGCGTAGCTGATACCCGCTTTAAATAATTCGTGCTGAATAGCCCCGATCCCTCCACCGATATCCAGCAGAGTTTTATCTGTCACGCCGCGCTGGATGAGTGCTGAAACCAATAGGCGAGTGGTTTCCTGAGGACCATTGTCATGATAGTCCTTTAGCTTTTCTTTGGCTTTCTTTAGATCAAACTGGTGTTCAATACGTTGGCAATGGTCGCAGCAGTCCATGCAGTTGCTCCAACTCTCGCGTAGGTTGATAATTCAATCATACGGTTTAATTGAATTTGATGTCAACAATGTTCGTTATTTCACAAATAGGCTCAGTGGGCGCATTTTGATTGTCCAGGGGAAGATGAATGAAAACCGCACCAAAGCAATCCGGAACCGGATATCAGCAGGGCGAACGAACCACTTTGCCTTACTTGTTTTGAGTGGATTGATGGGCGGGGAACCATTTTCGCCGTACAGTTCTAAGCCCCCATACGACCAGGAAAAAGGCGGTGCTTGTCAGAACGATGGCTGCCCCGGAGGCAATACTGATGTAGTAGGAGACATATAAACCGATCACCCCGGCGGCGACCGCAAATATGGATGCCATGATCATCATCACGTGCAGGCGGCGCGAGATCAGGTAGGCTGTGGCCGCGGGAGTGACCAGCATGGCAACAGTGAGTGCGATCCCCACGGTTTGCAGAGCGACAACAATCGTCACCGCAATCAGACCAAGCAGCAGATATTCCAGCAGGCGGTCTGGTAAGCGCAGGGTGATCGCCAGCACTGAATCGAAGGCCAGTACCATAAATTCTTTATAGAAAGCAATCACAGTGATCAGCACGATGCCTGTCAGGATGGCCGTGATGATCAGGTCTTGCCGGGTGACGGAGAGCACATTGCCAAACAGGAAATGCGTCAGGTCGACGGCATAACTGCCAGTGCTCGAGATCAGGGCGATCCCGAGTGCAAACATCCCGGCAAAGATCACCCCAATTGCGGTGTCCTCCTTCAGGCGGGCAGCCTTGCTGAGCGCGCCAATCCCCAAAGCAGTGAGGATTGAGGTGCCCATTCCCCACCACAGGACGGCACCATGGGCACCCTGATTTACCAGGTAGCCGATGGCCACACCCGGGAGAATGGCATGGGCCAGGGCATCTCCAAAGAAGGCCATGCCGCGCAGGACCACATAGGACCCGACAAGGGCACAGGCGAGCCCAACGAGGGCGGCGGCCAGCAGGCCGCGCTGCATAAACGCATGTTGCAGGGGATCGAGAATCAGTTCGAGCATGGCTTATCCGTGTTCAAACATCATCGTGCCTGAGCCGGTGTCGATGATGTGCAGGTGGTTTCCATAAGCGGCTTTGAGGTGTTCCTCGGTGAAGACCTCAGCGGGAGTGCCAAATCCGAGCAGTTCATTGTTGAGCAGCATGGTCTTGTCGAAGTGGGCGGCAGCCATCCCGAGGTCGTGGGTGGCGACCAACAGCGTGACGTTGAATTGCCGCATGGATTTGATCACCCGAAAAAATTCGTCCTGCGAGGGGACATCCAATCCGGAGAGAGGTTCGTCCATCAGGACCAGTTCTGCCTCCTGAGACAGGGCCTGTGCGATGAACATGCGCTGCTGCTGTCCACCGGAAAGTTTGCTGATCCGGCGATCGGCCAGCTGGTCCAGCCGGACCTGAGCAAGACATTCTTCCACGCGTTCCCAATCTCGGGGACGTGGATTGCGGAAGAGACCGATCTTGCTGACCCGGCCCATCATGACCACATCTTTGACGGTCGCCGGGAAGTGCCAGTCTACCCGGCTGCGCTGGGGGAGATAGGCAATGCAGATATGCTCTCCGGGTTCACTTCCGCCGAGGCTGACGACCCCGCTGGATGGTCGCAGAACACCGGCAATTGCCTTGAAGAGGGTGCTTTTTCCGGCACCATTTGGTCCAACCAGGGCAATGTATTCACCCCTGTCGAGTTCGAAGTTGATATCCCGCAGAGCGGGAATACCATCGTAGTGGATGTGAAGGCCAGCTACCTTTAAAAACGGGTCGCCTTCGTGGTGGCTGCGATTTTTCAGAAAAGCCTGGAAAAGTTTTTGTAGCTCAGACATCTTGGGTTCATTGTACCGCGAGAACGGAAAATCTAGGAATGAAAGCGGCTGGTTTACAGCTAAGAGTGGGTCGTTTAACTTAATAAGCAAAATATTATGCAATTTAAGATTTAATTGCAATATATATTATTTATAGTGCTGCTTATTTTTCGTACCAATCTTTATCAAACCCAAATTCACCCCGCAGTGGCACAAAGGCGACCGGCACAACCGCTTCGTGCTGATAGCCGCTTTCGGTCCGGTCCCAGGTTTGCAGGTACTGCACTCCCAACCCGCCTACCGGAAGCACCAGCCTCCCGCCCATCGCGAGCTGCTCCAGCAAAGGTTCGGGAACTTTGGGGGCCGCGGCTGTGACCATGATCGCATTGTACGGCGCATGTTCCGGCCATCCGCAGGAGCCATCCCCTTGCAGGACAGTTACATTCTCGATCCCCAGCTGCCGGAGTGTCCTTTTGGCTTGCTGAGCCAGGGAAGGATGGCGTTCAATGGTGTACACCTGCTGCGAGAGGGCCGCCAGCACTGCGGCCTGGTAGCCCGACCCGGTGCCAACCTCCAGGACAATTTCTTCCCCGGTGAGGTGGAGTAATTGGGTCATCAGGGCGACGATATAGGGCTGGGAGATGGTCTGGTTTTCCCCGATCAGGAGCGGCCGGTCTTCATATGCTGCATCACGGTATCCCTCAGGCACAAAACGGTGCCTGGGGATGGTGCGCATGGCTTGCAGCAGGGCAGGATCTTTTACGAAGCGCCGCTCAATCTGCTCCAGGACCATGGCTTGGCGTAATATGTTGAACTGTTCTTCAGATTTCATTGTGCGCTGGACTGGTTGGACTGCCGTCTGGCAATCTGGAGTAGGACCTCGAAATCATCTCCCGGGGTAGATTTATTCCAGCGTTCTCCACCGCAGCGCGTACAGCGATGGAGGATGCGGTACCCGGCAGCTTTGCTTTCAACCCCAATGGGTTCCATCATTCCCTGGCAGGGTTCGGCACGGTCTCCGGGGTTGATGTCGACGTGCTTGCTCCACAGGCATTCGGGGCAGTGGTTGGTAAATCCTGTCCCGGTGACGTGTGCGCCGCACTTATCACAGCGAAAATCTTCTATGCGTCGCTGGAATTTGGGGTTCATGGTACGTTCATTTCCTGCAGTTGTTGCGAGATCATGCGGTCGATCTTGCCCATGGGATATTGATCGAGGTCATCGATTGTGACCCAGCGAACTGCCTGGTGATAATGTGGGTTGGGTGTGCCTTTTTCCAGCTGGCAGTGAAAGGCATGCAGCGTGACCTTGAAGTGGGTGTAGGTATGCTTGAAGGTGCCCAGCAGGTCGCCTATTTGTATTGTACACTGAAGTTCTTCCAGAATCTCTCTATTCAGGCAGGCTTTCAGGTCTTCTCCAGGTTCTTGTTTTCCCCCGGGAAATTCCCACAAGCTGCCCAACAAGGCGTCTGATGGGCGTTGAGCGATCAGGACCAGGCCATCTTCTGCGTGCAAAATGGCTGCCGTGACCGTGTGGTGAGGAGAACGGTTTTTTTGTTTTTTGACCGGCAGCTGGTCGGTCAGGTTGTTTTTCCGGGCGAGGCAGTCCTCCGCCAACGGGCAGATCGAGCAGTCCGGCTTACGCGGCAAGCAGATGGTCGCGCCGAGGTCCATCAGGGCCTGATTGTAGTCTCCGGCCTGCCCGGGCGGGAGATGGGCCTCTGCCAGAGACCAGATTTCTTGTTCTCCTGCAGGAGTATTGACGGGTTCGGTGACCTGGAACAGGCGGGCATAGACGCGCTTGACATTTCCGTCCACCACCGCTTCATCTTTGCCAAAGGCAATCGACGCAATTGCCCCGGCGGTGTAGCGTCCAATGCCGGGGAGGGTTTCTAGCTCAGTGCGCGTCTCAGGGAGCCGGCCGTTGAAGGAATCGGCCACGATTTTTGCGGCCTGATGCAGGTTGCGAGCCCGGCTGTAATAGCCGAGCCCTTCCCACAAGTTCAGGACATCCTGCTGGCTTGCCTGGGCAAGTGCGGATATCGACGGGAAGCGCTCCATCCAACGCTGGAAGTAAGGCAGCATGGTGTCCAGCCGGGTTTGCTGTGCCATAATCTCTGACACCCAGACCGGATATGGGTCTGGGAACTGACGCCAGGGAAAGTCGCGTTGATGCTTAGCGTACCAGTCGAGAAGTTTTTGAATGATAGGTGATTGCATGGAGTCTGTCACCGGATAAAAAAGTAGAGGTCAGGCACCCCGACCTCTACTTGTGAGCTGAATAATTTCAAACAGAGCTTACATCTGCCAGCGGGTGCGGCTGTGAACGATCTTGTAATCAAAATTTTCAACCAGGTCTTCCAATTGAATGCCCAGGTCATCCCACTCGGATGAGACCAAAACAGTTTTGGCGCGGCGCAGGTTGGGAATGATCGCTTCGACCATCAGCCGGGGATGGTTGCCATATTGGGTCAGCCAGGCCTCGTGCAGCGTAAGTCCCATTTCCTCCAAGGCTGGAACAAATTTGCGGACATGGAACTCGAAATAGTCTTCTTCCTTGCCAGGGAGAATGTCCCAGGTCATCATTAATTTGACTTCACTGCCCATTGCCAGCTCCTTTTTCGGTGTGCCTAGTGTTTATAGGATAACACAACCACACGGGTTTCTTCCGGGATGTCGCGTTTGCTTACTTTCAGACTTTCCTCGGTTTCTGCTTTGTCGCTCAGGCCGATCTGCTTTAGAAATGCTCCCAGGCTGTCTAGCGTTACCTTGGTGTCGGGGGTGCTGTAATGCATCGGGATGACAATTCCCGGCTCGATCAGGTTGATGACCTCGGTAGCTTTGGCGGCTGAAAGACCTTTACCGCCACCCACCGGGATCAACAGCACATCCACATTCCCGAATGCATCCACCTCTTTCCGAGAGGGAACCGTATCCAAATCTCCGAGGTGCCCGACTGTGACACCTTCGTAATCTAAAATAATGACCATGTTTTGCCCGTTGCCCTGTTTATCTTTTTTGCCAGTGGGCACTACGGTGAGGAATACGCCGCCAATCTCATATTCGCCTGGGCCGTCGATCTGCCATTTGTTTGATTTGACAGCTTTGATATGATTGTGGCCAGGTGCATCATGGCTGATGGTGACAATATCTCCCCGAAGCGAGAGCTCGGAATAACCGATCTTGGTATGGTCGTAAGGGTCTGTGACCACGGTAGCCATCCCGCGCTCGGTAATGCGAAAACATGAATGTCCGTACCAGGTAATTTCCATTGAACCTCCTAAATAATACTGAATTATAACACTCCCGAAACAATCGCAAATGGATTCGGGCTGAATTGATTGAACCAAGTTTAGCTGAAGGGTTAAGCTCGCCTGGATATCAGATGATGGCACTCATCATGAAAAAGCCTGACGTGGAAGCACAGGTTCTAGGCTTATTTGACCATGGAATATACGATGCAATCGCGCGGCTTTTTATCGACATTGGGATGGTACAGCCAGCGACGCAAGACTCCTTCCCGTTCCATCCCAATCTTTTCCAGCACACGGGCCGAGGCGTGGTTGTCGATATCGCAAACTGCCCAAACCCGGTAGATATTGGGTTGGGCGATGGTCCAGTCGAGGATGAGCTGAGCAGCCTCAGGGGCATACCCCTTATCCCAATAGTCGCGAGCCAGGACATAGCCCAGGTCGGCACGATGTTCGTTGATGCGCAGTTCGATCATCCCGATGATTTCCTGGTTCTCCTTCATGCAGATCACCCAGGGAAAGGCTGTTCCGGCTTTCCAGACATCGATGCATCGTTTGAGAAAGGCTTTGGTCATCTCGATGGTTTCATGGGGATACCAGTGCAGGTAACGCGTGACAAGTTTGTCTTTGGCGTAGTTTTCAAAAATTGATTGGGCATCTTTGAGGGCGGGCTTTCGCAGCTCCAGCCGGGCGGTATCAAATTTTTCGGGTGGTTTCAATGAAAACCTCCTGAAGTTTGGAAGGAAATTGGGCTTCCTATCGATCAAATGCGGTGAATGTGTGGGGCCGAACGAGGCCCTGATGAAAGAAGAAAGTTGTGATACATCCTCGCAATTTGAGCCGTTTTTGTCGTCCAGATCTAATTGTATCATTGCTCTGCATTCCGGCACACACTATAATATCCGCATGGGTAAATTAACTCTGGTCCCACACCTCACCCCGGGCTGCCAGGTTGACTCGTTCGGAGAGAACAGCTGGCGTCTGAGCTGCCCGGGTGGGGAGGCGGGTGGTTACCGGCTGGCACAGCTCGATGATTATCACCAGCTGAAGCGCTCCCGCCTGCCGTGGTCGGCTCCCTGCCACCTCAAGCTAGAGGCGCGTGCTTCTGCCAACCACCTGGCGGGGACGTGGGGCTTTGGCTTTTGGAACGACCCATTTGGCATGAGCCTCGGTTTTGGTGGGGCGCGTTTACTCCCGGCTTTGCCGGATGCTGCCTGGTTCTTTTTTGCCTCAGAACCCAATTATCTTTCTTTCCGCAGCGATCTGCCCGCTGTGGGTGGGCTGGCAGCGGTCTTCAGGGCTCCGGGAGTGCCGCTGTGGCTGCTGGCACCGGGCGTGCTGGCTGCACCCTTGCTGCTGGTCCGCTGGTTTTCCCGCCTGGCGCGGCGGTTTGCAGCGTTGCTCGTCAAAGAGGATGCTGCTGCAATCACTACAGACCTGACAGCCTGGCATACGTATGAAGTGATCTGGCAGAAAAATGGGGTGCAGTTTGTGATGGATGGTCAGACCGTACGGCAGAGCGCACTTTCGCCGCGCGGACCGTTGGGGCTGGTGCTGTGGCTGGACAACCAATATGCCGCCTGGAATCCGGACGGCCAAATTAAGTATGGTACACTCGAGACTGATCCGCGCTGGATCGAGATAAGGAATTTGACATTGGTATGAGCGAACTGAAACAGATTTGCATCCTTCCCGAAACCAGCGGGGTTGGTGGACCAGCCAGCTTCCGCCAGCGGATGACCGCCGGATTGGCGGCCTATGGAATCCGTGTTTCCGCAGATCTGGACGTCAAAGATTGCGATGCGGTGCTGCTGATCTCCTCCTGGAGGCAGTTAGGAAAGTTATGGCGTCTGAAGCGGCAGGGGATTCCCATCATTCAGCGTCTGGATGGGATCAACTGGATGCACAAGGTCACACCGTTTAACTTGCGCTATTTCCTCAAAGCAGAGTATGGCAACCTGTTGATGAGCTATACCCGTAAATACCTTGCCGACCAGGTCATTTACCAGAGCGAGTTTGTTGGGCGGCGGTGGGAACAGGTGTATGGCCCAACGCCTGTCCCTTATACGGTAATCCACAACGGCATTGATCTGCAAGCGTTTTCTCCGGAAGGTGCGGCGGAGGTGCAGGGGGGGCGGCAGCGCATCCTGGTGGTGGAAGGTTCGTTTGGGGGCGGGTATGACCTGGGATTGAAGTTTATCCTGGATGCGGCTGCCGGTCTGGAAGAGCGCTATGATATCCAGGTTGAGGTGATGTTTGTCGGGCGAGTGACGGACGCGGTGCGAGAAAAATGGACCGCTTATGCCCAGGTGCCGCTGACCTGGACGGGAATTGTCCCGAGAGAGCAGATTCCGGTATTGAACCGTTCTGCTGCGCTGTTCTTTTCTGTCGACCTGAACCCTGCCTGCCCGAATACGGTCATTGAGGCGCTGGCCTGCGGTGTGCCGGTGCTGGCATATGATACGGGAGCGCTGCCTGAGATGATCTCCGGGGATGCGGGACGGGTGGTGCCTTACCAGGTGGACCCCTGGAAGCTGGAGATCCCGCCGACGGATGGGCTGGTGGACGCGGCAGCTGAGATCCTGCAAAACCAGGCTCGCTTCCGGGCTGGGGCACGCGCGCGGGCGGAAGCCGCGTTTGATTTGAAAAGCATGGTACAAAAATATGTGGAGGTCATTCAATCTGGATGAATGCTGAAGAAGTCTTCTTTTCCGGAAAAATCGGTATCCAGCAGCGGGTGCTGCCGGCTTACCGGGTACCCTTTTTTGATGAATTGGCCCGGTTGTGTGGGGACGGCTTGAGTTTGTTTGCTGGCGACCCGCGGCCCGTTGAGGCGATTCAGACGGCTGAATCGCTGAATGTCGGCGAACTGGTGCAGGCCAGGAACGTGCATCTCCTCCGCGGGCCCCTGTATCTGTGCTATCAGCTGGGGATCATGGACTGGTTGGAAGCAGAACAGCCGGACGCTCTGGTGGTTGAAGCCAATTCCCGGTATCCAAGCACGCGGCAGGCGGTGAACTGGATGCAGGAAAGAAACCGGCCGGTATTGGGCTGGGGTTTGGGTGCTCCTTCTGTAATGGGGCTGCTGGCTGGACCGCGCACGCGAGCCCGCCGCCGTTTCTTATTCAGTCTGGATGGGCTGATTGCCTATAGTGAGCGTGGGGCGGAGGAGTACAGGGGGATGGGAATCCCGGCTGGACGGGTATTTGTCGCCCACAACGCGGCTGTCCCGCGGCCTAAAAAAAAGCCGAAACGCCCCCGGTCTGGTAAAGGCCGTCCAGTGGTCTTGTTTGTCGGGAGGCTGCAGGTGCGGAAGCGCCTCGAGATGTTGTTTTCTGCCTGTGCCCAGTTGCCAGCAGAGAGCCAACCGGACTTGATCATTGTGGGCGATGGTCCGGCACGCGAGCATTTTGAAGCGCAGGCCAGGGCGATTTACCCTTCTGCCAATTTTGTAGGGGCCAAACACGGAGCCGAACTGGATCCATATTTTGCCCAGGCACACCTGTTTGTGCTGCCGGGAACGGGGGGATTGGCCGTCCAGCAAGCCATGGCACACGGACTCCCGGTGATCGTGGCACAGGGGGATGGAACCCAGGAAGACCTGGTTCGGAAAGGCAATGGCTGGCTGATCCGGCCGGATAATCAGCAGGATTTGAATCAGCGGCTGGCGGAAGCCCTCTCGGATGTGAAACAACTGCGCAAGATGGGGAATGAGTCGTACCGGATCACGGTTGAGGAGATCAACCTCCAGCAGATGGCGGCGAAATTTGTGCGTGCCTTGAAGATAATGCGGGATATGAAAGATCAGCGCTTCAAACCCTTTTAACAAGGCTTGATCGTTTCTCACTGAAAGGAGTGGGTGGAAAACCTTCTTCTTTCTGTGCGGTTGTGTTTATAAATTGAACATATTGTCAATATTGACAATATGTTCAATAATTAATATAATCGGGTTATGTTTTTCTCCAAACCTCTGAGCCAATCGTTGGAAGGGCTGCCGAAGGGATACGCCAATGACCACCCGGCATGACCTCCGCCGGGACCGCACCCGCAGCCAGCTGCAGGATGCGATGCTCGAGCTGGTATTGGCGCGCGGCTACGATGCGATTGTGGTCCAGGAAATTGCCGACATGGCAGATGTCGGCCGGGGGACGTTTTATTTCCATTTCGATCATAAAGAAGCTCTGCTGTGGTCCATCGTGGAAGACCGGTTTCCGATCCGGAACCATGCGGCCGCGGAGGTCTTTGATTCCGTCATGCCCGAACAGGCGGAATATTTTCACTATGTGAACCGTTTCCGGCAGTTTGAGAAGAACAAAGCGGTCTTCCTGGCAATTTTGGGAAGGCGCGCCTCGCAGGCGGTCGCCAGCCGGGCACACCAGGTGTTGGTGGAAGAGGCCATCCGGGAAATGGAAATATTTCAGCTCTACCGGGACCTGAACCAGCCAGCCGAGATCACTGCCCAAATTGTCGTTGGGCTTACTGTTCGCCTGGCGGTTTGGTGGTTGGAGAACAATAAACCTTACACCGCGATGCAGATGAGCGTGCTCTTATACCAAACGCTCCACCACCGGGAGCCCCCGGCAGGTGTTTGGGAGGAAGGCGGGCCGAGATGACAGCCCAGTTGATTATTTTCTCTGGATTGCCCGGGACTGGTAAAACAACCCTGGCACGCCCCCTGGCTGAACGATTGCGAGCTCCCTTACTGCGGGTGGATGACCTGTACGGCATCCTCCCGGCAAAAATGCGGGCGCAAGCTGATCCACTGTGGGATGAACTGGTTGCGATCCTCCTGGCATTGGTCGAATGTCAGCTGGAAGTAGGGCTGAGCGTGGTGGTGGATTCGGTGTTTATGGGAGCGGACCGCGCGGTTGCTCAGGGATTGGCAGAGAAATATGCGGCTGAGTTCCGGCCGATCTATACCTACCTGTCAGATCCAGGGATCTGGAAGCTCAGGGTGGATCAGCGGCTAAAGGAAGCCCCACCGGAAGATGATGTGGCGACCTGGGATCGTATTCAAATCCAGCAGAGAGATTTCTGGCCCTGGCAGTCCGGGACTGCATTATTTATGGATGGCATTGAGCCATTTGACCAGAATTGGACAAAAGTACTAGCTTATTTGAATGCTCACTAGATTGAGGTAAAATGGTGTCTTATGAATGGGAAACACAGATTGATCCTGGAAGAAGTTTTTAGCGCACTTAGTGAGGTGGGGGAGAGATTGAGTGCCATTGACCATCAGCATGGTGAAGAGAGCCTTCACTGGCAGACGATCAGTGCATTGGGACACAGCATTCGCCGCCAGGCAGGTGAGCTTCCTGATGAGATCTTTGCCGAATTACCAGCATTGGCAGTCTATGCCCTGACAGTCAACTCGATTGATTCCTGCTGGGGTCAGTGCCTGGATGAACTGGATTCCTACCTGAGCCAGAATGGGCATGCTCACGACTAGCGGTCAGGCATTTGCCCAAAAAATTCCATTCAAGTTTTACAGCTTATTCAAATTCTGCCTGTGTCTTGGCTGTGGTTGGTGCCCGGGTGCGCCAGACGGCTACAATCAGCACGCCTGCCAGGACTACCACACCGCCGATCACCTGGCGCGGTGAGAGGGCTGAGTTGAACAGGGCAGCGGAAAGCAGGATCGCGATCACCGGGGAGAGGGTCAGGAGGATCGTGTGCACGGTCAATTTCAGGCGGCGCAGGGCGATGTAATACAGGGTGCGGCTGATGGTGACATCGATGGTGCCAGCCAGCAGGATATACGGCCACGCGGATGCCTGCGGCAGAGCCAGAGAGCCAGTGAAAACTGAAAATAGAACTATCGAGATCGTGGAAAAAGCCAGCCGTGCGAAGAAGAAATTCGTCAGGTTGATCGCTTCGCTGAATTTTTTTGTCAGGGCGGCGTGCAGGGCATACAATGCTGACGATATCAGCACCAGCAGTGTGCCGATCTGAACATAGTTGCCTGCCTGGTAGTTCACCAGGAAAATGCCTCCCACCGCCAGCACTCCCCCAAAGATCTGAATGGGATTGAGCTCTTCTCTCAGCCAGAGCAGGCCGAATAATACCGCCCAGACGGTTCCTGTCTGGGCGATCACGGAAGCGATCCCGGGGTCGATGAAATCCACAGCTTCGTAATTGATGGTTGTACTGGCAGAGATCAGCAGACCCAGGGCGACAAACAGCCACAGGTTGTTTTTGATCTCTTTCCAGTTAATTTGTTTGGTGAGGAAACCATACCCCCCAACTTCCAGGGTGGCCACAGTCAGAACGAACACGACGGAGACGGAGGGTGGGCTGTGTGGGTGGAGCAGTCTGGCAAAGATAAAATGAAGACTGTCCACGAAAAGCAAGATTGGAATGAGGAGGATGGAAGGCATGGTGCTGGTGGCTTCTTTCTGGTAATTTGGGATGAGAGATTTAATATGATTATATCTCAAGCTGGGGGTTGTACAGTTCATCTTCAGCCGATAAACATGGTCTGTTCGCAGCTTGGTTTGTGATGATGGGGTGTGTTTTAATCGGTTGAAGTGGATGCCTGAGAGGAGCAGGAGTGACGACCCTGGATTAAGATTCTTTTTCCTCTAACGGCTTTGTGCCGACTTCAGTTTCTGACATTGTCGGCGAGCTTCGATCAATGAACAGGATTGGTGTACTGGCGATCGAGATCGTATCGCCGTTCCTGATTTGCTGGATCTTGATCAATTCCCCGTTCACTTTGGATCCATGCGTCGATCCTAAATCTTCAAGAAAAAATTTCTGGTTGCGGTAAACAATCCTGGCATGATAGCGGGATACCAGTGGTTCGTTGATGATGATGTTGTTGTTGACATTCCTGCCGATGTTTGTCGTGGGATATTCGATGGGAAGGAGGTTGGGACCAACAACAAGAAAAATATTCTTGGGGACCGCCTGAAATTTAGTACTCGTAACTTCAGCCATCATACTCCTGAAAATAAACAATCTATTTCCCTGGCGGTATTGCTGGCAATGTTGGGTGCATCATCATTATGACACAGGACATACAGTCAGGTCAAGAATTTCGTTTTCAACAGCTTTTTCTTTTCCAGGGCCGTCTGGGTGTGACTGAAATTCTCTGAAAGACGGGTTTTCCTGGATATGACAGAACTGCCGCACATGCTATAATTTTTAAGTTCGCTGAAAAAAGGTCATACCTGTTGGAAATGTTCAGACCTCCCTGGTTTCCGGCCAGGGGTTTTGATGGAGAGAGCAATGCATACACTGTTGATTGTAATCCTTCATAATTTGGAGCTTTTGCCTGAGTTGTTGGACGCATGGAAGAAAGTCGGGATCCCTGGGATCACGCTGCTGCCCAGTTTAGGTGGGTTTGAGGCGGTCAGCCAGCTTCAACGCAGTGGTTTATCTGGTCTGCTGAGTGTTTTTGAACAATCCTCACCCAAACAAAGAACCATTATGAGCCTGATCGACAACGAGGAAACGTTATCCATCGCGATTTCTGAAGCAGAGCGAGTTGTTGGGGGGTTCGACCGCCCGCACACCGGGATTTTGTTCACTTTGCCAGTCGGTCAGGCTCTTGGTTTGCAAAAATGGGGGACAGATCACCAACCGGCTAAAGCGGTGAATGAAACCGGGCGGGAGAAAAAATCCCTGGATAGAGGGGCTGCCAACCTGCTCGGATGGTTTGAGGAAGAAGTGCGCGAGCTATACGGCAAGAAAACGCTGGCCGGATGGCGCAAAACGAGGAACCTGCATGTGGCGACGGTGTTCAAGAATCTGCTGAACCAGCCAACTGTGGTCTCCGTCGATTCACCGATCCGTGACGTGTTGTCAGCTTTCCTGGGCAATCCACATGTCCCGGTGGTGTGTGTGATCAACCAGGAAGAGCGCCTGGTGGGGATGATCAAGGAAGAATGGTTTGCTGAAATGTTGCTGATCCCGGCCATGCCGGAGAACTTCATCCAGGATCCCGACCAGTATGAAAAAGCCCTGGCGTATGCCCGGATGAAACCGGATCAAAAAGCCTTCGATATCATGATTGACCCAGATTTCATCAGCCATGAATGTACGCTGGAGGAAGCTTTCCTGGAAATGCAGCGCAAGACGGTGATTGGGCTGCCGCTGGTCAATAAGCACTACCGGGTGGTCGGCTATCTCTCCCTGTTGGAACTGTTGGGGATCTATTTTAACCAGGACGAAGCATGATCTGAGTGGGTGATTATCTAAAACCTCCGGGAGTAAAAACACCGGAGGTTTTTTGCTTGGCTAGAAGGAGGAAATTGCTGCGGGCACCCTCAAGATTTCGCGGGAACGGGGACGGTTTCAGAACCCGCCCTGGGTTCAGCTTTGTGTTCCGGTTGTTCATCTTCCAGGTCATCGGGGATGGCATCCGGAATCTCTTCTTCCAGGTTCCGGACTCGTGGATAGGTGAAAATGACAACGCTTGAGATCCATAAAAATAAGGCGGAGATCAGGAGGATGACCGCGATTCCGCGTCCCGGGCCAACCCCAATAAATTCTCCCAGCACACTGTTTGCCAATACCCCACCCTCAGCCATGAGGGGCTCAAACACGCGGTCTGCCAAAGGCCCGGCGATCAGGTTGGCCAGGGGGATAACCGACCAGGAAAGCATGGCTCGCATGGCGAATACGCGGCCCTGGATATCTGGCGGGATTTTGACTTGCCAGACTGCCTGACTTAAAGCTGCAGCGATCGGGATAAAAAACAGAAATACGAACTGCCCGAGACCCACAGTCCAAGTCAGTGGTTTTAGTCCTGCGATAAAGAAACCGAAACCAGAGAAAAAGATGGTAAAGATCACCAACCAGATGCGTTTGGTTTTGGGGCCTCTCCATATACCGATCAGCAAGCCGCCGATCAGCATGCCTGCTCCGCCAGCCATCTGGACCAGACCCATATCTGTGGGTGTGCCAAAGGAAAGCACCAAAGGCGCAGCCAGTACCCCGGAGAGACTTAGAAAAAAGTTCACCACGGCAAAATAGAGCAGCAGGGTGACCAGCCCGGGGCGCGCCTGGAGATATTTCCAACCAAATTTGGCATCCCCGAGCATTGAGCTTTTTTCTCCGTTACCGGTATCGGTAACCGGTTTGGGCTGCGGGATGCGCGCCCAAATCAGGGCTCCGATGGCAAAGAAGAAGGTGGCAATATCGATCAGGATGATGCCGCGGAAGCCGATCAACCCGTAGAGGGAGCCCGCCAGCACCGGGACCAGGATCGCCTGCATGGCGCTGCCAATCTGCTGGATACCTGCCGCACGGGCAAGATCCTTCTTGGGTACCAGCATGGTGATCGAGGCGCGGTATGCCGGCTCCTGGAAAGAACTGAAGGCGGAAGACAAGGCCGCTGACAGGTAAATATGCCAGATTTGAAGCATATCGTTGTAAATCAGGACGGCCAGGCCGGCGGTGATCAGCACGGCCGCGGTATCGGCGATGACCATGATCCGTTTGCGGTTGAAACGGTCAGCCACGCTCCCGGCTATCGGGGAGAGCAGAATGCGCGGCAGGTTGAACGCCAGGGCGGTGATTGCCATCGGGGTGGCTTTGCCTGTCTGGGTGAAGACCCACACACTCAAGCCGAAACCGGTCAGGCCGGACCCCACAATTGAGATAAATTGTCCGACCCAGATGATCAGGAATGTGGTCATCTTTTTTGGTTGGTTATGAGAATTTTGGGTTTGCATAACTATGATTTTCCTTCCGTAGCGTCTGTATCTGAATCAAAGTAAAAACTGGGGTAAAGCACCACCGATAGAGCCCATGGCAGGGTCTCTTCGGATTCGGTGTCAACAGCCTCTGCTTCCTGCTCAAATTCTTTTATCAAAGCTTCTAACCGCTGATGAAATTCTTTGGCTTTTTCGTCTGGCAGGTTGTACACTTCGCGGTGTTTGAGGACAGACCGTAATTTTGGTTTGGCACCCTGGATGATTTGCTGGTGACGGGCATATATGCTGCGACGAATGTCTTCACGGGTGGCATCGATACTGGTCAGCAGCATCGTGATGATATTCTCTGTGCCTTCAGGGGTGTCCACATTAAAGTTGAATACATCATCCGCGAGTTTGAAGTGGTAGGCGGTGACGCGATAATGCTTCTCGATCAGGTTGCCGCGCTGGGTGGTCTCGACGACCTGAATAAATCCGTGTTTTTCGAGTAAGTTGAAGTGGTAATACAGTTTGCTGCTCTCGACCCCCAACTTTGTCGAGACCTGGTTAACCGTCATCGAATGGGGTGTGAGGACTTCCATGATCTGGTTGCGCAGCGGGTCGGCCATGGTCTTGAGGGCTTCCATGTCCTGGATGCTGCGGAAATCGTCCGGGCGAAATGTTTGTTTTGTCAAAATAAATCCTTTCGTTAAAATATATTTTAGCGATTGGAATTATTTTAATAAATGTCAAAGTTTGAGTCAAGCCTGGTAGTTAAGAGGATGATGAGAATTCTTCCGAAAAGCAAAAACAGAATAAAAAGCCCGTCAGGGTGATGGATCCTGACGGGCTGAAAGGTTAAGCGGCAGGTGTTTTTTAGGGATTGAGGTGTTTTTCGAAGTACTCCACGATCATGTTGTACACCTTGACCCGGTTCGGGTACTTGACCACATCGTGCCCTTCATCTTCGAAGACGTAGATCTCGGCTTGTTTGCCGGCCGCCTGGAGCTGTTCCACCACATCTCTGGATTCCTGCTCGACGACCCGCGGGTCATTGGCACCCTGGATGACCAGCATCGGGCAGCCGAGTTGTTCCATATAGGTTTTCGGAGACATGCGGATCAAAGCCTCTTTATCTTTTTCGGGATCGCCTACGGTGAGCTTGAAGTAAGGCTGCCAGGTTGGCGGCAGGCGGTCGATGAAGGTGAACAGGTCGTATGGGCCGAACATATCGATCGATGCCGACCATAATTCCGGGTGACGGAACGCCAGGATAAGGGTCATATACCCGCCGTACGAACGGCCGACCACCGCTGCCCGGTTGACATCAATGCGCGGGTCTTTGGGCAGCACTTCGGTCATGGCGTGCACGTGATCCAGGCGGTCATCGCCGCCCCAGTCGCGCTCCACTTTCTGCATGTAGGCCAGACCATACCCGCTGCTGCCGCGCACGTTGGGAACAAAGACCGCGAAACCGCGCAGGGTGAGCATCTGGATCAGGGGCATCGAAAACCAGGCGAAGTCGGGGCGTTCCTGGCTTTGCGGCCCGCCATGGACATAATAGACCAGCGGGCGCGGTCCCTGGTAGCCTAATTCTTCTGCGGGAAGGTACAGCCTGGCAGATACGCGCAGTCCATCGAAGGAGGTGTAGGAGGCATCTTCTCCGCCAGAGAGGAATTCCTCCGGGATGCCCAGGGTTCGCTCACGGGTGTGCTGTGCCACTTTGTCCTTGTTTGGGCCTTCAACGGTATAAATTTGGGTGGGGGAGACCGCAGTGGAATACGACAGGATGTGGCGGTCGCCTTGTTTATCGTAGTAATGGTGCTCGAGCACCCCGCTGGCGATCTCACCCTGGCCTGCAATCACGGCTCCGGCGTTCATTGTCATCGCGCTTTCATCCAGCCGGGCTTCGTACAGCCATGATACGCCGTCGATGTTGAAGTTCAACAGGTAGCGGTCTCCGGTCAGGTGCTGTGCGCCCCCAAATTCCCCGGCCCCGCTGTGCTTCAGCCCGGTGATCTCCATTGGCTTGACTTCGGCCGGGTTGCTGAGATCAAAATACCCCAGGCTGCCGGTGTCTTTGAACAGGGTGGTATGAAAGAACAGGGTTTGTTGATCTTTGATGTAATGGCCTGCACCGATCCCGTTGCGGGGGATCTCCTCTCCCTCAGCACGCTCTGCAAGCGGTTTCCCGTAGATCAGATCAAGCTTGTCCTGGCCTTTTTTCCACTCGTAGACCACATGGTCTCCGGGTGAATAGCCTTCAACCATGATCAGTCTGGAGAGATCTTCTGTTTTTGCATCCGGGAAGATGCCGTAAGGGCTCTCGGCAATTTTTTCGGACTCCATTGTTTCCAGGTTAACCAGAAAGCACACATAGAGCGGTTCTTTGCGTGATTCGGCCAGGAAAAATGCCGTGTTCTTTTCGAGATTACAATCACCGACATGCACCCGGTAGTCATCAAAGAATCCATCAAATGGGTCTTCCGGGAAACCGCCATCGATCGGGATGAATTTCGGCAGGTAATTCTCGTCACCATCATTGTCGATCATCACCAGGATTTTGCCCAGGTTGGGGAAGACGTAGAAGGAGTCTCCATTCATCAGGTGCGGGTTTTGCAGGGCGATATGCGGTGGAAGGAGCGGTTCTGGCACGCTGCCGCCGTAATCCATGGCATACAGGCTCATGTGGCCGCTCAGGTTGCTGATGAAATAGATCCGGTCGCCGACGATCTGGGGGACGACAAATTGGCGGGCCGCAAGCAAAGATTCAATTCTGTATTTCATTTATGTACTCTCTTTTCTACTAGTGGATATGTTCTGCTCTGGGTTTGCTATTCGATATTAGCATCGTTGTGTCGCTAAAACCCGGAGATGATTTCAGGGAGGTGCTCAGATAAGCGGGATTATTATAACTGGAAAATTTCCAATTTGTTTTGAGTGATTTTTATCGGGGTGACGAAATTCGCAGGTATGCCTAACTTATCCTCAAGATTGCCACGGTCAGCGGTGCAACAAGCTGCACCGCTTCTCTTGCAATGACAGAATGGGGCCTCCAGTCATTGCGAAGGAGCATGGCGACTGAAGCAATCTCCGGAATGAACCCCATCAGAGGCACCACACACATTTTCATTCATGGCTAACTTCTGTACACTTGCGGGTTGACACAGTTGGGCAAGGGGTCACCTGCCAGCCCTGCCAGCAGGTTCTCGACTGCCATCTGGGCCATTTTCCCGCGGGTGGCATGGCTGGCGCTGGCGATGTGGGGGGCAATAATCAGGTTCTCCAGCCCCAGCAGTGGATCACCTGGGGGGATCGGCTCCGGTTCGGTGACGTCCAAGGCGGCCCGAGCAATCTGGCCATGTTTCAGCGCATGATAAAGCGCACTGGGGTTGATCACTGGACCGCGGGCAGTGTTGATCAGGATGGCACTGGGCTTCATCATGGCAAACTGTTCGGCTCCGATCAGGTGGTGGGTGTCCGGGTTCAGCGGGGTGTGCAGGCTGATAAAATCGGATTCAGCCAGCAACGTCTCGAAATCCACTTTTTCTGCCGGTGGGTCTTCCGGGCCAATCTGGTGATGTGGGTCGTAATAGATCACGCGCATGTTGAAACCTGCTGCCCGGCGGGCAACCGCCTGCCCGATGCGGCCAAACCCGACCAATCCCAGGGTGCTACCGGCCACATCCTGGCCGAGCAGTAAGGTCAGCCCCCAGGTCTGCCAACGGCCTGCCCGGACGTACTGGTCTCCTTCAATCACGCGGCGGGCTGCCGCCATCAGCAGGGCAAACGCGAAATCGGCGGTCGTTTCGGTGAGGATCCCGGGTGTGTTTCCAACAGGTATGCTGCGGGAAGTGGCGGCGGTCAGGTCAATGTTATCTACCCCAACGGCACAATTTGAAATCACTTTCAGCCGCGGTCCGGCGGCATCCATCAATGCTCCGTCTATTTTATCGGTCAGCAGGCACAGCAGGCCGTCTTTTCCCGTGACCTTTTCCAGGAGGGTGTGCCGGTCGGGTGGGAGTTCGTGTGTCCAGACCTCAGCCTGGACGGCTTCATTTAGCTGACTGAGGGCGGGTTCGGGCAACGTGCGAGTGACAAAAACCTGCGGTTTGGCCATCGTTTCTCCTCGGGTTAAAAAACCAGTCGATGCTGACATTTTAACATGTGGATTGCTGTTGGTGAGGATCACATAAATTTTTTTGTGGATCACAGGATCGCGCTGGTAAATTGACTTGCCCTGAGGGTGAAAATATCGTACAATAAATCAGAACATTAGTTCTGTTATTATGTGGACACCTGACGAGATTCTGAGAATCATGTTGTTTGCCTGTCTGTTTGGGATGGTGATGGTGGCGATCTTCTACCTGCGGCAGCGCAAACTAACCACCCTGGCGTATTTGTTATGGGGGTTATTCGCGGTGGTAGTGCCTGTCCTGGGTCCCTACCTGGTGATTATATCCCGCCCCGGCGAACCTGATCGCTGAACTGCGCGGTAGGGCTTTTTACATCATTTACCGCTTTGGGGATGATTTTTCTTCCTATCTAAATGGAATTCTGGTAAAAAAAGGCGTCTCATTGTATACTTTTGATAGCCAACCAATCTAAATGTTTGGATGTCCTTTTTGTGTTAATTAATTTTGAATCAAGGAGCGTATCTTGCTCTTATTGATTTACACCGCGTAGTAGAGGAAGGGAAGTCTGCCATGAAAGTATCTGTCTTACAAGAGAACCTTGCGCATGGCCTGAGTATCGTCTCGCGTGCCGTATCCCCACGCAGCACCCTGCCGGTATTGGCGAATGTGCTGGTAGCGACTGATGAAGGTCGCTTAAGGCTGTCTGCAACCAATCTGGAAATTGGGATCACCTGTTGGATCGGTGCCAAGATTGAGGAAGAAGGGTCTACCACCGTCCCCGCCCGAACATTTTCGGATCTGGTCAACACTCTGCCGGATGGCCCGGTGGACATTGACCTGGCTGTCCGCACGCAAACGCTGCATGTCCGCTCTGGTGCCTCAAATACGGATATTAAATGCATCGACGCTCAAGAATTTCCCCCCATGCCGGTCCCCGATCTGAACGGCGGGGTAGATTTCAAGGTAACGGAACTGCGAGAAATGATCCGGCAGGTTGTGTTTGCTGCTTCCACCGATGAAGCCCGCCCGGTATTGACTGGTGTGCTGATGAGGGTAGATGGGAAGAAAGTGACGATGGCCGCCGCGGATGGTTTTAGGCTCTCCGTGCGCAACTCTGAACTGTCTGGGATGTTTGACGACCCAATTAATGTGATCATCCCGGCACGAGCATTGACCGAACTGGCACGCATCATCAGTGATGGAGAAGAGACCGTCACCATGGTGCTGCCGCAAGGCCGCAACCAGGTCATCTTCCATTCAAAAGATATCGAGCTGACTTCACAGGTGATTGAAGGGGTGTTTCCGGATTTTGCACAGATCATTCCTACCATGCACAATACCCGCACGATTGTTTCATCGAGTGCGTTTCTCAAAGCCTGCAAGCAGGCGGAGATTTTCGCCCGGGATGGTTCCCATATTGCCCGGCTGAACATCACCCCTGGCGATGAAATTCAGCCTGGTTCGGTGGAGATTTCTGCCCAGTCTGAGGAAACCGGTTCCAGTGAAGCTGTGGTGGAGGCAACCATCGAAGGTCAGGCGGTGCTGATCGCGTTCAATGTGCGCTATCTGCGAGAGGTGCTCGACATTGTTGGGACTCCCAACGTAGCCCTGGAAACAACCGCCGCTGCGGCCCCTGGTGTCATCCGCCCAATGGGAGATAACGATTTTCTCCATGTGATTATGCCGATGCACCTGGGCAATTAGCCCAAAATTCCATGAATGATGATCCTGATGGTCATCGATTCGAATTTAAGTGAGATAATAGGGATTGTTCAACAGAACAGCCTTGTTTTTGGTGTTGAGATATGACCCTGCCACATTCATCTGCTGATCCTTCCTTTCGAATTTATCTCATGCTGGCGCAGTACCCGATCCTGCAAAATCGGATCCGGTCGCTGATGCGGCAAGAGCTCTTTTCACGCGGGATCCTCTCAGCAGCCGAATTTAATGGGCAGGTACGCCAATTGGCGATCGAATCTCAGCTGCGGGAAGGGCTGACAGACCCTTACGGAGAAGAACCGGAAGACGTCTGGCTGGCGCGCTTGAAAAAAACGCGCGGGTACCTCACCGAGCTGCATTTTGCCAACAATCTTTCCTTCGAGTTGTTTGAGGAATTGGTTCGAACCGTGCTGGAAGAGCGCGGGGCGCTGCAGGATGAGTGGCTGGCGAACTGGAATGCAGAACTGGCCCCCCAGGAGATCCTGGTCGACCAGGCGCTCAGGATCAGCCGCCTGCCAGCGGAGGAGCGCAAAAATTACAACGCCAACCTGGAAGAGATCAAGGTGGTGCTGATCCGCAACATGATCAGCGACCAGTTGGCGTATATCAAGATCGCCAAAAAGTGGTTTACCCTGGCAGACTTACTGGATATCCGCGAGCGCAAGATCGGCAGCGGTAAAATTGGCGGAAAGGCAGCCGGCATGCTGCTGGCGAAAAGTATTCTCTCTGCGGTAGGGGATGAAGATATCAAAGAGAATATCCGCATCCCGGAATCGTATTTCCTGGGCGCAGATGTGATGTATGCTTTCATGGCGCATAATAACCTGATGAAATGGAGCGACCAAAAGTATAAATCTGAGGAAGAGATCCGGACAGATTATCCGCGCATCCAGGAAGAATATCTGGCAGGGGTGTTTCCGCCGGATATTCGTGAAGAATTGCAATATATTTTGCAAAATATCCAAAGCGCTCCAGTTATTGTGCGTTCCTCCAGTCTCCTGGAGGATAATTTCGGCACTTCATTTGCAGGAAAATACGAATCCCATTTTTGTCCCAACCAGGGCACGCCGGAAGAAAATTTCAGGATGTTCGAGAGAGCGATTATTAAGGTGTATGCCAGCGCGCTCAGCCCTGAGCCGCTGCTGTACCGCCGCAGCAAAGACCTGCAAGATTATGATGAAAGAATTGCTGTGCTGATCCAGGTGGTGCAGGGTGAAACGCTGGGGAAATATTTTTTGCCGCATGCTGCCGGGGTTGGGTTCAGCCAGAACCTGTACCGCTGGTCACCGCAAATTGACCGCGATGCCGGCTTCCTGCGGTTGGTGTGGGGGCTGGGAACCCGGGCTGTGGACAGGGTTGGGAGTGATTTCCCCCGACTGGTCGCGCTCAGTCACCCGATGCTGTATGCCCATTCCGACCCGCGTTCGCTCAGCCGGTATTCTCAAAAAGAAGTTGACCTGATCGATTTGTCTGCCAACCAATTCCGCACCCTTTCGATACATGATGTTTTGGAAAAACAATATCCGATTTTGCGTTACATTGCTCAGGTGTATAAAGACGGATATTTTTCCCCGATCCGCAGCAACCTGCTTCAGCAAGATTTAAAGGACCTGATCGTGAATATGGATGAGATGCTGCGCAGAACACCATTCGTAGACCGGATGAAGCGGATGCTGCATACCTTGTCCACTCACTATCAATCCCCGGTAGATCTGGAATTTGCCGTTTCCATCATCGACCCCGGATCACGAAACCCGGAAGCGGAGATCAGCATCTTACAGTGCCGGCCGCAAAGCCTGCTGCAGGAAACAGAAGTGCAGATTCCGAAGCACCTGCCTGATGAGAAGATCCTTTTCGCCACATTCCAGGTGCTGCCTCATGGGCATGTAGAGAATATCCAGTATGTCCTGTTTGTCACGCCTGAAGGATATTTCAGCCTGAAGACGGACGATGAGAGGGTCAAATTGGTCCGGTCGATCAGCCGGCTGAACCTGCGGCTGGCAGATAAGAGTTTTATTTGCCTCGGTCCGGGACGGTGGGGCACAACAACACCCGACCTGGGAATCAGCGTGGGGTATTCCGATATTTATAATACCCGGGCATTGGTCGAACTATCTGGGGAAGGGGTGGGTACCGCACCCGAACCTTCTTTTGGCACCCATTTCTTTCAGGATTTGCTCGAATCATCGATCTATCCCCTGGCGATTTACCTCGATGATGATGACGTGAGCTTTAACCGAGATTTCTTTTACAAGGCTGAGAGTTGTTTGCTGGAATATCTGCCCGATGCTGAAAATCTGGTGGATATGCTTCGGCTGGTGCGGGTGAATGATTACCTGCCTGATCACCACGTCCATCTGATTATGGATGGAGAAGCGGGCAGGGCGGTTGCCTATTTCGAGGAGGATGCTGAGTGAAAAAATTTGTCGCAGTTGCCGGGAATATTGGAGCCGGAAAGTCCACGCTGGTGGAAAAGCTGTGCGCCAAAATGGGTTGGGAGCCTTACTTTGAGCCGGTTGCTGAAAACCCGTACCTGAAGAACTTCTATCTGGATATGAAAGTCTGGGCGTTTCAGTCCCAGGTGTATTTCCTCACCCATCGGATGCGCTCTCATTTTGAACTGCTGATGAGTACGTCTTCTGTATTGCAGGACCGCACCGTGTACGAAGATGCAGAAATCTTTGCCCGCAACCTCTACCTGCAAGGGAATATGACCGAGACCGACTATGCCACGTACCGTGAGCTGTTCGAGCTGTTCATCACCATGCTCAACCCACCGGATTTGGTCTTGTACCTGAGCGCCCCGGTAGAAACGCTGCTGGCACGGATCAGCACGCGAGGACGGGATTTTGAAAGCACCATCTCCGCCGAGTATCTGACACAATTAAACGATCTATACAAGGATTGGATCGGAGGGTTCCACCTTTGCCCGGTGCTGACCATCCCGGCGGACCAGCTGGATTTTGTGCACACACCAGGCCACCTCGATCTGATTGCCAAGAAGGTGGAAGACAAACTGCGTGGCAAAGAAGAGGTTTACTTTGCCCCGGAAGATATTTTGCGTTACCGTTAGCGTTATCATGGCGTCTATTACAGGTGGGTGATTTGGGAGTGAATCTGTGATGTTGATTGATGATCAAATTTTCAGGATCGCGTTGACTTTCTAAAACGTAGGCCTTCGAGGAACTGCCTTGCCGATACAATCTCTACCGTATATTCTTGCGCTTGGGTTCATGTATGGCGGGACTGTGCTGGCTTCCCGTTTTGCGGTTGGCCAATTTTCGCCGACCACCTATGTCGGAGTGAGGCTGCTGCTGGCTGGAGCTGCATTTGCCCTGATTTACCTGTTTTCCCTTCAGGGGAGACACTGGCCGCGCGGCAAAGAACTGTGGTGGAAGTCTGCTGTGCTGGCCGTATTCGGTACGATCATCCCGATGAATTTTTTGGTGATTGCTTTGAAGTTTCAGTCCAGCGGGGTAACTTCGATGCTGATCACACTTAATCCCGCGATCACGGTAGTGCTGGCGCATTTCTTCCTGCCGGAGGAACAGCTTTCCCTGCGCAAGATGGTTGGCGTGATGCTAGCCCTGAGCGGGGCATTGCTGATGCTGGGTTTGGGTGAGTCCGGGCTGCCTGAGGTTACCCAGGTGAACCCGTTGGGTTATTTGCTGGCATTTTTTGCGATGGTATCGAGCAGCGCAGCGATGATCTTCACCCGGCGGGCGATGAAGGGCATGGATGCTTTCGATGTTTCCAGTATTCGGATGTGGTTGTCGGCGTTGGTTGTAGTGCCGCTTTCGCTCGGTTCGTCCGGCTTTGACCTGAGCAAGGTGACCTTGACCGGAGTTGCTGCACTGGGATGGGCGTCGATTGCGGGTACTTTCCTGGCAACTCTGATGTCGTTTTATATCATCAATAATTTCGGCGCGACGGCTGCCGCTCTGACGGCCTACGTCACTCCCGTGGTCGCCACTATCGGCGGAGCGCTCCTGCTGAATGAATCCATCACCTGGGGAATTGTGGGGGGAATGGTTTTGATCGTCGGAGGGATTTCTTTTATCAACCGCGAACCAAAATCCCTGACAGAGATCGGTGCCAAAGAGGTGATGTGACCTGATCGAACCAGGACAGAGTCGTCCATTCGACCAGTTTTAATAAACTGTTCCTTACCCTTTGGCCATAAATACTACAGTGACCCCGTCGCCGCCTTCACTGCGGCCGCCTGCTTCAAAACGCTCGACATATGGATGGTTTCTGACCATTTGTCGGACGGCATCGCGTAATTTTCCCGTTCCCTTACCGTGCACGATCCGGGCATACGGCAGACCAGAGAGGTAGGCCCGATCAAGGTAATGTTCCAGTTTCTCGATGGCCTCATCCACAGTCAGGCCGCGTAACGAGAGTTCGACGCCGGGAGAAGGAGCAGAGAAACTGACTGCTTCAGTCGGCACGTGTTTTTTAGGTTTTTCCTGCGGTTCCCCGCTGATCAGGTCCAGGTCGTATAGATCTACCCGGACGCGCAGATTCCCGATCATGATCTCGGCTTGCTCTTCTCCAAGCGAGGAGACGACGCCTTCTTTTCCCAGGGTGCGCAGTTTTACTTTGTCTCCGAGACGGATGGGGCGCTGTGCAACTGCCTGGGGCAGTTCCCGGACAACCTGGTGGCGTTCGGCGGGTTTTTCCACCTGCGCTTCGACCTCTCGAATGGTTTCTTCCACCTCGTCCACCACTTCAAGCGGCTGGCGTGCCAGGGCTAGCTGGCGGCGAGCTTTTCTCAATTCTTCCTGTACGGCTTCGATCTCAAGCTGGGCTTGCTGCTGTGCTTCGGCAAGGATGTCGATGCGTTCATCTTCGATCTTCTCCAACTGTTCAGCCAGCTGTGTCCGGAGCTTTTCGGCTTGCTGTTGGATTTTTTCTGCCTCGGTTCTTGCCGCCTGGGCCAAGTCTCGCTGGCGGTGGATTTCATCGAGTAGATCGTCCGCCTGCAGGTCAGTTGGGTTAATTTTATGCCGGGCGTAGTCAATAATCTCCTGGCGCACCCCCAACCGTTCGGCGATATACAAGGCATTCGAGCGGCCCGGCAGGCCGATGGTCAGGTGGTAGGTTGGGCGCAAGGTTTCCAGGTTGAAGGCCATCGAGGCATTGATGACGCCCGGAGTATTATGCGCATAGGCTTTCAATTCGGGATAATGGGTGGCAACCAGGGTCGGGATGCCCCGTTCTACCAGGAAGGTCAGGATGGCCTGTGCCAGGGCAGCCCCTTCCTGAGGATCGGTCCCTGCTCCCAGTTCGTCGAGAATAACCAGTGTGTTCTGGTTGGCCTGGTCCAGGATGTGGATGATATTGGTAATGTGACCGGAAAATGTGGAGAGCGACTGTTCAATCGATTGTTCGTCACCGATATCGGCATAGAGATTTTCAAAGACGCTGATCTCTGACCCTGCTTGAGCAGGCAGATGCATTCCCGATTGAGCCATGCAGGCCATCAGCCCGACCGTTTTGAGGGTGACGGTTTTTCCTCCGGTGTTCGGCCCGGTAATCAGTAAGATGTAGGTCTCCGGGTCGATGGTCACATCAATCGGGATGACCATGTCTGGATCCAGGAGGGGGTGGCGCGCCTGCCAAAGTTTAATCGTCAATCGCGGGTTGAGTCCCTGTCTTTTGGAAGGGAACCGCACCAGTTTTGGGGGAGCGGCCTGGAGGACTTCGGCATATTTGGCTTTCGCAAAGATCAGGTCCAGGCGGGCGAGGATATCGACAATCGTGACGAGTTCTTTATGGTGGCTGCCCATCTGGGCTGAAATCTCTGCCAGGATGCGGCGTTCTTCTTCTTTCTCCGCTACCTGCAGTTCGCGCCATTGGTTGTTCAGTTCCACGACCTGAAGCGGTTCAACAAAAAGGGTCGCGCCAGAAGCAGAAACATCGTGGACGACGGATTTAACCCGCCCGCGCGCCTCGGCTTTGATCGGCAGAACATAGCGGCCTTCTCTTTGTGTGACCAGTGATTCTTGCAGGTAGGGGGAGATGCGGTCGCTGTTAAGGAGTTTTTGCATCCTGGTCAGCAAGCGGTCATGTGTGATGCGCAGTTGATTTCGTACCTCTTCCAATTTGGCGGAAGCAGAGTCCAGGATCTCGCCTCGGTCGGAGATGGTTTTGGAAATCAAATCAACAAGCCCAAGTGGGGCAGGAATCGCGATGACGATTTCTGCCAGGTAGGGAGAGGTTTGCTCAGCACGCTCGAGCTGCCGGGCGATCCGGCGGGCTGAGATCAGGGTGGATTTGATGTCCATCAGGTCCGCGGGGGTTAGAACAATCCCTCGGCTGGCCGCCCTGGCCAGTTCCCGGATATCGCGTGCGCCCCCGATGGTTGTGTGCGGCTCTGTTTCGATCAACAGGCGCGCTTCTGTGGTTTCGTCCATCAGCTGACGCGCGGTATGGAAGTCTGCGGTGGGGCGCAGGGAGAGGGCCAAGTCTCTGGATGGCGAAAAGGCTGTGTACTCCGCCAGGTTTTCACGGACTTTATCGAATTCGAGCGTGTGCAATGTTTTTGTTTCCATCAGGAAAAAAGTTTACCATGATTCGGGGTTCTCTTGCGGGGGAACGGGGGTGGATGCCCGGGTTGGTAAGTATTATTTTTGCTTCACAGTAAGGGAAACCCGGCGGTGCAAGTCGTTCTCATCGGGCGAGTGAATTCTGATCGGCGAAAGAACCGGAGGCACATCAGATTGTTGACTTTGTGAAAAATTTCATTTATAATGTGTTCACAACCAGAAAGTAGGCCACTGCGTCTTTTGGTAATTCTTGGGCTTGTCACCTGAAGAGAACCGGGCGGGTCGGTAGTATCATCTAAATACTCCACCGCCAATAAGTGTCAAACTGTGAGCTCCAAGCAACCTGGCGCAGTGGTCTATTTAACCCCCATATTACCAGTTCTATTGTAAAACTCATTCTTCGGAGGTGAAATTTCTGCCCAGATGATTTTGGGTGTAATGATTTTGTCATTATTAAGTATTGTAATATCTGATAAGATAAAATCAACAGGGGGGCCTCATGGGCATTCACTATTGGGATTTCAGGAATGTATTTCGGTACATTCCGGGCATTAAGATTTAAAGATGTCCAGATAGATTTGGCTATCGTTTTAGCATCTTAGAAGCAAGATTTAGCCTGCCAAAAAAGGTAAAAACACAATTAAGATCAATAGTATCTTTAGTTTTAAACATTCGTTGAGGTGTAGCAATGAAATCACTTATCACATTTTTGCAGTTAGATGAAAGAGGGCAGGGGCTTCTAGAATATGCTCTAATTATTGTGCTGGTCGCTGTGGTGGTTATTTTAGCGATGTCCGCAATCTCGCCCGAGGTTGGGAATGCGTTCAGCGAAGTCGGCTCGGCAATGGAATGATGTTTCTGTTGGGGATCAGATTGACTATTTATTTAAATCTTGAGTATCTTCTCAAAACAATGATACCGGCATTTATCCGGAAAGGAGACGCTTCGAAAAATGTTTCTTTTGTTTAGTCTGTGCCATGTGCCAGCAATTATCCCGGGAGAGATTTGAAACCAATTTGCATTTGATTTTAAGGTTGATTTTATGATATTATGAAGTACTTATTTACTCAATAGACTTATTTTATTCCTATTGAGAACTATTTATATACGAGAGGTTATTTATGTTATTATCTGAAAAAGGCCAAGGGCTGGTCGAGTATGCTTTAATTATTGTCCTGATTGCAGTTGTCGTGATTGTGGCAATGCAGTTCCTGGCCCCCACCATCGGGAATGTCTTTACCGAAATTGGGATTACGCTCGACGCGGCAATGTCCTAAGCGTTTAGTGGATTTCTCAATTCAATAGCCAATTGATCTTTTTCAATTGGTTCGTTCGGTCTGCCAGTTCATCGTTTCATCCAGATGAAAGATGAGTCAAAGGCAGTGATATTTCCTATTCACCTGCCGGTTAAAAACTCCGCCTAAAGAGCCATTGTGCGTCAACCCAATTGCTGTGAAACGGGTGGCTTGTGGCTGAATTTAATCCTGTTTGGGATTGGGCTGCCAGACCTGGTATAGTCCCAGGTCGCCACTGGCTCCATCTGAGGTGAATTCGTATTTCACCTGGAAATCTGTCTGGCTGGCAAGTGAGTGCAGTTCTTCGCTGCTGAAATAATGCACATAGCGAAGTCCCGTTCCCCCGCGGCGCCAATCCATCAGATAATCATGTTCATCTACCTGGTCATCGGTCAAGCCGATCTGCTCCCAGGGTTGGATGCGGGCGCTCAGCCTGGGACTGTTCAGGAATTGCCAGTTCGAATGGATCAGGACTCCATCCGGCTGCAATAAGCTCCTAACCTGTTGCAGGAACCGGATGCGCAGGGGAACTGATGGGATGTGATGGAGGACTGCGAAGCAAACCACCACATTGAATTGATCCTGCTCAAGCCGATCGGTCCAGTTTGTGCCAGTCAGGTCTGCCTGAAAGAAGGTGGTGTTGGGCAGGTTTTGCTGCTCGGCGAACTTGATCAGATTCGGTGAGGTGTCAATTCCCACAAACCGTCCCTGGTGGCCGTGCTTGTTCAGGTAGGCAGCCAGTAGTCCGTTTCCGCATCCCAGATCGAGCAGGCTGGCATCTGGTGGGATGCTTGCGACTGCGCGGATCACACCAGGCTGGAGCCTCTGCCGGGTTTCTGAAAAATCATCGGCAAAGGTCTGGTAAAATTGATGGTTAAGCTCAAGTAGCTGTTGGGCAATTTCGGGTTGCATACCTGTATTATAGGGGATGTGACCCTTAATGCAAGGCAGCGATACCATGAGCTTGGCTGGAACTCTTTTGAACGGTAAATATTAATGGACACTCTGAAAGATCAAATTGAAGACTGGAATGAACGTAAGCGCCACACGCCTGAGAAGCTGGAGTTGGCGCGCGCCGCGCTGAATGATATTCAGCAAGGGATGAAAGTTTTTGAGGCCATTCGCCGGCACCCGATTACTGCCGAGGGGGGCGGGTATATCGGGAAACATTTGCTGGTGGCGGCTTACCGGGAGATGGTGGAAACAGGGGAAATGGATGAAGACCAGGTCTTGCTATCCAAGATCCGGATGAAACCCACCCGCACACAATCTGGGGTGACGGTGGTGACAGTGCTGACCAAGCCGTATCCTTGTCCGGGCAAGTGCATCTTCTGCCCGACAGATGTGCGCATGCCCAAGAGCTATTTACCCGATGAACCGGGGGCCATGCGGGCGTTACATCACCAATTCGATCCGTACGAGCAGGTTGCCGCCCGGATCGAAGCCCTGGACGCGGTCGGACATCCCACGGACAAGATCGAGCTGTTGATCCTGGGAGGGACCTGGAGTTCTTACCGCAAAGATTACCAGGAGTGGTTTGTCCACCGCCTGTTTGATGCGATGAATGGCGCCGGGGCCAGCCACGCCCCAGAGGTCTACCAGGAACGAATGCCATTGGACCGCTTGGACCTGGCCGCTGCACAGGAAGTTAACCAGACCGCTGCACACCGCAATGTTGGCCTGGTGATCGAAACCCGCCCGGACCATATCGATGCTGAGGAACTGGCCTGGCTGCGCTACCTGGGTGTCACGAAGGTGCAGTTAGGTGCCCAGAGCTTTGATGACCATATTTTGGAGATCAACAAACGCGGTCACGATGCCCAGGCCACCCGCCGGGCGGTTGCCTTGCTGCGAGCGGCCGGGTTTAAGATCGTGCTGCACTGGATGCCAAACCTGTATGGGGCTACACCGGAGAGTGACCGGCTGGATTTTGCCCGCATGTGGGAGGGGCATTGCCCGGACGAAATCAAAATTTATCCCAACCAACTGCTGGAAAATGCTGAGCTGTACCAATACTGGCAGAAAGGGCTGTATCAGCCGTATACCACCGAAGAATTGATCGAACTGCTGGTCGAGATCAAACCGACCGTGCCGCGCTACTGCAGAATCAACCGGGTGATCCGGGATATTCCATCGACCAATGTGGTGGCGGGGAACAAGCGCACCAGCCTGCGCATGGATGTGCACAATGAGATGAAGCAGCGCGGAACCGCCTGCCAATGCGTGCGCTGCCGCGAGGTACGCGGCCGCAGTGTGGATGAAGGCTCCCTGGTGTTCAGCGATCTGGTATACCAGACCGGCGAAGCAGAGGAGCATTTCCTGGCGTTCAATACTCCGGAAGACCGCCTGGCCGGCTTTTTGCGCCTGTCGCTGCCGGGCGCTGAGTCACCGGAAACCGGCCTTAAAGATCTGGCAGGGGCAGCTCTGATCCGCGAAGTGCATGTGTACGGGCAGTCGGTCGAGGTTGGGGACAGCAAGGAAGGTGCGGCCCAGCACATCGGGCTCGGGACCAGCCTGCTGGAACGGGCTGAGGAACTCGCCAGGGAAAAGGGTTATGATACGCTGGCCGTGATCTCGGCAGTTGGGACGCGGGAGTACTATGCCGGGCGGGGGTTCGAGATGGGCGATCTGTATATGGTGAAGGGAATTTAAGCAGGCAGGAGCCCAAGAAACTATCCTGGAAAACTAAAAATCATCACAGGGGGTTCTTCTGGTATGATTGAGTTTGTTTGTAAGACCAGTTCAAGGTATCTTTATTATCTGGAGTACGCAAATTGAACGTAATAACGCTGACAACCGATTTTGGTACTGAGGACGGCAATGTGGGCGTGATGAAGGGGATCATCTGGGGAATCGCGCCAGAAATGCAGATTGCCGACATCTCTCACCAGGTAGCCCCGCAGAACATCCGGCAGGCGGCTTTTATCCTGGCGCGGCAGGCGTTTTATTTCCCTGAGGGGACGGTGCATGTCGTGGTCGTGGACCCCGGGGTGGGGACGTCCCGTCGGCCCATTGCGGCCCGCATCGGGACGCAGTTCTTTGTCGGTCCGGATAATGGCGTTTTCAGCCCGTTGTACCTGCGGGCTGAAAAAGAGGGCTGGCCGCTGGAAATTGTGCATACCAACCGGCCGGAGTTCTGGCGGGAGGAAATCAGCAATGTTTTCCACGGGCGGGATATCTTTTCCCCGATTGGAGCCCACATGGCATTGGGCACGGAGTTGACCGATCTCGGCAAACCGATCCAGGATCCGGTACGGATCGCCTGGGTCAAACCTCAGCGGCAAGAGAATGCGCTGGTCGGCGAACTGATCCATATCGATCATTTCGGAAATATGTTTGTTAATATCACCGCTGAGCATCTCTCTGGATTGAAGGTGATTGCCGTTCAGGTGGGAGATTACCGGCTCTCCGGGATGGCCAAAACCTTTGGGGATAAAGCTCCCGGCGAGCTGATCGCGCTGTATTCCAGCACCCAGGAACTTCTGATTGCCCAGGTGAATGGCAATGCTGCCAAAACACTGAACGCAAAAATTGGAGATACGGTTGAAGTCCTGGTAAAAACTGAAGGCTGAGATGAAAAAACAACCTGTGATTCATTTGATCTGTGCCGCGCGGCCCAATTTTATGAAAGTCGCCCCGCTGTACCATGAACTGGTTCGTCAGGGGTGGGCGCGCCCGCTCCTGGTGCATACCGGGCAGCACTATGATGCCAATATGTCTTCCGATATCCTGGCGGACCTCAATTTGCCAGACCCGGACATTTATCTCGGGATTGGATCCGGCAGCCATGCTGAACAGACTGCCGGGGTGATGCTGGCCTATGAGAAGATTTGCCTGGCGGACCCACCGGATTATGTGGTTGTGGTTGGAGATGTGAACTCTACTATGGCGGCTGCCATCACAGCTAAAAAACTGCTCTTGCCCGTTGCTCACCTGGAGGCCGGGCTGCGCAGTCGGGATTGGACCATGCCGGAGGAGATCAACCGCATCGTCACCGACGCACTCAGTGATCTCTTATGGACTCCCTCACCGGATGCGGATGAGAACCTGCGGCGGGAAGGCGTTCCGGAAGAGCGGATTGTCCGGGTTGGAAATATTATGATGGATGCATTCGAGATGCTGCGGGATAGGATCAGCGCTGACCCGATCCTGGCGAGCCTGGGAATCCCAGCAGGGGGCTATGCCCTGGTGACCCTCCACCGCCCATCCAATGTGGATCAGGCGGCTACCCTGCGCCCACTGGTGGAGAGCTTGGAAGCTGTAGCAGATCACCTGCCGCTGATCTTTCCGGTTCACCCGCGCAGCCGGGAGCGGCTGAAAGCATTTGGCTTGTGGCCTCAGCTGGAACGGAACCAGTCGATTGTGCTGCTGGATCCGGTCAGCTACATCCCGTTTATGTCACTGGTACAGCAAGCGCGCCTGGTGATCACCGACTCGGGCGGCATCCAGGAGGAAACCACCTATCTTGGAATTCCATGCCTGACCCTGCGCCCCAATACGGAAAGGCCGATCACGATCCTGGAAGGGACGAACGCCCTCTCCGATGCCAGCCGGTTGATAGGGCAGGTGCGGGAGATTCTGGATCGGGAAACCCAGTTGGAAACCCGTCCGGACCTTTGGGATGGGCAAACCGCAGGACGGGTGGCGGAAAATCTAAAGAACGCACTGCAAGCGGGCAAAAAAATCTAAATTAGTTAAAGTTAATAAAAAAACCGTGACTGTCACAAATTCGGTGGGTTTTGAGATAGGAAAAAGGAAAGACCTTGAGTAAGATGTAGGTGTCGAAACCACATCAGCAAGGTCTTTCACCATGATTGTACTGCAACTCTCCGAAATCAAGCAAAACAAAACTGAGCGACCGAGAAAATGTCCGCACTGTGAAGGGGAAACTTTCCAACGCTGGGGGACAGAAAGGCGAGCGATCAAAGACCCCAGAGTGCGCAGCGTGCGAGTTGCCCGATACAAATGCACGACCTGCCGACGCACCTTCCGGCACTATCCGGACGGGATCAGTCATGCCCAGCAGAGTGAGCGGATGAAACAGCTGGCAGTGATCTGCTGGTCATTTGGCTTGAGCTATCGCAAACTGGAGGCACTGCTGTCCGCTTTTGGGGTGAGCCTCAGTCGGATGAGCGGCTGGCGGGACGTGCAGGCAGGAGCGGAGGGGATCAGGCGCAGGAAACAATGGACACCTGCCCGGGTGGTGGGGATTGATGGGGCCTGGGTGAACGGGCAGGGGGTGATGGTGGCGGTCGACCTGGGAGATGGACAGCCGCTGGAGATCGGGGCGATCGATGAGAAAGACATGGCGGGGGTGACCCGCTGGCTGAAGCGGCTCAAGCAGCAGCACAAGATCGGGGCGATCGTCACCGATGACCTGGCCATGTACCGCACGCTCACCGAGAAGCTCGACCTCGGACATCAAGTCTGTCACTTCCACCTGCGCCGCTGGGTGGGCAGAGCCTGCTGGGATCTGGGGAACAGACTGCCAGAAGACTGGCTGTGGGTCATCGAACGCATCAAGGTCATCATGGAGGATCTGCCACCGGATGGCGGCAAGCAGTTATTGGAATTATACAAACAACTGCCTGGACACCGTAAGCTGGGTCAGGATCGTACCCCCCTGGACGAACTGCGCCACCTGCTGATCCGGCTCAGTGAGAATTGGGAACGATATACGACTTTCTTCCACGATCCAGGCCTCCCGTGGACCAACAACCGCACCGAGCAAGCCATCGGCCGCATGAAGATGCGAGCCAGGACGGTGCGGGGCTACAAGACAGAGCAAGGGATGCTCAATGGGCTGTTGGTATCAAGTGTGAACCTGACCTGATCTTGCCTCAGGGGAAGGGAAGATTGTGCCTTTTGACCATTTCCACAAATTCACCTACCAACTTTGGGACAGAGTCGTCAAAATATTGTCCTTGACACAACATCACTTTATTTTATAATTATAAATAAGATAATTAAGATGTTTATAGTAAAAATTATTTCATTG